>NZ_JBIOAN010000001.1:0-582500 GCF_044452255.1 Kaistia sp. UC242_56
GGAGAGGTATAGGGAGACACGCCCGGCCCGTCAACGCCTATTTCCAAGAATTTCGATTGCCGCGGCCGCCCGAAATTCCGCCATGTGGATAAGCAGCCGTCGAAGCCGCTGCAATCCGCAGGAACGGGCCGAAACCAGCAAGTTCTTGAAATACCTTAATTTTCGTTAACCTATCGGATCCCCGCAGCGCGCGAGCCGCTGCCTCGTTGCGAGGCGGACACCGCCCGAGGACCGGGCAACGCCCGTTCCGGCGTCGTGCAGGACCAAGGAGCCGGGAGGCTTCCCTCTTCCCTCTTCCCTCTTCCCTCTTCCCTCTTCCCTCTTCCCTCTTCCCTCTTCCCTCTTCCCTCTTCCCTCTTCCCTCTTCCCTCTTCCCTCTTCCCTCTTCCCTCTTCCCTCTTCCCTCTTCCCTCTTCCCTCTTCCCTCTTCCCTCTTCCCTCTTCCCTCTTCCCTCTTCCCTCTTCCCTCTTCCCTCTTCCCTCTTCCCTCTTCCCTCTTCCCTCTTCCCTCTTCCCTCTTCCCTCTTCCCTCGCCAAAGCCGGCGCCAGCCATATTGATGACACGAAAAGGGACGAGTTCAGGAGCCTGTCCTTTGCGGTGCTGCGTCGGTCGCGCGGCTACCGCGCATGGCCGTCCGGCAAGGCGCCATGCGGGATGGTCGCAAGAGGCGACCGCTTCGTTGACTTGAGCCGCCGCGGACGGCAAGTTCCTTCGTCACGCGGGGCAGGCTCCAGGATCAGATGACAGGCGCTAGAAAAGCTGCCGGCGACGGGGAGAATACGAGACCGTGAAGGCATCGACGCGCGGCGGCGCGCCAGCAAGAGGAATGCACGGCGCGCGCATCGACCTCGGGCGGGAGCCGCCCTTGACGGTTGGCGACACGAGCGAGGGTGTTCCGCATCGGCGCAGCGTCAGCATTCGCTGGCTGACCGGCACCGTGCTCACGGGCTTCACCTCCACCATCCTGATGGGCGGCGCCCTGATGGCGGCGCTCGACGGGCGTCACCAATTGGCCTTCCCGCCGGAAGTTGGCCGCGCCATGCGCGCCTCGGAAGCGGGCGGCGACGTCCCCCTCTCCAACGGCTCCAAGGGCGATCGCATCCGTACCGCGCGCGAGCCGGCCTCGGATCGCCAGGTCGTCCAGGTCTCGACGGTCACCAAGCAGGGCGACCGCGATCTCATCAAGCTGAAACCCTTCGCCCGCATCGCGACCTCGATCGCCACAACCATCACCGCCCTCAGCGACGACGTCCCGGCCTATGACCCGGCCAAGATCGTCGCCGGAGCGGCCGGCAGCCGCGGCGGCGACAAGGGCGGCGATAGCCCGCCCGCTCCCACCGCCGCCGAAAAGCTCGGCGTCGTCGATGATGAAGGCGCGTCAGGGGACGGCGGCGATGACGGCCTGATCATCGACGGCAATGCCGACGGCGTCGCCGACGACACCAAGGGCGACGGCACCAGCGTTGTCGCGGTCGGGGCCGAGCAGGAGCAGATCTACGGCGCCAATGTCGAGGGCGAGGTCTCGATCAAGGTCAGCGACTTCCCGATCGGCGAGGCACCGCAGCCGGAGGAGCCGAGCTTCAGCCCGGACGAGGCGGAACAGGTCGCGCGCGCCTCGATCCAGACGACCGTATCCAACGGCGTCCAGATCGCGGCGATGCCCTATGTCGACCCGGACCGCTTCTCCTTCGACGAAAGCGGCACCGATCCGTTCTCGGCGCTCGGCGTGCGCATCGTGCCGGAGAACGTCTCCTTCGTTTCCAAGACCGGCCCGGCGATCCCGTCCGACGAGCGCGTCGCCGTGGTCGAGAAGAAGGAAACGCTGGCCGAGATCCTCGACGAAAGCGGCGTCGCCCAGCCCGACGCCCAGAACATCCTTGCCGCCATGTCCAACCTCATGGACCTGTCGGACCTGCAGGCCGGGCAGAAGGTTCGCATCCTCTTCTCGGCGGAAGGCGAAACCCCGCGGCCGATGCGCGTGTCGATCTATGACGAAGGCTCGCACCAGGCGACCGTCGCGCGCCGCGACGACGACACCTTCGTACGTGCCGACGAGCCGGAGAGTTCGACCGACGAATTCGAGATGGCGGAGCCGGCCCCGGCCGACAACAGCCCGATGCCGCGCCTCTACCAGGCGGTCTATGAGACCGCGCTGGAGCAGAAGATCCCGGTGCCGCTGATCACCGAGCTGATCCACATCTTTTCCTATGACGTCGATTTCCAGTCGCGCGTCGCACCGGGGGATTCCCTCGAAGTCTTCCATTCGCTGCCGGAATCCGGCGGTGCCGAGGATGACGAGGAAATCCTCTACGCCGCCATCACGCTCGACGGCGCGACCAAGCGCTATTACCGCTACCGCTCGCCGGATGATGGCGTGGTCGACTATTTCGACGAGGAAGGCCGCAGCGCCAAGAAATTCCTGGTCCGCAAGCCGATGAATGGCGGCGTGCTGCGTTCGAATTTCGGCTACCGCAAGCACCCGATCCTTGGCTATACGCGCCTGCATCCGGGCGTCGACTGGGCCGCCCCGCGCGGCACGCCGATCCTGGCCGCCGGCAACGGCACGGTCGAGAAGGCCGGCTGGAGTTCGGGCTACGGCAACTTCACGCTGATCCAGCACACCAATGGCTATGAATCCGCCTATGGCCACCAGTCGGCGATCGCCAAGGGCATCCGTCCGGGCGTCAAGGTGCGGCAGGGCCAGGTCATCGGCTATGTCGGCTCGACCGGCCTGTCGACCGGCCCGCATCTGCATTACGAGGTCCGCATCAACAACAAGCCGGTCGATCCGTTGCGCGTGCGCCTGCCGCGCGGCCGCGTTCTGCAGGGTGACATGCTGCTGGCCTTCAAGCAGGAAAAGACCCGCATCGATACGCTGATCGGCATGCCGGCCAGTTCGAAGGTCGCCGCGATCAACGCCGAGGAAGAGGCAACCAACTAGGGCGCCTCGCAGACCAACGCCGTTTCGCCGCGAGGCGAAGAGCAGAAGACCGTTGGACAGCACCATCGTCGCGGCGATGGGCCTTCAACGCGGAGCCGGAACTAGTCCGGAGAAAGCTTGATGTTACCAGAAAGCGACAGATGACCGCGCTTGCCTGACTGCCGCATCTCGGATGCGGCAGTCAGGCTTGTGCCGTCACCCGCCTCGCCCGAGGCGAATTTCTGTTTCTGGGGTGCCCGCTGCGACGAGTTTCGCAGGCGCACCGACATGGACAAGAACCATGAACTATTTCGAGAGCCCGTTTCTGGGCAAGCCGCTGACCGAGCAGGTCATCAACCCCAATATCCAGGTCGGCCGCTACAGCTACTATTCCGGCTATTATCACGGCCATTCCTTCGATGACTGCGCCCGCTATCTGATGCCCGACCGCACCGATGTCGATCGTCTCGTCATCGGCAGCTTCTGCTCGATCGGCACCGGGGCGTGCTTCATGATGGCCGGCAACCAGGGCCATCGGAACGACTGGGTATCGACCTTCCCGTTCTTCTTCGTGCCCGAAGAGCCGGCCTTCGCCGGTGCGGTCAGCGCCTACCAGCCTGCCGGCGACACGGTGATCGGCCATGACGTGTGGATCGGCGCCGAGGCGATGATCATGCCGGGCATCCGCATCGGCAATGGCGCGGTGATCGGCAGCCGGGCCCTGGTGACGAGGGATGTCGAGCCCTATGCGATCGTGGGCGGCAATCCTGCGCGCCCGATCCGCAAGCGCTTCCCCGAAGAGGCCATCGCCCTGCTGCAGGAAATGGCCTGGTGGGATTGGCCGATCGAGCGGATCCGCAACGCCATGCCCCTGCTCTGCTCGGGCGATGTCGCAGCCCTTCACAGGCACTGGGAGGACCAGACCGGCTGAGCCGCTGCCGACAGCAAAAAGCCGCGCCGGATTTCTCCGGCGCGGCCTCTTTGTTGGGGAAGCGGACCCTGTCTTTGCAACAGGATCCGCGTCGGTTGCGGATCAGGCGGCCTGCGAGGCCGTCTCGCCGCGCGGCAGGAACAGGAGCCTGTCCGTGCCGGCCGTGATCTTGATCAGCGAGCCGTCGGCGATCTCGCCGGCCAGGATCTTGTCGGCCAGCGGATCCTGCACATAGCGCTGGATCACCCGCTTCAGCGGACGCGCGCCATAGGCAGGGTCGTAGCCCTTCTCGGCCAGCCAGCTGCGCGCCGTATCGTCCAGCTCCAGCGTCACCTTGCGCTCTTCGAGCAGCTTGGCGAGGCGGCCGAGCTGGATTTCGACGATCCGGCCCATCTCCGTCTTCTTCAGGCGATGGAACAGGATGATGTCGTCGAGACGGTTCAGGAACTCGGGCCGGAAATGCCCGCGCACCACCGCCATGACCTGCTCGCGCACGCCATCGACATCCTCGTCATCGCGCAGATGCGCCAGATAGTCGGAGCCGAGGTTCGAGGTCATGATGATCAGCGTGTTCTTGAAATCGACCGTGCGACCCTGACCATCGGTCAGGCGGCCGTCATCGAGAACCTGCAGCAGCACGTTGAAGACGTCGGGATGCGCCTTCTCCACCTCGTCGAACAGCACGACCTGGTAAGGCCGACGCCGAACCGCCTCGGTCAGCGCCCCGCCCTCCTCATAGCCGACATAGCCCGGAGGGGCGCCGATCAGCCGGGCCACGGAGTGCTTCTCCATGAACTCGGACATGTCGATGCGGACCATCGCGGTCTCGTCGTCGAACAGGAAGGAGGCGACCGCCTTCGTCAGCTCCGTCTTGCCGACGCCGGTCGGGCCGAGGAAGAGGAACGAGCCGATCGGCCGGTTCGGATCCTGCAAGCCGGCGCGCGCCCGGCGAACCGCGGTCGACACCGCATGCACGGCTTCGCCCTGGCCGACGACGCGGCGGCCAAGCTCGTCCTCCATGCGCAGCAGCTTCTCGCGCTCGCCCTGAAGCATGCGGTCGACCGGAATGCCGGTCCAGCGCGAGACGATCTGCGCGATGTGGTCGGGCGTTACCGCTTCTTCCATCATCGTGCTGGTCTGCGCCTTCTCGGCTTCGACGAGCTGGCGTTCCAGGGTCGGGATCGTGCCATAGGCAAGCTCGCCGGCCTTGGCCAGATCGCCGGTACGCTGCGCCTTGTCGAGGTCGCTGCGCGCCTGATCCAGCTGTTCCTTCAGCTTCTGCGCGACGTTCAGCTTCTGCTTTTCCGCCTGCCAGCGCTGGGTATAGGCCGCCGATTCTTCCTCGAGGTCCGTCAGTTCCTTCTCCAGCCGCTCGAGCCGATCCTTCGAGGCCTGGTCGGTCTCCTTCTTCAGCGCTTCCCGCTCGATCTTGAGCTGGATGATGCGCCGATCGAGTTCATCGAGCGCTTCCGGCTTGGAATCGACCTGCATGCGCAGCCGGGCGGACGCCTCGTCGACCAGGTCGATCGCCTTGTCGGGCAGGAAACGATCCGTGATGTAGCGGTTCGACAAAGTGGCGGCGGCGACCAGCGCGGAGTCGGTGATCCGCACGCCATGGTGCAGCTCGTACTTCTCCTTGATGCCGCGCAGGATCGAAACCGTATCCTCCACCGTCGGCTCGCCGACGAAGATCGGCTGGAACCGGCGGGCGAGCGCCGCGTCCTTCTCGACATGCTTGCGATATTCGTCGAGCGTCGTGGCGCCGACGCAATGCAGTTCACCGCGAGCGAGAGCCGGCTTCAGGAGGTTGGACGCATCCATCGCGCCATCCGCCTTGCCCGCGCCGACCAGCGTGTGCATCTCGTCGATGAACAGGATGATGCCGCCGGCAGCCGACGTGACTTCCGACAGAACCGCCTTCAGGCGCTCCTCGAACTCGCCGCGATATTTGGCGCCGGCGATAAGCGAGCCCATGTCGAGCGCGAGCAGGCGCTTGTCTTTCAGGCTTTCGGGCACGTCGCCATTGACGATCCGCAGCGCCAAGCCTTCGGCGATCGCCGTCTTGCCGACGCCCGGTTCGCCGATCAGCACCGGATTGTTCTTCGTGCGGCGCGACAGCACCTGGATGGTGCGCCGAATTTCGTCGTCCCGGCCGATGACCGGGTCGAGCTTGCCGTCGCGCGCCACCTGGGTGAGATCGCGGGCATATTTCTTCAGCGCATCATACTGGCCCTCGGCGCCGGCCGTGTCCGCCGTGCGACCCTGGCGCAGGGCTTCGATCGCGCGGTTGAGGCCAACCGGCGTCACGCCGGCATCCTTGAGGATGTCGGCCGTCTTCGCGTCTTTTTCCAGCGCCAGAGCGAGCAGAAGCCGCTCGACGGTGACGAAGCTATCGCCGGCCTTCTTGGCGAGGTCGGATGCCTGCTGGAAGACCTTGGCGAGCGGCGGTGCCAGATAAAGCTGGCCGGCGCCGCCACCGGAAACCTTCGGCATGGCTTCGAGCGCGCGTTCCGTCGCGGCGAGCGCCTGGCGGGAATTGCCGCCGGAACTGTCGATCAGGCCACCGGCCAAACCTTCCTCGTCATCGAGCAGAACCTTGAGAAGATGTTCGGGCGTGAACTGCTGGTTGCCACGCGTCATCGCGAGCGTCTGCGCTGACTGGATAAAGCCCTGCGCGCGCTCGGAGTAATTATCAAAATTCATCGTCGCCTCCTGACCCGGTCCCATCGCCCCGAAGGCGCGCATGGGCCGCTCTGAATATGGACCTCAGTCCAGCGACAGCCAAGTTCCGGCCTGCCGCCAGTCCGGATATAGTGTTGCCCTATAGCAACAGGAAGGGGCGGGCCGCACAATTTTAGCGAGCCTGCCCTACGCATCACGACCAGCCGAAAGCCAATGTTTGGGCCGGCGCGGATCCCTGGGCCGGAAACAAAAACGCCCGGGCGCGAGGCCCGGGCGTTTTCAATCTATCTGCGGCAGGACGACCTATTCGTCGCCGGCCGGCTCGCCGGCCATCGCCGGCTCGGAGCCCGCCTCGTCTTCCGAGGTGCGGACCCGCGCGCGGGTGGTGCGACGGCGGCGCGGACGGAACTCTTCCTCATCGGTCGAGGCCGCACCTTCGATACCAAGATCGAGCGAGGGCGCTGCTTCGGCGGCAGCGGCGGATGCCGCCGCGGCCCGCTCGGCCTTCGCGGCACTGCTGCGGGGCGCCCGGGTCGGACGCGGCGCTTCGGCCACGACGGCTTCGGCGACTGGCGCGACGACAGCCGGTTCGGCCTTCGCGACCTCGACGACTTCCGGCGTCACCGGTTCGGACTTGGCCGGCTCGGCGCGGATGGCTTCGGGCTTCGCCTGATCGGCCGCGGGATGGAACTGCGCAGCGTCGACAACCGGCTGCGGCGCCGGCTCCCCCGTCACGAAGCGGGGAAGCTGCGAACGCTCGTTGCGGTCGCCGCGATCCGAACGGTCGCGACGCTCGCCACGGTCCGCACGCGGCTGGCGGTCGGTCCGCTCGGGGCGATCCTGACGTTCCGGACGATCCTGACGCTCAGGACGGTCCTGGCGTTCGGGACGATCCACGCGCTGTTCCGTCCGCTCGGGACGGTCGCCGCGCGGCTCGTTGCGATCGGAGCGATCGTTCCGCTCGGGGCGGTCCTGACGCTCGCCGCGATCCTGCCGGTCGGTTCGCGCCGGCCGCTCGTAACGCTCCTGGCGGTCCTGACGTTCGGGGCGATCCTGCTGGCGATCACCGCCTTCGCGGGCCTCGTTCTGGATGCCGCTGTTCTGGCCGTTGGCATAGGGCTGCCCGTCGGTCTGGGCGACGTTGCCGTCATTGTCCCGCGGAGGCTGGCGATCGACCTGCTGGCCGCGTTCCTGATTGTGTGCCTGACCGAAGCGCTCGCTGAAGCGATCGTCCTCTTCGTCGAGGCCCTCATCGTCCTGGTCGGAACGATAGGACGGCTGCGGCTGCTGGGCGTTCTGCGGGTTCTGCGCCTGCGCCGCCGCGATGACGCGGAAATAATGCTCGGCGTGCTGCAGATAATTCTCGGCCATGACGCGGTCGCCGGACGACTGCGCGTCGCGCGCCAGCGTCACATACTTCTCCGCGATGTGGAGAGCGGTGCCACGGATTTTGACATCCGGACCGTTGCTCTCGAACGAGCGGGTCAGCGGATTGGGGCCTTTGCGGTTGTTGTTATTGTTGTTGCTATTGCTGTTGTTCCGCCCGCGCATCCGCTTGTTGTTATTGTTGTTCTGCTGTCCTTGTCTCATGAATTTTCTCTTCCGTGACCAACAAGGTCAACCAATCTCATCGACCGAAGCGAAACGCCGGCCGGACAAATCCGTCGATATCGGGCCGCATCGAGCCTCAGCCCGAAACGCCGGAACCGGCGAAGACGATCGTCACTCTTCCGCGGATCGGGCAGCCAAGTGTCCAGACATCGGACCTTGGGCAACCTGGCCACCGCCGGAGCGGGGCGTCCTGGGAATTCGTGTCGTACCAAGTAGAGATGACGCTCTAGGCACTGAAGCCCGGTCGATCTCCCCCGATCCGACCCTCACGGCCAATCTGGCCCTTACCGCGCCGCTCCCTCGCGAAGCCTAAGCTTCGACGTCAGGGAGACGCATCAATTCCATCTGCGGTGGCTCGGAAACTAGCTGTTTCGTGGCTGATTTCCAAGCGGATTATTCAATTTCAGGCGCCTGCGCGCTTTGGCATCAGGCTCCAGTCAATCGGTGCAGTTCCACCACCCGGTCATGACCCGCGAGATCGCGATGGACTTCGACCGTGAGACCGGATTCACCGGCGAGCGACGCGAGTGACTGAGCCTGATCGTGGCCGATTTCGAAGAACGCCGCACCGCCGGGATGCATCACCCGGTCCAGATCCGCAAGGATCGCTCTGTATGCAACGAGACCGTCATCCCCCCCATCCAATGCCAGCATCGGATCGTGGTCTCTGACCTCCCGATCCAGGGTGGAGATGATTCCACTCTCTATATAGGGCGGATTTGAGACGATTACATCCACGGGCCCGGAACACGCCGACCAGGAGCCGCGAACGAACAGGCTGCGCTCGGCGAAACCCAGCCGCGCAGCGTTGTCGCGCGCCGCACGGGCCGCCTCTTCCGACAGATCGACGCCGAGGCCGATCGCACGGGGCAGTTCGCTGAGAAGGGCGATCAGGATCGCGCCCGTGCCGGTGCCGATATCAAGCAGGCGCAGCGGCCTGTCGCGGCCATGCGTGCGGTCGATCCAGGCGAGCGTCGCCTCGACCAAGGTCTCGGTGTCCGGGCGCGGCACCAGCGTCGCGTCGGCGAGATTGAAAGTCAGGCCCCAGAATTCCTTTTCGCCGAGAATGCGGGCGACGGGCTCGCCGGCCAGGCGGCGTTCGATCGCCGCGTCGATGGCATGGCTCTCGGCTTGGGAAAGCTCCCGGTCATCGACCAGGACGAGACGGTCCGGCGCGATGCCCAGCGCGCCGGCGACCAGCAGGCGCGCATCCAGCGCCGGCGTCGCATCGGGCCCGAGCCCGGCCGCCAGCCGCGCCGCCGCGGCGCGGCGCGCCGAAGCCAGCGTGGCGGCCGGAAGGCTCATGAATCGAGCGCGGCCAGCAGCCCCGCCTGATGCTCGGTGATCAGTGGCTCGATGATCTCGTCGAGCGCCTCGCCCGTGATCACCGCCTCGAGCTTGTAGAGCGTCAGATTGATGCGATGGTCCGTCACCCGGCCTTGCGGGAAGTTGTAGGTGCGGATGCGCTCGGAGCGATCGCCGGATCCGACCTGGCCCTTGCGGTCGGCAGCGCGCTCGGACGAAAGCCGCTCGCGCTCCATGTCGAACAACCGGGCGCGCAAAATCTGCGTCGCCTGGGCGCGGTTCTGGTGCTGCGACCGGCCGGCCACGACGATGACGGTGCCGGTCGGGATATGCGTGATGCGCACGGCCGTATCGGTCGTGTTGGCGTGCTGGCCGCCAGCCGACGAGGCGCGCGTCGTGTCGATCTTGATGTCTTCCGGGCGGATGTCGATGTCGACATCCTCGGCCTCGGGCAGAACCGCCACCGTCGCAGCCGAGGTATGGATGCGGCCGCTCGCCTCGGTCGCCGGGACGCGCTGCACGCGGTGGGCGCCGGATTCGAACTTCAGCCGGGCGAACACGCCCTTGCCGGTCACGTCGGCGATGATTTCCTTGTAGCCGCCAGCCTCGCCCTCGCTCTCGGAGAGAACCTGAATCCGCCAGCCATGCAGCGCGGCATAGCGCTGATACATGCGAAAAAGGTCGCCCGCGAACAGGGCGGCCTCGTCGCCGCCGGTGCCGGCGCGAATTTCGAGGATGGCGCTCTTCTCGTCGGCCGCGTCGCGCGGCAGGAGCAGAACACGGATCTCCTGAGTCAGGGCTTCGATCTGCGCCTCGAGTGAGTCCCGCTCCTCCTCGGCAAGCGCCGCCATCTCGGGATCGCCGGCGAGATCGTCCAGCGCTTCGCGTTCGGCTGCGGCCGCCTTTAGCCGGTGAACGGCCTCGACGATATCCTGCAGCTCCGAACGCTCCTTGGACAACTGCACCAGGGTCGCGCCGTCGCTGGTCGCGGCGAGCTTCTGGTCGATGACCTCGGCGCGGGCAACGAGATGATTGATCTTTTCCCAGGGAAGCCCGGGCGGCAGCAAGGAGGTCAGATCGGTATGCCTTCGGCTTCGACGAAGGCGGAAAGCGCCGCGCGGACGCCGTCCTCGCCATCGTCCAGGGCTAGGAGGGGATCAAGCACGGCCTTCAGCCGGCTCACGTCAAGCGCCAGCAGGGTGGCCTTGACCGGGCCGATCGAGGCGGCCGACATCGAGAGAGAGCGGAAGCCGATGCCCGCCAGCGCAACGGCGGCCAGCGGCCGGCTGGCGATTTCGCCGCACAAGGTCACGGGGGTCCCATGCCGATCTGCCGCCTCGACGATCCGACGCAGCGTGCGCAGGAAATGCCGCGACAGCGGGTCGAAGCGGCTGGCGACGCGCATGTTCCCGCGGTCGCTCGCCGTCATGTATTGCAGCAGGTCGTTGGAGCCGACCGAGACGAAATCGACGGCCTCCATCAGCGAATCGAGCTGGAACAGCAGCGCGGGGACCTCGACCATCGAGCCGAGCAGGATGCGCGACGGCTCGTCGTGGCCATGCCGGCGCAGCTGCGCGACCTCGCGCTCCAGCAGGGCGCGGGCGCGACGGATCTCGCTCACCTCGGTGACCATCGGCAGCATGACGCGCAACTCGCGACCGGCCGCCGCGTGCAACAGCGCCCGCAACTGCATGCGGAGCAGGCCCGGGCGATCCAGGCCAAGCCGGATCGCCCGCCAGCCAAGCGCCGGATTTTCCTCCGGCTGCATGCGCATATAGGGCAGTACCTTGTCGCCGCCGATATCGAGCGTGCGGAAGGTGACGGGCCGGTTGCCGCTGGCCTTGAGGACGGCGGCGTAGAGCGCGGTCTGCTCGTCCATGCGCGGCATGGTCGAGGCGACCATGAACTGGAGTTCGGTGCGGAACAGGCCGATGCCCTCGGCGCCCGCTTCCGAAAGATGCGGCAGGTCGACCAGAAGGCCGGCATTCATGTTCAGCGAGACGCGGTGACCATCCAGCGTGACCGCCGGCTTGTTGCGCAGCAGCCTGTACTGGGCCTGGCGCTTGGCGCGGAACTTGACCTTCTCGCCATAGGCCGCCTCGACATCGGCCGGCGGCCGCACATGCGCCTCGCCGATATCCGCGTCGAGAATGATCGGATCGCCATTCTCGACCAGCGAGACGATGTTGGCGGCGCGGCCGATCGTGGCAATGCCGAGGGCACGGGCGACGATGGTGACGTGGCTGGTCGCCCCGCCCTCCTCCAGCACCAGTCCGCGCACGCGGCTGCGGTCATAGTCGAGCAGTTCGGCGGCGCCCATGTTACGCGCGACGATGATGCTGTCCTTGGGCAGCGTGCCGCCATCGGGACCATGCGACTTGCCCATCAACTCGCGCAGCAGGCGGTTGGCCAGGTCGTCGAAATCGTGCAGCCGCTCGCGCAGATACGGATCGGTCTGGCGCTGCAGGCGGGCGCGCGTGTCGCTCTGAACCTTCTCGACGGCGGCTTCGGCCGAAAGCCCGTTCTGGATCGCCTCGTCCATGCGGCGCACCCAGCCGCGGTCATAGGCGAACATGCGATAGGCTTCGAGGATGTCGCGATGCTCGCCGGCCGGCGCGATATCGTCGCGCGAGAGCATGTCGTCGACGGAGAGGCGCAGATTGGCGATCGACTGCTCGAGCCGCTGGCTCTCCTTGTCCGTGTCCTCGGCGATCAGCTGGGTCACGACGACGCGTGGCTCGTGCAGCACGACATGGCCAAGCGCGATGCCGTCCGAGAGCGGCGTGCCCTTCAGCGACAACGGGCGCTTGACGTCGAGCGAGGTTCCGGGCCGCGCCAAGCCCTGCAGCTCGCCGACCGCGATCATCTCGGCCAGAACCATCGCGGTGGTCTGGAGCGCCTCGACTTCCTCGTCGTGATAGGTGCGGTGGGCGCGGTTCTGCACGACGAGAACGCCGAGCGTACGGCCGGCGCGCAGGATCGGCACGCCGAGGAACGCGTTGTAGATCTCTTCGCCCGTTTCCGGCAGGTAGGCGAAAGCCGGATGGCTCTGCGCGTCCTGCAGATTGAGCGGGCGCGCCTCGGAGGCGATCAGGCCGACAAGGCCCTGCCCGACGCGCAGGCCCGCATGGTGGACGGCCGACCGGTTCAGGCCTTCGGTGGCGTAGAGCTCGAGCACGTCATCGGCGCGCAGGACATAAACCGAGCACACCTCGGCCACCATGTTGGCCGCGATCTGGGCTACGATCTTGTCGAGCCGGTCTTGCGCGCTGATCGGCTCCGCCATGATTTCGCGCAGGCGACGGAGCAGGACGCGCGGCCCGGCGAGTGACCCCCGCATGGTCCGCCTTCCGCAATTTGAGAGCTTTGACGGGTTCCGACCATCGAAATCCGTCTCGGGAAGCCGGCCGATTCGGCCGGTTCCCCGCATGCTTCCTACCTAGTCGTGGCACGAGTTAGGCAGAAGGTACAATGCTGTTTCGTAGGGTCGGAAAGCCTGTTGATCAGGCGGCGTCCAGCCCGTAGAGCGAATGCAGCGTCCGTACGGCCAGCTCGGTATAGGCCGCGTCGATCAGGATCGAAATCTTGATTTCCGACGTCGTGATCGCGCGGATGTTGATGCCCTTGCCGGCAAGCGCCTTGAAGGCGGATGCCGCGACGCCGGCATGGCTTCGCATGCCGATGCCGATCACCGAGACCTTGGTCAGGTCGCGCGAGCCCTGCACGCTGGTATAGCCGATCGAATCGCGCGCCTCGGCCAGCACCTTCCAGGCCCGGTCGAAATCGGTATTCGGCACGGTGAAGGTCATGTCGGTGGTCGTGCCGTCTTCCGAGACGTTCTGCACGATCATGTCGACATTGATGTTGGCTTCGGCCAGCGGCACGAACACCGCGGCGGCGACGCCCGGCTTGTCGGCGACTTCGCGAAGCGAGATCTGAGCCTCGTCCTTGGCATAGGCGATGCCGGTAACAACCTGCTTTTCCACGATCTCGTCCTCGTCGCAAATGAGGGTGCCTGGGGGATTGTTGGGATCGGCGAGGCCCGGATCTTCCGGATCGACGAAGCTGGACCGCACGAAGGTCCGCACACCATGCACCATAGCCAGTTCGACGGATCGTACCTGCAGCACCTTCGCGCCCAGCGACGCCATCTCGAGCATTTCTTCATGCGAGACGCGGTCGAGGCGCTTGGCCTTCGGTACCATCCGGGGATCGGTCGTGTAGACGCCGTCGACGTCCGTATAGATGTCGCAGCGATCCGCCTTGATCGCGGCGGCGATCGCCACCGCGCTGGTGTCGGAACCGCCGCGGCCGAGCGTGGCGATGCGGTTGTCCGGGCCGAGGCCCTGGAAACCGGCGACCACGGCGACCTGGCCCTGCTCCAGCCGCTCGATCAGCTTCGAGCCGTCAATGTCGACGATGCGTGCGGCGCCATGGGCGCCATCGGTGCGGATCGGGATCTGCCAGCCCTGCCAGGAGCGGGCGTTGATGCCCATTTCCTGCAGCGCGATCGCCAGGAGGCCGGAGGTCACCTGCTCGCCGGAAGCGACGACTGCGTCATATTCGCGTGCATCGTGCATCGGCGCCGCGGCGCGCGTCCAGCTGACGAGTTCGTTGGTCTTGCCGGACATCGCCGAAACCACGACTGCGACCTGGAAGCCGGCGTCGACTTCGCGTTTGACGTGACGAGCCACAATGCGGATGCGATCGATATCGGCGACGGAGGTTCCGCCGAACTTCATCACCAGCCGGGCCATCAGCAACCTTTGAAGGGCAGTTTCCGCAGAAGCTGCGGAAGAGATTGAAGGATCTCCGGTCAACCAGAACAACCGGACGGGCGCCTTCATAGCGGCTTCGGCAGGAAGCCGCAACGGCGACGGCGCGCGGGCTGCACCAAGCTCTGGGGACGGGCTGGCGCGGCGCGAAAATCGGCCGATCGACGGGCCGGATCCTGCCCCGATACGGGGATGCGGCGACCGCCTGCCTTGACTTCACTCGCCGCCACGACGACGTTCGCCCGAGAAGGAGCCGCCCATGTCAGCCGCCGAGCACAGCACTACCGTCGACCAGGACGAAATCGCGCATTTTTCGGCGATCGCCGGCGAGTGGTGGGCGCCCAACGGCAAGTTCGCGCCGCTGCATCGCCTCAACCCGATCCGGATCGGCTTCATCAAGGACGAGGCCGCGCGGCTGTTCGGCCGCGACGGGCGGGACCCCAAGGCCCTGCAGGGCCTGCGCGTGCTGGATATCGGCTGCGGCGGCGGGCTGTTGTCGGAGCCGATGGCGCGGCTGGGCGCGACGGTTGTCGGCGCCGATGCCTCGGAAACCAATATCGGCGTCGCGTCGCTGCATGCGCGCGAGGCGGGCCTCGACATCGACTACCGGGCGACGACCGCCGAGGCGCTGTCGCAGGCCGGCGAGCGATTCGACATCGTGCTCGCCATGGAGATCGTCGAGCATGTCGCCGACCTGCCGCTCTTCATCCGCGAGACGTCGGCCATGGTGAAGCCGGGCGGGCTGATGGTTCTTTCGACCATCAACCGCACGCCAAAGGCCTGGGCGCTGGCGATCGTGGGAGCCGAGTATATTCTGGGCTGGTTGCCGCGCGGCACGCACAGCTACGAGAAGCTCGTGCAGCCTTCGGAACTCGCCTCGGCGCTGCGGGAAAACGGCCTCGATCTTTCGACCGAGACCGGCGTCGTGTTCAACCCGCTTCGCAACCAGTGGAAGACTTCGTCCGACATGGACGTCAACTACATGCTGTCGGCCGTCCGCCGCTAGAGCGTTTTCGAGCGAAGTTGGTACCAGTTCGCGTGAAGAAAACGCGATCCCACAAGGAGTTAGAGCGTTGCGCCGTTTCAGAGAAACGGGGAAGGCTCTAGTTGCCGTCTTCCGGCAGGACCGGCAGGGGCAGGAACTCGATCCCCTCGTCGATCAGCGAGCGCGCCTCTTCCGGCGAGGCCTCGCCATAGATGCCGCGCGCCTCAACCTCTTCGTAGTGGATCTTGCGCGCTTCCTCGGCGAACTTGGCCCCGACATAGTCGGCGTTTTCCGTCACATGCGCGCGCAGCTTGCGCATCATCTCGACCATAGCCGCCTGGCGCGGGTCCGGCGCGGCGACCTTCACGGCCGCCGCCTCTCGCTTGCGCGCCGTCGAAACGGACGGCGCCATCAAGGCCTTCACGACATCGCTGGTGCCGCATTCCGGGCAGGTCACGGCCTTCGCCTTGGCGGCCTTGTCAAAGGCCGCCGCGTCGCGAAACCAGCTTTCGAAGTCGTGTCCGCCCGTACAGACGAGATTGTATCGGATCATGACATCTATATGGGGATCAGTTCACGAAGCTGCCAACCTGCGGCATCTCGGGCAGCGCAAAATCGCGTGCATTGGCGAGCGCCGGAATGGCCTGGCGCGCCGAGGCGGAAAAGGCCGGGTCGATCTCGGCGATGATGAAGCCGGGCTGGTCGTCGGCTTCGGCCAGGATCTTGCCCCAGGGATCGACGATCATGCTGTGGCCATAGGTGTCGCGGCCGTCTTCATGATGGCCGGCCTGCGCCGCCGCCACGACATAGGAGCCGGTCTCGATCGCCCGCGAGCGCAGCAGCACGTGCCAGTGCGCCTCGCCGGTCTTCTTGGTGAAGGCGGCGGGTACGGCCAGCACCGCGGCGCCGGCCTTGGCCAGCGTCCGGTGCAGCGCCGGGAAGCGGACATCGTAGCAGATCGTCAGACCGATCTTGGTCCAGGGCAGGTCGGCGACGATGGCGGAATCGCCGGCGCGATAGGTCGCGGATTCGCGATAGCTTTCGCCGCCGGACAGATCGACATCGAACATGTGGATCTTGTCATAGCGGCCGATGACGGCGCCATTCGGCGCGATCAGGAACGAGCGGTTGGCGATGTGATCGTCGGCGAGCTTGATCGCCATCGAGCCGATATGGAGATGAATACCCAGTTCGCGCGCGATCTCGCGGAACCGCTGCAGCGACGTGTCGATCTCTTCCGGGCCGATCGCCGCGAGCAGCGCTTCCTTGTCGCGGTCGAGGATGGTCGTCATTTCCGGGGTCAGCACATAGCCGGCCCCGGCTGCCGCCGCCGCCCGGATCAGAGCCTCGGCATCGTCGACATTCGCCGCCACCGAACGTCCGCTGCGCATCTGGACGCAAGCCGCTTTAAAGCTCGTCATCGGCTCTCTCCTTGATTGAATAAAATGAAAGCGACGCCCGTCAGGACGCCAGAAGCAGATCCAGGCGGCCCTGCCCCTCGAGATCGTGCAGGTCGTCGCAGCCCCCGACATGCGTCCCGCCGATGAAAATCTGCGGGAACGTTGCGCGCCCCTTGGCGCGCTCGATCATTTCCTGGCGGAGTTCCGGCTTTCCGGTGGCGTCGAATTCGACATAGGCAACGCCTTTCTTGTCCAGAAGGCGCTTGGCGGACGAACAATATCCGCAGGCCTGCCGGGTGTAGATGATCACTTCGGCCATGTTCAATCCTGATGATTGGGAGCCGCCTATATAGGCTTCAGCCCAGCCCTTCGACAACCCGTGCGAAGACGACGACGTCGACGCGGGCCGCGCCGCCGCGCAGAAGCGCCCGCGTCACGGCCTTCGCCGTCGCCCCGGTGGTGTAGACATCATCGACGAGAAGCACATGCCGGCCGGCAAGCTTCGCCCTGGCCTCCGTCGATACGCGAAAGGCGCCCTGGACGTTGGCCGCGCGCTCGCTCGCCTTCAGCCCCACCTGCCGGCGCGTCGGCTTGATCCTGTCGACAAGGTCCGGAAGATGCGGCCTTTCCAGCCGTTTCGCGATCTCCGCCGCGATCATCCCCGACTGGTTGAAGCGGCGCTGCCAGAGCCGGCGCGGATGCAGCGGCACCGGCACGACGATCTGCGCCTCGCCGGCAATGTCGCCCGCCGCCCGCACCATCATCGCGCCGATCGAGCGGGCGAGTTCGACATGGTCATGATATTTGAGCCCCTGCACGATCCGGCCGGACAATTCGTCATAGACGGCGACAGCGCGCAGCCGGTTGAAGGGCGGCGGATCGGCGATCGCCTCTGCGGAAAGCGCCTCCGGGCCGATGTCGTATCCGAACGGAATCGCGAGCCGTTGGCAGAAGGGCCGTTCGATCAGCCGCAATCGGTCCCAGCAGGTCGCGCACAGCGCGCCGCTCTCGGCCACAGGCCGGTTGCACGCCATGCAGGCCGGCGGCAGCGCCAGATTGATGACGAACCGCCCTGCCGCCCGGAGCCGTGCCCGAAGCGGCTCCAGCCATGTCGATTTTTCGACCGCCGCGCCCGCTCGCATGCCGCAGCGTAATGCAGAACGGCTTTGACCGGAAGAGCCGCCAGTCCCATAACGGCCGCCACCACCCCCGTCAGGAAGGCTGTGCCATGGCCGGCGCCCCCATTCTCTTCGATCGAAACCTGCTCGACCTGCGTCGCGCGCGCGCCGAGCGGCTCGCCGTTTCCGGCAGCGATTTCCTGCTCGCCCGCACGATCGAAGACCTGATGGACCGCCTGTCGACGGTGAACCGCCACTTCGAGCAGGCAGCCGATATCGGGGATCTCTCGCCCGCCCTCGCGGCGGCGCTCTCCTCCAACGGCCAGGGCGGCGACGTGCGACGGGTCCGGCTAGACGCGAATGAAGGCTTGCCGCTGGAGCCAGGCTCGATCGACCTCGCGGTCAGCGCGCTGTCCTTCCAGTGGGTCAACGACCTACCGGGCCTGCTCGCCCAGATCAAGCGGGCGCTGAAGCCGGACGGCCTGCTGCTGGCAGCCCTTGTCGGGGGCGACACGCTGCATGAGCTGCGCGCCGTTCTGACCGAGGCCGAGAGCGACATTCGTGGTGGCGCCGCGCCGCGCGTCGCGCCCTTTGCCGATGTGCGCGACATCGGCGCGCTGCTGCAGCGCGCCGGCTTTGCCCTGCCGGTGACCGACACCGACCGGCTCATCGTCCGCTATGACAGCCTGTTCCATCTGATGCGCGATCTGCGCGCCATGGGAGCGACCAACGCGCTCGTCGCGCGCGACCCGCGCCCGCTGACCCGGCCGATCCTGGCTCGCGCCGCCGCGCTCTATGCCGAGCGCTACGCCGACGCCGATGGCCGCGTCCGCGCCACCTTCGAGCTGATCGCGCTGTCGGGATGGGCGCCGCATGAGAGCCAGCAGAAGCCGCTCAAGCCAGGCTCGGCCAAGGTGCGGCTCGCCGATGCGCTGGAGGCGGCCCGCAAGGAGAGGGAGCAGTCGTCGGAGTAAGAGGCGTCAGGATTGCACGGCCAGCGCTAACACACGCTCATAGAGCGAGAGGATGCCGCCGCCGGTGAAAATGACGGCCACCAGCGCCAGGACGATGACGCCGATGATCAGGCCGTATTCGATGGCGATCGGGCCCCGGCGCGAGCGCAGGAAGCGGATAAGGGAGGGGCCAGCGGCGGCGCTCATCGACATGCCTTGCCTGGACAGCCACGGAATTCCGCTATCCATTCGGCGTCACGACACGCGACGCCTTCAGGCCAGACCCTCGCCCAAACTCATAAAAGCTCGATTAACGGCGCGATCAAAGGCTCGTCGGCCGGCGGCATCGGATAATCTCGGAGTTGCTTGGCGCGCACCCATTTCAGCGCCTGCCCTTCCAGGCTGCGCGGAAATCCGGTCCAGCGCCGGCAGACATAGAGCGGCATCAGCAGGTGGAAATCGTCATAGCTGTGGCTGGCGAAGGTGAGCGGCGCGAGGCACGCGGTCTTGGTCTCGACGCCGAGTTCCTCGCGCAGTTCGCGGATCAAGGCGTCTTCCGGCGTCTCACCGGCATCGACCTTGCCGCCTGGAAACTCCCACAGTCCGGCCAGCGCTTTTCCCTCGGGACGCTGTGCGATCAGGATGCGATTGTCGGCATCGACCAGCGCACAGGCGACCACGAGAAGAAGGCGGCGTGTCATCAAAACCTCGGAGGAACGGGAGGGATCAGGCGGGACTGCGGTAGTGGTAGCGATATTGCTCGACGAAGCCGAGCGACTCGTAGAGCCGGATCGCTGCATCGTTGTCGGAGGTCACCTGGATCGCGGCCGCCCGGGCGCCGTTCTCCGTCGTCCAGCGCAACGCCGCCCGCATCACCATGGCGCCATAGCCCTGGCGCCGCTTCGTCCTGTCGGTGACGACGTTGAGATAGATGCCGATCCCGCCCGCATTGACGGCGAGCGCCGCGGCGGCCGGCGTCCCGTCCGGCGCATAGGCGACGACACCGCGCGCCTCCGGCGCGATCAGCCCGAGCAGGATCTTCAGCGTCTCCACGGTCTTGCCCGTCGACTGGCTCAAGGTCGACTGCGCCCGATACCAGCGCGGATCGGTCGGATTGAAGAACCGGACGTCGCCGGCTGGCTCGAAGGCACAATCCTCGAGCGACATGGCGAGAACCCGGCTCTCCTCATAGGTGGACCAGCCGGCGCGGTCGAGCGCATCCAGCACGCGGCCGCCGGCCAGCGGCGTCACGCGGAAGACCGGCGCGATGCCATGGCGCACCGAGAGGGCGGCGAGGTAGTCGATCCGCCGCTCGGCATCCTCGTCATCTTCCGGATCGAGGCTCTGGAACGAATTCGAGCGCTTCGAATAGCCATGCGCGAAGCGCCAGAGCCAGGCTCCGTCATGCACGGTACCGACCGCAGGCCAGGCGGACAGGCATGCGGATTCGATACCCAGGATGGACGGCAAGATGGTCACCTCAGCTGCGGTAGTCGCCATTGATGGCGACATATTCCTTGGTCAGGTCGCAGGTCCACACGGTGGCCTTGCCCTCGCCCAGGCCGATCTCGGCCGTGATGACGATTTCCTGGTTCTTCATGTAGGCCGAGGCGACGGCTTCCGAATAGGAAGGATCGCGCTCGCCTTCGAAGGCGACGCGGGTTTCGCCGAAGGAGATCGACAGCCTGTCGCGGTCGGCCGGTTCGCCGGCCTTGCCGACCGCCATGACGACGCGGCCCCAATTGGCGTCCTCGCCGGCCGCCGCCGTCTTGACCAGCGGCGAATTGGCGATCGACAGCGCGATGCGCTTGGCCGAGGCGTTGGAAACGGCGCCGACGACCCGGACCTCGATCAGCTTGCGCGCGCCCTCGCCGTCGCGCGCCACCTGGGTCGCGAGGTCGAGCAGAACCTCATCCAGCGCCCGGGCGAAATCCACCAGGCGCGGATCGGCGGAATCGGTAATGGTTTCCGCGCCTTGCGCCTTGCCGGTAGCGAACAGAAGCAGCGTGTCGGAGGTCGAGGTGTCGCTGTCGACGGTGACGGAATTGAAGCTGCCATCGACACCCCTGGACAGCAGCGCCTGAAGCACCGGCGCGGCGATGGCGGCATCCGTGGCGACGAAGGAGAGCATGGTGGCCATGTCCGGCGCGATCATGCCGGCGCCCTTGGCGATGCCGTTGATCGTGACCGTGGCGGCGCCAAGCTTGACGGTGCGGGTCGCGCCCTTCGGGAAGGTGTCGGTGGTCATGATGGCGCGGGCGGCGTCGACCCAGGGGCCGGCGGCGGCGCGCGATGCCGCATCCGGCAGGACCGCGGCGAATTTCTGCGCGTCGAGCGGTTCGCCGATCACGCCGGTCGAGGCGAGAAACACTTCATCCGGGCGGCAATCCGCGACCTTGGCCGCCAGTTCGCCCTGCAAACGCGTGGTTTCGCGGCCCTTCTTGCCGGTAAAGGCATTGGCATTGCCGGAATTGACCAGCAGGGCGCGTGCCGT
This sequence comes from Kaistia sp. UC242_56, assembly GCF_044452255.1. NCBI lineage: Bacteria > Pseudomonadati > Pseudomonadota > Alphaproteobacteria > Hyphomicrobiales > Kaistiaceae > Kaistia > Kaistia sp. UC242_56. The sequence goes on from NZ_JBIOAN010000001.1 coordinate 21,176, forward strand.
GCCGCCCTTCAGCGATTCCCGGCACCAGTCGACCGGCGCCGACGGGCACTTGGACTGGGTGAAGACACCGGCCACCGTCGTTCCCTCGGCAAACAGCGCCAGGAAAACGTCGAGGCGGTTCTTGTACTTGATGCCGGCCTCGGCGGTCGCGAAGGTCACGCCTTCGATCGGCGGCATCTCGGGAAAGGGAACGGCGAGCGGGGACACGGCAGTGGACATGATGCCTCGGCGGGTTCGGGCAAAAGAGGCCATCCCTCTGCCCGAACCGCCTGTCACGCGCAAGCCGTTTCGGATCAGGGAACGGAGGAAGCGGCAATCCTGAAATGCAAAAAGGCCGGACTGATGTCCGGCCCTTCCGTTAGCAATCCGTTAACCCTGCGCTTACTGCGCGGGCTGCGACGGAGCGGCCTTCAGGGTCGGGTCGACGATCTCGACCTTGCTGTCCTTGCGCAGGCCGGCGACGGTCTCGACGAAGGTGTCGCGCAGCACGAGCTGGCGGACCTGATCCTTGACCTGGTCGAAGGTCGGCAGCGGCTGCTTGCGCTTCTCGACCGACTTGATGACGTGGTAGCCATACTGGGTCTTGACCGGCTTCTCGGTGTACTTGCCGGGCTCGAGAGCGAAGGCCGCTTCCTCGAATTCCTTGATCATCTTGCCCTTGGTGAAGAAGCCGAGATCGCCGCCCATCTTGGCGGAACCGGGATCCTTCGACTTCTCGGCCGCGAGCTTGGCGAAATCGCCGCCCTTGTCGAGCTCGGCGATGATCGCCTTGGCCTCGTCCTCGGTCTCGACCAGGATGTGCTGGGCGTGGACTTCCTCTTCCGGCACGATCTTGGCGATCTCGGTCTCGTAGCGCTTCTTGACCGCTTCGTCGGTCACGGCGAGGTCGACCTTGGCGCGGAAGAACTCGTTGCGCAGCGCGCGGGCGCGCAGCAGAGCGAGACGGCGCTGGAATTCCTCGGACTTGTCGAGGCCGTCCTTTTCGGCGGCGCCCGCCATCAGGCGCAGGTCGATCAGCACGTCGAGGATGGCCTTGCGGCGCTGGTCGGGCGCAACCTTGGCGAGTTCCTCGGCGAAATCATCGCCTGCCAGGGTGAGATCGGCCTCGGTGATCGGCTGGCCGTTGACGGTCGCCAGAACGGTCTTCGGATCGGCAGGCGCAGCGGCGGGGGCAGCCGCGGGCGCGGGGGCTTCCTGCGCGGCAACCGGTGCCGCCAGCGCCATCAGGCCGAGCACGGCCAGAGCAGGCCCGCGCAAGGCCGTAAGGGAAGATGAGACACGAGACATCATGGACTTGTCCTGTTCCTTTACGGAGAGAGAAGTGAAGAGCATTGCGTGTTCCTCACGATCAAGTGCGTGGATCTGCTGCAATTCCGGCATTTTGCGGGCATGACGCCGCCGGTCGTCCACGTTGACAACCCTTGTGCCCCCTCTTATCTGTCTCGGAACTCGGCGTCCAGAACGCTGTGACGTGTGAGGTGACGGCGCGCCTAACGGTTTCCGGCCTTCGTCGCAGCCGATGCGATCGCGCCGACAACAAGAACCCGGCGCCCCCTCGCCTCTCCGGGGCGGCCCGGACCCAACATCAAGGATGACCCATGGTCGGTCTCGGTTCGCTTGCGCGCAAATTTTTCGGCTCGGCCAATGACCGCCGCGTCAAGGGCTACCGGCCCGTGGTCGCGCAGATCAATGCGCTGGAAGACGAGTTGTCGAAGCTCACCGACGACCAGCTCCGCGCCCGCACCGAACAGTTCAAGCGCGAGATCGCCGGCGGCAAGACCGTGGACGAACTGCTGGTTCCCGCCTTCGCCACCGTCCGCGAGGGCGCCAAGCGCGCGCTCGGCATGCGTCATTTCGACGTCCAGATGATCGGCGGCATGGTGCTGAACGATGGCGCCATCTCGGAAATGAAGACGGGCGAGGGCAAGACCCTTGTTGCGACGCTGCCGGTGTACCTGAACGCGCTCAGCGGCAAGGGCGTGCACGTCGTCACCGTCAACGACTACCTCGCCTCGCGCGACGCCGAATGGATGGGCCGGCTCTACCGCTTCCTCGGCCTGTCGGTCGGCGTCATCGTGCATGGCCTCGACGACGACCAGCGCCGCGCCGCCTACGCCTGCGACATCACCTACGGCACCAACAACGAGTACGGCTTCGATTATCTGCGCGATAACATGAAGTACGAGCTCGGCCAGATGGTCCAGCGCCCCCATCATTATGCGATCGTCGACGAAGTCGACTCGATCCTGATCGACGAAGCGCGCACCCCGCTGATCATCTCCGGCCCGCTCGACGACCGCTCGGAGCTCTACACCACGATCGACGCCTTCATTCCGGCGCTCTCGCCGGAAGATTACGAGATCGACGAGAAGCAGCGCACCGCCAACTTCACCGAGGCCGGCAACGAGAAGCTCGAGCAGCTCCTGACCGAAGCGGGCCTGCTGAAGGGCGAGTCGCTCTATGACGTCGAGAACGTCACCGTCGTGCACCACATCAACCAGGGTCTGCGCGCGCACCGTCTGTTCCAGCGCGACAAGGACTACATCGTCAAGGATGACGAAGTCGTCATCATCGACGAGTTCACCGGCCGCATGATGCCGGGCCGCCGCTATTCGGAAGGCCTGCACCAGGCGCTGGAGGCGAAGGAACACGTCAAGATCCAGCCGGAAAACCAGACGCTGGCCTCGATCACCTTCCAGAACTATTTCCGCATGTACGAGAAGCTGGCTGGCATGACCGGTACGGCGCAGACGGAAGCGGCCGAGTTCATGGACATTTACGGTCTCGAGGTTCTCGAGATCCCGACCAACGTCCCCGTCTCGCGTATCGATGATGACGACGAGGTCTACCGGACTGCCAACGAGAAGTACAAGGCGATCATCCGCGTCATCAAGGATTGCAGCCAGCGCGGCCAGCCGGTCCTCGTCGGCACGACCTCGATCGAGAAGTCGGAACTGCTGTCGGAGCTCCTGAAGAAGGAGAAGGTCCCGCACCAGGTGCTGAACGCCCGCTATCATGAGCAGGAAGCCTATATCGTCGCCCAGGCCGGCGTGCCCGGCGCGGTGACTATCGCCACCAACATGGCCGGCCGCGGTACAGACATCAAACTCGGCGGCAACCTCGAAATGCGCATCGAGCGCGAACTGGGCGACGTCCAGGACGAGGCCGAGCGCAATCGCCGCATCGAGGAGATCAAGGCCGAGATCGCCGTCCTCAAGGACAAGGCGCTGGCCGCCGGCGGTCTCTACGTCATCGGCACCGAGCGGCATGAAAGCCGCCGCATCGACAACCAGCTGCGCGGCCGTTCCGGCCGTCAGGGCGACCCGGGCCATTCGCACTTCTTCCTGTCGCTGCAGGACGATCTGATGCGCATCTTCGGCTCGGAGCGCATGGACGGCATGCTGCAGAAGCTGGGGCTGAAGGAAGACGAGGCGATCGTCCATCCCTGGATCAACCGGGCTCTGGAAAAGGCGCAGCAGAAGGTCGAGGCGCGCAACTTCGACATCCGCAAGAACCTGCTGAAATACGACGACGTCATGAACGACCAGCGCAAGGTCATCTTCGACCAGCGCATCGAGCTGATGGCCGAGGAAGACGTTGCCTCCACCGTCGACGACATGCGCCAGGAAGTGATCGCCAATCTGGTCGCCAAGCATATCCCGGAAAAGGCCTATCCCGAGCAGTGGGACGCCAAGGGCCTGCACGAGGCGCTGCTGACGGCGGTCAATCTCGACCTGCCGATCGAGGCCTGGGCTGCCGAAGAAGGCATTGCCGACGCGGAAGTGCTGGAACGCGTGCAGAAGGCCGGCGACGAAGCCGCCGCCTCGCGCACCGAGCGCTTCTCGCCGACCGTCATGCGCCAGGTCGAAAAGGCCGTCCTGCTGCAGACGCTCGACCATCTCTGGCGCGAGCACCTGGTCACGCTGGACCACCTGCGCCAGGTCATCGGCTTCCGCGGCTACGCGCAGCGCGACCCGCTGAACGAATACAAGACCGAGGCCTTCGAGCTGTTCGAGGCAATGCTGCAGAACCTGCGCGAGGCCGTCACGGCGCAGATGATGCGCGTCGAGATCATGCAGTCGCCGCCGCTGGCGCCGGATGACATGGACATGGACAGCCTCCAGGCCATGCATCTCGACCCGCTGTCCGGCGAGAACGAGTTCGACGACACACCGCTGCTCGAGAATGCGGACGCGGCCGCCGGCTTCGCGGCGCTCGGCGTCGACCCGAACGACCCGTCGACCTGGAGCCGCCTCCAGCGCAACGCCCCCTGCCCCTGCGGCTCCGGCAAGAAGTTCAAGCACTGCCACGGCAAGCTGGCGTAAGGCTGGTCCGATATTTTTGAAGAAGCCCGGCATGGCGACATGCCGGGCTTCTTTGTGTCTGGCGCGGCTCGGTCGTGATTCCGGGCGAAGACCCGGGGGGGCCCGTCAGCCGGAAAATCGCGCCCGCAAGGTCCTGTTCCTCGGCTGCATGGATTCCTGCTTTCGCAGGAATGACGGCGAGGGTGAGGTGATGGCGGAGCCAGATCTTCGACCGGCCGCTGTCATCCTGCGCCAGCCCGACGCCCCCACTGGCGTCATCCCGGGCGGATACCCGGGATCCATTCAGCCGTAGCGCAGCAAGCAAGACCCTCACCCCACCCTCTCCCGCAAGCGGGCGAGGGCTTTCGGGCGGCGTGGTGGCGGCGTCGAGACCGGGCGCGATGGGCTCCCTCTCCCGCAATCGGTCGAGGGCTTTTGGCCGGTGTGGTGGCGACGTCGAGACCGGGCGCGGTGCGGTGGCGGCATCAAGACTGGGCGCGATGGGCTCCCTCTCCCGCGCGCGGGAGAGGGCTGGGGTGAGGGTCTGTTGCCGGACGCCGGCCCGACCCCACGCCCCGGCACCGTCCAGCCACAACACAAATGGCATTCGGCCACGAACTCGAGACTGAGAACTCTCCCCCTCACGCCGGCTGGGGGACCCTCGGCATGCCGCGGCGGTTGGCGGCGACCAGCTTTCGGGCCAGCGCGTTGCCAATCACCTGGTGCACGGCCGCGGACAGGCGGGCATCCTCGGCGCAGGCGCGCGACAGCTTCTCGCGGTCGAGCGCGATCACCGAAAGCCGGTCGGAGGCGCGGACCGTCGCCGACGCGACGATGCCGGTCAGGAACGACACCTCGCCGACGAACTCGCCCGCATGCAGGCGCGCGACTTCGACCCCACCCGCCAAGACGACGGCATGGCCGGCCGTGATGAAATAGAACCAGTCGACGGGTTCGCCTTCGGTCGTCAGCGGCGCGCCGGGCGCGAGGTCATACACCTCGCCAAGCCGGATCAGTTCGCCGATCTGGTTGTCGTCCAGGCTGTTCGCGGCGTCGATCACCACTTCGTCGGCGCCGGCGCCCAGCAGCTGGCCGCGGGTGGCCCGGCCGAGAGCGCGCCGCGCCTGGACCAGAGCCATGAGGCGATAGGCGTTGATCAGGATGAAGACGACATTCCAGACGATGCCGGTATAAAGCGCGCCGCCGGACATTGCGAAATAGACGATCTGGAAGGCAAGCGAGATGATCAGCAGGATGCGCAGCCAGAAGATGTTCGTCAGGAACAGCGAGACCGCGAAAAGCACATAGCCGATATGGGCGGGCAGGTCGTACCAGCCGCCGAAGGTTTCGAGGATGTCAAACACGAGCCCGTCTCCGCGCGAGGAGTCGGCGCTTCAAGGCCGCCGCAATCGCTCGCTCCGGCATTCTAAAGCATCGCTGCAAAAAGCGAGACTCCGTTTCGGGAGATCGCGCCGGTCAGCCCACCAGCATGTCGGCCAGGAAGGTCTCGACGGCGGCCGGCGGCACATCCTTGGCGATAAAGGCCTTGCCGACGCCATGCGTCAGGATGAAGGTCAGCGTGCCGCGCGACACCTTCTTGTCCTGGCCGATGCGCTTCATCAGATCCTGAGCGTCGGGCAAGCCGCCGGGCACGTCGGAGAGCCGCGTCGGCAGGCCGACCGCCTTCAGATGCGCCTCGACGCGGGCGCCGTCATCCGGCGAGCAGAGGTTCATGCGGGCGGAAAACTGGTGCGCCAGCACCATGCCGATGGCGACGCCCTCGCCATGCACGAGGCGCTGCGAATAGCCGGTGGCCGATTCCAGGGCATGGCCGAAGGTGTGGCCGAGATTGAGCAACGCGCGCTCCCCGGTCTCGTGTTCGTCGGCGGCGACGACCTTGGCCTTGGCGCGGCAGCTGGTGGCAACCGCGTGTTCGCGTTCCGGGCCGCCGGAAAGGATGCCGCGCCAGTTCTGCTCCAGCCAGGCGAAGAAGGCGGGGTCGTCGATCAGGCCGTATTTCGCCACCTCGGCATAGCCGGCGCGGAATTCGCGAGGGGAGAGCGTATCGAGCACGCCGGTATCGGCGATGACGAGATCGGGCTGGTGGAACGCCCCGACCAGGTTCTTGCCCTCGGCGGTGTTGATGCCGGTCTTGCCGCCGACGGAGCTGTCGACCTGGGCCAGCAGGGAGGTCGGGATCTGGACGAAGCGCATGCCGCGCCGGGCGATCGCCGCCGCGAAGCCGGTGAGGTCGCCGACGACGCCGCCGCCCAGCGCGATGACGATGTCGCCGCGCTCCAGCCGGGCCGCGAGGATCGCGCGGGTGACGGTTTCGAGCGTCTGGAAATTCTTCGAAGCCTCGCCGGGCGCGACCACCACGGGCACGCTGTCGATGCCGGAGGCGGCGAGCGACGCGGTGAGCGCTGAAAGATAGAGGCCCCCGACCGTCTCGTCGGTGACGATCGCGGCGCGCACCTTGGGCAGCCGCTCGGCGATGGCGCGGCCGGCATCGGCGATCAGGCCGCGGCCGATCAGGATGTCATAGGCGCGATCGCCCAGCGCGACGCGGACCGTGGTGGGGGCTGCGGCTTCAGCGGTCGTCATCGGTCGGTCGGCTTTCCTGGGCGGGGCTCTCTGCCGCCAGAAAGGCGAGCAGCGCTTCGATGGTTTCGTCGGCGACGATCTCGTGGGTCACGTCGCGCGACAGGATATGGACATTGGCCAGCGAATAGATCGGATCGCGCTCGGTCATCAGCCGCCGCATGGTGGCTTCGGGATCGGCGGTCTGCAGCAGCGGCCGGTTGGCGCGCTTGCGCACCCGCGCCATCAGCACGTCGAGCTCGGCGCGCAGCCAGATCGACACGGCGCCCTCGAGGATCGCGCCGCGCGTCTCCTCGTTCATGAACGCGCCGCCGCCGGTGGCCAGCACCTTCGGATTGCCGTCGAGCAGGCGGCGGATCACCCGCCTTTCGCCATCGCGGAAATAGGCTTCGCCATGCTGGGCGAAGATCTCGGGGATGGTGGCGTCGGCCGCCTTCTCGATCTCGGCGTCGGCGTCGATGAAGGGCAGATGCAGTTTGGCGGCGATGCGCTTGCCGACCGACGTCTTGCCGGCGCCCATCAGCCCGACCAGGACGATGGCGCGCGGGCCCAGGCGGCTGATCAGGGCCGCCGCCGGCGCAGTGCTATCCTGTTCTGGCACGATGCTCTCGATCATGGTCCCGCAGCTCCTCGTCCAGCCTCAGCCGAGGTAGAACCGGACCCGGGCGAAACTGTCAAGCGTTCCGCGACGCATCGCATGCGGACAGCGCGTTTCGCGGCGCGGGAATCGGACGGTTGTGACCCGCGCCCTTGCCATCGATGCCGGTGCATGGCCATAACCTCACTCCAGATATTTCGAGGTCCGTGGCCGGTTCATGCCGACACTGTCGCGCTTCATCATCGCCTGCATCCTGCTCGCTCTCGCCGGCTATGCCGCGGTGTTCGCGCTCGCGAACTTCGTCGAGCCGAGCCCGCGCGAGATCACGGTGCGGGTCCCGACCGACAAACTGCTGCAGGAACAATAATCGTGGCCAAGGCAAAGACCCGGCGCACGCTGGCGGGCATGCACCACCTCGAGGCGTTTCTCGAGATGATGAGCGCCGAGCGGGGCGCCTCGCCGCATACGCTCACCTCATACCGCCGCGATATCGAGGACTATGCCGAATTCCTCGGCGATCGCGGGCTCGATTTCGAAAGCGCGGCGCTGGCCGATGTGCGCGCCTATCTGGTCGATCTCGAATTGCGCGGCTTCGCGGCATCCTCGGCGGCGCGCCGGCTTTCCGCGCTGCGCCAGATGCACCGCTTCCTATTCGCCGAGGGCGTTCGCCGCGACGATCCCTCCGGCATCGTCGAGGGACCGAAGCGCAAGGTACCGATCCCCAAGGTGCTGTCGGAGGCTGAGGTCGACCGGCTGCTGCAGACGGCGGAGAGCGCCGTCGCCCTCGCCAAAACGCCCTCGGCGCAGCTGCGCGCCGCCCGCCTCGCCGCCCTGCTGGAGACGCTCTATGCCTCGGGCATGCGCGTGTCGGAGCTGGTGGCGCTGCCGGCCTCCGCCGCCCGGGCGGATCTGCGCGCGCTGATCGTGCGCGGCAAGGGCAACAAGGAGCGGCTGGTGCCGCTGACCGAGCGCGCCCGGGAGGCGATCTCGCGCTATGTGGCGCTGCGCCGCGAGCTGGAAGGCAAGGCGCCGAGCGGCCAGTGGCTGTTCCCCTCCTTCGGCGAAAGCGGCACGCTGACCCGCCAGGCCTTCGCCCGCGACCTGAAGGAACTCGCCGTCGCCACCGGCATCCCGGCCGCCCGCGTCTCGCCGCATGTGCTGCGCCATGCCTTTGCCAGCCATCTGCTGCAGAACGGCGCCGACCTGCGCATCGTCCAGCAATTGCTCGGCCATGCCGACATTTCGACGACGCAGATCTATACCCACGTGCTGGAAGAGCGGCTGCGTGCGCTGGTCGCCGAGCACCATCCGCTGGCAAAGCCGTGAGGAGCCGCCGATCCGGCCCCGCCGCGAGCTGCGCTTGCGTCAGCTTGACACCGCCGGGCCTTACCGCCAGTGTGCGGCCACTTTCAGGGAGGTCTATCCGGCCGCCCGCATATAGCCATGTTTGTACGGCTTGAAGGTCTGGATGCGAACCTTTCTTGAATTCGAAAAACCCGTCGCCGATCTCCAGGGCAAGGTGCAGGAGCTCCGCGCCATGGCCGAGAAGGGCGATGCCGTCTCTGTCGGAGACGAGATCTCCCGGCTCGAGGTGAAGGCCGGACAGGCCTTGGCCGAGATCTACGCAAAGCTGACGCCCTGGCAGAAGACCCAGGTGGCGCGCCATCCCGACCGGCCGCATTTCGTCGAATACGCCAAGCGGCTGATCACCGATTTCACCCCGCTCGCCGGCGACCGCAAATTTGCCGAGGACCAGGCGATCCTCGCCGGTTTCGGCCGTTTCCGTGGCCGTCCCGTCGCCGTCATGGGCCAGGAAAAGGGCCATGACACCGAGAGCCGCCTGCGGCACAATTTCGGCATGGCCCGGCCCGAGGGCTATCGCAAGGCCGTGCGCATCATGGAACTGGCCGAGCGCTTCGGCCTGCCGGTGATCGCGCTGGTCGACACCGCCGGCGCCTATCCCGGGATTGACGCTGAGGAACGCGGCCAGGCCGAGGCGATCGCGCGCTCGACCGAAGCAGCGCTGGGCCTCGGCACGCCGAACGTCTCGGTCATCATCGGCGAAGGCGGCTCCGGCGGCGCCATCGCGATCGCCACCGCGAATCGCGTTTTGATGCTTGAGCATTCGATCTACAGCGTGATCTCGCCGGAAGGCGCCGCCTCGATCCTCTGGCGCGACGGCAGCCGCGCCCAGGATGCGGCGACCAACATGAAGATCACCGCGCAGGACCTGTTCCGCTTCGGCGTGATCGACGAGATCATTCCCGAGCCGATGGGCGGCGCGCATCGCGATCCCGACGCGGCGATCGATGCCGCCGGCAATGCGATCGAGCACGCGCTGGCGTCCTTCGAGGGCCAGCCGGAAGCGGACATCAAGCGCCAGCGTCGCGAGAAGTTTCTTGCGATCGGCCGGTCGCTTTGACACGATTCCGCCCGTCTTCACGTCTATTGAGCATCTGATTCGGTCCGCGCGCAGCCCCTGAGGGGCCTTCGCGCGGTCGTTCAGAGACGGGATGGAGCCGCTCCGCCACAGCGCTGCGAAGGCTCCGCAGGGGTGTTCATGCCAGGTTCCGCGTTCTTTTCTCGTCTTCGCAAGGCTTTGCTGTTCCTCGCGGTGGGGCTTGCCCTTGCCGCCTGCCAGGACGCGACGCCCAAGCATCTGAAGCCGCTCCCCGCCAAGCTCAAGGCGAAGATGGAGCAGCTGAACATGGACCCGAAGGCGCCGGTCTATATCCGCTCCTTCAAGGAAACCTCCGAGTTCGAGGTCTGGAAGCAGCGCCGCGACGGCACCTATGGCCTGCTGAAGACCTATGACATCTGCAAGTGGTCCGGAAAGCTCGGCCCGAAGGTCCGCGAAGGCGACCGCCAGGCGCCGGAGGGCTTCTATACGGTCAAGCCCTCGCAGATGAACCCGAACTCCCGCTATTACCTGTCGTTCAACATCGGCTTCCCGAACGCCTATGACGCGGCGTGGAACCGGACCGGCAACAGCCTGATGGTGCATGGCGCCTGCTCGTCGGCCGGCTGCTATTCGATGACCGACGAATCGGCCGGCGAGATCTATTGGCTCGCCCGCGACGCCTTCATCGGCGGCCAGCGCTCGTTCGAGGTGCATCTCTACCCGTTCCGCATGACGGCCGAGAACATGGCCAAGCATCGCAACGATCCGAACATGCCGTTCTGGCAGATGCTGAAGGACGGCAACGACCATTTCGAGGTGACGCGCAAGCCGCCCGTCGTGGGCGTCTGCGAGAAGCGCTACGTGTTCGACGTCGACACCGGCGGCGCCGCCCTCAACGCCTCGGCTGCCTGCCCGGCCAACATGCGCGTGCCGGAATGGCTGGATGCGGCGGTGAAGGCGAAGCAGTCCAAGGACCAGCAGATCTTCCTCGCCACCGCCGCCAGGCTGGAGAGCCAGGGCCAGGCGGTTGCCTCCAAGTCGGTGACCGACGCCGCAGCGCGCCAGGCCTCCGTCGAGGCCGAGGCGATGGCCACGGGTCCCGCCGCCTACACGCCCGTCGCGATCCAGGCGAGCACGGCCGGCAACGCGGCCGCGCTGGCGATCGACGGCGTCCCTGCGCCCGAAATGCCGCTGCCGGTGCCCTCGCCGATCCGCATGACGGCGGAGCCCTCCGGCGACGCCTATGCCCCGGCCCCCGCCCCGGTCGCCAAGAAGCCGGGCTTCTGGGACAAGTTCAAAACGCGCGAGCCGTCGTAAGGCGGGAGCGAGCCGCGCTTCGAGTCCCCCCTTCACCTCTCCCTTGGGGAGAGGTCGGCCCGCAGGGCCGGGTGAGGGGTTCAGGCTTCTCCGGTGAGATCGCAACCCCTCACCCGCCGGCCTGCGGCCGTCGACCTCTCCCCATGGGAGAGGTGAAGAACGGCGCCTGCTCACCCGAGGCCGCAGCGGCACGGGAAGAGCCCTCCCCCACCCCCCTCGCAACTCTGGGTGCCGCCTCACCCCACCCGCGCCGTCACTCCTGCGAAAGCAGGAATCCATGCAGCCGGGGCACAGGGCGTTTCGCTGTCGATTTCCCGGCTAAGGGGCCCGCAGATGGCAAGCAGGACGCCCGCCACCCAAAATCCCGGCAGATCGCGGTCGCCGGCATGGCGGCAAATCGCCTCTATTCCGGCGCCTTGGCCTGGATGGCGAGGGCGTGGACGCCGGCGGCGAGTTCGTCCGCGAGGATCGAATTCACCATCCGGTGGATATCCACCCGGCTCTTGCCGCGGAACGCTTCCGCCGTGATTTTCACCCGGAAATGGGTCTCGCCCTCCTCCCGGTGGCCGGCATGGCCCTTGTGCAAATGCGACTCGTCGATCACATCTAGGGTCTGCGGCGACAGGGCGCTTGCCAGCGCCGCCGTAATCCGCTCTTTCGTGTTCATAGAGAAACCTCCGTCACTCTGGCGAAACATCGCCTTGTTCGTGGACGGGGTGGCTACCATAATCGCATCATGAAGCTCGATTCAAAATTGTTCGACGGGATCCGGATCAAGTCAGCATCCGGAAAAACCGCTCAGAAGCCAGCGACCCAGCTTTGCAGCTGGGCCGGTTGCAAGGCCGAAGGTACGCACAAGGCGCCGAAGGGCCGGAACCGCGAAGGGCAGTTCCACCATTTTTGCATCGACCATGTGCGGCTCTACAACAAGAACTACAACTACTTCTCCGGGATGGGCGACGAGGATGTCGCCGCCTATCAGAAGGATTCGCTGACCGGCCATCGCCCGACCTGGACGATGGGCGTCAACAGCGCCGGCGAACAGCGCGAACGCGTCAAGAGCCACGCGGCGCGCGACTGGAGCGGCGGCGTGCAGGATCCGTTCGACATGTTCGACGGCACCGCCGGCCGGATGAAGGAACCCGCGAAACCGGTTCGCCACATCAAGACGCTGGAGCGCAAGTCCTTCGACACGCTGGAGCTGGACGGCTCGGAGTCCAGCGTCGAGATCAAGGCGCGCTACAAGTCGCTGGTCAAGATCTACCACCCCGATGCCAATGGCGGCGACCGCAGCTTCGAGGACAAGCTGCGCGAAATCATTCAGGCATATAACTTTCTCAAGGCGGCCGGCTTCTGCTAGAAGAGCCTCACTTCCCGCTCGCTCCCCGCGCGCGGGCTCTTCAGTTTGGCCCTCCCGCCTAGAACCCGACCGCAAGCGTCCGCTGGATGCGACGGAGCAGACATGACTGAGACGACGACTGATCGCACCGCCCTGCCCGATACGACGATTTCCGTCCGTGAGGTCTTCGGCATCGATTCCGACCTGCAGGTGCCGGCTTACTCCGAAGCAAGCGAGCACGTGCCGGACGCCGATCCGGATTATCTGTTCGACCGCACGACCACGCTGGCCATCCTGGCCGGCTTCGCGCGCAATCGCCGCGTCATGGTCACGGGCTACCACGGCACGGGCAAGTCGACCCATATCGAGCAGGTCGCCGCCCGCCTCAACTGGCCGGCCGTGCGCGTCAATCTCGACAGCCATATCAGTCGTATCGACCTGATCGGCAAGGACGCGATCGTCATCAAGGACGGCCTGCAGGTCACGGAATTCCGCGACGGCATCCTGCCCTGGGCCTACCAGCACAACATCGCGCTGGTGTTCGACGAATATGACGCCGGCCGCCCGGACGTGATGTTCGTGATCCAGCGCGTGCTCGAATCCTCCGGCCGCCTGACGCTGCTCGACCAGAACCGCGTCATCCGCCCGCATCCGGCCTTCCGCCTGTTCGCCACCGCCAACACGGTCGGCCTCGGCGATACGTCGGGCCTCTATCACGGCACGCAGCAGATCAACCAGGCGCAGATGGACCGCTGGTCCATCGTCACGACGCTGAATTACCTGCCGCATGACAACGAAGTCGGCATCGTCATCTCGAAGGCCAAGCACTTCGCCGACCCGAAGGGCCGCGCCCTGGTCGGCCGCATGGTCCGTCTGGCGGACATGACCCGTTCGGCCTTCATGAATGGCGACCTGTCGACCGTCATGAGCCCGCGCACGGTCATCACCTGGGCCGAGAACGCCGAGATCTTCGGCGATATCGGCTTCGCGTTCCGCGTGACCTTCCTCAACAAGTGCGACGAGCTCGAGCGCTCGCTGGTGGCGGAATTCTATCAGCGCGCCTTTGGCGAAGAGCTGGTCGAATCGGCCGCCAATGTGGTGCTGAGCTAAGGCGGACTAGGGCCCTCGCCCGCATCGCGGCGGGGGCTTGGCGGGGCTCGCCTTTTCGGGCCGCCCCCTCGGCCTTTCGGTCGATAGCCCCAGGCCGGGACTGCGCTTAAGATCGAGGCTTGAGATCGGCGCGGGACCGTCACCCCGCCCCTTCCCGTTCGGCGGGCGAGGGAAAAGGAAGCGAAGATGAGCGGCAGCAACAGCGATCCGAGACAGAAGCCCGGCGAGGCGGTGACGGAGCCGTTCAAGCGCGCGGTCGCCGGCTGCGTGCGGGCGATTTCCGGCAAGCCGGACCTCGAGGTCTCGTTCTCCAACGACCGGCCGATCCTGACCGGCCTGCGCGCGCGCCTGCCCGAGCCGGCGCGCAAGCCGACGGCCGCCGAGATCGCCGTCACCCGCGGCCTCGGCGATTCCATGGCGCTGCGGCTGGCCTGCCATGACGAGACCATCCACCGCGCCGTCGCGCCGGAGGGCAAGAATGCCCGAGCGATCTTCGATGCGGTCGAGCAGGCGCGCGTCGAGGCGATCGGCGCCCGGCGGATGGAGGGTGTCGCCGGCAACCTCGCCGCCATGCTCGAAGACCGCTATCACCGCGGCAATTTCCACGAGATCACCGAACAGTCGGAAGCCCCGCTCGAGGACGCCGTCTCGCTGCTGGTGCGCGAGAAGCTGACCGGGCAGAAGCCGCCGCAATCGGGCGAGAAGATCGTCGACCTCTGGCGCGACTGGATCGAATCCAAGGCCGGGCCGAACCTCGACAAGCTCTCGACCACGCTGGGCGACCAGAAGCAGTTTGCCTCGGCCGTCCGCTCGCTGCTCGCCTCGCTCGACATGGCCGAGGAACTCGGCAAGGGCGAGAACGACGACAACGAGGAACAGGGCGACGACGCCTCCGAGGATTCGGGCTCCGAGAAGGACGACGCCTCGGACCAGGCAGACCAGGCCGACAGCGATGCTTCGGAAGAGGCCGAGACCACGGGCGACGAATCGGAAGCCGGCGACACGGAGACGACCGAGGCCGGCGCCGAGGACGATTCCGACGGCGAGGACGCCGAGGATGCGCGCGACGCGGGCGAGGCCAAGCGACAGGACGGCCCGTCCTCGAACGCCTGGCCGACCGTCGACTACAAGGCCTTCACGACCCGCTTCGACGAGACGATCAAGGCCGAGGACCTCTGCGACGCGGCCGAGCTCGACCGGCTGCGCGGATTCCTCGACAAGCAGCTCTCCAACCTGCAGGGCGCGGTCGGCCGGCTCGCCAACCGGCTGCAGCGCCGCCTGATGGCGCAGCAGAACCGCTCCTGGGACTTCGACCGCGAAGAAGGCATGCTGGATCCGGCGCGGCTCCACCGCGTCGTCACCGACCCGATGCAGCCGCTCTCCTTCAAGATCGAGAAGGAAACCAATTTCCGCGACACCGTCGTGACGCTGCTGATCGACAATTCGGGCTCGATGCGCGGCCGGCCGATCACGGTGGCGGCGACCTGCGCCGACATCCTCGCCCGCACGCTGGAGCGCTGCGGCGTCAAGGTCGAGATCCTCGGTTTCACGACGCGCGCCTGGAAGGGCGGGCAGTCGCGCGAGGCGTGGCTGCAGGCCGGCAAGCCGGCAGCACCGGGCCGCCTCAACGACCTGCGCCACATCATCTACAAGGCTGCCGATGCGCCCTGGCGCCGCGCCAAGCGCAATCTCGGCCTGATGATGCGCGAAGGCCTGCTCAAGGAAAACATCGACGGCGAGGCGCTCGACTGGGCGCATCAGCGCCTGCTCGCCCGCACGGAGCAGCGCAAGATCCTGATGATGATCTCGGACGGCGCGCCGGTCGACGATTCCACGCTTTCGGTCAACACCGGCAACTATCTCGAGCGCCATCTGCGCTTCGTCATTGACGAGATCGAGAACCGCTCGCCGGTCGAACTGATCGCCATCGGCATCGGCCATGACGTGACGCGCTACTATCGCCGCGCCGTGACCATCGTCGACGCCGAGGAACTGGCGGGCGCGATGACCGAGAAGCTGGCGGAACTGTTCGACGAGCACCAGACGCCGGTGCGCCGGGCAGCGCCGAGACGGCGGACCGGGACGCGATGAAGCGGGCGCTGGCGGCCCTCTGTGCGATGATCCTGGCCGGGTCGGCCGGCATCGCACTGGCCGCCGGCTTCACGCCGGAGCCGACCCGCACGACGCGGATCGAGAACTTCCTGATCGGCCGCAACCAGGCCCGCTTCGGCGAATTCGAATTTGCCGGCGGGCTGACGCTGAACTCGACCAACCGCGCCTTTGGCGGCCTGTCCGGCATCGACTTCAGGCCGGACGGCCAGAGCTTCGTCGCCATCTCCGACACCGGCTACTGGTTTCGCGGCACGCTGGTGCGCGAGGGCGGCAGGCTGGTGGGGATTGCCGACGCCGAATGGGCGCCGATGCTGAACAGCAAGGGCAAGCCGCTCGGCGTCAAGCGCAATGCCGACGCCGAGGGCCTGCGGCTGACGACGATCGACGGCCGCGAGGCGGCCTATGTCTCGTTCGAGCAGACCAACGACCTCCGCCTCTATCGCGCCAATCCGGACCTGTCGCTGGCCAAGCCCGAATCGGTCAAGCTGCCGCGCTCGGCGACCGGGCTGGTGAAAAACAGCGGCCTGGAGATGGTCGCGCTGGCGCCCGCCGACGGCCCGCTTGCCGGGTCGCCCGTGCTGGTCTCGGAACGCTCGCTCGACAAAAAGGGCAACCACCGCGCCTGGATCGTGCGCGGCCCGCTGGCCGGCGCCTTCTCGGTAAAGCGCCGGGACGATTTTGACGTCACCGACGGCGCCTTCCTGCCGAATGGCGATCTGCTGCTGCTGGAGCGGCGCGTGATCATGCCGTTCGGCGTCGGCATGCGGATGCGCCGCATTCCCGGCGACACGATCCGCCCCGGCGCGCTAGTCGACGGCCCCATCGCGATGGAAGCCGACATGCTCAACCAGATCGACAACATGGAAGGCCTCGCCGTCACCACCGACGAGGCGGGCCGCACCCGGATCACGCTGGTCTCGGATGACAATCTGAGCGTCCTGCAGCGCACCCTGATCCTGGAATTCATCTGGCAGGGGCCCGGCAGCGGGGCCGGCGCCGCCGTCAACTGATCCCGGCTTTTTCGCGCAAGGCGGCCTGCCTGGCATTCTCCGCCGGCACGCCATCGGCTATGCTCTGATTCTGGCGCCGCCCACGCCTCCCCCCTCCATTCGGGACAGCATCTGCATGCCGGGCGACGGACGATTTTCGAACCGACTGTTCGAGCGATACGCATAAGGAGGGGTTGCGGTTCTGGCTCGCACCAGGAGGTTTGCACCATGACTCTGCCGGCATCCGGCAAGCTGCCCACTTCGCCAGCTTTATCCGCCCCGATCCATCGCCTTAAACGCAATGCCAGGCTGCTCTCACGCCGGGAGGGCATCCCGCTGCACGCGGCGCTCGACCGCGTCGCCACGGCGGAAGGATTCGAGGCCTGGAGCCTGCTGCTCTCGCGGGCGGAGGCGGCGTCGCCCGCGGCGAGACTGTACGCCCGGCTCGCTCCCGGCGACCTCGTGTTGATCGGCGCGCGGCCCGGCCAGGGCAAGACGCTTCTGGGTCTGGCGCTCGCTGCCGAGGCGATGAAATCAGGGCATCGCAGCGTGTTCTTCACGCTGGAATATACCGCGCGCGAGATCGCCGACCGGCTCCGGGCGATCGGCGCTGAGGCGGTATTTTCCAGCGACCTGTTCCAGCATGACAGTTCCGACGCGATCCATGCCGACCATATCGCCGCCGCGCTGGCCACGGCGCCGCCGGGAACGCTCGCCGTGATCGACTACCTGCAACTGCTCGACCAGAGGCGGGCGAACCCCGACCTGATGACGCAGGTCCGGACGCTGCGGGCCTTGGCGCGCGAGCGAGGTCTGATCCTGGTCTTCCTGTCCCAGATCGACCGGTCCTATGATCCCGCGGCCAAGCCGCTACCGGATCTCGACGACATACGCCTGCCCAACCCGCTGGATCTGGCGCTGTTCGACAAAGCCTGCTTCCTGAACCAGGGCGAGATCCGCATCCAGACGCTGCGCTGAACAAAAAAGCCCCGCCGAAGCGGGGCTTTTTCATTGCAAAGGCTAAGCGGGTCAGGCCGGGCTGCGCTGCGCCTCGGGCCAGGACAGCACGAAGCGCATCAGCGCCCGGTAGGGCGCGAGCAGCAGCAGCGCCGCGCAGAGCTTCACCGTCAGGTCGCCCAGCGCCCACGACATCCAGCGCGCGCTCGCGACGGACAGCACGCCGAGCAGCGGCGCCGATTCGAGCGCGAAGGAATCGTTGGGGCCCAGGAAGGCCGCAAACGGGGCGAAGGCGAGCGTGAAGAAGATCGCGGTGTCGACCACCGAGCCAACGACGGATGCGGCCAGCGGGGCGCGCCACCAGGCCTGACGGCGCAGCCGGGCAAACAGGCTGATATCCAGCAGCTGGCCGAACAGATAGGCGGTGCCCGAGGCGATCGCGAGACGCGGCGTCGCCAGCTTGAACGACACGAGGACGGCGCAGACGAAGCCGACCAGCACGACGATCCGCGCGACGCGCGGGCCATAGCGGCGGTTGGTCAGGTCGCTGACGAAGAAGGCGAACGGATAGGTGAACGCGCCCCAGGTCAGCAGATCGGCAAGCGCCAGCCTGCCGACCATAGCCTCGACCGGATACTGGACGAGGATATTCGACAGAACGACAACGGCCGCCATGAAGGCGGCCGCAATGATGTGACCCGGCTTGATCATCGGAGGCCTCAGGCGGCTGCGACGCTATCCTGCTCGGTGGTCTTCTTCGCGATGGCGCGCTTGAGCGTCAGGGCGCGATCGGACAGCTCGCTAGCGCTGGCCTTGGCCAGAAACGCGTCGAGACCGCCGCGGTGCTCGACCGAGCGCAGGCCGTAAGCCGAAACGCGCAGCTTGAAGCTGCGGCCGAGCGCGTCGCTGATCAGCGTCACGTTGACGAGGTTCGGCAGGTAGCGACGACGCGCCCTGTTGTTGGCATGGCTGACGGTGTTGCCGGTCATGACGGCCTTGCCGGTCAACTCGCAGACACGGGACATAACAGAAATCCTTCTTTTCCGCCGCAACGCGCCGGGCTCGGCATCCATCGCGACAGGGGTATCGGAAAGTGGGCCTTCTCATAGTGGCCGAAGCTTCGGTCGTCAAGCATTCAGCGCGCAATCCCTAGTGACGAAGACGGTGCAAATCACCTAGAATCGCGCGAAGTGATTTGGGGGCATCATCACGACCACGAAGCCGAAGCCGGACTCAGGGATGAGAACCGGCTTTGGGCCGCTCCTCCGACGGAACAATTCCCATGCAATCGCTCCGCCTCTTCCGTGCCCTTGTCCTGCCGCTCCTCGTGGCCGCCGCACCCGTGGCGTCGGTTGCGCCGTCGGCTGTCGCCGCGCCCGCGCAGCAGCAGGCCGGCAAGGTCGACGCGGAATATAACATCCTGCTCGGCGGGCTGACCATCGGCCGTTTCGCGCTCGATACGGTTTTTGACGACAAGGGCTACACGATCACGGCGCGCGGTTCGACCAGCGGCGTCAGCCGCTTCGTCTCCGACGGCAAGGGTTTCCTGAAGAGCAGCGGCCGCATCGTCGGCTCGCGCGTCCTGCCCGCCGCCTACATGCTCGACACTAGCGAAAACGGCCGCCGAAACTCTACCGTATCGATGCAGATGAACAGCGGCACCATCGTCAATGTCGCCGCCATGCCGCCGCTGGCCAAGAAGGCGGACCGCGTTCCCCTGCTGCCGCAGCACAAACGCAACATCTTCGACCCGCTGAGCGCGATGATCGTGCCGATGGTCAAGGGCAACCTCGCGGCGGCC
Source organism: Kaistia sp. UC242_56 (assembly GCF_044452255.1). Classification (NCBI taxonomy): domain Bacteria; kingdom Pseudomonadati; phylum Pseudomonadota; class Alphaproteobacteria; order Hyphomicrobiales; family Kaistiaceae; genus Kaistia; species Kaistia sp. UC242_56. The sequence continues at coordinate 40,705 of NZ_JBIOAN010000001.1, forward strand.
TGCAACCGCACGGTTCCGGTGTTCGACGGCTGGCAGCGCTTCGACGTCAAGCTCTACTATAAGGGCACCGCCGAGGTGGACGGCCAGAACGGCTCCTACAAAGGCTCGGTCGTCGTCTGCGGCGCCCGCTACGTCCCGGTCGCCGGCCACCGGCCGACGCGCGAGGCGATCGAATATATGGAAAACAACAAGGCGCTCGAAGTCTGGCTGGCCCCGGTCGAGAGCCTCGGCGTGATGATGCCCTTCCGGATGCAGATCGGCACCGAGGTCGGCATGCTGACCATCCACGCCTCCCGATTCGTCGGCGAAGCCGAGACGCGGCGCGCCGCGGCGCAATAGCCGGCGGTCCAGCGCGAGGTCCTGTGCGGGCTTCGAGACGGCCCTGCGGGCCTCCTCAGCCTGTTGCGGATTTTGCTGTTGAAGCAGAGGGCCCCTAGAGATCGGGTTCGCTTGGGTTGGGTTTCGTCTCCGCCTCGGTTTCGGCTTGGAAGCCGAGCGTAACGGTCGAACTCCCTCGGCACTCGGCCTTGCTGCCCAATCTCCCATCTCAACATCCTGAGGAGGCCCGAAGGGCTGTCTCGAAGGACGCACACTGCGGATGCAGCCCCGCCCGCATGAGTCCATCCCCAAGCAAGACCCTCACCCCACCCTCTCCCGCAAGCGGGCGAGGGCTTTTGGGCCGGCGGTCTTCATCGAGGGCGAGGCGACAGCCATAGACGCAGGGAGCCTGCGACAGCCACGGGCGCCGGGAGCCTGCGACGGCCACGGGCGCGGGCGCGCCTGCGACGGCCACGGGCGCGGGCGAGCCCCTCGCCCGCTTGCGGGAGAGGGTTGGGGTGAGGGGCTTCCTTCCCGCAACCCGCTCCAATGCCATCGCGCTGTCACGATCGATATCGTCCGCCCGACCGGACCCAGATGCCGCCTGTCCCGAATTGCGACACCCCGCCTGACACCCGTTAACGCGCGCCCGCCGGGAAGCCGGGATCCCACGGATAACATCCAGACGCCCGCCGACAGCGCACCCTGCCCATGGGGTCCGCCCCCACGCGCGACACCATCGCTAGCCGGCACGAATCCGGAACGGCGATTCGCCAGCGATTCGTCCATGCTCCGTTCCGGATTCGGTCGAATCCTTAACGCGGCCCGGCCCGGCAGCCTTAACGGAATTCATCTCCCGCTAACCACGCTGCGACCGCCCGGACCGGCAAACGTTAACGACGCGAGGCCTTTTGCGGCCTTTCGGGGCAAACCTGCGGCACTATTTCGTGGCGCCGGCGTTGGAGCGGCACATATATGGTGGTGAACAGAACGCGATTTCCGGGGAGTCAGCGATTCGGACCTCGTTTGTTCCAGTAAGGTTCTAGAACTTAACCGGCGCCGCTCGCGGCACGGCCTGAAAGCGCTTCTCTGTTTCGACATGATACAGGGGCATGCTCGGTAGCGTTGATCTGGAAGTGAGACTGCCCGCGATATGAATGAACGGACGAGACCACCAGGCGCCGGAGCGGGCGGGCGCAATGTCACTGCCGTTCTGGGGCCCACCAATACCGGCAAGACCCATCTGGCGATCGAGCGGATGCTGGCGCATTCCTCGGGAATCATCGGCCTGCCGCTGCGCCTGCTGGCGCGCGAGGTCTATGGCCGGATCGTGGCCCGGGTCGGCGCGGAATCGGTGGCGCTGATCACGGGCGAGGAAAAGATCGTCCCGCCCAATCCGCGCTTTCGCGTCTGCACGGTCGAGGCCCTGCCCTCGCATACCGACGTTTCCTTCGTCGCCATCGACGAAATCCAGCTCGCCGCCGATCTCGATCGCGGCCATGTCTTCACCGATCGGCTGCTGAACCTGCGCGGTCGCGACGAGACGCTGCTGCTGGGCGCCGCCACCATGCGCGGCATCCTGGAAAAGCTTCTGCCGGGCATCGAGATCGTCACCCGTCCGCGCATGTCGATGCTGACCTATGCCGGCTCGAAGAAGATCACCCGCCTGCCCCGCCGTTCGGCCGTCGTCGCCTTCTCGGCCGACGAGGTTTATGCGGTCGCCGAACTGATTCGCCGGCAACGCGGTGGCGCTGCGGTGGTTCTCGGATCGCTCAGCCCGCGCACCCGAAACGCCCAGGTCGAACTTTATCAGTCGGGCGATGTCGATTTTCTCGTCGCCACTGATGCGATCGGCATGGGCCTCAATCTCGACGTCGACCATGTCGCCTTCGCGCAGGAGCGCAAGTTCGACGGCTTCCAGTATCGCCGGCTGACGGCGGCCGAGCTCGGCCAGATCGCCGGCCGCGCCGGACGCCACACGCGCGACGGCACCTTCGGCGTCACCGGCCAGGTCGATCCCTTCGAGGACGAGCTGATCGAGGCGCTGGAAAGCCACCACTTCATGTCGGTGCGCACGTTGCAATGGCGCAATCGTGCGCTCGATTTCCGCTCGATCGATACGCTTCGCGCCAGTCTGGACCGTCCGCCGGGCCATGAAGGCCTGTCCAAGGCGCCGCCCTCCGAGGACGTCACGGTGCTGGAAATCCTGGCCCGCGATCCGGGCATCCGGGGCCTGGCCGATCGGCGCGAGCGGCTCGAACTGCTCTGGGATATTTGCCAGACGCCTGATTATCGACGCATTGCACCGGCTAATCATGCCGAGCTGGTCGGCGATATTTTCACCTTCGTCGCCCGCGATGGCGCGGTCCCGGACGACTGGTTTCAGCGTCAGGTCGCCTTTGCAGATCGCACAGATGGCGATATCGATACGCTCGCCAACCGCATTGCGCACATTCGGACATGGACCTTTGCGGCAAACCGGCCTAACTGGCTTAAGGATCCTCGCCATTGGCAGGAGCGCACGCGCGCTATAGAGGATCGTCTTTCCGATGCGCTCCACGAAAGGCTCACTCAGCGTTTCGTGGATCGGCGCACAAGTGTACTGATGAAGCGGCTCAGAGAAAACGCCATGCTCGAAGCAGAAATCACGACCTCCGGCGATGTGCTGGTCGAGGGACAGCATGTCGGAAGCCTGCAGGGTTTCCGCTTCACGCCAGATCCCCAGGCAGACGGACCGGACGCCAAAGCGATCGGGGCGATTGCCCAGAAGGCGCTTGCCGGCGAAATCGAACGCCGTGCCGAGAAGATCGGCAATGCGCCCAATCCCGAATTCGTGCTGTCGACCGACGGTACGCTGCGCTGGCTCGGCGCGCCGGTGGCAAGGATCGTCGCGACCGACGATGCCCTGCGCCCGCGCCTGATCCTGCTGGCGGATGAAGGCCTGACGGGCCCGGCCCGCGAGCGCGTGCAGGACCGCGTCGATATCTGGCTGAAGAGCCATATCGAGACGCTGCTGAAGCCGCTGTTCGAGCTTCTGGCCGGCGTCGAGCTTTCGGCGCCCGCCCGCGGCATCGCCTTCCGCATCGTCGAAGGCCAGGGCGTGCTGGAGCGCTCGGAGATCGCCGAGGAGATCAAGGCGCTCGACCAGGAGGCCCGCTCGGGCCTGCGCAAGCTCGGCGTGCGCTTCGGCGCCTATCACATCTACGTCCCGGCCCTGCTGAAGCCCGCCCCGAGCGCGCTGAACGCCATGCTCTGGGCGCTGAAGAACCACGGCCTCGACGCACCGGGCCTGGCGGAGCTGCCGCAGCTTTCGGCAACCGGCCGCACCACGGTGCCGGTCGACCCGACCTTCGCCCGGCCGCTCTACAAGGTCGTGGGCTATCGCATCGCCGGTAACCGCGCCGTGCGCATCGACATCCTCGAGCGCCTGGCCGACATCATCCGTCCGCTGATCGCCTGGAAGCCGACCTCCGACAATCTGGTGCCGCCGGAAGGCGCCGTCGACGGCAATGGCTTCACCATCACCGTGTCGATGACCTCGCTTCTGGGCTGCTCCGGCGAAGACTTTGCCGGCGTGCTGAAGTCGCTCGGCTATCGTCTCGACCGCCGCCCGGCGCCGCCCAAGGCCCCGGTCGCGGAAGCAGCACCGGCCGTAACCGCCGTTTCGGAAGAGACGACGGAAACCGTCACCGAGACGGCGACCGACGCTCCCGCCGAAGTCGAGGCACCCGCTGCCGAGACCGTCGCTTCGGAAGAGGCGGTGGAAACCGTCGTGACCGAGACCACGACCGAGGAAACCGTCACCGAAACCGGCGAGACCGACACGACCCCGGTCGTCGAGGCACCGTCGCTCGAGACCAGCGATGGCGAGCCGGCGGAAGCCGAAGCCGCCGTGCCGGCCGAGCCGGAAATGATCGACGTCTGGCGTCCCGGCCGTTTCGACCGCCGTCCGCAGCAGCGCGACAACCGCCGTGACCGTCGCCCCAACCATGGCGCGTCGTCGCCGGCCGAAGGCGCTGCCGGCGAGGCGAAGCCGGAAGGCCGCGACGGCCGTGGCCGTCAGGCCGAGGGCGAGCGCGACGGACGCCGCCAGGGTGGCCGCCCGCAGCAGCCGCGTGGTCCGCGTCCCGAGCGCGGCGCTGGCGATCGTCCGCAGGGCGAGCGCGAGGGCCGTCGCAACGACCGTCCCGGCAACGACCACCGCAACAAGGGCGGCGATCATCGCCAGGGCCAGAACGCGCCGCAGCCGCGCCGCGAGGAACCCCGGCGCGAGCGTCCGATCGACCCGAATTCGCCCTTCGCGGCCCTGGCGGCTCTCAAGGCCGACCTCGAAGCCAAGAAGCGCGGTGGCTAAGCGAGACGCGGAGCGGCGATGAGCGAGGAAACCGGACGCCAGCGTATCGACAAATGGCTCTGGTTTGCCCGCTTCGCGAAAAGCCGATCGATCGCCCAGAAGCTGGTGATGGGCGGCAAGGTCCGGGTCAACCGCGACAAGATTGACGCGTCGAGCCGCCTGGTGCGGCCCGGCGACGTCCTGACCCTCTCGCTGGAGCGGCAGATCCGTGTCGTCAAGATCCTCGACCCCGGCACGCGCCGGGGTCCCGCCCCCGAGGCGCAGCGCCTTTACGAGGACCTGACGCCGCCGGCGATCCTGACGGAGCCGGTCATCCGGGGCGGCCCGAGGCCGACAAAACGCGATCGACGGGTGCTCGATGCGTTCCATTCCGCCTCCTCCGGAGACGAAGGCGAGAATTTTCCAAATGACGACGAAGATTGAGGAAATTCATTCAGCCTGACCTTGGCGATGCGGCATCCGCGATCCTTGCGCCGCCCCGCTAAAGCGTTTACCCAGACGACGCCGGCGAGCTTGGAGCGTGCTTGCCCGAGGAGACGATCTTGCCCTATGTCGTGACGGACAATTGCATCAAGTGCAAATTCACGGATTGCGTCGAAGTATGTCCCGTGGACTGCTTCTACGAGGGCGAAAACATGCTCGTCATCCATCCGGATGAGTGCATCGATTGCGGCGTCTGCGAGCCGGAATGCCCAGCCGAGGCGATCAAGCCGGATACCGAGCCGGGCCTCGAAAAGTGGCTGAAGCTCAACGCCGAATATGCCGAGAAGTGGCCGAACATCACCGTGCGCAAGGATGCGCCGGCGGATGCCGCGGACTTCGACGGCGTCGCGAACAAGCTCGAGACCTACTTCTCCGCCGCTCCCGGCGAAGGCGACTGAGCCGGCTCTGCCGCCGCCTTCCTGCCGACGCCTGGCCCAGGACGAAGCCGCTGTCGAGGTGCGCCCGCGCACCGCGACGGCAATGCTTTGATTTTTGGGTATTTTGTGATATATATACAAATACAGTCGGTAACCACTTACGGCGTCACCGCACCTTTCTGGTGTTTCGTTCGTGAACAACCCTCAACATTGAAGCGAGAAGTCGTCCTGCCGCGACATTAAGGCGCGCTGGCGATGGATCGTCGTCGATGTTGGGTTGCGCGCGTGCGGATCCCCGGATCGGGACGAGCGTTTTCCGGATCGGCTGACAGTGGAAGAGCGAACCTGACCGGGTCGCCTCCGGAACATGTTGTTCCGGGACCGGTCCGGAACCGCGATAGCCATGGATGAGACGGGTTTCGTCAAAATCCGGCCTTTGGCTTGGCGAGCCGGGCCCGCCAATTTAACGGAGTTAATACGCGTATGGCCACCCTCAAGAAGACCACTCTGCGTTCCGATTTCAAGACCGGCGAACATATCGTCTATCCGGCGCATGGCGTCGGCGAGATCGTCGGGATCGAAGAACAGGAAGTGGCCGGCATCAAGCTTGAGCTCTTCGTTATTGCATTCGAGAAGGACAAGATGAAACTGCGCGTACCGGTCGCCAAAGCGGCGACGGTCGGCATGCGCAAGCTTTCGGATGCAACGACCGTCAAGAAGGCCCTCGAAACCATCCGTGGCCGCGCCCGCGTCAAGCGCACCATGTGGAGCCGTCGCGCCCAGGAATATGAAGCGAAGATCAATTCCGGCGATCTGATCCAGATCTCGGAAGTCGTCCGCGACCTGTTCCGCTCGGATACCCAGCCCGAACAGTCCTACAGCGAGCGCCAGCTCTATGAGGCGGCCCTCGACCGCATGTCGCGCGAAATCGCGGCGGTGAGCGAGATTTCCGAGACCGAAGCGGTCCGCCAGATCGAGCAGAACCTTGCCAAGAGCCCGAAGCGCGGCGGCAAGGCCGATGAAGAAGCTGTTGCCGAAGTCGAAGGCGACGACGAGAAGCACGACGAAGCCGCATAATTCCGGCGCATCGTCTTTCCCTAAAAAACGCCCGGCTCTGCCGGGCGTTTTTTTATGCCCGCATCGTGCCGGCCGCCCTGCGACGCTCTGCCGCCATCACAAGCTTCTGCCAGGTCCATCACACCAATGTGCGTCGCCTTTTCGGAACTGGGGCGTAGGGTTGCTGTTGTTCAAACGTGGGGCGCACGAAATTCCAAACACAGGAGCGGGTCGCATGGGCACATCGGCGATCTCTGGGCGGCAGTTCGTCAAGGCGGCGATGCAGGCCCCTTATCTGGAACGGGATGAGGAAAAGAATCTCGCCATTCGCTGGCGCGATATCAAGGATCAGAACGCTCTGCACCGCCTTGCCGCCTCGCATATGCGGCTTGTCATCGCCATCGCGGCGCGGTTCCGCCATTTCGGCCTGCCCATGAGCGACCTGATCCAGGAAGGCCATGTCGGGTTGCTGGAGGCGGCCGCCCGGTTCGAGCCGGACCGCGACGTCCGCTTCTCGACCTATGCCACCTGGTGGATCCGCGCCTCCATCCAGGACTATATCCTGCGCAACTGGTCGATCGTTCGCGGCGGCACCAGCTCGACCCAGAAGGCCCTGTTCTTCAACCTGCGCCGGCTGCGCGCCAAGCTCTCGCAAGGCTCGGTGCCGATCCCCAATCAGCAGATCTACCAGCAGATCGCCATTGCCGTCGGCGTCTCGACCAATGACGTGGCGATGATGGATGCGCGCCTCTCGGGCGCCGACACCTCGCTGAACGCGCCGATCTACGACACGGAATCGTCCGCCTCCGACCGGCAGGATTTTCTGGTCGACGATACGCCGCTGCCCGACCAGATGGTGGGCGACGTCATCGACAGCGAGCGGCGGGTGACCTGGCTGCACGATGCGATGGCGGTGCTTTCCGACCGCGAAGTCCGGATCCTGCGCGAGCGCCGGCTGCGCGAGGAAGGCGCCACGCTGGAGTCGCTCGGCGAGACGCTCGGGATCTCCAAGGAGCGCGTCCGCCAGATCGAAAGCCGGGCCATCGAAAAGCTCAAGGCCGCCCTGCTGCGCGACCATCCCGACCGGGCGAGCTTTGTCTGACGGAAGGCACGGAGGAAGGGTGCCTGCGGCACTGGCGTCCCCCTCCGTCATTCCTGCGAAAGCAGGAATGCATGGCCGGCTGGATGCTGCCCCCGTAAGTGCACCACCGGTGGACCTCGCGGCTGAATGGATCCCGGCTCGGAGGCCGGGATGACGGCGAGCGTGGGGTAGGGCCGTGCAACCACGCGACAAGCCCTTACCTCTCCCTGAGGGAGAGGTCGGCCCGAAGGGCCGGGTGAGGGTTTAGGGAACCATCCAGATAGGCTCCCTGCTGCCCACCCGCTCCCCCGTCATTCCTGCGAAAGCAGGAATCCATGGTTGGGCGGGGTGATACCCCAGTCCACACGCCCCCGATCCACATCACGGCTGAACGGATCCCGGCTCGGAGGCCGGGATGACGGCGGGCATGGGGCTGGGGCGGGGATCTAACTGCGACGCAGTCCGGAATGCCAATCTGGCTCCCAACATCCTGAGGAGGCTTGCGAAGCAAGCCGTCTCGAAGACGCAGGGCAGACGGGCAGGCTTCACTGCCAAAGTTCAAGAGGGCTATGGCCGGACGCACTCTGCGTGCTTCGAGACGGCCCTTCGGGCCGCCTCAGCATGTTGAGGTTGGAGCTTACGCGGGCCCCCCTCTAGCAAGCTCCCCCGGGCCCTCCCCCCAATGAAACTACGCCGTCCAGACTTCCGGGCGCGCCTCGCCGGTGCCCAGCTCGGCCAGCAGTTCCTCGATCACGGTGACCACCAGCTTGTGGTCCTCCGCCTGCGGCAGGCCGGAGACGGTCGCGGTGCCGACCATGCCGACATTCCGGACCATTATCGGGAAGGCGCCGCCATGCGGGTAGTATTTCAACGGGTCGACCAGCTGCGCGGTAGCGAAATCGACGCCCTTCACCCGCGCCTTCTGGCCCATATAGAACGAGGAATGGCCGTAGCGGCGCACGACCGCCGTCTTGCCGGCGACCCAGAACTCGTTGTCGGCCGAGGTGCCTTCGAGCGCGCAATAGAACAGCCGCTGCTCGCCTCGCGAAATCTCGACAACAATGGAGAGATTGTCCTGGCGCGCGCGCTCGATGATGCGCGTGCCGAGCGTGATCGCCGTGTCATTGTCGAAACGGTCGAAGACCAGCCGCTTTTCCTGGTCGAGAAGTTCCTGCAACAGGGCTTCGTCGCTCATTCGTTCCCCCTCCGTGATATCCTGATCATCGCGCAGCCGCAGCGCCCGCCGCAAGGGCCGGCCGATCGAAGGTCGCGGCAATGCGCCCCTCCGCCATGCGCGCCGCGCGGTCGCACATATGGCCGATCACGTCCGGGTCATGGCTGACCAGCACGAAGGTCATGCCGAAGCGCGCCTTGAGCGTGACAAGCAGGTTCAGGATCTCGGCCTGCACCGACATGTCGAGCGCCGAGGTCGGCTCGTCGAGCAGCAGCAGTTTGGGCCGCAGCAGCAGCGCGCGGGCAATCGCGATGCGCTGTCGCTGGCCGCCGGAAAGCTGATGCGGATAGCGCGCGGCGACGTCCGGCCCGAAGCCGACCTCGGCCAGCGCCTCGGCGACGCGCTTGTCCGGATTGTCGAGCCCGTTGACGACGAGCGGCTCGCGCAGGGCCCGGCCGATCTTGTGGCGCGGATGCAGCGAGGCATAGGGATCCTGGAACACCATCTGCACCTGCTGGCGCAGCTTGCCGGTGAAGCGGCGGCGCGGCGGCACAGCCTGGCCAAGCAGCGCCATCGAGCCATGCCAGTCGCGGTTTAGCCCGGCGATGACGCGCAGCAAAGTGGATTTGCCGCAGCCGGACGGCCCGAGCAGGCCGAAGGTTTCGCCTGCCTCGATCGTCAGGGTGATGCCGCGCAGGATATGACGGCCGACATCCTGGTCCCGGAAGGTGACGTTGAGATCGCTGATATCGACAAGGCTCATGCGCCCGCCCCCAGGCTGACGCGGTCGAGCGTCGGCAGCAGCGTGCCGAACGTTTCGGGCGAAGGCCGGCACGCCCACAGCGTCTTCGTATAGGGATGTTCCGAGTTCGCCAGCTCGGACGCCGGCAGGCGATCGACGATGTCGCCGCGATACATGACCAGCGCCCGGTCGCAGAAGCGCGCCACCTGGTCGAGATCATGGCTGATCAGAATCAGGCCCATCTGCCGCTCGTCGACGAGCTTCAGCATCAAATCGAGCGCCTGGTCGCGCAGGTCGCGGTCGAGTGCCGAGGTCGGCTCGTCGGCGATCAGCAGGCGCGGCTCGGCGATCAGCGTCGCCGCCAGCATGACGCGCTGGCCCATGCCGCCGGAAAGCTGGTGCGGATAGGCGTGATAGGCGCGCAGCGGATCCGGCAGGCCGACAGCCTCCAGCATGGCGAGCGCCCGCTCGCGCCGCTCGGCCTTCTTGGCGGCGGTATGCAGCTTCAGGGGTTCCTCGACCTGGCGGCCGATGCTCATCACCGGATCGAGCGCAAATTTAGGATCCTGCAGCACCAAACCGATCTTCGAGCCGCGCCAATGCTTCCATTGCCGGGGCGACAACGCGGTCAGATCCTCGCCGTCCAGCGTCAGCCGGTCAGCGGTGACGCGGCCGGGTTTTGCCACCAGCCCGATCAGCGCGCGCGCCGTCATCGATTTGCCCGAGCCGGATTCGCCCACCAGGCCCAGCTTTTCAGCGCCCATGGCAAAGGAGATGCCGTGCACGACCTCGACCGGGCCGCGATCGGACGGGAAGCGAACCGAGAGCTTTTCGACATTCAGCAGGGTCGGATCAGCCATTGCGCGGGTCCATCAGGTCACGGAGCCCATCGCTCAGCAGGTTGAAGGCGAAGCTGGTGAGCAGGATCGCGGCGCCGGGCGTCGCCGCTACCCACCACTGGTCGAAGATCACCTGCGTGCCCTCGGCGACCATGGCGCCCCATTCGGGCGTCGGCGGACGCACGCCAAGGCCGAGAAAGCCAAGGCCTGCGGCGATCAGGATGATCCCGCCAAGGTCGAGCGCCATGCGCACGATCGCGCCCGGCAGCACGAGCGGCAGCACATGGCCGAACAGCAGGCGCGGGCCGGTGATGCCCATCATCTCGGCGGCGGCGAGATAGTCGCTCTTGCGCAGCGCCACCGTCTCCGACCGCGTCTGCCGCGCATAGGCGGGCCAGGCCGTCAAGGCCAGGGCCAGGGCGCCATTGACGAGACCGGCGCCGAGCACGGCGACGAAGGCGAGCGCCAGCACCAGCTTGGGAAAGGCCATGGCGATGTCGGTGATGCGCATCAGGATGCGCTCGACCATGCCGCCATAGAAGCCGGCGACGATGCCGATGGCGATGCCGAGCGGCGTCGTCAGCAGGATGACGATGGCGAGCAACATGAGCGTCGGCCGGGTGCCGTAGATCAAGCGGGACAGCAGGTCGCGGCCAAAGCCGTCCGTGCCGAACCAGTGCGCCGCAGATGGCGGGATCAGACGGTTGGCGACGTCCTGCGCGATCGGGTCATAGGGCGCGAGAAGCGGCGCGAACACCGCCACCAGCAGGATCAGCACCACCAGCGCGGCGCCGATCGCGGCGGTGGGCGAGCGGCGGGCGAATTTCGCCAGCGACAGACGGTTGGGAGCGACCGCGACGGTCAAGGGCAGATTGGTCATGACAGCCTCGGGTCGACGATGCGGGCGAGAATGTCGGTGATCGCGTTGACGATCACGAAGCAGACGCCGATGACCAGCGTGCCGCCGAGCACGGCCGGCATGTCGGAGGCGAAGATCGCCGTCGTCATGTAGCGACCAAGGCCCGGCCAGCCGAACACGGTCTCGGTCAGCACCGCGCCTTCGAGCAGCGTCGCATAGGCGAGCGCGATCACCGTCAGCACGGTTCCGGCGACATTGGGCAGCAGATGGGTCAGCATCAGGCGAACCTCGCCGACGCCCTTGGCGCGCGCCGCCACGGCGTATTCCTTGCCGAGTTCGCCGAGCAGGCTCGCCCGCGTCAGCCGCGAGATCGAGGCGAGCGAATGAATGGCGAGCACGCTGGCCGGCAGCACGAGATGCGACAGCGTATCGAGGAACGAGCCCTCCTCGCCCCAGAGCGCCGTATCGATCAGGTAAAAGCCGGTCACCGGCGTGATCGTATAGGCGTAGATGTCGCTGAGACGGCCTGGGCCGGCGGCCCAGTGCAGGCGGGCATAGAACAGCAGCAGGAACAGAAGGCCGAGCCAGAAGATCGGCACGGAATAGCCGATCAGCGAGATTATCCGGACGATGCCGTCGATCAACCCGCGCGGCCTGAGCGCCGCGAGGACGCCGAGCGCCACGCCGATCAGCGCGCCGAAGAGGATGGCGACGGTGGCGAGCTCCAGCGTCGCCGGGAAGACGCGGACGATATCGCCGAAGACGGGCTGGTTGGTCGACCAGGAGGTGCCGAGATTGCCCGTCAGCACATTGCCGACATAGGCGGCGAAGCGCTGCGGCAGCGGGTCATCGAGGCCGAGCGTCTGGCGCGCCGCCTGATAGGTCGCCTCGGTCGCCTTGTCGCCGGCCAGATGCAGCGCCGGATCGGCCGGCGAAAGCTCGGCCAGCGCGAAGGTGACGACCATCAGGCCAAGCAGGGTTATCGCCAGGGTCACCAGCCAATTGGCGACGCCCGCGAGAAACGAAAGTCCCCGCCGGCCGCGAGGCCGACGGGGAAGAAGCTCAGGGGCCGCGAGGCGGCCGCCGGTATCTGTCAATTACTTCTCGACCCCTGCGAAATAGACCTGGTCCGCGTTGAGGCCCTGGACGAAGCCCTTGACGTTGTCGCGCAGCACGATCTGGTTGTTCGGCTGCATGAGGATGACGAAGGGCGACTTCTGCTGAACCTCAAGCTGAATAGCCTTATAGTCCGCCGCGCGCTTGTCCGCATCCTGTTCTTCGACGGCAGCCTGGGTCTTCTCGGAAAGTTCCGGAATGCTCCAGCCATAGCGCCAGGCAACGGTCTTGGTGCCGTCATCGCGATTGAGCGCGAAGGCGCTGGCGTTGGAATGCGGGTCGAAATAGTCCGGGATCCAGAAGGCCAGCGCCGCCTCGTGGCCCTGCGAGCGGAGCGTCGAGTAGAACTGGCTGGCGACGGCGGGCTCGATTTCCAGCTTGATGCCGGCCTGCGCGAAGGTCGCCTGCAGCGCCTGGGCGATGTCGGTATAGGGCGGCTGGTTGATCACGGAAAGCTTGACAGTCAGGCCCTTGTCGAGCCCGGCGGCCTTCAGGATGCCCTTGGCCTTCTCGACGTCCAGCTTGAACGGCGTGTCGTCGAGCGAACCGGCAAAGCCCTTCGGAATGAAAGCCTGGTGGACGTTGGACTGGCCCTTGAGCAGGTTCTTGGCGATGCCTTCGTAATCGACGAGCCAGCGCGCGGCTTCCCAGAGCGCCGGGTTCTTGGTGTCGGGATTGGTCTTGCTGGCGGCATTGAAGCCCAGGAAATCGACCTCGGCCGAAGGCGCCGACAGCACCTCGATGCCGGGCTTGCCGGTCAGGGCTGCGATCTGGTCGGCGCCGATGTCGCGGGCGATATCGGCATCGCCCTGCTCGATCAGCAGGCGGCGCGCCGAGGGATCGGCGACATTCTTGAAGATGATGCCCTTGAGCTTGGGCGCGCCGGTCGGCGAGGTCGCATTGGCGTCGAGTACGAGCGCCTCATGCGGCTGGTAGGCGCGGATCTTGAACGGGCCGGAGCCGGCCGAAGCCGTGTGCAGCCAGGCATTGCCGAAATCGCCATCCTTGGCGTGCGCCTCGACTTCCTTCTGGTCGACGATCGACGCGACCGGCGCGGAAAGGATCGACAGCGCGAAGGACGGGCCGACCTTGGCGGGCCAGGAGACCTTGACGTGGCTATCGTCGACCTTGGTCAGGAAGGTGTCGACATTATCGGCCGACCAGCCGAGTTCGTTCAGGATGAACACCGGCGACTTGCCGAGCTTCACCGCGCGCGACAGCGAATAGATCACGTCATCGGCGCGGACCGGATTGCCGGACGAGAAGGTGGCGCCGTCGCGGATCTTGAAGGTGATCGCATTGCCTTCCGGCGCCACGACCCAGCTCTCTGCCAGCACCGGATCGAGCTTGGTCGGCTCGGTCTGGTTCGACTGCACCAGCCGCTGATACAGGCTGTTGAAGGACTGCACCGAGGTCAGCTCGAACCCCTCGGCCGGGTCGAGGCTGACGATGTCATCGATCGCCTGGGCGACGATCAGCAGGTCCTTGGGCGTGGCGGCCATGGCGGCCGGCGCTCCGAACAGGCCCCCCAGCGCAATCGCGCCGGCCAGCGCCGTCGCGGAAAGGAAACGCATGGTCATGCGGAATTCTCCATCACAGTCGGGGAGCCTTCGACCGGCCCTGCCCGCTTGCCGGCATGGAACCATTCCCCGGGGGGCTTCGCAACGGCGACGATTGCGCGATTTGATCAGATGGTGAAAAAAACAGTCGACAACCGGCCGGGATACGCGCGTTCAGTGCTTGTCCCAAACGCCTTCGTGCAAAGCGGCCGCCTCCTCGACCAGCAGCGGCCCGATCACCTGGATCGGCCGCTGGCCGGCATCGAACACGACGCGGCAGGGCAGATCGAGCGTCGGATTCTCGGAATGGTCGCCGGTGATCGCCTTCATCTCGTGCTCGCCCAGGCCATAGACGACACGGCCGATACCGGCCCAGTAGGCCGCGCCGGCACACATCGCGCAGGGCTCGGCCGACGTGTACATCGAGCAGCCGCGCAGGAAGCCCGGTTCATAGGCCTTCGAGGCCCGGGTCATCAGCACGCGCTCGGCATGGCCGGTCATGTCGTGATCCGGCTGGAAGGCGTTTTCCTGCTCCATCAGCACGCTGCCATCCGGCCCGACCAGGATCGCGCCGAAAGGATGCGAGCCGTTTTGCAGCGATCGCCGCGCCACGTCGAAGGCGAGGCGAAGGTAGTGCTCGTGATCGAGCGCCGGCAGGGGCGAGGCTTGGGTCAGCGAGGTCATGCGGCTTGGCTCCCGGCGTGAGGATCCCGAAGCTTCGCAAATTCGGGGCCTTCCGGACAGGGGCCGGAGCCTGTCTTCACGGGATCGCGTTATGGTGACGCGAACCCGTATCCCCTTTGATCGAAACGCTCTAGCCGTTGACCACGGCGGCGCCGCTGCGCAGCGTATTCGACACCGTGCAGATCGTTTCGGCCGCCTCGACGAGATGCGCCTTCTTGGCCGCGTCCAGCGGGCCTTCGATCGTCACCGTGGTGACGAAGCGCTCGACCCGCGACGGCTCGTCATGCGCCTTTTCCGGGATCACCCTGGCGCTGACCTGCTCGATCTCGTCGAGCCAGCCTTCCCGCCGCGCCGCGATCTGCACGCTGAGCACGATGCAGGCGGAAAGCGAGGCGCTCATCAGGTCGAGCGGGTTGAAGCCCTCGGCCGAGGGCCGCGTCACGACCGAAAGCTGGCCGCCGGTTTCGCTGGTGACTTCCGGCAGGCCATCGCGGCTGGCGGTAGCGGTGGCGCCGATGGCGCGGGTTCGGATCGTGGCGTTCATTCTGTACCCTCGAAGGACGGGCCGGATCGCCTCCGGCACCGTTTCGAGTGCTACAGCCACGGCCAATAGGCAAGCGCCCAGACGAAATCGGATGTCGCTTCGTCGTCATCGCCCTTGTCGCAGTCGCCCACCGCGGCGGGGCGCTTCACGGGACTGGCGACCGGATCCGCCTTGGCATCGGCAGACCGGAACAGCGAGAAGAAACGGGGAAGGTCGGAAGGAACGTCGTTGGCAAGTGTCATCGGGTTTCTCCCAGATTGCGCCGCCAAACCGGGCGGCGGGCACGTCTCCGTCGTTCGTTTGGCCTGGGCGGAACGGCCCGGCCAAGGGTGAGATTTCCCGAACTCCGGCCCCATGTCAAGAAACCCGACTCATTCGATCGTGTAAGCAGCCCGAGCCAGAACTGCCAAGGGATTGATCTGTTTCAAGGTTTTCCGGTTGTCCAAAGGGGCGAAAAGCAGGCGAGATTGCGGCCGGTCGGAGGCGTGGGAGGAGGCGTCCGATGTCATTCCAAGGCTGGAACATCATCCGCTGAACCCTCCTTCGAGGCTTCGCTTGCGCGAAGCGCCTCAGGATGATGACAGAGACCTTTAGAACCGCATTGCAAACCGGGATCGCGCCGAAGGCATTCAACGCCCTTCCAAAACAAGACCATCATCCTGAGGTGGCCGGCGAAGTCGGGCCTCGAAGGAGGGTCCAGGGAACGCCGACGACATGGAAGGAGCGGGCGGGATCCATCCCGATTCCGACATCGCGGGCCAGCCTCCCCGCTCCGCTGAACCCTCCTTCGAGGCTTCGCTGGCGCGAAGCGCCTCAGGATGAGGGGTAGAGACTTTTAGAACCGCATGCGACCCCGGATCGCGCCGCCGCATAAAAAACGCCGCGAACCCTGGGGCTCGCGGCGTCCATAGACAGACTCGATGAAGCGGCCGAAATCAGCCCTTCATCGTGTCCTGGAACGTCTTGAGGTGCTTCTGCTGCGCTTCCAGCATCTTCTCGCGGTAGATGCCGTAGATGATGTCGGTGTCGTGCAGCGTCACGCCTTCGATCGTCGGCGAGGCGAAGACCGGCAGCTCGACGCCCTGCTTCGACAGCGCGTCGGCGGTGCGGGCGATCAGCTCATGCGTCAGGATCATCGCCAGCACGGTCGAGGAACCCGAGACCGGACGGCTCCAGCCCTCGATCGGGACGATGGCGTCCTCGACCGGCGAGTTGGTGTCGATGACGATGTCGGCGACGTCCTTCAGGCGCTTGCCGGACGAATGCTTCGCCGGCTTGTCGTTGGCCTTCGAGGTGACGGCCACGACGAACAGGCCGCGCTTCTTGGCGTAGAGCGCGGTCTCGATGCCGGCCGAATTGGTGCCGGAATGCGAGTAGATGATGATCGAATCGCCGGCATTGAGCGGCTGGTGGTCGAGGAACTTGTCGATGTAGTTCTCGGTCCGCTCCAGCCAGAGCAGCTCGCGCACGCCGCCGGCGCCAAGCACGTTGTGCCACATGACGCGCGGGTCGGTCAGCGGGTTGAAGCCGACGAACGAACCGTATCGCGGAAAAGCTTCCTGCGTCGGCAGGACCGAATGGCCCGAGCCGAACAGGTGGATCAGGCCGCCCTTCGCAAGCGATTCCGAAAAGCGCTTGGCCGCTTCGGTGAGCGCGGCGTCATTGGCGCTGCCGGCGGTCTCGATCAGCTTGATCAGCCTGTGCAGGTAGAAATCGGACATGGGTCGTCTCCTTGAGGGATGGTGTGGGGGAAAGGGGATGGGAGCTGCGGCTGCCGGCCGTCAGATCCGCAAGGTGGAACGGATCTCGTAGCGGTCGCCCCGCATGATCGAGAGGGTGAACTCGAAGGGCCCGCGCGGATCGATCGCGAGGCGCTCGACGATGAAGGCGGGGCTGCCGACGGCGATTTCCAGCAGCTCGGCATCTTCCGGGCCGACGGCGCCGACGCGGTAGATTTCCGTCGCCTCAGATGGCTTGATGCCGTAGCGCCGCTCGAGCTGGCCATAGAGCGAGCCGCCCGAGAGGTCCTCGTCGAGCAGGCCGGGGACGCGGTCGAGCCGCAGATGCGCGGTCTGCACGCCGATCGGCGAACCATTGCCGAGCCGGAGCCGGCGGACCAGCGCGACCGGCTCGCCTTCCTCGATCTCCAGCGCCGCCGAGACCCGGGCGTTGGCCGGCACGATCTGCTGCTCCAGCATGCGCGAGCCGACGGTCAGGCCCAGCGCCGCCATTTCGTCGGAGAAGCTGGTGAGGCCGCGCGCGCCCGCCACCACGGTGGCGCTGCGCACGAAGGTGCCGCGGCCATGCTCGCGTCGCAGCAGGCCGAGTGCTTCAAGATTGCGAAGAGCGTGCCGCACCGTGATGCGGCTGACGCCGAGCAGGTCGCAGAGCCGGTCCTCGGCCGGGATCTGCGAGCCGGCCGGCCATTCGCCGGCTTCGATCCGGGCGCGGATGGCGCGCTCGGCCTGGTGCCAGAGCGGCTCCGGGCGGCGGCGGTCCAGCGATGTCATCGCAGATTCGGTCATCGCACTCTCCACCATTCCGCACCGAGGCCGGCGGCCACGGCAGCACCCACAAGACCGGCGCGCGGGCCGAAATGGCCGGGCCGGATTTCGATTGACCGCAGATGCGGCGGCAGGTTTCGCGTCAGCGCCGCGCGAAGCGGCGGCCCGAGCACGTCGATCGCCTCGGAGACGCCGCCGGCGAGCAGCACCGCCTGCGGGTCGAGCAAAGCCACGGCGCCGGCAAGCGTCGTGCCGAGCGCCGCGCCGACCTGATGGATCGCGAGGCTCGCGACCTGGTCGCCGGCCCGCGCCGCCTCGATCAGCGTCGCGCCATCGGCAAGGCCGGCGTCGCGGCCAAGCCGGTCGAGCGCCCGTCCCGCCGCCTGCCGCTCCAGCCAGCCGGAACGGTCCTCGCCGGGATCGGACGGGTCGGCCGAGGCCCAGCCGAACGAGCAGGCAGCGCCACGCCCGCCGCGCACGATGCGGCCACCGGCGAGCACGGAGGAACCGATGCCGGTGCCGATGGCGAGCAGGATGGCGTCGTCGAGCCCGTTCGCTGCACCGAGCGTCGCCTCGGCGAGCATCGCCATCTGCGCGTCATTGCCGGCGGCGACGGGCACGCCCGCCTCGCCCAGGAGTTCGGCGAGATCGATGCCGTCGAGGAAGGGCAGGTTCGGCACCCAACGCGACACGGTGCCGTCGACGAGGCCTGGAATGGTGATGCCGATGCCGGCGAGCGCCGCGGATTGGCGGCGCGCGGCGACCAGCGCGAGCACCTTGTCGCGCAGCGCACCGGCGCTTTCCGGCGCCGCCCAGCGCTCGACGGCATCCAACCCGGCCGGCGCATCGAGCGGCGCAAACCCGGCGCGCAGGCTGGTGCCGCCAAGATCGAGCGCGAGGACGTGGGCTGCTGCGCTCATTCATGCGCTCCGCAGCCGCAGCCGGAAAGGCGCGGCTTGGTCGAGGATTTGGCATTGAACATGCCGCCGCCGGCATTGAAGGAATGCGATGTCGTGGAGAAGGCTTGCGCGTACATGGACCCGTTCAGGCAGCCGCGCATCCGGTAGAGCGCGGAATAGTAGTCGACATAGGGGAAGGACGAGAGGCCACGGGCCAGCTCATATTCGGTGATCGCTTCGCGCCAGGCGTCAAAGCCCTCGCTGACATCGACCAGCTCGGACGGCGCAAAACCCTCGTCGTCTTCCCAGTTCTCGCCGAACAGAAGCAAGCTGGGGCTGAAGGCCGGGTGGGCACGCTCCAGCGTCGGCAGCGCGGCATAGAGCACGGCGGATTTCGTCGCGTTGGCGGCGGCGCGGTGGTCCTTGTGCCAGCTGCCCTGCCAATGCGTCACGATCGTATCGGGGCGAAGCTCGCGGATCACATCAGCGATCTTCAGCGCCACCTCGTCATCGTCGGGCAGGAAGGCGTCGGGATAGCCGAGCTCGCGCCAGGAGATTCCGAGCTTCGCGCAGAAGCGGCTCGCCTCATCGCGCTTCTGCTCGGCATAGGCGGCCGGCGACAGCGAGGTGTGGCCCTGCTCGCCCATGGTCAGGTGCAGGAAGGTGACGTCGAGGCCGCGCTTCGCCGCTGTCGCGGCCAGCGGCCCGGCGATCACCTCGGCGTCGAAGGCGTGCGCCCCGATGACCAGCAGGCTACGGCCGCCATAGATGCGTTCGTCGATCATTTCAGTCCTCCGGTGGCGCCCACGCCTTCGCGAATCTGGCGGGCCAGCAGGAGATACATGACAAGCACCGGCATCATCGAGATCGCGAGGGCTGCGAACACCATGCCCCAGTCGGTGCGGAACTGGCCGATGAAGGTGGTGATGGCGAGCGGCACGGTCTTGTAGGCGTCGTCGAAGATGAAGATCAGCGGGAAGAAGAAGTCGTTCCAGACGGCGATCGCCGTGAAGATGGCGACGATCGCCACCGCCGGCTTGATCGTCGGCAGGATGATGCGGAACAGGATGCGCCATTCCTTGGCCCCGTCGAGCCGGGCCGCCTCTTCCAGCTCGCGCGGCAGCACGCGCATGAAATTGGCCAGGATGAAGACGGCGAAGGGAATGCGGATCGCCGAATAGACGAGGATTAGGCCGAGCCGGCTGTCGAGCAGGTCGAGCGTTTTCATCAGCGAGAACAGCTCGACCGAGGCGAGGCGGATCGGAAGCATGACGCCGGCGAGGAAGAAGGCCAGCACCGGCGACGACCAGCCGAGCTGGTAGCGGGAGAGCGGAAACGCCGCCATCGCCGAGACGACCAGCGTCAGGACCACCGCGCCGCCCGTGACGGCGAAGGAGTTCCACATGTAGCGGGCGAATTGTGCCTGGGTCCACGCATTGGCGAAATTGTCGAATGTCCAATTCGTCGGCAGGCCGAAGCGATCACCATAGATCTCGGCCGTCGTCTTGAAACAGGAGACGACCAAGATGTAGAGCGGGACGGCGACGACCAGCGCCCAGAGCGCCAGCACGATCCAGCCCGGCAATTGCCGGATGCGTTGCGAGATGTCGAGATTGGTCATCAGAACCGCACCGTCCGGCGTTCGAAGAAGCGCAACAGGCCGATGGTCACGACCGTGAGCAACAGGAAGAGCAAGGTGCCAAGCGCGAGCGCCAGTCCGATATCGGTGATGCCGACCGCGCCCTCCGCGCCAAAGGCGAGGCGGAAGAAGTAGGTCACCAGTGTATCGGTGGCGAAGTTCGGGTTCCCCTGCACGCCCTGCATCACATAGACGAGGTCGAACTGGTTGAAGGTGTTGATGAAGGTCAGCGTCGTCAGTGACGAGATCGAGGGCATGAGTTGCGGCAGCGCGATCGACCAGAGGATGCGGCCATTGCCGGCGCCATCGAGCCGCGCCGCCTCGAACACTTCCGGCTGGATCTGGCGGAGGCCGGCGGTGAAAATCAGCACCGGCAGCCCCATCCAGTTCCAGGCGTCGACGGCGACGAGAACCCAGAGCGCCCAGGTGGAATCGCCGAGAATGGTGAGCCGGCCTTCGAGCAGGCCGAGATTGTGCAGCAGCGTCTCGACCGCGCCGTCCGGCGTCAGCAGCAGCCGCCAGAGTGCACCGACGATGACCGGCGAAAGCACGGCCGGGAAGAAGAACACCGATTGCAGGAAGGCCGTGCCGCGCCGACGCAGGAACAGCAGATAGGCGAAGATCAGGCCGAGGCCGTTCTGCAGCACCATGATGCCGCAGAACCAGAAGACGTTGTGCGTGAAGGCGCCAGAAAGCTTTCCTCCAGCTCGGGTCGACGAACAGGCGGGCGAAATTGTCGAGCCCAACGAAGCCGCGCATGCGGAAGCCGCGCCATTCGAACAGCGAGCCCCATAGCGAGCTTGCCAGCGGATAGACGACGAACAGGCAGTAGATGACCAGCGCCGGCAGCACGAACAGGATCGCGGCGCGGTGCTTTTGCCACTCGATGGGCGCACGCCGAAGGCGGCTTGCAGACATGGTCGCCTCCTTCGGCGCGGGGAGAATATCGGGAGGAATGCGCCCGGGCGCTGCCCCCGGGCCTTGCGACTACGGCTTCGGCTTGAACCAGGTCGACACGGCCGCATCGACGTCGGCGGCGAGCTTTTCCGGCGCGATCTTGCCTTCGACCATGTCGATGATCTCGGCCTGGACGACCGAGGAAGCCGTCGGCGTCTGCCAACGGAAACCGACCAGCGTCAGATAGGGCGTGGCGTTGGCCTGCATTTCCAGCATCGACTTCAGCACGGGATCGTTGGCGGTGGCGCCGGAACGGGCCGGCGGCCAGCCGAGATTGTCGGCGAAGAGCTGGGCGAATTCGGGCGAGGCGATGAAGGAGAGAACCTTGGTCGCTTCTTCCTTGTTCTCGCTGTCGGATACGAGGCCGTAGGAACCGTCCGAGAAGGCGGACACCGCCGGCTGCGCTTCGGCCTTGTCGCCCGGGAACGGGAAGATCGAAAACTTCAGGTTCGGATTCTGGGCCTTGAAGCTGCCGTTCTCCCAGGCGCCGCCGAAGAACATCGCAGCCTTGCCGGAGATGAACTGCTGGGTCGCCGTGGTGTAGTCGACGCCGGCAAAGCCATCCGAGTAGTAGGGCTGCAGCGCCTTGATCTTCTCCAGCGCCTTGACGTAGCGCGCATCTGTGAACTTGGCCTTGCCACTCATCATCTCGTCATAGAAGCCCGCGCCATAGACGGACGGGCCCACGACGCCGGCATTGATCTCGAGCGCCCAGCCGGAACCGTTGGCGCCGCCGGCGGCGATCGGCAGCACACCGGCCGCCTTCAGCTTCTCGCAGGCGGCGACGAATTCGTCATAGGTCTTCGGGACGGCGATGCCGTTCTTCTCGAAGATCTCGGTGTTGTAGAATACTCCCATCACCGGCGTCGAATAAGGGACGCCATAGATCTTGCCGTCGGCGATGCCGACCGAGCCGCCAAGCGCCGCGGGCGTGAAGTCCTTCAGTTCCGGCACGCTTTCGTTCAGCGCATCGAGATAGCCGCCATCGACCAGCGGCTGAAGCTCGCCATAGGCCTTGAGCTGGGCGATATCGGGCCCCTTTCCGCCGCGCAGCGCCGTCGACAGCCGGTTCTGGTAATCGGCGTCGGGCGTGAACTGCAGCTTGACGGTGATGTCAGGGTTCTTCGCGGTAAAGGCGGCGAAGATCTTCTCCATCGCGGCCTGGTCCTCGGTGCGCCAGCTCCAGAGCGTGACCTCGCCGGCCGAGGCCGAAAGCGCGGTGGCGGTCAGGGCAAGCACGCCGATGGCGGCGGATTTCAAACGACTGCGTACGTTCAACATAACCGGTCTTTCCCTCTGCGACAGTGCTTATGTCGTTATAACGTCGTAATCACTTTAGCTGGATGCGATAGGCTGACAAGTGGGTTTCTGTGGCGGCGCGGCGGAATTTCAGGCCGTTCCCGCCGGTGGAATGGCGTGCTCATTGGCCCGTCATTCCCGAGGCGGTGATGGTGCGGACGAAGAAGCGCTGCAGGAGCACGAACAGGATCAGCGGCGGCAGCACGGCGAGCGTCGCGCCGGCCATGACGAGGCCCGTGTTCACCGCCGACCGATTGTAGGAGAGCAGGCGTGAGAGGCTGATGACGATCGGATACTGGCTCGAATTGCCCTGCAGAACGGTCAGCGGCCAGAGATAGCTGTTCCAGTGATAGACAAAGGCGAACAGCGCCAACGCCGCCAGCGCCGGGGCGACGGCCGGCGCCACGATCGTGAACACGATGCGGAATTCCGACGCGCCGTCGAGCCGCGCCGCCTCAACCAGTTCGTCCGGCACGCCGGCGATGAACTGGCGCATCAGGAAGATGCCGAAGGCGTTGGCGAGGTTCGGCACGATGACGCCGGCGAGGCTCGCATTGAGGCCGATCGAGCCGACCAGCCGGTAGAGCGGGATCAGCGTCACGATCGGCGGCAGGAACATCGTCGCGATGGTGATCGCGAACAGCACCTCGCGGTAGCGGAAGCGGTATTTGGCGAAGGCGTAGCCCGCCATCAGCGAGGTGACGAGGATGCCGGCCGTGGTGATGCCGGCGATCAGGGCCGAGTTGGCGAAGGAGCGGCCGACGCTGATCAGCTCCGACACCTTGCTATAGGCGTCGAGGCTGGGCGTGCCGGGAATCCAGACCGGCGGGGTCTGCATCGCCTCGGCCGGGGTCTTCAGGCTGGAGAGCACCATCCAGACCAGCGGGAAGGCCGAGACAACGGCGATCGCGATCATCAGCAGATAGAGGATGCCGCGCCAGGCGGGCGAGGCGGCGCCGGGCGCCGGCGTGGTGGCGGGAAGGCTCATCGCCGGTCCTCCCTGCGCGCCAGGGCGAAGACGGCGGTCACCGTGACGACCAGCGCCAGCAGCAGCGTCACCGACATGGCCGAGCCGAGCCCGCCCTGGGCCCGCTCGATGCCGACGCGGCGGATGTGATAGGTCATGACGTTGGTCGAGCCGACGGGGCCGCCCTGGGTGACCAGCGCCACCGGCTCGAACACCTGCACGGCGTTGATCAGCGCGATGACGGCGGAGAACAGCAGCGTGCGCTTCAGGAGTGGCAGGGTGATGAAGCCGAACAGGGCCGGGCCGCGAGCGCCATCCATCTTCGCCGCCTCGTAGATCGATTGGGGGATCTGGGTCAGGCCGGCGATGATCAGGATGGTGAAATAGCCGACCTGCTGCCAGACGTTGAGCAGCACCACGGAAACCAGCGCCGTATCGGGCGAGGAAAGCCAGGGCAGCGGGCCGATGCCGACCCAGCCGAGGATCTGGTTGATGGGGCCTTCCGACGGCGAATAGAGCTTTGAGAACACCAGCGCCACGGCGATCATCGGCACCATGTAGGTGGCGAACAGGATGGTGCGCAGGATGTTGGCGCCCTTGAGATCCGCCTGGTGGATCAACATGCCGAACAGCACCGAAAGCGGCAGGATCAGCGCGATCGACATCAACGAATAGAGCGCCGTGTTAGCGAGCGCGCCCTTGAAGTCGCGCCCCACGGAACCCGCGCCGAAGATCTCGCGAAAATTGTCGAGGCCGATGAAAGTCGCGGTCGAGAACGGCGTTTGCGACGACCATTTGGTGAAGGCGAGCCAGACCGTGAGCGCGATCGGCACCAGGATGAAGATCGCGATCAGCCCCAGGCTGGGCGCCAGCATGGCCACGATCGATTTTCGGAAGCCGCTCATCGGTATGCGTGTTCTCTGTTCATGGCCGTCTGGGGGCGTGGCTCGACCGGCTCCCTCTCCCGGTCACGGGAGAGGGTTGGGGTGAGGGTCTTCGGATGGCGCTCGGTCGGGCTTGGGCGCTGCAAGCAAGGCCCTCACCCCAGCCCTCTCCCGCTTGCGCGGGCGAGGGAGCAGGAGGCAGCCCGCTGCCACCTCCCGCGTCATCCCCGCGAAGGCGGGGATCCATTCAGCTCCCCAAGGCCGTCGGCTGGATGGATCCCGGGTCAAGCCGGGATGACGACGGAGGGGGGCGGCTTTTACTGCGCAGCCTTTTCGAGGATGGCCGCGGCGTCGGCCTGGGCAGCGGCGGCGGCCTCGGCGGCCGTTTCCTTGCCGAACTGCACCGCTTCGATATGGCCCTGCAGCGATTCCGTGAATTCCTGGCCGCCCAGCACGGTCGGGAACGGACGCGCCTCGGACAGGGCCGAGACATAGCCGGCCAGGAACGGCGTCTTCAGCCGCTCGGAGAAGGCCGCGACGTCGGAGGTGCGCGACGGCAGGATGCCCATGGACTGCAGCAGATCGCCCATGGCGGAAGCGCCGTTCTCGCCCGAGGTCGGGCCGTTGAACCAGGCGAGGAAGTCCCAGGCCGCCTTCTTCTCCGCATCCGTGGCGCCGTCCGAGACGACGGTCATCCAGGAATAGGAGATCGAGTGCGGTCCGTCGCCCTTCGGGCCGACCGGGATCGGCGCGGTGGCGATGTCGGCGAAGCGGTCGCCCATGCCGGCCTTCAGCGCCGATTCCCACCAGTTCGCCATGATGATCATGCCGGTCTTGCCGGAGACGAAATTATCGAGGAACGGGCCGGTGGTGTTCGCGTCGGCGGTGCCCATGGTGGCGACCGAGGCGCCGGATTTAATCAGCTTCTCATAGAGCTCGAAGGTCGCCTTGGCATTCTCGCTGTCGAGCTGCGGCTTGCCATCGACCACCAGCGCGCCGCCATTCGAGGCGAGCAGCGAGGCGAAGGGATGGACGACGCCCGCCGCCCAGGAGTTGATCATGCCGAAGCCCTGCTGGCCCTTGTCCTTGTTGGTCAGCTTTTCGGCAGCGGCGTAAAACTCGTCCCAGGTCTTCGGCGCTTCCTGGATGCCGGCTTCCTCGAACAGCTTCTTGTTGTAGTTCAGCGCGTAGACGTCGATCTCGTTGGGATAGCCATAGACCGTGCCGCCGACGCTGGCGGCGGTCGCCACGCCTTTCGGCCAGTTGGTCGTCACGTCGCTGGCATTGGTCTCCGGCGCCGCGTTGACGAGCTTGTCGCGCGCCAGTTCCGGCAGCCAGAGATCATAGATGCCGGTGATCGTCGGTCCGCCCGACTGGCCGGCCTGCGAGCGCAAGGTCGTCAGCAGGTCCCCGAACGGCACGGCGCGAACCTCCACCTTCACGCCCGGATGATCCTTGGCGTAGGTGGCGGCGGCGGCCTCCAGCTTGGCGACCGTCTCCGGCGGCCAATGCGTCAGGAACGATACGGTCACGTCCTCGGCCCAGGCGACACTCGAGAAAGCGGCCAGGGCGGAACCCAGGAACAAGCCCATCAAAGGTCTGATCGTCACGGAACCCCTCCGTTCAATGCCGACGGTCCGATGGTGTCTCGGCCGCCTTTCTTCATTATGACGTAAGGACGTTATAATGACTTTTTCGGATCGGCAAGCCGCCTTTTGCGTCGTTGGATAAAACGCACTGCCCAAACGGGCGGCATTCCAGGCGATGGAATGCGCAGGCCTGCCAAACGGCCCCTTCTCGGGCTTGGCAGGGGCGAAGCCGGCCCGGCTGTGGCAAGGCAGGATTTTGCCGGGAACCGGGCGGCGGGGGAACGGACAGCCTTGTTGCGGCCCGTCACAAGCTTACATGCTGTTGGCCGCATCGCGACCCGCGCGTGGAGATCTTCGATGACCGACCCAGCTTCGACCCGGAACGACAAGGCAAGCGAAGCCTGCGCCAAGGCGCCCCTGCCCCGTCCGGTCCGCTCGAGCCTCGACCTGATCGGCCGCACGCCGATCGTCGAGCTGACGACCTTCGACACCGGTCCCTGCCGGCTTTTCGTCAAGCTGGAGAGCCAGAATCCCGGCGGCTCGATCAAGGACCGCATCGCGCTGTCGATGATCGCCGCCGCCGAAGCCGACGGCCGGCTGCAGCCGGGCGGCACCATCGTCGAGGCGACGGCCGGCAATACCGGGCTCGGCCTGGCGCAGGTGGCGCTGCCCAAGGGCTACAAGCTGATCCTGATCGTTCCCGACAAGATGTCGCGAGAGAAGGTGCAGCATCTGCGCGCCATCGGCGCCGACGTGCGCACGACCCGCTCCGATGTCGGCAAGGGCCACCCGGACTATTACCAGGACATGGGCGCCCGCATCGCCGAGGAAACTGGCGGCTTCTTCGTCAACCAGTTCGCAAACCCGGCCAATCCGCGCGCGCATGAGACCACGACAGGCCCGGAGATCTTCGAGCAACTGGACGGCGACGTCGACGCGGTGGTGGTCGGCGTCGGCTCGGGCGGCACGCTGACCGGCATCGGCCGCTATTTGCAGCGCGTCTCGCCCAAGACGAAGATGGTGCTGGCCGACCCGAAGGGCTCGATCCTGGCGCCGCTGGTCAATACCGGCGAAACGATCGAGCCGGGAAGCTGGGCCGTCGAAGGCATTGGCGAGGATTTCGTGCCGCCCAATGCCGACCTTTCGCTGGTGTCGCGCGCCTATACGATTACCGATCGCGAGAGCATCGCCGCCGCCCGCGCCCTGCTGGCGCAGGAAGGCATTCTCGCCGGCTCGTCCTCGGGCACGCTGCTGGCCGCGGCGCTGCGCTATTGCCGCGAGCAAAAGGAGCCGCAGCGCATCGTCACGCTGGTCTGCGACAGCGGCAACAAATATCTCTCCAAGGTGTTCAACGATGTCTGGGTCGCCGAACAGGGCCTGATCGAGAAGATCCGGCACGGCAATCTGCGCGATCTCGTCGCCCGCAGCTTCGCCGAGGGCGGCACGGTCACGGTCGCCCCGGACGACACGCTCTCCACCGCCTATGCGCGGATGCGCTCGGCCGACGTCTCGCAATTGCCGGTGATCGAGCATGGCGAACTGATCGGCCTGATCGACGAGAGCGACGTGCTGGGCGGCCTCCGCCCGCAGGCCCGCGACGGGCGCAGCGATTTCGGCGCCTCGGTGCGCGATGCCATGGTGACCGCGCTCAACACGCTGCAGGCGGACGAGCCGGTCGAGGCGCTGCTGCCGGTGTTCGAGCGCAACGAGGTGGCGATCGTCATGGACGGCGACGAATTCGTAGGCCTCATCACCCGGATGGACCTGATCAATCATGAGAGGTTAGCGTTTTGAACAAGCCCGTGAAGCCGAACCGCCTCGCCTTCGAGACGCGCACCATACATGGCGGCCAGAGCCACGACCCGCTGACCGGGGCGGTGATGGTGCCGATCTACGCCACCTCGACCTTCGCGCAGGAAAGCCCCGGCGTGCACAAGGGCTTCGAATATGGCCGGTCGCAGAACCCGACCCGCTTCGCCTTCGAGCGCGCCATCGCCGATCTCGAAAGCGGCACGGCCGGCTTCGCCTTCGCCTCGGGCCTGGCGGCGATCGCCACCACGCTGGAGTTGCTTTCGGTCGGCGACCACATCATCGCGACCGACGATCTCTATGGCGGCACGTTCCGCCTGCTCGACAAGGTGCGCAAGCGCACGGCCGGACTCGAGGTGAGCTTCGTCGATTTCACCGACCTCGCCGCCGTCGAGGCCGCGATCCGGCCGGAGACCAAGCTGCTCTGGGTCGAGACGCCGACCAACCCCTTGCTGCGCATCATCGATCTCGAAGCCGTGGCGGCGCTCGCCAAGCGGCGCGGCCTGATCACGGTCGCCGACAACACCTTTGCCAGCCCCTACATCCAACGCCCGCTGGAGCTTGGCATCGACATCGTCGTGCACTCGACGACCAAATATCTGAACGGCCATTCCGACATGATCGGCGGCACGGTGGTGGTCGGGCCCAAGCAGGAGATCGTCGACCAGATCCGTTTCCTGCAGAATGCGGTCGGCGCCATTTCCGGCCCGTTCGACAGCTTCCTGGCGCTGCGCGGGCTGAAGACGCTGGCGCTGCGGATGCAGCGGCATTCGGAGAATGGCCTTGCCATCGCCCGCTGGCTGGAGGCGCGCCCGGAAGTTCGGCGCGTCATCTATCCCGGCCTCGAAAGCCATCCGCAGCACGCCATCGCGAAGCGGCAGATGCATGCCTTTGGCGGCATGATCAGCGTCGAGTTCGATCGCGATCTCGCGGGCACCAAGCGCTTCCTCGAACGAGTGCGGCTGTTTACGCTCGCCGAGAGCCTGGGCGGCGTCGAAAGCCTGATCGAACATCCGGCCACGATGACCCATGCCTCGATCCCGCTGGCGCAGCGCCAGGCGATCGGCATTTCGGACGGGCTGGTGCGGTTCTCGGCCGGCATCGAGGCGGCGGAGGACCTGATCGCCGATATCGAGCAGGCACTGCTCTAGCTGAAACTGTTCGCTCTGTGATCTAGATCACTGTGCGGAACATGACGTTACGTTATCTTTGGTGTAGAAGAAGAAACTTCGACACCAGGATGATCATGTCCAGTTCGACAAAATCCTCAGACTTCGAGACCGTTCCGGCCCCTGATGGAGCCGGAACGGACCTGTTCCCCCTCCCGAATGGCGAGGCCATCCCCGCCCGGCGGCGCAAGGCCGCTGCGGAAGCGGAGATCGTCACCGTGGTGACGCTGCCGCTCAGCAATCGGGTGATCGACTATTTCGGCTCGGATGGCGGCGACTGGCGGGCGCGCGTCAACGAATCGCTGAACCTGATCGTCAACCGCCACCAGGCGCGCGAAGCCAAGAAGCGGGCCCGCCTGCGCGCCCGGAATTCGGTCCGCCGCCGGCCGCCCGGCGCCCGCACCTGACCGGTTCACGTGAAACAATGCCGAACGGAGGATGGCTGCCAAAAGGCGCCACCACCGGCGCTGTCACGGGGGCGCCTTTCCGGCACGTACCGAATTCCCCGCTCCAGGCAGCTCTAATTGCCGCCGCCATAATAGAGCACCCGCGTCAGCAGCGTGTAGTTCGCTTCCGACGCCATGATGCCGACGAAGACCATCACCAGCAGCGGCGGCAGCAGGATGGCGTAGATCAGCGTCAGCCGCTCCCACGCCATGTGCATGAAGATGGCGACGATCAGGCCCGCCTTCAGCAGCATGAACAGCACGATCAGCGTCCAGCGCAGCCAGCCGTGCAGGCCGATATAATCGACCAGGTAGGAACAGGCGCTGAGCACGAACAGCCAGCCCCAGACGGCGAGATAGAGTTTTATCGGGTGATGCGGCGTGTCGGCATGCCCCGGCGCGGCGGCGGGGGCGCCGACCTCGGCATGAGCGGTCGTATCGGCCATGCGAACCTCCTACCAAAGGTAGAAAAACGCGAAGATGAAGACCCACACCAGATCGACGAAGTGCCAGTACAGGCCCATGATCTCGATCGCTTCGTAGCGGCCGCGGCGGCTGGTGAAGAAGCCGCGCCGGCCGGTCTCGTAGTCGCCGCGCAGCACCTTTCGCGCCAGCACCAGCAGGAAGATCACGCCGATCGTGACATGGGTGCCGTGAAAGCCGGTGATCATGAAGAAGGTCGAGCCGAACTGCGGCGCGCCCCATGGATTGGCCCAGGGCCGGACGCCCTCGCGGATGAGCTTCGTCCACTCAAACGCCTGCATGCCGACGAAGCACGCGCCGAACAGCGCCGTCACCAGCATCAGCCGGCCCGCCTTGCGGCGGTCGCGCAGATAGCCGTAGTGGACGGCCAGCGCCATCGTGCCGCTGCTCGAGATCAGCACGAAGGTCATGATGGCGATCAGGATCAGTGGCACCTCGGTGCCGCCAATCTCGAGCGCGAACACCTCGCTCGGATTGGGCCAGGGCACGGTGGTCGACATGCGCGCCGTCATGTAGGCGACCAGGAAACAGCCGAAGACGAAGGTGTCGGAAAGCAGGAACACCCACATCATGGCCTTCCCCCAGGAGACGCCCTTGAAGGAGGTCTGGTCGGAAGCCCAGTCGGCGACGAAACGGCGCCAGCCGGTGCTGGGCATCGCTTCGGCAGACGGGGCGGCGGCGGGATGGAGCGACGGTTCGGTCATGCGCGCCTCCTAGGTCAGCAGTTGGCGGCAGATGGCGACGAAATCGCCGACCCAATTGGTGAGCAGGCCGAGCAGCACCAGCCAGATCAGCAGCAGCGCGTGCCAGTAGGTGGCGCAAAGATCGATGCCGAGCCGTAGCTGCGCGATGCCGGCGCCGCGCTCCATCCGCCAGCCGACGCGTCCCAGCACCGCCAGCCCGCCCGCGACATGCAGCCCATGCAGCCCGGTGACGAGATAGAAAAAGGCCGTTGCCGGATTGCCGGCAAGGAAATAGCCCTCGGCATGCAATTGCCGCCAGGCGAGCAACTGGCCTACGAGGAACAGCAGCGCGGTGAACCCTCCCGCCCGCACGCCGGCGCGTACTCCCTCCATGTCGTCGCGCCGGGCGGCCAGCCGTGCGGTCTCCAACGCGATGCTGCTCAGCGCCAGCACGCCGGTATTGACCCAGAGGATGCCCGGCATGCGCACGGCTTCCCAATCCCCGAGGCCGGCGCGCATGAGATAGGCGCTGACGGTGAGCGCGAACAGCGAACCCACCACCGCCAGGAACACGGCGAGCCCGACCCTGGCGCCCAGCGCCGCGGAGCGATCGGGCGGCGCCGACGGGCCGACGACGCCGACCTCGAGCCAGGGCTTCGTCAGGATGCCCTGGCGCCAGAGCCAGCCAAAGGCGATGGCAAGGATCACCACGAGGAAAACGAGGATGGCGCTCATCGCGCGCCCTCCGCGACCGGTTCGCCTGATGTGGCGAGATCCGTCCCTGGATCGTTCTGCGGCAGGAAGTCCTGGCGGGCGCCCGGCACGGAATAATCATAGGCCCAGCGATAGACCACCGGCCGCTCGGCGCCCCAATTGCCATGCGCGGGCGGTGTCTCCGGCGTCTGCCATTCCAGCGTCGTCGCCCGCCACGGATTGCCGCCGGCCTCGCGGCCATGCCGCAGGCTCCAGGCGAGATTGAACAGGAACAGCATCTGCGTCGCGCCGACCACCAGCGCGGCGATGGTGATGAAGATGTTCAGCGTCGTCGCCGAATGCGGCACGAAGGCCGTCTCGCCCATCTCGTAATAGCGGCGCGGCACGCCGAGCAGGCCGAGATAGTGCATCGGGAAGAAGATCAGATAGGCGCCGAGGAAGGTGACCCAGAAATGGATCTTGCCCAGAGTCGTGTTCAGCATCCGGCCCGTGATCTTCGGATACCAGTGATAGATCGCGCCCAAGATGACGAGGATCGGCGCGACGCCCATCACCATGTGGAAATGCGCCACCACGAACATCGTGTCGGAGAGCGGCACGTCGACCACGACATTGCCGAGGAAGAGGCCGGTCAGCCCGCCATTCAGGAAGGTGACGATGAAACCGAGCGCGAACAGCATCGGCACGGTGAAATGGATGTCGCCGCGCCAGAGCGTCAGCACCCAGTTGTAGACCTTGAGCGCGGTCGGGATGGCGATGATCAGCGTCGTCGTGGCGAAGAAGAAGCCGAAGCCCGGATTCATGCCGCTCACATACATGTGGTGCGCCCAGACCACGAAGGAGAGCGCGCCGATGCCGACAATCGCCCAGACCATCATGCGGTAGCCGAAGATGTTCTTGCGGGCATGGGTGCTGATGAGGTCGGAGACGATGCCGAAGGCCGGCAGCGCGACGATGTAGACCTCGGGATGGCCGAAGAACCAGAACAGGTGCTGGAACAGGATCGGGCTGCCACCGCCATAGGGCGCCTGTTCACCCGTGACGACAATCGCCGGCATGAAGAAACTGGTGCCGAGCAGCCGGTCGAACAGCATCATCACGGCGCCGACGAACAGCGCCGGGAAGGCAAGCAGCGCCATCACCGTGGCGGTGAAGATGCCCCAGATCGTGAGGGGCATGCGCATCAGCGTCATGCCGCGCGTGCGCCCCTGCAGCACGGTGACGACATAATTGAGCCCGCCCATGGTGAAGCCGATGATGAACAGCATCAGCGAGGCGAGCATCACGACGATGCCCCAGGACTGGCCCGGCGTGTTGGCGAGGATCGCCTGCGGCGGATAGAGCGTCCAGCCCGCGCCGGTCGGCCCGCCCGGCACGAAGAAGCCGGCGACCAGCAGCAGCACGGCGGCGAGATAGATCCAGTAGCTCAGCATGTTGAGATAGGGAAACATCATGTCCCGCGCGCCGAGCATCAGCGGGATCAGGTAGTTGCCGAAGCCGCCGAGGAAGAGCGCGGTCAGCAGGTACACCACCATGATCATGCCGTGCATGGTGATGAACTGGTAGTAATGGTCGGCGTCGATGAAGGGCAGCAGCCCCGGAAAGGCGAGTTGCATCCGCATCAGCCAGGACAGCACCAGCGCCACGAGGCCGATCGCCATCGCCGTCAGCCCGTACTGGATGGCGATGACTTTGGCGTCCTGCGAGAAGACGTATTTCGTCACCCAGCTCCTGGGGTGGTAGAGGTCCGGCTCGCCGATCTCGAAGGCCGGCGCCGCGCCGGAAGCCGTTCCGTCCGATATGGATCCGCCATGCGTGACATCGACCATGAGCCGCCACCCGCTGCGTTGCGGGGCGGCGCCGCGCGCCGTCCCGGCCTAGCTTGCCTCGTCCCTGCCTGCGCCGACCGTCCGGCCGCCGGAAGAATCCTCTAGTTCAGGGCGCCGGTCTGGGCCGGCGCCCGCATCTGTTCGAAGGTCTGCTGCTGCGCGAGCCAGGCCTGGTAGTCGGCCTCCGCCTCGATCACGACCGTGCCGCGCATATAGGGATGGCCGACGCCGCAAAGTTCGGCGCACAGCACCTCGAAACTGCCGGTACGGGTCGGCGTCAGCCAGTAATAGGTGACCGAGCCCGGGATCATGTCCATCTTGGCGCGGAACTCCGGCACGAAGAAATCATGCACGACGTCGAGCGAGCGCAGCAGCAGAGCCACCAGCTTTCCGACCGGCAGATGCAGTTCGCCGCCCTGCACGATGACGTCGTCGCGGCCGTTCGGGTCATTCGGATCGATGCCGAGCGGATTGGTGTCGTTGACCTCGCGCGTATCGGCGGCGCCGAGCTTGCCGTCCTTGCCGGGCAGCCGATAGGCCCATTGCCATTGCTGGCCCACCACCTCGACCGAGGTGGCCCCGGCCGGCACGCGGATGAAATGCGCCCAGACGACCAGCCCCGGCGCCAGCATCGCGGCGACGCCGACCGCGGTGCCGATCGCCAGCCAGCTTTCCAGCCGGCGGTTCTCCGGCTCGTAGGCGGCGCGGCTTCCGGGCTTGTGCCGGAAGCGCAGCAGGCAATAGGCCATGAACAGCACGACGGCGGCGAAGACCGCACCGGTGATCCAGAAGGTGATGTTGATGGTGTCGTCGATATAGCCCCAGTTCGAGGCGATGGGCGTGAACCACCACGGGCTCAGAAAGTGAAACAGCACCGAGCCGACGACCACCAGAGCCAGGACTATCGCAATCGGCATGCCTTTTTATCCCTGCCACGACGATGGGCGCGAGCGCCCCTGTCCTCCGCGCCTACATCTTTTTGCCGTCCGGACCGAACTGCTTGAGATAGGCGACGATGTTGTCGATATCCTTCGGGTTCTTGAGCCCCGGGAAAGTCATCTTGGTGCCGGGAATCTTGCCCTTCGGATTCTGGATGTATTCGCGGAAGATCGTCTCGTCCCAGACGATGCCCGAATTCTTGTTGGCCGCCGAATAGGTGTAGCCCGGCACCGAGCCGGTCTTGCGCCCGAACAGGCCGTTCAGCTCCGGCCCGACGGCGTTCTTGGCGCCCTCGCCGATCTGGTGGCAGGACTTGCACTTCAGGAAGACTTTTTCACCCAGGGCCGGGTCGCCATCCGCCAGCGCCGCCACCGGCAGCAGGACGAACATCGCACCGGCACCAAGCCACGCTGCACAGCCCCGCAAGATCATGGAAACCTCCCAACAATCGCCGGAATCGCAACCAGACGGCATCGCGCGGCGGCGTTTTGGCCTCATGACGGGACCAAAGCGCCCGACGCGGGGTCAGTTTAGCACATTTACGTCGCGTCATCTCACTTTAGAATGACTATGATAAAGCG
Organism: Kaistia sp. UC242_56; assembly: GCF_044452255.1. Lineage (NCBI taxonomy): Bacteria > Pseudomonadati > Pseudomonadota > Alphaproteobacteria > Hyphomicrobiales > Kaistiaceae > Kaistia > Kaistia sp. UC242_56. The sequence goes on from NZ_JBIOAN010000001.1 coordinate 75,282, forward strand.
CAGCATACAACAGCGCGCGAGCCCGGATGGGCAAACCGCCCTTGCCTTGGCCGAGCGAACAGGCTTGTCTTCGGACAACCGCCTTCCGCCCCACAAGACAACGCCAACCCAACCGGTCGAGACGCGAATGATCTATGAACTGCGAGTCTATTCCTGCCTGCCCGGCCGCATGGCCGCCCTTCAGAACCGTTTCCAGAACCACACGCTGCGGATCTGGGAAAAGCACGGCATCCGGCAGGCCGGATTCTGGACCACGCTGATCGGTCCGGCCAACAACGACCTGACCTACATGATCGCCTGGGACAGCCTGGCCGACCGCGAAGCGCGCTGGAACGCCTTCATGGCCGACCCGGAATGGATCGCCGCCCGCGCCGACAGCGAAAAGGATGGCCTGATCGTCGCCAATGTCGCGAGCTCGTTCCTGCAGCCGACCGCCTTCTCCTCGGTTCGCTGAGGCAGCACCGCCCCTCTTCAGGGGCGGATCTCGATGACGTCCTCGAGCTTCACCAGTTCGAAGTCGGAGACGAGGATATCGATCCGCGCATGCCAGCGGCCGGCGACCGGCAGGGTCAGGTCGTCGATGCGCCAGGTTCCGTCGCCGGGCTTCTTCGCCTCGCGACGGATCGCCTCGATGCCGGCATCGGGATTTGACAGGACCAACGTCACGCTCTGGGCGTCGAGCGGGCCGAAATCGCCCGTCATGACGGAAATGGTGGCGCTGGCGACGCCGGCGCGGCCCGGCGCGATTTCCAGATCGGCCATCGCCTGGGCGGCATGGATATGGATCGCGGCCGGCGCGGCAGCCGCCCCCGCCAGCGCGCGCGGCGGCGGCGTGAAGCGCCAGAGCGCGGCGACCGCGAAGATCACGACGACCAGCAGCAACTCGGCGGCGATCGACCGGCGCAGATGCGCGATCGCCCACGCGTCCCCCTTGCCGGCGGGCTCGGTCAGGCGGAGGCGATTGAACAGGGCCAGCCCGAACAGCGGGATCAGCAAGGCGAGCTTGGCGAGGAGAACGAGACCGTAGTTCGTGGTCCAGAGCGCCTCCGGCACCCGCACCTGCACCAGCGCCAGCAGCAGCCCGGCACCGACCAGCGGCAGGACGAACCAGGGCGCGAGCTTCGAAAATCGGCGGAGCGCCTGCGCGGCTTCAGGCGATGCGAGCGCCAGGCCAAGCGGAAACAGAGCCCCAGCCCAGAACGCGATGCCCACGCCATGCAGGAACACCGCCGGCCGCGTCAGCCAGCCCGGATAAGCGGCGCTGGCATGGCCGCTGGAGGCCAGCGCGACGCCGGTGAGCGCGAGCGCGACGATTGAGAGGAGCCTCGCGACAACCCCACCTGTCGAAAGAGCCGCGAAGGCTGCGATCAGCGCCGCCAGCGCCAGGCAGGCGAGCGTGCCCAGGCTGGTGCCGAACCCGGTTTTCCAGACGACCGGCTGCAGGATGCTGCCAATCGGGAGGCCCAGCGCATCCAGCCCCTGGAAACCCAGCGAAAGCGGCACCGCGACGAAGCCCGCCAGGATCCATCCGGCGCAGAACCGGCGAGATCGGGCCTCACCGCCGGCAAGGCTGACAAAGAAGGCGCCGCCGACGCCGAGGAAGAGTCCGGCATAGGTAACGAGCTTACCAAGCCAGATCGCCCCGCGGACCGGCACGTCGATGGCCTCTAGGGCGGCCTTCGATCCCCCCGCGCTCGGCGCGCCGATCGAAAACACGGCGGAGCCGCCGATTGGGTGGCCATCCTCCGAGACGACGCGCCAGCTCAGCACATAGGTGCCGTCGCCAAGCCCGGCCGGCGCCGGGATCTCGACGGTCGCGTCCCGCAGCGTGAAGCGATCGAGCGCGACGGTCGAGCCATCCGGACGAACCAGTTTGAGGGAAAGCGGCGAGGTGGGCTCGCTGAAGGTGAGCGAGAAAGCCGGCGGCGCCGTCGCCACGACCGAGCCATCGACCGGGCTGGCGCGGATCAGCGAGGCATGCGCCAGGGCTTCACCGGCCGCCAGCAAGCCCGACACCAGCACCAGCACCGTCAGCAAAACGCGTGTCCATCCGGTCGCGATGGTGACCATCGTCCCGCTCCTGTCCGGCGATCCCATGCGACGGATCCGGCACGCCCACATGGGCGGACCGGATCCGTGTAGGAAATCGCGATTCTTCTATCTTGCGGAAACGCGCTTTATTTCTTCGGCAACAGCGTCACGCCGGGCGCCGGCTGCTCATAGTCGTCGGCGCTCTTGCCGGCGGCGGGGATCTCGATCCAGCGTTCGACGGCGCCGTCCGGGCATTCCTGGACGACCGGGAAGTAGAGCGTCGTATCGGCCTTCAGATCGCCAGTCAGATAGGCGCGCAGGACGAACTCGTCATATTCGTCATCCGGCAGGCTGCCGCCGCTCCAGACGATCTCCTTCACGCCTTCGGTCGTCGGCGTGCCGTAATAGTCATAGGCCTTGTCATAGGCGCCCTTGACCTTCTCGATCTTCCAGCCCGCCTTGGGCTGCGGCTTGACGGCGATGACGCCATCCGGGATCCGGACGCGGACCTTGATGGTCGGCTTGCCTTCGCAGCCATGGCCGACGCGGAACACGGCCTTGTAGGTCGAGGCGACCGGCGCCTGCTGGGTTTCCAGCGTGATGTGGGCGGAGGCGGCGGAAGCGCCGAGCGCCACCAGCGCGGCGGTGGAAACCAGGGTCGAAAGGCGCGTCGAGAAACGGTGAACAAACATGGGTTCGCTCCAAAAGGGCAGATCCACCCGAAAGGGCGGAAAGGATCGGATGAGCCGGCTCGGCGAGCCGGAAACAGATCAGACCTGCCCGGGAGGCGCCCTTGGATTTTGCGGTTTGCGTTCGACATGCGCGACCAGCCGGGGCGATGCCGGCGCGGGCTTGGTCACGAAGCGCAGCCGGTTGATCAGCGCGGCGCTTTCGTCCGGCGCCGTCGGCACGGCGCCGCCGACCATGCTGCAGCCGAAGGTGCAGCAATCGATGGCGTGGGCGATGGGCGCGTCATCGGTTGAGGAGCCGGCTGCGACCGTGCGACCCTCGCTGGTGCAGAGGACGTGGCTGAGCGCGCCGGAATCGAGCGTTGCCGCCCTGGCGCCGAGAGAAAGCCCGCTGAACAGCAGCTGGATGACGAGCATGAAGGCGACGAACAGCGTCACCTCAGCCGACAATCCCTGGCGCAAGCGGAGCTTCAATGCGGTTTCCCCCTGCCGGCAGCGATAGCACGAGAGTCGGCGCCGCGAAAATTACCTTCGACCCCAGAACGTCGCGACAAAACATCCCGTGCCGAGAGCAGATCGTTCGCCTGCCCCACGGGTACCCCCTTGCCGCGCTGGCTGCCTTCAGCGCAGAAGGGAGACGACAATCGCGATGGAGAGGCAATGCGAACGGCGCCATCCTTCCCAAGGGGAAGGCTCCGTACGAATCAGTTTTGCGAAGCCTTTGCGGCCGGCCAGGTCCGCCGCGAACGGGAGACAGGCGCCATGCGACTTCGACGCCGGGCGATGCGAGCCGCCGTCGTGCTGCTGCTCTCGGCGGCCTTTGCCGCCCCGGCCGCCGCCCGCATCTTCGAAGTCAGCAAGACCGCCCTTCTCTGCTGATGCCTATTCTGGCGAGGATATCGATGCTGCTGATAGGACCAGCCAGGCGGCCGGTCCTATTCCTATGACGAGCCGGGGCCATGTCATCGACAAGAGCCATGCCGCTCTCGCCGGCGCCCGGCTGAGAATCCGAACTGACGCGACCGGTCGGACGTCGCGCACCAAACGTCCGTGCGGCATCTGTGCCGGCTGGGTCCGGATGCGCCGCCATCCGTCGTCGAACTTGCGTCGCCACTTTCCAACGGCCGGAAAACAAGTAACATCATTCCGGCAGGCGTAACGCTCTTGGGAAGCGGGGCCACTCTTTGGAATAGTTCACCTTGGCGGCCGGAAACGGGTCGGGCGAAGACACGCCCGCCCTTGCGAACGACTGGCCGTGCGATGGTCGGATGGCCCGCAGCAGCAGCGTCATCCAGGATCCATATCTTGGGAGTGGGGGATAGATGGACGATAAAATTCACCCGGTGGCGATCGAACACCTGCCGTTTTTCATAACCGCGCCGGGCCAGACGGACATCCTCTTCAACGTGATGGTCGTCTTCATGCTGGTGGCGATCCTTGTCGTCGGCAATTTGTACTTTCAGCTGCATGCCTTTCCCGAGCGCATGGCGCATCGCACCAATGTGGTGCAGATGGAAATCGTAGCCGTACTGGCGCTGATCTCGCTCTTCACCCACAACCACCTGTTCTGGATCGCCGGCCTGCTGCTGGCGCTGGTCCGCTTCCCGGATTTCTCCAGCCCGCTGGGATCGATCGCCGGTTCGCTCGAGCGCATCGCCGGACAGCGCAACAGCGGCATGGATGAACCCACCCTGGCGGCCGGGCCGCACAGCACCCAGACACTGCCATCGGCCCCACCTCCCGGCAGGCCCGCAGAATCCGTCGTTTCCGACCTGGACGAACAGATACCCGGCCCAACCCCAGACGCCAACACGCCGAACGAGGGACACTGAGCGATGCTCGAGTTGCTGCTCTGCTCGATGCTCACCATCCTTCCCGACTACCTCATTCGCCGTTACGGCCAGGGGAAGCGGATCGGTCGCGAGATCACCCTCTATTCGGTCTGGTATGAACTGCGCTGGGGCATCACCGCCTGCCTCATCCTGACGGTTTCGCTGATCACGCTGATCTTCTACTTCCACCCCTCGACCAAGAATGTCACCGCCGTCTTCCGCACCATCTCGATCCTGCCGGAGACGGCTGGCCGGGTCGCCAAGGTGTTCGTCGGCGTCAATGAGAAGGTCGAGGCCGGCGCCCCGCTGTTCCAGCTCGACGATTCCGAACAGCAGGCCGCGCGCGAATCGGCCCAGCGCCGCATCGCCGAGATCGATGCCGAGGTGAAGGTCGCGGAAACCGAGCTCGCCTCCGCCGATGGCGCCATCCGCCAGGCGGAGGGCGCCTATCAGCAGGCCCTGAACGAGCTGGAAACCAAGCAGGAGCTGATGCGCCGCAACGCGAATGTCGTCGCCACGCGCGAGATCGAGCGATTGCAGGTCGCCGCCGATGGCCGCCAGGGCGCGGTCGACGCGGCGATCGGCAACAAGCGCACGCTGCAGTCGCGGCTCACCTCGCTGCTTCCGGCCCAGCGCGCCAGCGCCGAAGCCGCCCTCGCCCAGGCGCAGGTCGAACTGGACAAGATGCTGGTGCGGGCGGGCGTCGCCGGCACGCTGCAGCAGTTCACGCTGCGGCCGGGCGACGTCGTCAACCCGATGCTTCGGCCCGCCGGCATCCTGGTTCCGGCCGAGGCCGGGCGGGTCGCCCTGATCGCCGGCTTCGGCCAGATCGAGACCCAGGTGATGAAGGTCGGCATGATCGCCGAGGCGACCTGCATCGGCAAACCCTTCACCATCCTCCCCATGGTCGTCACCCAGGTTCAGGATGTCGTGGCATCGGGCCAGTTCCGTCCGACCGACCTGCTGGTCGACGTCCAGAAGCTGGGCCAGCCGGGCTCGATCACCGTCTATCTGGAGCCGCTCTATCCCGGCGAGCTGGAAGGCGTCCCGCCGGGCGGAAGCTGCATCGCCAACGCCTATACCAACAACCATGATGCGCTGGCGGACAAGAACATCAGCGGGCCGCGCTGGCTGTTCCTGCATGTCGTCGACGCCGTCGGTCTCGTGCATGCCATGATCCTACGCATGCAGGCCATCCTGCTACCCGTGCAGACGCTGGTCTTCAGCGGACATTGATGGGACGACGCCGCGCGGTGCCGTAAAAGCAAGGTCAAGGGGCGGAAAGCGATGATCCGGGAACACCAGGACCTAACGCGGATCACGCTTGCGGTTCTGTTCATCGGCGGCATCCTGGTCACCTGCATCTGGGTGATGCTGCCCTTCCTGCCTGCCATCATCTGGGCCACCACCCTGGTGATCGCCACCTGGCCCCTGATGCTGTGGGTCCAGCGCCATACCGGCAACCGACGCGGCCTGGCCGCGCTGATCATGACGTTCGTCTTGCTGCTGATCCTGATCGTGCCGTTCTGGCTCGCCCTCAGCGCCGTCGTCGCCAACACGGACGAGATTCGCGAGCTGATCCGAACTGTCCTGTCCCTGCGCCTGCCGCCGCCACCGGCCTGGCTGGCCGAGCTTCCGCTCCTTGGCGCGCGCGCGAGCGAGGCCTGGGCGACCCTGTCGTCCGACCGGCTGGAGGCTCTGGCACCCAAACTGGCTCCCTATACCGGTGCGATAACCCAGTGGGTCGCATCCACGGCGGGAAGCCTGGGCTCGATGTTCGTCCACTTCCTGCTCACCACGGTGATCGCCGCCCTGATGTATCTGAGCGGGGAAAAGGCGGCCTGGCAGGTCATTCGCTTCGGCCGCCGCCTGGCGGGCGACCGCGGCGAGATGGCGGTGCGGCTCGGCGCCCAGGCGATCCGGAGCGTGGCGCTGGGCGTCGTCGTGACCGCGATTGCCCAGAGTGCCATCGCCTGCATCGGGCTTCTGGTCGTGGGCATCCCCTTCGCCGCCATCCTGACGGCGATGATCTTCCTGCTATGCCTGATCCAGCTCGGCCCCGCGCTCGTCATGGTGCCCGCCGTGGCGTGGATGTACTATTCCGGCGATGCCGTCTGGGCGACAGTGCTGCTGGCCTTCACCTTGATCGCAGGAACCATCGATCAGCTGGTGCGCCCGATCCTGATCCGTCGCGGCGCCGACCTGCCGGTCCTGCTGATCCTCGCCGGCGTGATCGGCGGCCTGATTGCGTTCGGCATGCTCGGCATCTTCATCGGGCCGACGGTCCTGGGCGTCGGCTACACGCTGCTCAACGCCTGGATCAGCGAGAGCGAGCCTGGCTGACGGCGCAGCCAGGAAGAGGCTTGCAGCCCCCGATGCTAGTCCGCAAGAAAGTCCGCCATTTCGGCGTTGTAGAAGACCTTGGTGCGGGGGCCGGTCTGGATCGGCTCGAGCAGGCTGACGCACTTCTGATAGTGCGGCGTGCGGCGGTGTTCCTCGAGGGCGGCTTCCGACTTGAAGACCTCGTAGATCAGGAACTTGTTGCCATCGTCAGGGTCGCGCAGCACGTCGAAGCGGAGATTGCCCGGCTCCTGGCGCGTACCTTCATAATTGATGCGGAAGGCCTCGATGAAATCGTCGGCATGGCCGGGCTTGACCCTGATGGTCACCATCTGGATGAGCATAATCACTCCTTTGCAAAGAGATTGGCGCGGCGCCGGAAGCGCGGCGAAATATTGGAAGCTCAGAGGCCGGGGGCCTTCCACATCGAGGTGGTGACGTCCTCGTCGACGAGCTGGAGCTGCAAGGCATAGGCGCGCGCCCAGCGTTCACCGGCCTCGTCGTAGATTGCCTTGTGGCCGAGATCCGGCTCGAAATGCCGGTCCCAGCGCACCCAGGTCTCGGCGGTCGAAACGAAGTCGCGCTGCAGGCCGGCGCCGATCGCGGCGGCGGCGGCGCAGCCGAGCGCGGTCGCTTCCTTCACCACCGGCGTCACCACCGGAAGGCCGGTAGCGCTCGACAGGATCTGCGCCCAATGGGCCGATTTGGCCGCACCGGCGGCGAAGACGATCTGCTTCGGCGTCACGCCGGAGAGCTTGAAGATCGCGGAGAGATTGCGCGCCGCGACGATCGCCGCGTTTTCCTGCAGGGCACGGAAGATCGCGGCCTTGCCGGACTTTTCCGGGTCGATCGAGAGGTTCAGCAGCGACGGCGCGGCGTGGTACCACTTGCCGTAATGCATCACGTCGGAGAACACCGGGATGATGCCATAGGCGCCGGGCGGGATATGCGCCGATTGCGCCTCCAGCATTGTATAGGCATCGCCACCCGTCGCGGCCGCCTCCGCCATCTCCGCCGCGCCAAAACTGTCGCGGAACCAGCGCATCACGATGCCGACGAAGAAGCTGATCGCCTCGGCCTGGTTGAGCCCGGCGACGACATGCGGGTTGATGCGCAGATCCATGGACGGGTCGGTCAGCGTCTGGTCGACATTGACGATCTGCTGCCAGAAGGTGCCGCCCAGCACCGCGCAGTCGCCCTTGTTGACGACGCCGAGCCCGGCCGTGCCGATTTGGCAGTCGCCGCCACCGGCAACGACCTTCGTGCCGGCCTGCAGGCCCGTCGCCTCGGCCGCCGCGGCCGTGACATGGCCGATCACCGTGCCGGACTCGACCGTCTCCGGGAAGATGTCGTCACGCATGCCGGCCCAGCGCATCGCCTCCGGCATCCAGTTGCGCGCGCGCAGATCGAGCAGGCCCGTCGTGCCGGCATTGGAGGGCTCGCTGACGAGCACGCCCGACAGCCGGGCAAGGACCCAATCCGACAGCATGCTGATCCGGTGCATGCGATCATAGACGTCCGGCAGGTTGCGCTTCAGCCAGAGCAGGCGCGGCAGCGCGCCGAGCGCGAAGGTCTGGCCGGAATGCTGATAGAGCCGGCCCTCGAGCTCGGGGAAAGCCAGCTTCAGCTCGCGCACTTCGCTGTTGGAGCGGCTGTCGACATTGGCGCAGGCCCAGATCTCCCGGCCTTCGGAATCATAGACCACCAGCGCCTCGCGCATGCTGGTAGCGCTGACGGCGGCGATGTCGGCGGCCGAAATGCCGGCGCTGGCGATCGCCTGGCGGATGGCGCGGGCGAGATGAGCCCAGTTGCCCTCGACATCGAAATCCATCGACCCTTCGAAGCGCGGATCGGGCTTGTGCCACCACTCGTGCTGGGCGGCCGCGATCTGGTTGCCGGCCGCGTCGAAGACGACCGCGCGGCCGCTTCCCGTCCCGGCGTCGACCGCCAGAAGATATGTTCCCGCCATAGCCCTCTCCCTAATCCTTCAGGTCCATCAGACCCAGCGCCGTCGTTTCATCCGTGATCAGGATGCCGACGAACTTCCCCTTGAGCGCGGCATGGATGGCCGGCACCTTTTCCAGCCCGCCGGCGGCGGCCACGACCTTCTCGGCCCGTGAAAGCGCGGCGAGCTTCACGCCGATGACGCGGTCGTGCAGCTGCAGGTCGAGCACCTCGCCCTTGTCGTTGAAGAACTGGCAGAGGATGTCGCCGACCGCGCCCTTGCGGCGCAGCGGCTCGATCTCGTCCGGCGTCACATAGCCGGAGCGCACCACGGTCGAGGTGCCGGAGAGCTCGCCGATGCCGACCAGCTGGTAGGAAGCGTTCAGCGCCATATCGAGCAGATTGGCGACCGCCGGCTCCGAGGACAGGTTCTTCGCGACGTCCGGGTCGCGCACCACCAGCGGAGCGGGCACCAGATGGACGCTGCTGCCCCAGTTCGCGGTGCGCATGCCGTCGACATAGGTGCCGACGCCGCCGGTCAGACTGACCAGGCCGATATTGCGCTCATTGGCGAGATGGCCGAGGCGCTGGATCGCGTTGCTGACCGTGGCGCCCCAGCCGACCGCGAGCAGATCGTCGGGCTGCAGCCGCTGCATCAGGAACTGCGCCGCCGCCTGGCCCAGCCGGTCGCTGGCGCTCTGCTCGGGAAGTTCCGGCACGACATAGGCCTCGAGCAGGCCATAGCGGGCCTTGATCTCGCGCTCCAACGACAGGCAGCCCTGATAGCGCGAATTGATCCGGACCTGGATGATGCCGGACCGTCGGCCGCTTTCCAGCAGGCGCGACACCTTGATCCGCGACATGGCGAGCTTTTCGCCGATCTCGTTCTGCGTCAGGCCGTCATTGTAATAGTACCAGGCAATGCGCGTGAGGATCTCCTCGTCGGCATCGCCATAGCTCCACTCGTTGCTTTCCAAGGCCATGCGCCGAGCACCCTCCCCGCGATTTGTGATCATATCGATATCGTAAAAACATTTGATCCGTCAACAGGACAGGCTCCGCTTGTCCCGAGGATCGAGTGCAACCGTGAGAACTCCACCGAAATCGCTATATTGCGGCGCAATATCGCCTGCTGCTTTCCCGCCACTCCAATCTGACCATATTGACGCCCTTTGAATCTTGTGATCACTTGCGAGACACAAGAGACATCTGAACAGGTGCGGAATGACTGCGGACATAGCGGCCGGGAGGGCTGCACAGCTCACCGGCATATGGAAATCCTACGGTCCCGTTCCGGTCCTGAAGGGGGCTTCGCTCGCCTTGCAAAAGGGCGAGGTGCACGCGCTGCTGGGCGGCAACGGCGCCGGCAAGTCCACGCTGATGAAGATCATGTCCGGCCTGGTCCCGGCCAATGCCGGTTCGATCGAGATCAACGGCGAGACGCTGACGCATGCGTCCCCCGCCCTCGCCCAGCAGCTCGGCCTGTATCTGGTGCCGCAGGAAGCGCATATCCTCGGCAACCAGTCCGTGCTCGAGAACATCTGCCTGGGCTTGCGTCCCTCGCCGCGCGCCCTTCGCAAGCGGGTCGAGCAGCTGATCTCCGAGCTTTCCGTCACGCTCGACCTCGACGCGCAGGCAGCGACGCTGGAGATCGCCGAGCGGCAGATCGTCGAGATCCTGCGCGGCCTGATCCGCGATGCCCGCGTGCTGATCCTCGACGAGCCGACCTCCGCGCTGACGCCGTTCGAGGTGCACGCCCTTTTCCAGCGCGTCCGCAAGCTTCAGGCCCAGGGCGTCGGCATCTTCTTCATCTCGCACAAGCTGCGCGAGATCCGCGAGATCTGCGGCACGATCAGCGTGCTGCGCGACGGCGCGGTCGTGCTCAGCGGGCCGCTCGACGGCTATAGCGACGCCGAGATCATCGATGCGATGAGCCGGGTTGCCACTGGCGCCGCCCCTCTCGCGGCCACCCGATCCAGCAGCGATCGCGGCCCGGTTCGCCTCGCGGTGCGCAAGCTGAGCGGCGAAGGGTTTCGCGACATCAGCCTCGAGGTCCGCGCCGGCGAAGTGCTGGGCCTTGCCGGCGTGGTCGGCGCCGGCCGCACGGAATTTTCCGAGACGCTGTTTGGCCTCCGCCGCCAGAGCGCTGGCTCCGTCACGCTGGACGGCGCCGAGCTCGTCCGCCGCTCGCCGCGTCGTTGTATCGATGCCGGGCTGGTCTATCTGCCGGAAGACCGGCAGCAGAACGGCCTGTTCCTGGAGGCGCCGCTCTACTGGAACGCCTCGTCCTATCTGATCCACCGCCTGCCCTTCCTGCTTCAGCCCGGCCGTGAGCGCAGCCTCTTCAATGGTTTTCGCCAGAGCATGGGCATCAAGTGCACCGGGCCCGGCCAATCGGCCAAGGCGCTCTCGGGCGGCAACCAGCAAAAGGTGCTGATGGCAAAGTGCCTGTCGGCCAAGCCGAAGGTGCTCGTCCTGGACGAGCCCACCCGCGGCGTCGACGTGGCGGCGCGCAACGACATCTACGCCCTGATCCGCAAGCTCGCGGCTGAGGGCGTCGCCGTCATCCTGATCTCGTCCGATTTTGACGAGATCGAACTCTTGGCCGATCGGGTGGTCGTCATGGCCTTCGGCCAGCTCGGCGGCGAATTGACCGAAAACATCAGCGTCGACGCGATTGCCCGCCTGGCATTCGGCGCGGGGGAACAGGCCCATGCTTAATCTCGTCGCCCGCAACCGCGTCCTCATGCTGCTGGCGGTCATGGCGACGGCTTGCCTCGCCCTCGGCTTCGCCGCGCCCGGCTATCTCTCGGCCGCCACCGCCTCGGTGATCCTGTCGAACAGTCTCGTGCTGCTGCTGATCTCGCTCGGCACCATGCTGGTGATCCTGACCCGCAACATCGACGTTTCCAGCGGCTCGATCCTCGGCCTCAGCGCCGCGACGCTCGGCCTGTCGCTCAATGCCGGCGCCAGCCTGCCGCTGGCGATCGCGCTCTGCATCCTGACCGGCGTCGTCGCGGGCGCCGTCAACGGCCTGCTCGTCGCCTATCTCCGCATCCCCTCGATCGTCGCAACGCTCGGCACGCTCGGCCTCTATCGCGGCATTATGCTGATCCAGACCGGCGGCCGCTGGATCGAGGACCTGCCGCAGGGGCTGAAGGCGCTGGCGGGCGGCATCGGCTTCGGCGTCTCGATCCTGACCGTCACCGTGCTCGCCCTCTTCGCGCTCGCCTGGATTTTCCTCCGCCGCACCCGCTTTGGCCGCTATTTCTATGCGGTCGGCGACAACCGCGACGCCGCCCACCATCTGGGTGTGCCGGTCCGGCGCGTGCAGTTCACCGCCTTCGTTGCCTCGGGCGGCTGCGCGGCCATCGCCGGGCTGATCTTCGCGGCGCAGATCGGCTTCATCCCCAATCAGGCCGGCAATGGCGTCGAACTGAAGGCGATCGCCGTCAACGTGCTGGGCGGCGTCAGCCTGCTCGGCGGCAGCGGCTCGGTCGCCGGCGTCTTCACCGCCGCGATCTTCCTGACCTCGATCGACAGCGCGCTGGTATTCCTGAAGATCCCGGCTTTCTGGAACGACTTCATCGCCGGCGCAATCCTTCTGACCGTGCTGCTGCTCGACGGGCGCATCCGCCTGCTGATCGACCGGCGTATCCGCGCCCGACGCTACGCCGTGCATGACCGCACGCCGCCAATCGGCGAGGCGCCCGGCACCCATGCCGACAAGACCCTGCTGGCGGAGGCAAGCCGATGAAAAACGTACTCTTCCGCTGGGAAGCGGCGCTCTTCCTGATGCTCGTCGTCGAGCTCGCCATTTTCGGCTTCGTCAATCCGCGCTTCCTCAATGTCGGCAACCTGATCTACGGCACGTCGGATTTCGTCCAGATCGGCATCGTCGCGCTGCCGCTGACCCTCGTCATCATCGCCGGCGGCATCGACGTCTCGTTCGCCTCGACCATCGGCCTCTGCGCCATCGTCTTCGGCGTCTCGAACTTCTTCGGCGTGCCGCTGCCGCTGGCGATCGGGCTGGCGCTGGTCGCCGGCGCGCTGGCCGGGCTTCTCAACGCCACCGTCATCCATCTGTCGAAGATCCAGCCGCTCGTCGTCACGCTGGGCAGCCTCTATCTGTTCCAGGGCGCCGCCACGGTGCTGTCGGGCGTCGTCGGCGCCGGCGGCTATGAGGGCATCGGCAACTTCCCGGCCAGCTTCACCTCCTTCGGCTATGCCGAGATCCTGGGCCTGCCGGCGCCGCTCGCGGTCTTCCTTGCGCTCGCCGCGATGCTGATCGTGCTGCTGCATTTCACCCGCTTCGGCCGCGCCGTGTTCCTGATCGGCCAGTCGGCAGAGGCCGCGCGCTATTCCGGCCTGTCGGTCGGGACGACCCAGACCATCACCTACGTCATCACCGGCGTCTGCGCGGCGATCGCGGGCCTCGTCATGTCGGCCTATTTCGGCTCGGCGCGCGTCGATCTCGGCGCTGCGACGCTGCTGCCGGCCGTCACCGCGGCGGTGCTCGGCGGCGCCTCGATCTATGGCGGCCAGGGCTCGATCCTCGGCACGCTGCTCGCGACATTCGTCATCGGCTACCTGCAGCAGGGTCTGCAGGCGAGCGGTGTCCCAAGCCAGATATCCAGCGCGCTTTCGGGAGGTTTGCTGGTTGCAGCGGTCGCATTGCGCCACGGAAGCGCGCTGCTGGCCGATTTTATCGCTGTCGCCCGACAGAAACGAAGCGATCGGGCGACGGCCTTTTGAGGAGGAAACGAAAATGACGATGAAATTCCTGAAGTCCGGACTGATGGCGGCAACGCTGCTCGCAGGCACCCTGCTCGCCTCGGGCGCGGCGCAGGCCGAATCCCAGATCGCCTTCATTCCGAAGCTGGTCGGCGTCGGCTTCTTCACCAGCGGCGGCGCCGGTGCGGTGAAGGCCGGCGAGGAAGTCGGCGCCAAGGTCACCTATGACGGCCCGACCGAGCCCAGCGTCTCGGCGCAGGTGCAGTTCATCAACAACTACGTCAACCAGGGCTACAACGCGATCATCGTGTCGTCGGTCTCGCCGGATGGTCTCTGCCCGGCCCTGAAGCGCGCCATGGAGCGCGACGTGCTGGTCATGACATGGGACAGCGACGTCAATCCGGATTGCCGCAGCTACTACATCAACCAGGGTACCCCGGATCAGCTCGGCGGCCTGCTGGTCGACATGGCGGCGGAAGGCGTGACCAAGGAGAAGGCCAAGGTCGCGTTCTTCTATTCGAGCCCGACCGTGACCGACCAGAACGCCTGGGCGGAAGCTGCCAAGGCCAAGATCGCCAAGGAACATCCGGGCTGGGAGATCGTCACCACCCAGTACGGCTACAATGATGCGCAGAAGTCGCTGCAGACCGCCGAGAGCATCCTGCAGACCTATCCCGACCTCGACATCATCATCGCGCCGGACGCCAACGCCCTGCCGGCTGCCGCCCAGGCCGCCGAAAACCTGAAGCGCGCCGATGGCGTCAACATCGTCGGCTTCTCGACGCCCAACGTCATGCGCCCCTATGTCGAGCGCGGCACGATCAAGCGCTTCGGCCTCTGGGACGTCACCCAGCAGGGCAAGATCTCGGTCCATGTCGCCGAGCACGTGCTGAAGAACGGCAAGATGAAGGTCGGCGACAAGCTCGAAATCCCGGGCGTCGGCACCATCGAAGTCTCGCCGAACAGCGTCCAGGGCTATGACTACGAAGCCGAAGGCAATGGCATCATCCTGCTGCCGGAGCGGACCGTGTTCACCAAGGAAAACATCGGCAAGTTCGACTTCTAATTCACGACACCCCTGCGGGCGGCTCCATCCGGGGCCGCCCGCTCCATTTCTCCAGAACAACGGATCCAGACCCATGCAAAGCCGCTGGAACGGCGACGAGGCCAATCGTTTCATCCAGGCAGCGCTTGACGCCGGCCAGAGCCAGGCCCTCGGCCTTCGCATCTACACCTCGCGCATCATCGGCCAGGATCCCGATCTCGTCCTGCATGGCGGCGGCAACACCTCGGCCAAAGTAACCGACGCCGACGGCAACGAGATCATGCACATCAAGGGCAGCGGCTGGGATCTCGACACGATCGAAGCACCGGGTCTGCCGGCGGTTCGGATGGAGCCGCTGATCGCGGCGCGCGATGGCGGCAAGCTCTCCGACCCCGAAATGGTCGCGCTGCTGCGCTCCGCTTTGCTCGACCCGGCCTCGCCCAACCCCTCGGTGGAAGCGCTGCTGCACGCCTTTCTGCCCTTCCGCTTCGTTGACCATACGCACGCGACCGCGGCGCTCGCTTTGGCCAACCAGCCCGACATGCGCGAGACCGTGCAGCGCGTCTATGGCGACCGGCTCGCCTGGGTCCCCTATGTCATGCCCGGCTTCGACCTCTCGATCGAGGGCGACAAGGTCTATCGCGACCACCCGGGCTGCGAGGGCCTCTGGCTCGAGAACCACGGCCTGTTCAGCTTCGCCGACACGGCCGAAGCCTCCTATGAGCTGATGATCGAGTTCGCGACGATGGCCGAGCAAGAACTGGCCCGTGCCGGCGTCACGCTGGAAGGCCCGCAGCAGAGCGACCGCGACGCCGACCCGGCGCTGGTCGAGCGGCTGCAGGCCGCCCTCACCCGTCCCGGCTCGCCCTTCGCCAAGGGGCTTTCTCTCGACTACCGTTCGACGCCGGCGATCCGCCGTCACGTCTCCAAGCCGGAGGTCGAGGACATCGCCCTGCGCGGCACGGTCACGCCCGACCACGTCATCCGCATCAAGCCGTTCCCGCTGATCCTCGATGCCGGCGCCTCGGAGGCCGAGATCGACCAGGCGTTGGCCGGCTATATCGAGCGCTACACCGCCTATTTCGAGCGCAACGCCGCCAAGGCGTCGGAACCGAAGACGATGCTCGACGCCTATCCGCGCGTCGTGCTGGTCCGGGGCGAAGGCATGTTCGGTCTCGGCAACAATGCCAAGTCGGCGAAGATCGCCGGCGACCTGATCGAGCAGTCGACGCGCGTCATGAACGCCGCCGAGGCCTATGGCCGCTTCACGCCGATCTCCGAGCCTGACTTGTTCGACATGGAATACTGGTCGCTGGAACAGGCGAAGCTGAAGTCGGCCTGACCGGCGCGGGCGGGGTCCGCCCCGCCCGGCTCACCAAGGCGAGTTCGCTCGGAAGGCGCGCAAGAGTGGCAATTCTTGTCGATCCGAAAACCAGTTATCGACTTGGTCCGTAAGAAGCGAAGGGGGCTGAAGCTGACCTCGCGAGGAAACGACCATGCCGATCACGACGACGCCTGACCACCCGAGCGCGACTCGGGCCCCATCTGGCCGCGTCGCCTGGGTCACCGGCGCCGGCTCCGGCATCGGCCGGGCTCTGGCGCTTCGCCTCGCGCAGGAAGGCTGGAACGTCGCCATCAGCGCCCGGACCGTTCAGGACCTGGAGACGCTGGCTGACGAAATGCCGGACCGGCTGCACCCCTTTCCGCTCGACGTCACCGACGCGGCGGCCAGCGACGATACGGTGGCCCGGATCGAGGATCGCCTGGGTCCGATCGATCTCGCCGTGCTCAATGCCGGCACCTATCGCCGGGACGCCGTCGACTCCTTCGATGTCGCGGCATTTCGCCGGACTGTCGACGTCAACCTGATGGGCACCGTGCATTGCCTGGCGCCGCTGATGCGGGGAATGGTGGCACGGCAGGCGGGGCACATCGCCGTCGTGTCCTCTGTTGTCGGCTATGTCGGCCTACCAGGCGCGATGGCCTATGGCGCCACCAAGGCGGCTCTCATCAACATGTGCGAAGCGCTCTATCCGCAATTGGCCGGCCGCCAGGTCCGCCTCAGCGTCATCAATCCGGGCTTTGTCGACACCCCACTCACGCAGCAGAACGACTTTCCCATGCCGTTCCTGATCTCCGTCGACGCGGCAGTCGATCACATCATGGCCGGGCTGAAGTCCCGGCGCTTCGAGATCGCCTTCCCGTGGAAGATGGTGCTGTCGCTAAAACTGCTCGCCCTGCTGCCGTCGCGGCTATTCTTCGCCATCACGCGCAAGATGGTCCGCTGAAGCGCCCTGCTATTGCGGGCGCTGCAGCAGGAACTGGCCGACATCGATCTTGCCGCAGCGGAAGCCGACGGCGCAGTACTGCAGATAATAGCGCCACATCCGCTTGAATGGCGCGTCGAAGCCTTGGGACTCGATGCGGTGCCAGGCCGCCGAAAAGGCCTGGTCCCAGATCAGCAGCGTTTTCTCATAGTCGCGGCCGAAGAATTCCGAGTCCACGAGGTCGAGCTTCGCGGCGGAGACGCCGGCCGCGAAAGCGGTCCGCGACGGCAACATGCCGCCGGGAAAGATGTAGGTCTGGATGAAGTCGGCGTTGCGCCGGTAATCGTCGAAGCTGGCCTCGGCGATGGTGATGACCTGCAGCATCGCACGGCCGCCGGGCTTGAGCAGCGTCCGCACCGCGTCGAAATAGGTGGGCCAGTTTTCCTCGCCCACCGCCTCGAACATCTCGATCGAGACGATCTTGTCGAACTGGCCGGCGCAATCGCGATAGTCCTCGAGCCGGATCTCGACCCGATCGGCAAGCCCCGCCGACACAATTCGTTCGCGGGCAAATTTCGCCTGCTCCTGCGACAGCGTCAGGCAGGTGATGCGGCATCCGGCTTCGCGCGCCGCGAACTCGGCGAAGCCGCCCCAGCCGCAGCCGATTTCCAGCACATGGTCGCTTTCGCCAAGAGCGAGTTCGCGAACGACGCGGGCATATTTTGCGCGCTGGGCATCCGCCAGCGATTGCTCGGGGCTGGTGAAGATTGCCGAGGAATAGGTCATCGTCTCGTCGAGCCACTGGCGATAGAAATCATTGCCGAGGTCGTAGTGGAAGGCGATGTTGCGCCGGCTGCCGGCGCGGGTATTGGCGCGAAGCCGGTGACGGAGATAGGCGAGGATCCGGCCAAGCCCCGGCGCATGCAGCACCGATTGCAGCGCCTGCTCGTTGACGAGGCCAAGCTCCAGCAGAGCGCCGAGATCCGCCGTGTCCCAATCGCCGTCGATATAACCGCGCGCGAGCCCCAGATCGCCGCCGCTGGCGATCCGCCACAACAGCCGGCCCCGGCGAACATGGAGGTTGGCGGAGGGCCCGGGCAGAACGCCCCGGACCGTATGGCTGGCGCCGTCGGGAAAGCGGATGGTCAATTCGCCCGCGACGATCCGGTCGGCCCAGCCCCGAAGGACGCGCGACCAGAGCGGCGTGAGGAAGCCCCCGGCCGGGAATGCCTTGTCTTCAACGTGGCTCATGGGCTGTCGCATCCTCGAAGCGGGTCGTAACGATGGTGCTGGCAACGGGCCGGTCGGCGGCCTGGTGACGGTGAATGGGAACGCCCTTCCACCAGAGGCGCAGCGCCTCCCAATGGATCCCGGCCGTTACCTTGAGGGTCATCAGCGGGTAGCGCAGCAGCGCGCCGAGCAGCGACCGGTCGGTCATAGGCTGGCGCTTTCCGGCAAAGGAGGCGACGAGCAAGGGGCCATCGGCATCCGACTCGTCGATCCGCACCAGGATGGCGTCGCCCGGTGGCTCGATGTGGAAGCGATAGAAGCAGGCCATCGGCAGGAAGGGCGAGACGTAGAGCTCCTTCGGGCAACCATGCCGGATCGGACCGAACTCGTCCCCCGTGACGGCGATGACATAGGTATGGCGCTCGCCGAAGGTGTTGCAGACCTCGTAGAGAATGGCGCGCAAGGCGCCGTCGGGCGCATAGCAGAAATAGACGGTCAGCGGATTGAACACGTAGCCGAGGATGCGCGGATAGCAGAGCACCCGAAGGCTCATGCCCGCCTCGAAGCATCCGGCTTCGACCAGCCGCGCCTCGACCCAGGCGCGCAGCCCCCCGGTCTCGCCATCGCCATGGTCCTTGTCCCAGAAGCTGAGCACGGCGCGACGGTTATAGCCAAACAGCCGCGACGTCGCGGTGAACGTCGGCAGTTCATCTAGATCGAGCAGCAGCGAAAAGACGCGGTAGTGCAGCTTGTGCCGGCGCGGTCGGAAGCGGGCATGCATCACGTCGCCGAGATAGAGGGCGGAATGGCCGCTCATTCGGCCGCCTCGCGTTGCGGCGCCAGCACGATCCGTCCGGATTCGTCTCCGACCGTCCAGGGCCGGCGAAAGCCCGAGAGATCCTCGGCCGCGGCGAGACCCGCCTGCAGGCCATCCTCGTGGAAGCCGTAACCAAAATAGGCGCCGCAGAACCAGGTGTTGCGCTGCCCTTGCAGCCGCCAAAGCTGCTGCTGCGCGTCGAGCGCCGGCTGGTCGAACAGCGGGTGGGTATATTGGAAGCTCTGGATGACCTTTGCCGGATCGATCGCGCGTGTCGGGTTGAGCGTCACGAACAGGGGATGCCGGCTATCGAGATTTTGCAGGCGGTTCATCCAGTAGGTGACGCAGAGCGGCTGCGCGCCCTCCTGCTGTCGCTCGCCGATATAGTTCCAGCTCGACCAGACGCGCCGGCGCTTCGGCATCAGCGTTTCGTCCGAATGCAGCACGGCCAGATTGTCGGTGTAGCGGAAGGCGCCGAGTACGGAGCGTTCCTGCGCGTCGGCATCGCCCAGCAGGCTCAAGGCCTGATCGGCGTGGGTCGCGACCACGACGTCGCTGAAGCTCTCGGTATAGCCCGAGGCATTGGTGATGAGGACGCGGTCGTTCTCGCGCATGATCCGGCTGACCGGGGTATTCAGGCGGATTCCATCGGCGAACGCCGCGCTCAGCCGCTCGACATAGGCACGGCTGCCACCCTGAACGGTGCGCCAGAGCGGGCGGTCGACGAGGTTCAGCAGACCATGGCTGGCGAAGAAGCGGACGAAGGCCAGCAGCGGATAATCGCGCATCTCGCGCGCCGTCATCGACCAGATCGCGGCCCCCATCGGCAGCAGGTGATCTTCGATGAAAGCCGGCGAATAATGGTGGTCGTCGAGATAGTCGCCAAGCGTCAGCCCGTCGAGGTCAGTGCGCGGCAACATGAGCGGCGCCTCGCGGTAGAAGCGCAGGATGTCGCGCATCATCCGCCAGAAGCGCGGCCGCACGACATTGCCGCGCTGGCCGATCAGCCCGTTGAGGCCCGAGCCCGAATATTCGAGCCGGCCGCCATCGAGCGACGCCGCGAACGACATTTCCGACGCTGCCGTCTCGACGCCGATCTCCTGAAACAGGGCGACGAGGTTCGGATAGTTGCGCTCATTATAGACGATGAAGCCGGTATCGACGGGGATCGGACCATTCGCGGTGGGGACCACCACCGTGTTGGAATGGCCGCCGAGCCTGGCGTCGCTTTCGTAAAGCGTGACGCGCATGGTCCGGCTGAGCAGCCAGGCGGCGGACAGGCCGGAAATTCCCGAACCGACCACGGCGACGTGGCGCGCGGCATCCGGCTGGTGGCCCTTGGCTTCAATATGCACGTTCTACCTTCCCGCGCCGATCTGGTTCCTGCTTGCTGATACGGGCCGAAAGACGTTCTGGATCCATCGGCGGCAAAAAATCGCCGGCGGGTGATCCGCTCGCCGGAGCCGCGCGTAGAAGCTGCATGAACGCGCTCATTTCCATTGCCGCTTCGCCATGGCAGAAACGATCCAGGACGGTGGTGCCCCGGCACCGCGTCGGATCGCTAGATCGCAGGTTGGGAATGGTTGAAATGCGCCGTCCGACGGAAAGCGACGCGACGCCGAGCATGGCGGCTCTGCTGGTCGCGGTCGGCGCGCGCCGTGATGTCGAGGCGTTCGAGGCGCTGTTCCGGCATTTCGCGCCGCGCGTGAAGGCCTATATGGCGCGCCTGGCCGGCGACAGTCACCTGGCCGAGGAACTGATGCAGGAAACCATGGTCGCGGTCTGGAACAAGGCGGATCGTTTCGATCCGGCCAAGGGCGCCGCCTCGACCTGGATCTTCACCATCGCGCGCAATCTGCGCATCGACGCGTTCCGGCGCGACAATCGCCCGGATTTCGACCCGAACGACCCGGCCTTCGTGCAGGACGATGTCGCGCCCGCCGACGAGATGTTCGAGTCGCAGGAAGTCTCGGCCCAGTTGCACCTGGCGATGGCCTCGCTGCCGGAGGAGCAGGTGGCACTGCTCAAGCTCGCTTTCTTCGAGGACCGCTCGCACAGCGCCATCGCGACCAGCCTCAACATGCCGCTCGGCACGGTCAAATCGCGACTGCGCCTTGCCTTTGCCAAGCTGCGCGCCGCGCTCGATCGCAATGGAGACGCGTCGTGACCATCCGCCATCATCTAAGCGACGACCTCCTCGTCAGCTACGCCGCCGGCAGCCTCGCCGAAGGCTGGAGCCTGGCCGTCGCGACCCATCTGGCGCTCTGCCCCCAATGCCGGAAACGCCTGACCCTGGCCGAGGACATAGGCGGCGAATTGCTGGATGCGACGGAAACGTCTGAGGACGTCACGTCGTCCTGGGAAGCGGTCCGCCGTCGCCTGGCCGAGCCGGTGGTGATCGAAGCCCCGCGCCCCACGCCCGGCGGACGGCGCGAAGGCGGATTGCCGGAGCCGCTGCGCTCCTATCTCGGCGGCGATATCGACACGCTGCGCTGGCGCTCGCTCGGGCGCGGCGCCTACCAGATCCGCATCCCGACCGCCGACAGCGAGACCCAGGTCCGCCTGTTGCGGATCCCGGCCGGCAAGCCGGTGCCGGAACATGGCCATGGCGGCCGCGAATTGACCCTCGTGCTGACGGGTAGCTTCGCCGATGGCGACGACCTTTTCGCGCGGGGTGACATCGAGGATGCGGATGCCAGCCTGACGCACCAGCCGATCGCGACACCCGGCCAGGACTGCATCTGCCTTGCCGTTACCGACGCGCCGCTGCGCTTCCGCAGCTGGATCGTCCGCGCCATCCAGCCCATCCTGGGCATCTGATCCAACCTGAGAGCATCCCCCATGCTAAACTTCGCCATTGCCTATGCCGGCACCGCGCTGGTGTTCTTCGGGCTGGATTTCGTCTGGCTCTCCAGCGTAGCCTCGAGCTTCTACAAGAGCCGGATCGGCGAGCTTCTGCTGGCGCAGCCCAATCTCGGCGTCGCCGGATTGTTCTATCTCGTCTATGTCGCCGGCCTCGTGCATTTCGCGGTCATGCCCGCGGTCCAGACGGGAAGCTGGGTCACGGCTCTGCTGAACGGCGCGCTGCTCGGTCTGGTCGCCTATGGCACCTACGACATGACCAATCTCTCGACGCTAAAGAACTGGTCGGTCTCGGTCAGCATCGTCGACATGGCCTGGGGCGTGACGCTGAGCGCCGTCGCCGCCACATGTGGCTATATGGTCACCACCTGGATGGCGACACGCAGCGGCGGCTGATCAGACGAGCGGCCCCACCGGCGCGCTCGCCTCGATGCGGGCGCGCAACTCTGACTGCGCCGTCTCGCCGAGCGGAAAGTTCCACATGATGGCGATCGCCGCCAGCTTCGGCAGGATCGGCAGCCACGCATAGAGCATCGTCAGAGTGTCGAGCGCGAAGGCGGGCACCACGGCGTCACTTCCCGGTACGAAGCCCGACCAGGCGAGGATCGGAAAGACGAGACCGACGCCCAGCGCCAGCGACAGCTTGGTCGCCAGCCCCCAGGCGGCGAAATAGACACCGGTTCGCTGCTCGCCCGAAAGCGCCGTATCGCAATCGATGACATCGGCCTGGATCGCCGGCGGCAGGGCCAGATCAAAGCCGAGCAGCACGCCGGTCAGCGCACAGATCACGGCGAAGGCGGCGATGTCGCCGGTCCCCAGAAATCCCGAAAAGAAGAATACCACGCAGGCAAGCAGCATGGCGCCACACCAGCTGCGGTGCTTGCCGAACCGCGCCGCCACCCAGACGGCGATCGGCACGCCGAGGATGCCGCAGAGAAAATAGCCGAACAGCAAGGGGCCGCGCAGCGCCTCGGCGCCGAGACGCTCGGACACGAAATAGAGGAACAGCGTCGCGGGAATCGCATTGGCGAAGCCGTTGAGCAGGAAGGCGGCGACCAGCCGAAGGAAGGGCCGGTTGCGGCCGAGATAGCGCAGGCTGTCGAGCAGTGAAAGCCGCGATCGCGATCGGTTGGCTGGCTCGGGAACCACGCCCACCGCGAGAAACCCGAAGGCCGGCAGCGCAAGGAGCGTCAGCACCGCGACGGCGGCCATGCCGTGGAACCCGTCAATCGCCTCCATGCCAACGGCGAAGGGCAGCACGATGGCCACCAGCGTGCCAAGCAGCGTCGCGCCTTCGCGAAACGCCGAGACGACGGAACGGCCGCGATAATCGGTCGAGAGCTCCGCGCCCCAGGCGGTATAGGGCAGCAGCGTCGCGGTATAGCCGATCGAAAGCAGGATGCCCCAGAAGGCGAGGTATCCGGTTCCGGCCGTGCTGGGCGGCCAGAACACCATGAAGGCCGAGAGCGCGGTCAGGGGCAGCGAAAGGACGAACACCGTGCGCCGGCGCCCGAAGGTCGGCGACAGCCTGTCCGACAGCCAGCCGATCACCGGATCGCTCGCAGCGTCGAACAGGCGGATCAGGAGGAGCACCGTGCCGATCGCCGCCAGCGACAGGCCGAGATGGTCCGCATAGAAGGTCGGCACGATGACATAGAGCGGCAGCGCGATCGCCGCGAGCGGCACGGCCGGCAAGGCATAGGCGAGAAGCGTCGCGCGTCCGGGGGTTTTGTCCTGCGCTTCCGGAGCCGGCGCCACTAGGGTCCGATCCGCGCGGTTCCCGACGCGCCATCGTCGCGCAGCCAGGTGATCTTGCCGCCGCCGAGCGAATTGATCTTGAAGCAGAACTGCCGGCCGTCATACCAGCTCGGCCATTTCTGGCAGAGCGAATTGCCGGCGATCCACCAGCGCCCTTCCTCGCGCGGCGCCAGCATCCGGGCCGCCGATATCCCCGAGACATCGCCGACAACGATGCCATTCTCGCGATAGTGAAGCGGCAGGGCGATGCCGAACGGCGTGCTGAGGCGAACCTTCTCGCCGCCGATCAGTTGCCGGATTTCCGGACCGCTGAGTTCGGCCGCCTTGGCCGGCATGGCCGCCGCGCATCCGGCAAGAACGATGGCAAGCGAGAGCTTTCGGGTGGAGGGAACGGGCATGATGAGATCGTCTCCCCTATGCGTTGGTGAGCGTCGCGCGGCGACGCGTCAGCGGCTGAATTCGACGCGCGTCTTGGCGACGGGCAGGCCGAACTTGGTGATCGTGGCGTTGTTGATCAGCCGGCCATCGTCCTGCAGCACCATCGTGTCGTGGAAGCGGACGCGATTGCGCTTCCGCGCCGCGTCGAGATCGACCAGATAGGTGAAGCGCGCCGTATTGCCGGTGACGGTCACCAGCGTGTCGCCGACGACGTCCTCGCGGGTGCCGCGATATTGGTTCGGCGCGATCTTGCGGAAGCGCCAGGTCTTGCGGTCGCGTTCGCCATCGGAATAAACGAAGTCTTCGACCAGCGTCAGGGTCTGACCATTCCACTTACCCCGGAGGTCGACGGTGAAGTCGCGCTTCACGCCGTTGATCGCCTTGAAGCTGCCGACCGCCGAAGTCTTGCCGGCGAAATAGCGCTCCAGGGAAAGATCGCGGGCCGCCGCGGGCAGGATGCCCAGGAGCGTCACAAGTGCCATGGCCGCCAGGCCTGCCGTTCTGCTGTTCATTCCACCCTCCTCCGATGCCGTCCGTGCTGCTTATACGGGGCGGAGCGACAGCTGGATCAGCGCCTGGCGAGCTGACCTTTCGGAGCGTCAGCGAAGGTCCGCCGCGGCGGCTGGGACGGGCCTTTCGATTTATTGCAGCTTTGTCGATCGCTGTGGGTTATCCGACTGTCCGGCTTTCGACAGGGAGATTCCGTCCGTTGAGCGTTGCATTCACCAAGGAGGAAAGTGCCGAGACGGCGTCGGAAACGATCCTGCCGGCTCGCCCCATCTCCGATCGCATCAACCTGGTTACCGAAGCCGGCCTCGCCAGGCTGCAGGAAGAGCTGGCCCTCGCCCGGCAGGCGCTCGACGCCGCCAACCTCTTGGAGGACGTGAACGAGAGGCGGCGGCAATCGGCGGTTCCGCTCCGGGACATCCGCTATTTTGCCGAACGAGTCCGCACGGCCCGGCTGATGCCACAGCCGTCATCGAGCGACGTCGTCGCCTTCGGCCACACCATCACGTTCGAGCGCGACGACGGCCGCACGCAGACCTTCCGCATCGTGGGCGAGGACGAGGCCGACCCGTCGCGAGCCACCCTCTCGCACGGCTCCCCGGTCGCGCTCGCCCTGATGGGCAAGGCCGTCGGCGACGTCGTCCGCCTCGGCCCGAGCGAACTGGAGATACTGGCGATAGTGTAGCGGCGAGCCAACCTGGCCAAGCGCTTCTGTCAGTCAGGAAAATTGGTGTCCCGGAAGGGATTCGAACCCCTGACCTACGGTTTAGGAAACCGTTGCTCTATCCTGCTGAGCTACCGGGACATCGGCCGCCGAAGGGGCGGCGCGGGCCTGACCGGGGTTGCCGGACGGGCGAAATGCTTATGGTCCGATTGCGGCCCTGTTTTCAAGAGCGCGCCGCAGAAATCTGGGAGGCAATCCGCTCGCCTGGGTCGCAGTCGGTACTTCGACGAGCCACACGCCCGCCTTGCGGATTTCCGGATGCGCAGCGGGAGCCTGCATGAGACGATGTCGTCGCGTCGCCATGACGCTGACACAAGGGCGGGGGAATCAGGACGCGGATGGGCACGAAGCGCCGCAGCTTATGGGCGCCAGCTCCTCCAGGGGGCGCCGGCAGGCGCGGATGGGCGCTAGCGGCGAGCGGGCTCGGGCTTGTCATGGCCATGTTGGGAGCGATGATGGCGGAAGCGACGGGGGCCGAACGGTCCGAAAGGACGGCGGGCTTGCACGAATGCCGTCTCGTCGAGGGCGAGACCGGCCTGGTTGCCAGCGTCGTCGACGGCGACACGCTGGTGCTCGATTCCGGCTTGGAAGTGCGGCTGGTCGGCATGCAGGCGCCGAAACTGCCGCTCGGACGGCCGGATTTCACGGCATGGCCGCTGGCGGAGGAAGCGAAGACGGCGCTGGAGCGCTTGGCGCTCGGCCAGGCGGCGCAGCTGCGCTATGGCGGCGCCCGGCGCGACCGCTACGGCCGCGCGCTCGCCCATGTCGAGATCCTTCCGGAAGGCGGAGAACCGCTCTGGCTGCAGCAGGCGATGGTCGCCGGCGGCCTGGCCCGCGTCTATTCCTTTGCCGACAACCGCCAGTGTGTCGACGCTTTGATGAATGTTGAACGGCAGGCGCGCAAATCAGGGCTTGGCCTCTGGCCCGATCCATACTACGCCATCCGCCCTGCGACCGATCCCGCACTTGCAACCCGACACGATGTATATGATCTGGTTGAGGGAAGAGTCGTTTCCGTCGGGGAGCGCGGTCCGATCGCCTATCTGGATTTCGGGCGCGACTGGTCGACGGATTTCACGGCGGTGCTGACGGCCGAAGCCCTCGCGGCTTTGGCGGAAGACGGCATCGACGTGAAGGCGTTGAGGGGGAAACGGGTAAGACTGAGGGGCTGGATCGAGAGTCACGACGGGCCGAGCTTGCGGATCACGCATCCCGAGCAGCTCGAACTGTTGGACCAATGGTGAAGAATGACGGCATTCGGTGCCACACGGGATAGGGAGCGGTCGCGCTCCCGCGGCGCGCTTCTCTGGAAGGCGGCCATCATCACGGCGAGCCTGCTGCTCGCCGGCTGCACAACCGTGCTTGAACAGACCTACGGCCCGCCGCAGACAACGGCCGGCGCCGCCATCCCTCCCCCTGTCGATCCCGAGCAGGCGCGCATCGGCGCGCAGGAGC
Organism: Kaistia sp. UC242_56; assembly: GCF_044452255.1. Taxonomy (NCBI): domain Bacteria; kingdom Pseudomonadati; phylum Pseudomonadota; class Alphaproteobacteria; order Hyphomicrobiales; family Kaistiaceae; genus Kaistia; species Kaistia sp. UC242_56. The sequence goes on from NZ_JBIOAN010000001.1 coordinate 101,955, forward strand.
ACCCGCGCATCGTCGCGAGCTTCGGCGGCGTCTATCACGACGACAAGCTCGAGAAGACCGTGGCGCGGATCGTCGGCCGCATCGTCGCCGCCTCGGACGATCCGTCGCAATCCTACCGGATCACGATCCTCAACACGCCTTCGGTCAACGCCTTCGCGCTGCCGGGTGGCTATCTCTACGTGACGCGCGGCCTGCTGGCGCTGGCGAATGATTCCTCCGAGGTCGCGGCGGTGATCGCGCACGAGATGGGCCACGTCACCGCCAACCACGCCATGCAGCGCCAGAACAAGGCGCGCGCGGCGATGATCGTCAGCCGGGTCGTCACCGACGTGCTGCAGGACGGCGACGCCGGACAGCTGGCGCTCGCCTCGAGCCAGCGCACGCTCGCCGCCTTCTCGCAGCAGCAGGAGCTGGAGGCCGACGCGATCGGCGTGCGCACCATCGGCAAGGCGGGCTACGACCCCTTCGCCGCCGCCCGGTTCCTCGACCTGATGGGCCGGTTCGCCGCCTACAAGTCGGCCGGCAGCGTGCAGGACAAGCGGCCCGATTTCCTCGCCTCGCATCCGGCGACGCCGCAGCGCGTGGATTTCGCGGTGCGCGCCGCGCGTCAGTTCGGCGCGCCGGGCATCGGCGAGGTCGACCGCGAGCGCTATCTGCAGGGCATTGACGGCATGCTGTTCGGCGACGACCGCTCGCAGGGCTTCGTGCGCGGCAAGAATTTCTACCATCCGACGCTCGGCGTGGCCTTCACGGTGCCGAGCGGCTTCATCCTCGACAACACGACGGATGCGGTGCTGGCGACGGCGCCGGATGGCACGGCCCTTCGCTTCGACGGCGCCAACCTGCCGGTCGGCACCGCGCTGGCCGATTATATCGCGTCGGGCTGGGTCAACGGGCTGGACCGCAACTCGATCAAGAGCTTCTCGGTCAACGGGCTGGAGGCCGCCTCGGCGCGCGCCGAAGCCAAGGGCTGGGTGTTCCGCATCGCCGTGATCCGCGTCGGGCCCAGCGCGACCTATCGCTTCATCTTCGCCAACGAGACCGACACGCCGGGCCTCGAGCAATCGACGAACGAAACGGTGCAGAGCTTCCGCAAGCTGTCGCCGCAGGAAGCCGCCGCGCTCAAGCCTCTGCGGGTGCAACTGGTGACGGTGAAGTCGGGCGATACGGTGGACAGCCTCGCGCGGCGCATGAACGGCGTCGACCGGCCGGGAGACCTCTTCCGCGTGCTGAACGACATCAAGGGCAATACGCTGCCGCCCGCCGGCGACAAGGTCAAGATCATCGGCGATTGAGCGCCAGGCGGCGGCACCGGAGCCATCCTGGCGCCGCCGTTCTACCGAACAGCCAGACAACAAAAAAGGGCGCCCGAAGGCGCCCTTTTGCGTTTCAGCCGATCGGCCGGTCAGACGTCGAAGCGGCTGACGTCGCGGACCGCGCCCTTGTCGGCGCTGGTCGCCATCGCGGCATAGGCCTTGAGCGCCGTCGTCACATTGCGCTTGCGCGGCTTGACCGGCTTCCAGCCATCTCGTCCGCGCGCGTCCATGGCAGCACGGCGGGCGGCAAGCTCCTCGTCGGAGATCTTGATGCGCAGGATGCGGTTCGGGATATCGATCTCGATCGTATCGCCTTCCTCGACCAAGCCGATGGCGCCGCCGGCCGCGGCTTCCGGCGCCACATGGCCGATGGAGAGACCCGAGGTGCCACCGGAGAAGCGGCCATCCGTGACCAGCGCGCAGGCCTTGCCCAGGCCGCGCGACTTCAGATAGCTGGTCGGATAGAGCATTTCCTGCATACCGGGGCCGCCGCGCGGTCCCTCGTAGCGGATGATGACGACGTCGCCTTCCTTGACCTTCTTGTTCAGGATGCCGAGCACGGCGTCGTCCTGGCTTTCGAAGATCACGGCCGGGCCGGTGAACTTGAGGATCGACTCGTCGACGCCGGCGGTCTTCACCACCGAGCCGTTGAGCGCGATGTTGCCCTTCAGGACCGCGAGGCCGCCATCCTTCGAGAAGGCATGCGGGACGTCGCGGATCGCGCCCTTCTCTCGGTCGAGATCGAGCTCGCTCCAGCGCTGGTTCTGGCTGAAGGCCACCTGGGTCGGAACGCCGCCGGGAGCCGCTCGATAGAATTCGCGAACGCTCTCGCTGTTGGTCTGGCGGATGTCCCAGCGGGCGATCGCCTCGGCGAGCGTCGAGGAGTGCACGGTCGGCAGGTCAAGGTTGAGCAGATCGCCGCGCGCCAGCTCGCCCAGGATCGCCATGATGCCGCCGGCGCGGTGGACGTCTTCCATATGCACGTCCTGCTTGGCCGGGGCGACCTTGCAGAGCACCGGGACATGACGGGACAGGCGGTCGATGTCGTCGAGGTCGAAGTCGATCTCGCCCTCATGCGCCGCCGCCAGGATGTGCAGCACGGTATTGGTCGAGCCGCCCATGGCGATATCGAGCGTCATGGCGTTTTCGAAGGCGCCGAAGGAGGCGACGTTGCGCGGCAGCACGCTCTCGTCGTCCTGCTCGTAATAGCGGCGGGTGATGTCGACGATCTGGTGGCCGGCTTCGACGAACAGGCGCTTGCGGTCGGCGTGGGTTGCCAGCGTGGAGCCGTTGCCCGGCAGAGACAGGCCGAGCGCCTCGGTCAGGCAGTTCATCGAATTGGCGGTGAACATGCCGGAGCAGGAGCCGCAGGTCGGGCAGGCATTCTGCTCGATCAGCTTGACGTCGGCATCGGACATCGACTCGTCAGCGGCGGCGACCATGGCGTCGACGAGGTCGAGCGCATGCATCTTGCCATCGGACAGCACGACCTTGCCGGCTTCCATCGGGCCACCGGACACGAAGATCGTCGGGATGTTGAGGCGCAGCGACGCCATCAGCATGCCCGGGGTGATCTTGTCGCAGTTCGAGATGCAGACCATGGCATCGGCGCAGTGGCCGTTGACCATGTACTCGACCGAGTCGGCGATGATTTCGCGCGAAGGCAGCGAGTAGAGCATGCCGTCATGGCCCATCGCGATGCCGTCATCGACGGCGATCGTGTTGAACTCCTTGGCGACGCCGCCGGCCTTCTCGATCTCGCGCGCCACCAGTTGGCCCAGATCCTTCAGGTGGACATGGCCGGGGACGAACTGCGTGAACGAGTTTACCACCGCGATGATCGGCTTGCCGAAATCACCGTCCTTCATGCCGGTGGCGCGCCAAAGGCCGCGCGCGCCGGCCATGTTGCGGCCGTGGGTGGTAGTACGGGAACGATAGGCGGGCATGTTGACCTCGATCTGCATCGTTTTCCCCCATATAGGGCACCGGCGATCGAGCGGAGCGTTCCGGGGGAAGTGGTAAGGGGTTTTGGTTGCACCAAAGCAACCGGGATGTCGAGAAAATTTCGCGTTTCGGACCTTGCGCGGGCATGGGCAGAGTGCCATCTCCTGCAAACGAGCGGGGTCCGGGCCCCTCTGGCGGTGCGTCGCCCACCGTGATGTCGGACCCTTAAATAGTTTGGCCCGGCGACCTGTGCTCGTGATCCATGGATATTGTTTCGTTCTTCGGGGCCGAATTTTTCGGCCAGCCGGCTGCCGTCTGGTTGCTGTTTGCCGGCATCGTCGTTTTGCTGCTGGTCCTTGACCTCGGCGTGCTCAATCGTGGTGACCACGAGATCGGCATCCGCCGCAGCCTTCTGCTCTCCAGCTTCTACATCGGCGTCGCCCTGCTGTTCGGCGCCTGGGTCTGGTACGATCTCGGCGCGGATGCCGGCATGCTCTACCTGACCGGCTTCGTCGTCGAGAAGAGCCTCGCCCTCGACAACATCTTCGTCATCTCATTGATCTTCGGCGCCTTCGCGATCCCGCGTGCCTACCAGCACCGCGTGCTGTTCTGGGGCATTCTCGGCGTGCTGGTGCTGCGTGCCATCATGATCGGCCTCGGCGCGGCGCTGATCTCGTCCTTCGGCTGGATCCTGTACATCTTCGGCGCCTTCCTGATCATCACCGGCATCAAGATGCTGTTTGCCGGCGACGAGCCGATGGACCTGGAGAAGAGCCGGATCCTCAAGCTGGTGCGGCGGATGATTCCCGTCTCGCCCAATCTGGATGGCCACCGCTTCTTCACCCGCGTCCAGCAGGCCGGCGGCAAGGCGCATCTGGTGGCGACGCCGCTGTTCCTGGCGCTGGTTTCGATCGAGATCGCCGACATCGTGTTCGCGGTCGACAGCGTGCCCGCCGTCTTCGCGATCACGACCGACCCCTACATCGTCTACACCTCGAACATCTTCGCCATTCTCGGCCTGCGCGCTCTCTATTTCGCGCTGGCCGCCATGGTGCACCGCTTCCACTACCTGAAATACGCGCTGGCTCTGGTGCTGGTGCTGGTCGGCGGCAAGATCTTCTGGACGCACCTGATCGGCCCGGTGAACACCTTCGTGTCGCTGGGCTCGACCATCGGCATCCTCGCCGCCGGCGTCATCCTCTCGCTGTGGAAGACGCGCAACGACGTGGAGCCGATCGCTCAGGCCGGAGAGAGCGACGTCTCGATCAAGCGCACCCAGTAGGATGCGCCGATCGGCAGGGCCTCGTCGTTGAAATCATAGGCCGGGTTGTGCAGCCCGGCCGTGTCGCCATTGCCGATGAAGATGAAGGCGCCGGGGCGCTTCTCCAGCATGTAGGAGAAGTCCTCGCCGCCCATCATCGGCGCGACCTCGCGATCGACGCGGTCGCCGCCGACGATCTCCGAAGCCACGTCCCCGGCAAAAATGGTGTTGGCGACGTGGTTCACAGTCACGGGATAATTCCGGTCGTAGTCGACCTCGATCCGGGCGCCATAGGTGGCGCCGATGCCGGCGGCGATCTCGCGGATCCGCTTCTCGGCGAGATCGCGCATCTCCGGCGTCAGCGTGCGCACGGTGCCGCCCAGAAAGGCGGTCTGCGGGATGATGTTGTGCGCTTCGCCGGCGTGGAACTTGGTCACCGAGACGACCACGGAGTCGAGCGGATCGACCGAGCGCGACACGATGGTCTGCATGGCCTGCACGAGATGCGAGCCAATGACGATCGGATCCAGGCTCAGATGCGGCTTGGCCGCATGGGCACCCCGGCCGGCAATGGTGAAATTGAACTCGTCGGTCGCCGCCATGATCGGGCCGGGCCGGATCGCGAACTTGCCGATGTCGAGCCCGGGCATGTTGTGCATGCCATAGATCTCGTCGATGCCGAACCGCTCCATCAGCCCGTCCTCGACCATCGCCTTGCCACCGGCGCCACCCTCTTCGGCAGGCTGGAACACGACCACGGCGGTGCCGTCAAAATTGCGCGTCTCGGCCAAATACTTGGCCGCGCCCAGCAGCATGGCCGTATGGCCGTCATGACCGCAGGCATGCATCTTGCCGGGGATCGTCGAGGCATAGGGCTTGCCCGTGATCTCGGTCAGAGGCAGCGCGTCCATGTCGGCGCGCAGCGCCACGGTCCGGCCGCCGGCGCCGCGCTTGCCGCGGATGACGCCGACCACGCCGGTGCGGCCAAGGCCCGTCACCACTTCGTCGACGCCGAATTCCTGCAGCCGCTCCGCGACCTTGGCCGCCGTGCGATGCACGTCGTAGAGGATTTCCGGATGCTGGTGCAGATCATGCCGCCAGGCGGCGACCTCGTCCTGATACTCGGCCAGACGATTGATGATCGGCATTCCGGAACTCCGCGGGGTTTACAGCACGAAGCTCCACTCTAGCTGCGGCGCAGCAAAAAATCACGATCCGGTTTGCTTTTCCTTGCCTTAGCCGTGCCGGGCCGATGGATCGTCCGGATCGGGTTCGCGCGTCTCGCCGGGATCGCGACGCTGATGGCCGGGACTGCGCGCATGGCTCTCGGACCAGCTGTGCGACTGCCGCGATCGGCCGGCCGAGAAGGCATGGCCATGCGCCTCGGCGAAAGTCGGCCCATGGCGGTGGAAAAATCCACGCCCCTCGGAGTGACTGTGGCCATCGGCCTGTTCGAAGCCGGGCGAGAAGGGCTGGCCAGAAAAGCTCTGCCAGAAACCTGCCCAAGGATTGTCGTCATCCTGCGGCGCGCTCTCGGGATCGAACGGCGCCTCGATGCGATGCAGGATCGCGCCGAGTTCGGTCAGTTTGGCCTCAACGAGCGGATCGGGGCGGATCCGAAGATGGTCGCCCATCATCTGCGTCGGCAACTGGCGATTGCCGATATGCCAGGCGATGCGAACCAGTTTCGGCAGGCTGCCGGCCGAGACCTCGATCAGCGGCTCCCTCGCCGCCTCAACCGCGATGATGCGGCCATCCTCCAGCAACAGCGCGTCGCCATCGCGCAGCCCGACCGGCATCGGCAGATCCAGCAGGAACGACACGCCGCCCTTCGCCGACATGGCCAGGCGCCCTCGTCGGCGGGCTTCATAGTCGAGCAGCACAGTATCGGCGACGTCCCCAGTCCAGGAGCCGGCGGGAAGAATGGTGGTTGCGCGGATCATGCAGCGCCTCCTCACAATCGTGGTACGTCGCCAGACCGCATGCCGGTCCGGCGACCTCTCGCATGCCGCCCCCAGAACGACCCATGCCCCTAATCTAGGCCATAACGTTGCGTCATGCCATGGTCTCCGCAGCGGCACGGGCTGCGCGAAATCGTGAATCGGTCGTCAAAAATCAGCCGATCGCCTCGCGGACGCCGTTTGAAGCGCCCCGCGGACCGAGAGAAATTTTCGCTCTCATTCCAAGGACTTCCGGATCGTCCGCCAAGTCGGCGGTTTGGTCGCTTTGCCAAGCCTGCCCCAGATCGGTTATTCAGGTCCGACGCGCCGGCCTCGTCGGTCCCGCCACCTTCCCGACACGGACAAAGCCTGACATGCACTTCGTGACCCGATCGATCGCCCGGTTCCTCGCACTCATCCTGCTGGTAGGCCTTGGCGTGAACGCGGCTTCCGCGGTGGAGACGCCCTACATCGTCGCCGACATCGACAGCGGCAAGGTCCTTGCGGCGCGCAATGCGCACCAGGACTGGTACCCCGCCTCGGTGACCAAGCTGATGAGCGCCTATGTCGTGTTCAAGGCAATCCGCGACAACAGGATCTCGCTGGCGAGCCAGATCGTCGTCTCTCGCCACGCGCTCAACGAGCAGCCGAGCAAGATGGGCTTCAAGGTCGGAACGGTCATCGATCTCGACAATGCGCTGAAGATGATGCTGGTGCATTCGGCCAATGACATCGCCATGGCGATCGCCGAGACGGTGGGCGGCAGCGAGGCCGGCTTCGTGGCGATGATGAATGCCGAGGCGGCCCGGCTCGGCATGACGAACACCCATTTCATCAATCCGAACGGCCTGCCCGGCGAGGGCCAGTTCACCTCGGCGCGCGATCTCGCCGTGCTGGCGCGCGCGCTCTGGATCGAGTTTCCCGAACGGCGTCAGCTCTATGGCATCACTGCGATCCGCTCCGGCAAGCGCGTGCTGAAATCCGCCAACTCGCTGCTCGAGCGCTATCCCGGCTCCAGCGGCATGAAGACCGGCTTCATCTGCGCCTCCGGATTCAACGTCGTGGCGACCGCCTCGCGCGACGGCCATACGCTGGTCGCCGTGGTGCTTGGTTCCAGCACCGCCAAGGAACGCGCCGAGCTGACGGCCCGCCTGATGAACCAGAGCTTCGGTAGCCTGGCGCTAACCGGCAACCGGCCCACGCTGGCCAGCTTCCGCGGCGCCTCGCCAGTCGACGGCGCGATCAACATGCGCGACGACATCTGCAACCGCAAGGAACGCGGCGAGCACGAGGCGGAGACCGCCGCCGCGCCAAACCTGCCCAGCGCGCTGGAGCCGCGCGTCAAGCTGATGGAGCCCGTCGTCGTCTCGACGATCGGCGTGCGCAACCCGGACGGCTCGATCAAGCCGGCCGCCGTCGCCGAAGCCGAGGACGAAGCCGCCGCCATCGCAGCGGCCGCCGCCAAGCAGGAAAAGAAGCAGAAGGGCAAGGCCGCCCGGAACGGCAAGAAGGACGGCGACAAGAAGTCGGCGGCAAAGCCCGTCGCCAAGCCTTCCAAGGCCATCGCCAAGAAAGAGGGCGACAAGCCGGTGAAGGCCAAGGCGCCCGCCAAGCCCAAGATCGAGCTCGGCGTCCCCTTCGACTCGACCGATGTCGCCCCCCTGCCGGATTCGGCGCTCGCCATCTCGCAGTGACGCGCTTGTCTCAGGAAGCCGCCCAGAGCCCCGCCCGCCAACGCCCGAAGCCGATCCCGCTGACCGTGCTGACCGGCTTTCTCGGCGCCGGCAAGACGACGCTGCTGAACCGGCTGCTGCGCGATCCAGCGCTCGCCGGCACCGCCGTCATCGTCAACGAGTTCGGCGAGATCGGGCTCGACCATCTGCTGGTCGGCGAGTCCGAGGACGGCATCATCGAGCTTTCCTCCGGCTGCCTCTGCTGCACCATTCGCGGCGAGTTGGTCACCACGCTCGAGAACCTGCTGCGCGCGCTCGACAATCACCGCATCGAACGGCTCGACCGGGTTGTCATCGAGACGACCGGGCTGGCCGATCCCGCGCCGGTGCTGCAGAGCGTGCTGCTCCACCCCTATCTGGCGATGCGCTACCGGCTCGACGGCGTCGTCACCGTGGTCGATGCCGTCAACGGGGCGCGCACGCTCGACATGTCGGACGAGGCCAACCGGCAGGTCGCTGTGGCCGACCGCATCGTGCTGACCAAGACCGATCTCGCCCAAGCCGATCCTGCGATCCGCGACCGCATCCGCGCCCTCAACCCCAGCGCCGTCATCCTCGAAGCGTCGGGCGACGACGTGCAGCCCGCCAGCCTGTTCGACACGCAGCCTTTCAGCACCGAGGGCAAGATCGCCGACGTCGTCGGCTGGCTGGCGGCCGAAGCCCATGCCGGTCATGATCACGACCACGGCCATCACCATCACGACCATGGTCACGGCCATGCGGCGCATGCGCACCAGCACGTGCATGACGTGAACCGGCACGACGCGCGTATCCGCTCCTTCGTCGCGACCCGCGCGACGCCGATCTCGCGCCATGCGCTGGATGATTTTCTGGACCGGCTGGCCCGCGAACACGGCGCGAGCCTGCTGCGGCTGAAGGGGCTGGTGCAGACGGCGGACGCACCCGAGCGGCCGCTTGTCATCCAGGCGGCGCAGACGATCTTCCATCCGCCCGCCCGGCTTCCCGCCTGGCCGAGCGATGACCGCCGCTCGCGGCTGGTGCTGATCGTGCGCGACATGCCGGAAGCGGCCGAACGCGCTTTGGTCGGCGCCTTCTCCGACCTGCCGCAGACCGATATCGCCGACGCGGCGACGGTGGCCGACAACCCCCTCGCCATCTCCGGCTTTTCCGGCGTTTTCCGGCCCTGACCACGCCCGTAGCCTCCGCCCTCGGCGGTTGCAGATGGCTCCGGAACAATTGCGCTTGTCGGGACGGAACCGAATGGGAAAGGCGTCGTTAAGGCATCAGAGGCAACCCTGAGGAGAGCCAAGATGTCGATGAAGATTGCCGTCGCCGCAGCCGTGTCGATCGCCGCCTGCCTGCCGATGATGCCGACCCAGGCCCTGGCCGTTTCGCAGAACGCGGCGAAGAACATCTGCATCAACAAGGCCGCCATCAAGCACAATGCCCTGCGCGGCAACGTGCAGATCAACCGCACCAAGGTGCGCAGCAGCACCTATGAGTTCGGTCTCGTCATCGACGGCGGACAGTTCAACTGCATCGTCACCAAGGGCGGCAAGATCCGCTATCTCGGCTAGCCTTCGATACCGGCTGGCGTCGCCGGATCGCTCCGGCAACATGGTCCCCCACCATGCTGGAGCGATTCGATCCGTCCATGCCCAAGATCCTGACGCTTTGCGGCAGCCTGCGCGCCGCCTCTTCCAACCGGACGCTGTTGCGCGCGGCTGAAAAAATCGCGCCGGCACGGGTCGTCTTCGAGCACCTCGAAGGCTTGGGCGACCTGCCCCATTTCAATCCGGACATCGAAGCCGGCCCCCTGCCTGTCCCAGTCGCCGATCTTCGTGCGCGTGTCGACGCGGCGGACGCGATCCTGATCTCCTGCCCGGAATATGCGCGCGGCATTCCCGGTTCCTTCAAGAATGGCCTGGACTGGCTCGTCGGGGGACATGAGCTTCCCGGCAAGCCAGTCGCGCTGTTCAATGCCTCGCCGCGCGCGTCCGATGCGCAGGCGGCGCTTCGTCTGGTCCTAACCACCATGTCGGCCCGGGTCGTGGACGAGGCGTGCATCGCCGTTGCCCTGCTGGCCGGGAATCGCGAAGCCGACGCCATCGCCGCCGATCCGGAACTTCGCTCGATTCTCGAGCGAGGTCTCGCAGCCCTGCTTGCCGCGATCGAATTGCCTCAGTCCGCCTGAGCGGCGCTCGCGCCACGCTCGATCAGGAATCGCAGGATCAGGCGGCCGCCCTCCTCCAGCCGCTCTTGGAGGACTAGCCGATGGCCGTCCTGCTGGCAGAGATGCGGGATGTCGATCGCCGCCATCGGGTCGGTTGCCTCGACCAGCAGCCGACTATCCCGCGCCATGCCGGCGAGTAGCTTGCGCGCCTTCAGAACCGGCAGCGGACAGGCGATTCCCCGCGCATCGAGCATGCGATCGGCGCGCCAGAGGGCGCTTTCGTCCGGGGCGGCATGGTCTGCATCGTCGGTCATGTCGGTTGGCATATCCTCGGCACGGGCTGGTCCGCTCGACGGGCGAACGCTTTCTTAAAGCAGAAACCGCTACAAAACGCTCTGGTCGTCCCGATTTCCCTTCCGGTTCAGGAGCTCCGCCCGGTGCGTGTTTCCTTCGTCGGCATGGTCGAGCGCTTTGCGCCGGCGGTGCTCCGCGCCCGCCTGGTCCGCCTGGCAGCGATCGCCGACAACATCGTCACCGGCCGCGACGACCGCGCCGTCGCCCAGCGCATGGCGCTGACCGCCTTCACCATCCGCATTCTCTCCGCCGTCATCGCCTATGCCAGCCAAGTGCTGCTGGCGCGCTGGATGGGCGAATTCGAATATGGCGTCTATGTCGTCGTCTGGGTCGGCGCCGTCATCATTGGCGGCCTTGCCTGCCTCGGCATCCAGACCGCGGTCGTGCGCTTCGTGCCGGAATATGCCGCACGCAACGAACTCGCGCTGTTGCGCGGCATCCTGATCGGCAGCCGCGTGCACGGCCTCGCCACGGCGACGCTGATCGCCGCGATCGGGCTGATCGGCATCTTCCTGTTCCGCGACAGCATCGCCAGCTACTACGTCATGCCGCTCTATCTCGCGGCGATCTGCATCCCGATGCTGGCGATCGGCGAGATCCAGGATGGCCTGGCGCGCGGCTTCAACTGGGCCGACCTCGCGCTCTGGCCGACCTTCATCATCCGCCCCGTCCTGATCATCCTCTTCACCTATGTGGCGCTGGAGATGGGCGCGGTCCCCGACGCCACAACGGCGATGACGACGGCGATCCTCGCCACCTACCTGACCAGCGTGCTGCAGATGGGGGCGCTCGCCTATCGTACGCAGAAGGTCGTGACGCCGGGCGTCCGCCACTACCGCTCCTTCACCTGGATCGCGGTCGCCTTCCCGATCTTCCTGGTCGAGGGGTTCTTCAACCTCCTGACCAATGTCGACATCCTGATCGTCGGCCAGTTGCGCCCGCCGGAAGAGGTCGCCGTCTATTTCGCCACGGTGAAGACGCTGGCGCTGGTCCACTTCGTCTATTTCGCCGTCCGCGCCGCCACCATGCAGCGCTTCTCGCAATATTATTCGTCCGGCGACCGCGTCCGCTTCGAGGCGACGGTGCGGGATTCGCTGCACTGGACGTTCTGGCCCTCGGTCGTCGCCGTCATTCTGCTGCTGCTCTGCGGCCGCTTCCTGCTGTCGATGTTCGGCGCCAGTTTCGTTTCCGGCTTCCAGCTGATCTTCATCTTCGCAGCCGGGCTGCTGGTGCGCGCCTCGATCGGTCCGGCGGAAAGCATCCTGACCATGGCGGGGGAACAGCGGATCTGCGCCGCCGTCTATGCCGGCACGTTCCTGGTCAACCTGGTCCTGAACTACACGCTGATTCCGCATTTCGGCCTGGAGGGGGCAGCGATCGCAACCTCGCTGGCGCTCTGTCTGGAAACGCTGGCCGTGTATCTGGCCGTGCGCTGGCGGCTGAAGCTGCGCTGCTCGATCCTGCATGTGCTGGGACCGCGCGGCACGATCCGCCTGACCCCGCCTTCGGAGAGCCAGCCGTGACGACCCGGTCGGTCGCGGAAGCGCCGGCGCCAGCAAGAGAATCGCTCGCGGGCACGGCCGAGGACAATCCCTTCTTCACCGCGGGCCTTCTGGGCGCGGCGCGAGAGCACCTCGGCGACCCAAGCGTAACGATCGCCGCCATTACCGATGCCAGCGGCGACGTCATCGCCCTGGCGCCGATCCGCCCCACCCCTCTCGGCCGGCTGATCCCCGCCATGGCCGTCTGGGTGCATCCACACGGGCCGCTCGGAACCCCGTTGCTCGACGCCGGTGCGATCGACGCCGCGGCCGCCGGCCTGATCGACGCCATGGATGGCGGGAGACCGGGACGGCGCATCCTCGAGTTCCCCTATCTGCCGCTCGCAGGCCCCGTCGCCGATGCATTGCGACACCAGGCCGAGATCACGGGCCGGCCAATTGCCGTGTTCGCCGCGCACCGCCGCGCCATGCTGAAGCGGACGGGCACGGATCCCACGCTTTTCCAGCAGGCGATCTCGGCCAAGAAGCGCAAGGAACTGGCGCGCCAGCTTCGCCGCCTTGGGGAATTGGAAACGCTCACCGTCGAGCACGTCTCGGATCCGGAACGTCTCGCTGCCGCGCTGGAAGATTTCTTCGCGCTGGAGGCGAGCGGCTGGAAGGGCCGGCGCGGCACGGCGCTCACGCTTCGCGAGCGCGAGAAGGCGTTTGCCAAGGCCGCCGTCGCCGGGGGCGATGCGACGATCCATGCGATCCGGCTCGATGGCCGCGCCGTAGCGATGCTGGTCAGCTTCAAGGCCGGCCGCACCGCCGTGACGTGGAAGATCGCCTATGACGAAGCCTATGCGCGCTTCTCGCCCGGCGTCCACATCATGCTGGAGGCGTCCGTCGCGCTGCTGGCCGATCCGGCCATCGACCATATCGATTCGATTGCCATTCCCGACCACCCGATGGTTGACCCGATCTGGCCAGACCGGTTGGAAATCGGCACGCTCGTCATCGGGCCGAAGGGCGGCGGCCTCCGCTACGAGATCGGTTTGGCGCTGGCGCGGCTGGAATTGAGCCTGCGCCCCATCGCCCGTCGCCTCGTCCGCACCGCGCGGAAGAAAGCCGAGGCGCTGGGGGCGCGGCTCAGGCGATCCCCATCCACCGGATCGCCACCAGGCTGATGATGCCCAGCGCTGCGAGCGAGAGCACGACCGTTGCCGTGACCCGCAGGCCGGCCCGCGCGACCGAGCGGACGTCGACGCCCAGGCCCAGCGCCGCCATGGCGAGCACGGTGAGGAAGCTCGCGAGCGGGGCCGTGTAGCCGACGACCCAATCCGGTATCAGCCCGGCGGAACGCAGCATGCCGAGCCCGATGAAGCCGAGGATGAACCACGGCACCATGTGGCGCAGGTTGGGACGTCCCGTCGCGATGCCAGCGCCATCGATCCGGCTTTGCAGCAGCGACAGCACCAGCACGACCGGCCCCAGCATCAGCACGCGCAGCAGCTTCACCAGCGTGCCCATCTGGACACTGGCGGCGGCGACCGGCGCCGTCGCGGCCAGCACCTGCGGCACGGCATAGACGGTGAGCCCGGCGAATACGCCGTACTGCGTCACGGACAGGCCGAACACGGATATCAGCAGTGGCAGCGTCAGCACCACCACCACGCCGAGCACCGCCGTGAAGGCGATGGCCGAGGCGACGTCCTCGCCATCGGCATGGATCACGGGCGCCGCGGCGGCGATGGCGGAGTTGCCGCAAATTGAATTGCCGCAGGCGATCAGGATCGCCATCCCGCGATCGAGCCCCATCATCCGGCCGATGCCATAGCTGACCAGAATGGCGCTGGTGACCACCAGCGCGACCCCGACAAGGAGGGTCAGGCCCTGCGCGGCGACGGCGGCGGCGCTGATAGAGGCGCCGAGCAGCATGACCGCCAGTTCCAGCAGCGTGCGCGCACTAAACACGACGCCGGGCAGGAAGCTCTCGCCGGGCCGCCAGACGGACCGGACCGCCACGCCGATCAGGATCGCCAGCACCACGCCATCCAGCCAGGCGCGGCCGAAGAAGGCGGCCTCGGCATGCTCGACAAGGAGGGCCGCGACCGCCACGGCAGCGGTCAGGGCCAGTCCCGGAGCCAGGGGGTGCAGACGAGCGGGGAAGGAGCGGAGAGCGAAGGACATGCCGGGAAGATGCAACCGGCTAATCATGCAATCCATTTCGAAATATAATACTGTTCGTTCGATCCAATCGAACAAACATTCTCATGACCCTCGACCAGCTTAGAATTTTCATCGCCGTCGCCGAGCGCGAGCATCTGACGCGCGCCGCCGAGGCGCTGCGCCTGACGCCCTCGGCGGTAAGCTCCGCCATCCATGCGCTGGAAGCGCGCTACGATACGCGCCTGTTCGACCGGGTCGGCCGGCGCATCGAGCTGACCGAGGCGGGTCGCGTCTTCCTGATCGAGGCGCAGGCGACGCTCGCCCGCGCTCAGGCGGCCGAACTGGCGCTGGCGGAACTGGGCGGGCTGATGCGCGGCACGCTGGAAATCCAGGCGAGCCAGACGATCGCGAGCTACTGGCTGCCGCCGGCACTGGTCCGCTTCCGCGCCGCCTATCCCTCGATCGGCATCCATCTGGCGACCGGCAACACTGAAACCGTGCGCCATGCGGTGCATGAGGGTCTGGCCGAAATCGGCTTCATTGAGGGCGAGATCGACGATCCGGCGCTGGCCACCCGGGCGGTCGGCGAGGACCGGCTGATCCTGGTTACGACCCCGGGCCATCCCCTGGCGAAGGCAAGCCATGTCGGCGCGGCGGAAATCGCGGCGACGCGCTGGGTGATGCGCGAGCGCGGCTCGGGCACGCGCTCGGTATTCGAGGCGGCGCTGACCGCGCGCGGCATCCTGCCCGAGACGCTGAAGGTCGAGCTGGAATTGCCGAGCAACGAGGCGGTCCGGGCCGCCGTCGAAGTCGGGGACCACGCGACCGTGGTATCCGAACTGGTCGCCAGCCCGCATATCGCCGCCGGCAAGCTGGCGCGCGTCGCCTTCGAGATGACGCCGCGCGCTTTCAGCATGGTCTGGCACAAGGAGCGCTACCGCTCCAAGGCTGCCTTGGCCCTGGAAACGCTGCTCGTCGCCCCGGCTAGCGGTTGACGACCGCGCCGCCGATCGAGACGACGGTGCTGCCATCGGCCGGCAGCGGTCCGCCGCCCACGACGGCCGGGCGCTCATAGGGCTTGGCCAGCACGAGCGACCAGTAGACCTTGTACTTGCTCTTCGGCGCATAGGCCGTGCCGATGCCGATCCGGGTCACGCCGGGCTTCAGCATGTTGGCGTTGTGGTGGGGCGAATCGCGCCAGCCGGAAAAGGCTTCCGCCAGAGTGCGATAGCCGGCGCCGACATTCTCGGCCGCGATGCCGGCATCGAAGCCGGAAGCCGCGAGACGGCGCTGGAAGCTGCCGCCAACGTCATGGTTGACCTTGTCGGCCTTGGCCATGGCGCGCGCCTGATCGGCCGCCATCTTGTTCAGGAGCGGATCCACCGTGACGGGGCCGAGGCCCTTGTTCATGCGGTATCCCGTGATCAGGCTGGCGGCGGCCTGCGGGTCGACGGTCGCGCCGGCGGAATCGATCCGATTGTAGAAGACCGGCGATTTCGGCGTCGTGTCGACGACCGTCTCCGAGCAGCCGGCCAGGACGGCGGCGGCGATCAGAGCGGCAAGCAGCGGGGGCATGCGCCGGAGGAAAGGGGTCATGAAGCGCCTCGGGGGTAAGGAAAGCGGAGATACCGGAATAAGCAATAAAGGCTAACGAACTGCGAGCGGCGATAGGGCCCCCCGGCGGCTCAGCCGGGGAGAGCCACCCCCGCTTCCTTCAACCGGCTCAGGATCGCGAACCGCAGGTCGGAGCGGACTGTAGCGCCGGTGGCGATATCCGCGAGATAGCAGCGCAGCTCGAAATCGAGCGACTTCTCGCCGAAATTCAGGAACAGCACGATCGGCTCGGGATAGCGCAGCACCAGCGAATGGTCCTTGGCGGTTTCGAGCAGGATTGTCTTCACCGCCTCCGCATCGGACAGCTTGCTGACCGTGACCGGCAGGATGATGCGGCCCGACCGATCGCGCAGCACCATGTTCTTGACCACGCCGGTGATCAGGCTCGAATTCGGCACGATGACGGTGGCACGATCGAAGGTCTCGATCTCGGTGGCGCGCACATTGATGCGCTTGACCGTCCCCTCCTCCGCTCCGACGGTGATCCAGTCGCCGGCGCGGATCGGCCGCTCGGCCAGCAGGATCAGGCCCGAGACGAAATTGTTGACGATCGCCTGCAGACCGAGACCGATACCGACGGAGAGCGCGCCCGCGACGATCGCGATGTTGGAGAGATCCAGCCCGGCATAGCCGAAGGCCAGCGTCGCCGCGAAGATCATGCCGACATAGCCGAAGGTCGTGCGGATCGAATTGCGCAGGCCCGAATCCAGCCGCGTCGTCGGCAGGAACCGGGTGTCGAGCCAGTTCTGGATCGAGCGCGTGACGACCAAGCCGACGATGAAGACGGCGATGCCGGCGACCAGCGTCGACAGCGAGATGGTGATCGAGCCGATCTTGAAGCCGAAGAACAGCTGGCGGATCGTCTCGAACAGGCCGGAGGAATCCACGCCCCACTGCGCGACGATGGCGAGGAAGGCAAAGCCGATCAAAACCAGATGCGCCGCGCCATTGGCCAGCACGCCGGCCTGTGTCACCGAGCGCGGGGCGAAGCCGACCGAGGAGATCAAGCGGCTGCCGACCACACCATCGCGCCGGAACGAGGCAGCGGTCAGCTCGTCGGTCAGCTTCATCAGCAGATAGAGCAGCGAGATGACCACCGCGACCCAGACCGTCTGCGTGGTGAGGAAGCGGCCCAGCGCGACATAGCCCATCAGGTTGGCGATGATGGCCGCCCCGGCGGAAAGGCCGGCGACCAGCAGCGCGAGCCGGCCCAGGCCGTATTCCTCGTCGGCGGGGTCGTCCGTTTCCTCCTCGTCCGGCGTGTTGCGCCGGGTCAGCACGCGAACCATGCCGATGACGAGGATGGCGATGACGATCGACAGGATGCCGTCCAGGGCGATGACGAACTGCAGCGAGGCCAGCGTCACCTTGGCGAAGCTCTGGTGGACGATCACCAACGCCTCGAGCGCCGCGATCGCGACCGAGAGATGGAAGGCGCGGGTGGCGACGGCATCGTCCAGCGCGACCAGCCGCCAGGTGCTGCGCGTCGGCGCCAGCAGCGCCCGCGACACGCCAAAGGCGAGCGAGAAGAACACGATCGCCGCCGTTGCACCCGTCCATACCAGATCGATGCGATAGGGCATCAGATCCAGCGCCTTCAGGATCGACTGCACGGCGGTCAACACGATCAGCGGCAGGAAGGCATTAACCGCCACGATTGCGGCGGCGGACATCACCTTGGTCCGCATGGTCGGCTGCTGGTCGGCGGTCGGCCGGCGTAGCTTGGAAAGCAGGAAGCGTCGTCCCGGCACCAGCACCATGATGATCAGCGCCAGCAGGCTGACGAAGATGGCGATCACCGAGCGGTCGCTGCGATTGGCGACGACGCCGGCCCATTCGCCGACGACCGAGCCCGAGCGGCCGACGATCGAGGGGACGTCGGTGGCGGCGTCGCCCCAGAGGCCGGGGTCGATCAGGCTGGAATTGCGCTCCAGCAACGCGGCGGTGAAGCGGGTTCGCCGGCGTTCGCCGATCTGGGACAGCGTGTAGGAACCATGCGTCGCGACGGCGAGCGCCTGTTTCTGGAAGCCGGCCAGGTCCGCCAGCTGCTGCTGCGCCTGCTGGCGGTTCGCCTTGGCGGCTTCCGATTCCGCCGCCTCGGTGGTCTCCGTCGGCTTCAGCTGCTCGAACTGCGCAGTCGCGGCCTCGACCTTCGGCGTCAGCGTGTCGGCAAAGGCATTCGCCGCCAGCACGATGTCGGTCGCGTCCTGCTTGTAGCGCCGGAAATCGGCATCGGTCACGCCCGGCTGGTCGATGGCGAGATCGATCCGTTCCAGCGTCGCGTTCCAGGCGTCGATCTGCTTCTGCGGGTCATCCGGCTGGGCCCAGGCCAGCCCGACCGCCAGAACCGCGAGCAGGAAGGCGGCGACCGCCAGGCGCAGCAGCGCGGCCAGGCAGGCGCGGGGCGCGAAGCGATAGGCGGACGGGCGGTGGAGGGCGGCGGCGCTGAACAAGCAGATCTCCGGGCAGGCAACGAAACGCGTCATGCGCTTGCCTGAGCTATAGGATGAAAGATGACGAGAATAGGGATTTAAGCTGCAATTTGCGGAGGGTGCACGCGCTCCATGTTACGCCCGGCCGGGTGGCGCGGCGGCGACGGCACCCCATATGCGACCCTCGAGCCATCGCGAAGGAACCCCGCTTGCCCAGTGATCAGAACCCCGAGGACCAGACGGCGGCGTTCTTCCGGACCCGGTCCGCCTCGGCGATCCTGGCCGATCTGGGTTCGGTGCTGAAGAAGGACCGGGTGAGCCTCGGCGACATGGTCGATGCGCTGGGCGAAGCGGGCCTCGGCCTGACCATCCTGATGCTGGCCCTCCCTTCCTTCATCCCGATCCCGGGCCTGCCGACCGGGTTCGTCTTCGGCACGGCGCTCGCCATCCTCTCGCTGCAGATCATGGTGGGCGCCGATCGGTTGCTGCTGCCGCAATGGCTGCGCCGGCGCAGCCTCCCCAGGGGCCCGGTGGTAAGCGGCGGCGCCTGGATCGCGCCCTGGTTCAAGCGGGTCGAATGGATGCTGCGGCCGCGCTATTCCTTTCTCGCGGGCAAGCTGGCCTATTTCATCCTGGCTGTGCCGATCTTCGTGCACGCCGTGATGATCCTGCTGCCGATCCCGCTCGGTAACCAGCTCCCCTCGCTCGCCGTCATCGTCTTCGCCTTCGGGCTGATCGAGCGCGACGGACTGGCCGTGATCGTGGGCTGGGTGCTGACCGTGATCGCGATCGCCTGGAACTCGGCGATCGTCTTCTTCGGCGCGGAACTGTCGCTGTTTCTCTACCGCTGGACGGCGGATCTCTGGGCTTCGCTCTGAAGGCAGGCCTTTCGTCAGACGGGCCTGTCCCCAGGCTTCAAAGGGCTTCGCCCGGCCAGCGTCGGACCTCGCCGAATTTTCTGCGCACCTTGCCCCGGATCGACTTGCGCCACGAAAAAATCGTGCTAGCCTTGAGTGAGAAAAGGTTTTCTCAGTCGGCCGCTGGCGGCGGGACGCTCCCTCCGCCTTTTTTAAGCACCACTTGAGAAAACCTTTTCTCTACAAAACAGGCCGCCGCTCGAACGGACGGCCGGGGTCAGGAAACAACGGCATGAGCGACGGCAGCGACAACGTGTTTCAGCCCGCCCGCAGGCGGCCTGTGACGTTGCGCGACGTCGCCGAGACGGCTGGCGTCAGCGTCGCCACCGCCTCGAAGGCGCTCAACGACCAGGGCCGCATGACCGTCGAGACGCGGACCCGCATCCGCAGCGTGGCGCTGCAGCTCGGCTTCCGCCCGAACGGTCTCGCCCAGAGCCTGCTCCGCCGGCGCAGCTTCACCGTCGGCCTGCTCACCAACGACACCTATGGCCGCTTCTCGCTGCCGGTGATGGCCGGCGTTTCCGAAGCACTGCTCGACAATGGCGTCTCGGTCTTTCTCTGCAATGTTGAGGACGACCCGCGCCTCGGCCAGATGCATGTCGACGCCATGCTGGAAAAGCGCGTCGACGGGATCATCGCCTCGGGCAAGCGGCTCGACCGCCACCTGCCGGTCGATCTGTCCAATCTTGGCATTCCCGTGATCTATGCCTTCACCAACCCCGACCCCGACACCAATGCGATTGCCTTTGTCTCCGACGATGCCGGCGGCGCCCGGCTCGCCGTCGAGCATTTCGTCGCGCTGGGCCGCCAACGCATCGTGCATGTGACGGGACCGGAGACCTTCGAGGTCGTGCACCAGCGCGCCGGCGCTTATCGCGCCGTATTGGCCGAACAGGGCATGGCGCCGCCGCGCGTGCTGATGGGGGCCTGGTCGGAAGGCTGGGGGCATCAGGCGGTGGCCAAACTCTTCGACGCCCCCGGCGAGAAGCCGGATGCCGTCTTCTGCGGCAATGACCAGATCGCCCGCGGCGTGGTCGATGCGCTGCGCGAACGGGGGCTGCGCGTACCCGACGATGTCGGCGTCGTCGGCTTCGACAATTGGGAGATTGTCGCTGCCGCCACGCGCCCGCCGCTCACCACCGTCGACATGAACCTGACGGCGCTCGGCCGCGAGGCCGGCCTCACCTTGCTTTCGCTCGTCGACGGAAAGCCCGTCGAGCCGGGCATCCGAAAACTGCCGTGCCGCCTGGTGGTGCGTCAGTCATGCGGTCGTCCGCCGGGCGACTAGGGTTTACCTGTCACGGTCTCGGGAGGAGCCTGGACCGGGGACATACAGGGAGGGAAGACCATGAAAAGACTGACAAGCCTGCTGGCCGCGACAGCCACGCTGCTTTCGATGACGGCGCTCGCCTCTGCGGCCGAAACCGCCAATATCTGGGTCCGCGCCGACGGTTCGAACTTCATGCCGCAGATCGTCGAGGCCTTCAACAAGAGCCACGAGAACCAGATCAAGCTCGACATCATCCCGAATGGCGAGCTGGTCCAGAAATACGCGACCTCGGCGGCGGGCGGCACCGCGCCGGACGGCCTTTCGCTCGACCTGATCTACACGCCGGCCTTCGCGGCCGCCGGCCAGCTCGAGGACATCACCGACTGGGCGAAGTCGCTCCCCTATTTCAAGGAATTGTCGCCGGCGCATGTGAAGACTGGCACCTACAAGGACAAGATCTACGGCCTGCCCTTCTCCGCCGACAGCTCCGTGCTGATCTGGAACAAGAAGCTGTTCAAGCAGGCGGGCCTGGATCCCGAAAAGGGACCGACCAACTTCGCCGAGATCGCGGCGGATGCTGAAAAGGTCGCCGGGCTCGGCGGCGACATCAAGGGCTTCTACTTCTCCGGCGCCTGCGGCGGCTGCAACATCTTCACCTTCACGCCGCTGATCTGGGCCTCGGGCGGCGACATCCTCAGCGAGGACGGCTCCAAGGCGACGCTCGACACGCCGCAGATGCGCGACGCCATCGCGCTCTATCGCGGCATGGTCGAGAAGGGCCTGGTTCCGGAAGGCGCCAAGACCGATAGCGGCGCCAACTTCTTCGCCGCCTTCGCCGCCGGCAATATCGGCATCGCCCCGTCCGGCGCCTTCGCCATCGGCGCGCTCAACACCCAGTACAAGGACATCGACTACGGCGTGACCTTCCTGCCTGGCAAGGATGGCGGCTCGTCCTCCTTCGCGGGCGGTGACAATTTCGTCGTCACCAAGGGCACGCCGAAGCTGGCCGTGCTGAAGGAATTCCTCGATTACGCCTATTCGCTCGAGGGCCAGACGCTGCTCGCCAGCCGCGGCAGCCTTCCCGTCCGCGGCGACCTCGCCAAGGAAGCGCTGAAGGATCTCGACCCGCGCTACCAGATCGCGGCGGAAGCGATGGCCAAGGGCCGCACCCCGTACAGCGTCGTCTTCAACGACATCATCAACAGCGCCAACGGCCCCTGGGCGCAGATGATCAACGAGGTGTTCTTCGGCGACGACGTCGACGGCGCGATCGCCAATGCGCAGGAAACGATGCAGGGCATCATCGACGCCGGCACCGGTCAGTAAGGCCACTCGATCGGCGGGGGCGCCAGCTGCGCCTCCGCCGTCCGCCAGCCTCGCTCGCGAAGGAAATACCCATGTCCTCGATCACGGCCAAGGCGGGCGCCATGTCCTCCCAGCCTGTCCGCCGACGCGCGAAAGTCGACCGCAGCCACTGGGTCGGACTGCTCTACATCGCCCCGGCCATCCTCCTGGTGACGGTGTTCTTCGTGATCCCGCTCGGCATGACCGCCTGGATGTCGCTGCACAACTGGCCGCTGATGGGCCAGCACCGCTTCATCGGCCTCGACAATTACGTCGCCATCACCAAGGACGTCCGCTTCTGGAACGCCCTCAAGTTCACGCTCTACTACACGGTGATCGTCACCATCGCGATCTTCGCCGTCGCTTTCCCGCTGGCGCTCTTCGTCGAGAAGCCGCGGCCGATGGCGAGCGTCTATCGCACGGCCTTCTTCATGCCCGTCGTCGTCGGCTTCGCCTCGGCAAGCCTGCTCTGGGCCTGGCTGCTTAATGTCGATAGCGGGCTCTTCAGCCCGGCGGCGCAGATGCTCGGCCTGACGGAAAAGAAGTTCAACCTGATCGCCACCTTCAACCCGGCCTTCTGGTCGATCATCGTCATGGTGGTGTGGAAGGTGGCGGGCTTCACCATGGTTATCCTGATGACCGGGCTGCAGTCGATCCCGACCGAGTTGCAGGAAGCCGCCAAGATCGACGGCGCCAATGCCTGGCAGCGCTTCCGCGCCATCACCCTGCCGCTGATGCGCCGGACCGTCGCGCTGGCGCTGATCCTTTCGGTCGCCGGTTCGATCCTCGCCTTCGACCAGTTCTACATCCTGCTGCGCGGCGGCCCGCGCAATTCGACGATCACGGCGGTGTACTGGATTTTCAACCAGTCCTTCGTCTCGTTCAAACTCGGCTACGGCGCGGCGCTGTCCATGGTGCTGCTGGTCATCCTCGTCGTGCTGAGCCTGATCCAGCTCCGGCTGCTGCGTAACCCGGAGGGCACATGATGGCCAAGGCATCCTCCATGGCGAAGACCAAGCACGGCCAGGGCGGCTTTTCCGCCCGCCTCGTCGGCGAGCACGGCATCGGCCTGTTCCTGTCGATCCTGTTCATCGCGCCGATCGCCTGGGCGATCCTCTCCACCTTCAAGCCGCCTGCCGAGGCGCGGCTGCCGCCGATCCCGCCGTGGCCGACCACCGGCTTCTCGCTCGAGAACTATGTGACGCTCGACAGCTTCGGCGCCGGGCTCTGGCACTCGGCCCAGAACAGCATCTTCGTCGCCGGCTCCAGCGTCGTGCTGACGGCGGTGATCAGCCTGCTCGCCGGCTATGGCTTCTCGCGCTTCCGCTTCCCGTTCAAGAACCTGTTCTTCATCCTGATCCTGTCGACGATCATGATCCCGTTCCAGTCGATCCTGACGCCGATCTTCCTGATCCTCTCCTGGCTCGGGCTGCAGAACACGCTGACCGGGCTGATCCTCGTCTATGTGACGCTGCAGATGCCGTTCTCGATCTTCATGATGCGCAACGCCTTCGACGCGGTGCCGAAGGAGATCGAGGAAGCCGCCCGCATCGACGGCGCCACCAATTTCGCGCTGCTGACCAAGGTGATGCTGCCGCTGGTCTGGCCGGGCGTGGTGACGGTGGGGCTCTTCGCCTTCCTCAACACCTGGAACGAGTTCCTCGCCGCCCTCGTGCTGATGACCGACCAGGGCAAGTTCACCCTGCCGATCATGATGACCGCCGTGCAGTCCGGCCGCTTCGGCGCCGTCGACTGGGGCGCCGTGCAGGCGGGCGTCACCGTGATGATGATCCCCTGCCTGATCCTCTTCCTGCTGCTGCAGCGCTACTACATCCGCGGCCTGACGGCCGGCGCGGTGAAGTAGCCCTCCCCCCGACCCAAGCTTCCAAAGAACAGGAGTCTTCCATGAGTGCCCTGCCATCCGCCGCCCACGACGTGCCGCGCGCCCGTTTTCGTCCGCCCGCAGTTCCCCAGGTTGAAGTCCGCGGCTTCTGGGGCGCGCGCGTCGACGCCGTCGCCGACAAGACCGCCGACATCCTCTACCAGCGCTGCGTCGAGGCCGGCATGCTCGACCAGATCGACCCGGACCGGCCCGTGCCGGCGCTGCGCATCCCGTTCCACCCGAACGGCACGGTTACGATGCAGATGTTCTGGGATTCCGATCTCGGCAAGACGATCGAGACGGCGGCCTATTGCGTCTATCGCAAGCCCAATCCGGCGCTCGAAGCCAAGATCGACGCGGTCATCGACATGTTCGAGAAGCTGCAGCAGGAAGATGGCTACCTGTCGAGCTGGTACCAGCGCATGGAGCCCGGCAAGCGCTGGACCAATCTGCGCGACTGCCACGAACTCTATTGCGCCGGCCATCTGATCGAGGGCGCCGTCGCCTACTACCAGGCGACTGGCAAGCGCAAGCTGCTCGACGTGATGTCGCGCTATGCCGACCATATCGGCACCGTGTTCGGCCCCAATCCCGGCCAGCGGAAGGGCTATTGCGGCCATGAGGAGCTGGAGCTGGCCCTGGTCAAGCTTGCCCGCGTCACCGGCAATCACAAATACATGGATCTCGCCAAGTACATGGTCGACCAACGCGGCCAGCAGCCGCACTATTTCGACGAAGAGGCGAAGGCGCGGGGCGCCGATCCGTCCGAGTATCACTTCAAGAACTACGAGTACAACCAGGCGCACAAGCCGGTACGCGAGCAGGACAAGGTCGTCGGCCACGCCGTCCGTGCCATGTATCTCTATGCCGGCATGGCCGACGTCGCGACGGAATATGGCGACGACGACCTGCGCAAGGCGCTCGACCGGCTCTGGGACGATTTGAACTCCAAGCGGCTCTACGTCACCGGCGGCCTCGGCCCGTCGGCCGATAATGAGGGCTTCACCTCGGACTACGACCTGCCGAACGAGACGGCCTATGCCGAGACCTGCGCCGCTGTGGGCCTCGCCTTCTGGGCCAACCGCATGCTCGGCATGGGTCCGAACACGCGCTATGCCGACGCCATGGAACTGGCGCTCTATAACGGCTCGATCTCCGGCCTGTCGCTCGACGGTTCGCTGTTCTTCTACGAAAACCCGCTCGAAAGCCGCGGCGGCCACAATCGCTGGAAATGGCACCGCTGCCCGTGCTGCCCGCCGAATATCGGCCGCATGGTCGCGTCGATCGGCACCTACATGTACGGCCAGGCCGAGGGCGAAGTCGCCGTCCACCTCTATTGCGACTCGACCGCAACGCTCGACATCGGCAGCGGCGAGGTCAAGCTGACCCAGAACACCCGCTATCCCTGGGACGGCGCGATCGGCATCACCGTCGATGTCGACAAGCCGACCCGCT
Organism: Kaistia sp. UC242_56; assembly: GCF_044452255.1. Taxonomy (NCBI): domain Bacteria; kingdom Pseudomonadati; phylum Pseudomonadota; class Alphaproteobacteria; order Hyphomicrobiales; family Kaistiaceae; genus Kaistia; species Kaistia sp. UC242_56. Next base: position 127,201 of record NZ_JBIOAN010000001.1, read on the forward strand.
TCGCACTCAACCTTCGCATCCCGGCCTGGTGCCGCAAGGCGACGCTTTCGGTCAATGGCGCGCCAATCGATCTGAAGGGTGTGACCGAGGACGGCTATGCGCGGATCGAGCGCGAGTGGAAGGCCGGCGACGCCGTCCAGCTCGATCTCGACCTCACCGTAGAGCAACTGCATGCCCATCCGGAAGTCCGCCAGGACGTCGGCCGCGTCACGCTGAAGCGCGGGCCGCTGGTCTATTGCCTGGAGGGCATCGACAACCCGCTGTCGCTGAACCGCATCCGCGTTCCCGCCGCATCGAGCTTCACGGCCAATTTCGAGCCGGGCCTGCTCGAAGGCGTCGTGACGCTGGCGGCCGAGGCGGAAGCAGATGCCACGGGCGACTGGAATGGCGATCTCTACCGCACGGCCCCGCCGGCGACCGAGACCGTACCGATCAAGGCCGTGCCCTACTATGCCTGGGACAATCGCGAGCCGGGCGAAATGCTGGTCTGGCTGCGCGGCGGCTAGGCCGCGCAACTCCGGCTGATCGACAATGGGCGCCGCCACCCTCGGGTCGCGGCGCCTTTTTATGTCAGGCCCCCTCCGCCGCCACCGCGAACTCCCCTTGCGTGGAACGGAGGATGGCCTCCTGCCGTTCTAGCGGGACAAGCGTCACCGGCTCTGGCGCAGCGGGCACAGTTCTCTATGCTCGGCCAACTTTGCGTCGCACAGGGATGATCCGCGTGTTCTTTCTTATCCGCCTGGCCATATTCTACTGCGTGATCGGCGTCGTGATCCTGCTGGTGCAGCTCAGCTTCACGACCTGCGAACGCCCGCTCGTGCTGGATGACGGCACCAGCGCGACGCATGGCCCGATCGAGCTCAGCCGCATCGGCAAGGACAGCGATTACACCAAGCGCCTGGCCAAGGACGTCGTGTTCTGGGGCCCACGCGCCTTCGACTTCGTGTTCAAGGGCGACGTGTCGGTGAAGAACTTCCTGCTCGCCACCGACTGCAAGCGCTAGGGCGCGGAGGCGCCCGGCGTCAGATCACGACCAGCGTGGTCTTCGACGGCACCCGGTCGTAGAGATCGATGACGTCCTGGTTGAACATCCGCACGCAGCCCGAAGACGCCGACTTGCCGATCGTGCGCCATTCCGGCGAGCCATGGATGCGATAGAGCGTATCAGCGCCGTCCTTGTAGATGTAGAGGGCGCGGGCGCCGAGCGGGTTCTGCAGCCCGGGCGGCATGCCGGTGCGCCACTTCTCCAGCTCCGGCTTGCGGCCGATCATGGCCGAAGGCGGCGTCCAGGTCGGCCATTTCCGCTTCCACTGCACGACCGCGCGGCCCTTCCAGGAGTAGCCCTGGCGGCCAAGCCCGACGCCATAGCGCATCGCCTTGCCGTCCTTCAGCACCAGATAGAGGTGCTTCTCCTTGGTATTGACCACCAGCGTGCCCGGCGCCTCGCCGGTGGGGTCATCGACCAGCTGGCGCAGATATTTGGCATCCACGGCCTCGTGGCGAATGGCCGGCAGCTTGAAGTCGCCATCCGTCACGGCCGCGTACATCCGCGCATAGTCGCTGGCGTTCGCCGCGGGCTCGACAACGGCGACCGGCTCGGCCACGGCGGGCTGGGGCTGCAGCCCCGGGGCAAGCGGTGCGAGACTGGGCTCGGCACCCAGTTCCTTGGGAACCTGCGCGCAGGCGGCGAGCGCCGACACACCGGCAAGGGACAAGCCGGTCAGGAACGACCGGCGCGATAGAACGGTAGACACGGGAACGGAAACCTTGGATGGAAAAAGGATGACCCAGCTGGCAGCAGCGGGTCTTGGGGCGTCTCCTACCGGCTCAAATGCGCCGGGAATAGGGTTAACGGCCCCCGTCGCGCCGCAGGGCAGCTATGCGGGACGGATGTGGCGCAATTGACACATACTTCCCCATGGTTGCACAATTAAGATATCGCACGCGCCGACGTCCAGGCTGTGCGCGGCCGTGCGGGATCGCTATAGCTGTTCTCGCGTCCATAGAAACAGCCCGGCGATCCATCGGTCGCGGAGGACGGGCCGCCTCAAATAGGACGACATAGCAAGCGACGCTGAAGCGGAAGCCATCTGGGAGGAGGCGATGTCGAAGCCGGAAATCGCACAGCATGCCGACAGGATTCAGCTGGCCATCCGATCGGGCGAGGCGGCGACGTCGGCGCTGGTCGCCTCGTGGCAGCGTTCGGCCCGGCTGCATCAGCTCGACCCGGCCGAGCGACGGCAACCGTCCCGCCTTAGCGACCAGGAGCTGACGGTCGCGCGCCAGCGCATGGAGCCGCTGCTCCGCGCGGCGCAGGCGAGCCTCGACCGGCTCTATCTTGCCGTGGGCGGCATGGGCTGCTGCGTCCTGCTCGCCGATGCCGACGGCATCCCGGTGGAGCGCCGCGGCGCCGACGCGGACGCCGACACCTTCGAGGACTGGGGCCTCTGGACGGGCTGCGTCTGGAGCGAGGAGAGCGAGGGCACCAACGGCATCGGCACCTGCCTCGTCGAACAACGGGCCCTGACCATCCATCGCAACCAGCATTTCTACACCCGCAACACGGCGCTTTCCTGCACGACGGCGCCGATCTTCGATCATGAGGGCCGCCTCGCCGCCGCGCTCGACGTTTCCTCCTGCCGCACCGACCTGACCGAGGAGCTCGTCAACCTCGTCGCCATCGCCGTCGGCGAAGCGACGCGCCGGATCGAGGCCGAGAATTTCCGCCTGGCTTTTCCCGACGCCCGCATCCTCGTCGCGCCGACGGCCGAGTGGTCGCCGAGCGCGCTGCTCGCAGTCGACAGGGACGATATCGTCATCGGCGCCACGCGCGCCGCCCGCCATGCCTATCGCCATCGCGAGGCGCTGATCGGCCAGCCCTTGCCGCTTGGCGATCTCGGCGACGAAACCCGCTTCGACGACGGCTTGCGGCATGCCGAACGGATCATCCTGGAGCGGGCGCTACTGCGCTCCGGCGGCAATGTGACGGCGGCGGCCCGCCAGCTCGGGGTCTCGCGCGCCACCCTGCACCGCAAGCTCGGCAAGCTGGGGCTCGAGCGTTCCCACTGAGTATTGCACCGCACAGTGTCGCAAGGCTGAGACAGTTCCGCCTTGCCACCCGGAGCACCCGGGCTGACAGGCGCGCCCGAACGGACAACCTTCCTTGCATGACGCGGTTTCAGCGTCGACCAAGGGAGGTCATCATGAACAAGCCTGAATTCGTTCGCACCGCCAAGGCGCCCTTCGCACCCCGCTACGACAATTACATCGGCGGCAAGCGCGTACCCCCCGTATCGGGCCGCTATTTCGACAACACATCGCCGGTCAACGGCCGCGTCCTGTGCGAGATCGCGCGGTCCGAAGCCGCCGACATCGAGCTGGCGCTGGACGCCGCCCATGCCGCCAAGGACGCCTGGGGCCGCACCAGCGCCGCCGAGCGCGCCCTGATGCTGAACCGCATCGCCGACGTCATGGAAGAAAACCTCGCGACGCTGGCGCTGGCCGAGACCTGGGACAATGGCAAACCGATCCGCGAGACGACGGCCGCCGACATGCCGCTCGCCATCGACCATTTCCGCTATTTCGCCGGCGCCGTCCGGGCGCAGGAAGGCGGCATTTCAGAGATCGACCACGACACGGTCGCCTATCATTTCCACGAGCCGCTCGGCGTCGTCGGCCAGATCATCCCGTGGAACTTCCCGATCCTGATGGCCGTCTGGAAGCTGGCCCCGGCGCTCGCCGCCGGCAATTGCGTCGTGCTGAAACCGGCGGAACAGACGCCCGCCTCCATCCAGGTCCTGCTCGACCTGATCGACGGCATCCTGCCGCCGGGCGTCCTCAACGTCGTCAGCGGCTTCGGCCTCGAGGCCGGCAAGCCGCTCGCCTCCAGCCCGCGCATCGCCAAGATCGCCTTCACCGGCGAGACGACGACCGGCCGGCTGATTATGCAATATGCCTCGCAGAACCTGATCCCCGTGACGCTGGAACTCGGCGGCAAGTCGCCCAACATCTTCTTCGCCGACGTCGCAGCCGAGGACGACGATTTCCTCGACAAGGCGATCGAGGGCTTCGTCATGTTCGCGCTCAACCAGGGCGAGGTATGCACGTGCCCGAGCCGCGCGCTGATCCACGAGAAGATCTATGACCGCTTCATGGAGAAGGCGCTGAAGCGCGTCGCGGCGATCCAGCAGGGCGACCCGCTCGATCCCGCCACGATGATCGGCGCGCAGGCCTCCAGCGAGCAGCTGGAAAAGATCCTTTCTTATCTCGACATCGGCAAGAAGGAAGGCGCCGAACTGCTGATCGGCGGCGAGCGCAACGAACTGCCGGGCGACCTCGCCGGCGGCTATTACGTCAAGCCGACCGTCTTCCGCGGCCACAACAAGATGCGCATCTTCCAGGAAGAGATCTTTGGACCGGTCGTGTCCGTCACGACCTTCAAGGATGATGAGGAAGCGCTCTCGATCGCCAACGATACGCTCTATGGCCTCGGCGCCGGCATCTGGACGCGCGACGGCAACCGCGCCTACCGCTTCGGCCGGGCGATCCAGGCCGGCCGGGTCTGGACCAATTGCTACCACGCCTATCCGGCGCATGCGGCCTTCGGCGGCTACAAGCAGTCCGGCATCGGGCGCGAGAACCACAAGATGATGCTCGATCACTACCAGCAGACCAAGAACATGCTGGTCAGCTACTCGCCGAAGAAGCTCGGCTTCTTCTGATAGGGCTCCTCCCCAACTGGCACCGCGTGGCCCGCCGCGCGGTGCCTTTTTCCCGCAAAGAGGCTCGGATGGACAAGGTTTCGGAAGACCGCGTCAGGGCTACGCCCGCCGCGCGGCAACTGCTGGACGAGATCATCGCCGACCACGGCCCGGTGCTGTTCCACCAGTCCGGCGGCTGCTGCGATGGCTCGTCGCCGATGTGCTACCCGCGCGGCGATTTCATGATCGGCGACCGCGACGTGCTGCTCGGAACGATCGGCGAGACGCCCTTCTATATCGGCGCCGCGCAATATGAGGTCTGGAAGCACACGGAACTGACGATCGATGCGGTCAACGGCCGCGGCGGCATGTTCTCGCTCGACAATGGCCGCGAGCGCCGCTTCCTCGTCCGCTCCGACATCTGCGCGATCCCCGCCAAGGATTGAAGCCCGTCAGAGAGCGGCCAAGGGCGGCCCGGCGATCCGGGGCGGGCGCTAAAGCTGCTCGCTATGCGATCGTTCCAGCAATCGATCGATCCGCTGGAGCACGGATTCGGACCGTCGCAGCGCCGTAGCCCCTTCCCGCAGCTTGTTCTGCAGGATGGTATCGAGATTCGCCGCTTCGGAGAGTTTGGTAGTCCGGGCTGTATCCATGGCGGCGCAACGTACGGGCCGCAAGCCGGTTCCGTACAGTGACCGAGATCACTGCGCCGGACGTACTCAATCCCGCAATCGCTCGGAATCAACTGCAAGCACCGCTCATGGCATGCTCAAGCTATGGAAAGATCTCGAGATTTTGAAGGTGGTGCGGGCGGTCGGAATCGAACCGACACTCCTTTCGGAACCGGATTTTGAGTCCGGCGCGTCTACCAGTTCCACCACGCCCGCAACGCGCTGGCCAGTGGCCTGCGACGGCGCGACTATAGTCAGGCTTGCGCCAGAAGCAACGGCGTTTTCGCGCCTATGCCCAATTGTCGGGCCCTCCCCCACGAGGCGCTATCCCCACCCCACGCGGATGTGAAATACCGGGACGTCGACAGCTTCGATCCCACCGGGCTAGAAGCAGACCGCATCGATCAAAGCGAGACCTGAATGGCCGATAGTTCTTCCCGCCGCCTGCCGCTTGCCGTCCTCAGCTTCGGATTGGGCCTCGCGGCGATCCTCGGCGCCTGGGGCTTCCAGATCTTCGGCGGCTATGCGCCCTGCAAGCTCTGCCTCGAACAGCGCATCCCCTATTATCTCGGCCTGCCCGTCCTGCTGGTCGCGATCCTGCTGCTCCTCGCCCGTAAATCCGAGGGGTTCGCACGCGCGCTACTCGTCCTGGCCGGCCTGATCTTCCTCGCCGGGCTCGGCCTCGCCCTCTATCACGCCGGCGTCGAATGGAAGTTCTGGCTCGGACCGGCAGATTGCGGCGGCGGCCTGGCGACGACAGGGAATGCCGGCGACCTTCTGGCGCAGATCGGCAAGACCAAGGTGGTGAACTGCGGCGAGGCGGCGCTGCGCGTGCTCGGCCTGTCCTTCGCCGGCTGGAACGCCGTCGTCTCGGCCATCATCGCCGCCGCCCTGCTCCGCGCCGGCCTGCGGCGGGCATAAGGTAGACTACCGCCTGTCACCTCTCCCTGAGGGAGAGGTGAAGGTACTACCCGCTCTACTCGTCGCCGGCGGCCTGCGTCAGCTGGTGCAGGACGATGCCGCTCGTCGTCGCGACATTGAGCGAATCGACGCCCGGCGCCATCGGGATGCGCACCGTCCGCGTGCGGGCGAGCACGGCGGCGTCGAGGCCGGGACCTTCCGTGCCGAGCAACGCCGCGACGCGGGGCGGACGCTTCAGCTCCGCCAGCCGATATTCGCCATTCGGGCTCAGCGACACCGCCGTGAAGCCATACGTTTCCAGCAACGCCACGACATCGTCATCCGGCGAGAGCTTTGCATGCGGCAGGGTGAGCGTGTTGCCGACCGAGACCCGGATCGCCTTGCGATAGAACGGGTCGCAGCATTGCGCATCGAGCAGGATTGCGTCCGCGCCAAAGGCGGCGGCATTGCGAAAGATGCCGCCGAGATTGTCGTGGTTGGATATGCCCATCAGCACGACGACGAGCGCCCTGCCCTTGAGGCCGGCCAAGAGCGCGTCGGGGACAGGCGCGGGCGCCCGGTAGCCGAGCGCGAGAATGCCGCGATGGATGTGGAAGCCGACAATGCCGTCGAGCACCGCCTGGCTCGCGACATAGACCGGCACCTCGTCCGCCAGGCGCTCGGTGATAGCGGAGAGGCCGTCGACGCGCTTTTCATCGAGCAGCAGCGAGACCGGCTGGTGGCGCTCCGATTGAACCAGCGTCTGCAGCACCACCTCGCCCTCGGCGATGAAATTATCGTCACGCCCGACCAGATCGCGCTCGCGTACGGCGCAATAGGACGCGATGCGCGGGTCGGCGGGATCGGTGATGCGGATCAGTTGCGGCAAGACTCGGACAATGGCTGCGACGGGTGGGCTTACGGGTCCAGTTCCGTATCCCAGTAGAGATAATCGAGCCAGCTGTCGTGCAGATAGTTGGGCGGGAAGGCGCGGCCATTGTTGTGCAGGTCGGAGACGCTGGGCTGAAACGGCTTCTGCCGCGGCCACATGCGCGCATCGGCCGAGGTCAGGCTGCCCTTGCGCAGATTGCAGGGCGAGCAAGCGGCGACGACATTTTCCCACGTCGTCTGGCCGCCATGGGCGCGCGGGATGACATGGTCGAAGGTCAGGTCCTCGCGCGTGCTGCAATACTGGCACTGGAAGCGGTCGCGCAGGAACACGTTGAAGCGCGTGAAGGCCGGATTTCGCGTCGGCGTCACATAGCTCTTCAACGAGACGACGCTGGGCAGCCGCATCCGGAAGGAAGGGCTGCGGATGTCGATGTCATATTCGGAGACGATGTTGACGCGATCGAGGAACACCGCCTTGATCGTATCCTGCCACGACCAGAGCGAGAGCGGGTAATAGCTCAGAGGCCGGTAGTCGGCATTGAGCACAAGGGCCGGGTGGGCGCCGGGTGACACGGCTATCGTCAAGACATGGGCTTCCTCTGTTGAGACGTGCCGAACCTCGAGATTGCCCAAATAGTCTATAGGCTCTGTGTCATCCTTGTGAAGCCAATGAAACGTTGACGTTTGCGTGCGCGACGATCAGACGTCGGCTGTGGCAAAAATGCGTTTCAGGAAGGCGGCCCCTGCGGCAAGTCCGGCCTCGTCGATGCTGTGCCCCAAGGCGGGCCGCTCGATCGAAGCCACCGCGAAACCGGCATCGCGCAGCGCCTTTTCCGTCTCCTGGAGGGCGGCGACTGGGATGACCTCGTCCAGCGCGCCATGCACCAGCAGGATCGGCGGCCGGCTCTTCGTCTCGGCCTTCAGCCGCTCGACGCCGGCGATACGGCCGGAATAGGCGACGATGCCGGCCATCTCGCGCGGCCGGCGCGGGCCGACCTGCAGCGCCATCATCGTGCCCTGGCTGAAGCCGACCAGCGCCAGATCGGCGTCGGTGAGGCCGAGCCTCTGCAGTTCGGCGTCGAGAAATTCGTCCAGCTTCGGCGCGGCGGCGGAGGCGCCCTGCCAATATTCATGCGCATCCCGCACGGAAAGCCTGAACCACTGCCGCCCCATGCCCCAGTCGGACGGATCGGGCGCGTCGGGCGCCACGAAGTAGGCATCGGGAAACAAGGGCGCCCAATGCTTGCCGATGTCGATCAGGTCATGCCCGTCGGCGCCGACGCCGTGCAGCAGGACGACGAGCTTTTTGGCGGGACCGCCGGAAAGCGGGGCAAGGCGCGGACCATCGAGCATGGAAATTCCCGGTTAGGCAGGCGAACGAATCTGCCGCATGCTAGCAAGTTGCCGCCCTGTTTCGCCATCCCGCACGACGTCCCGCCCATTTCCGCCATGACCCGCACCTTCCGCTTCGCCCCGAGCCCCAATGGCGAATTGCATCTCGGCCACGCCTACTCCGCCCTGCTCAACGGCGATCTCGCGCGCGAGGCCGGCGGGCGATTGCTGATCCGGATGGAAGACATCGACGTGACGCGCTGCCGGCCGGAGTTCGAAGCGTCGATCCTCGAGGATCTCGCCTGGCTCGGGCTCGCGTGGGAACAGCCGGTGCGGCGGCAATCCGAACATTTCGATGCCTATGCCGCGGCGCTGGATCGCCTCAAGGCGATGGATCTGGTTTATCCGAGCTTCCTGAGCCGGGCCGAAATCCGCGCCGCGACGGCGGATACGGACTGGCCGCGCGATCCCGATGGCGCGCCGCTCTATCCGGGCTTCGATAGGGATCTGCCGGCCGAGGCGGCGTCGGCGAAGATTGCCTCCAGCATGCCCTATGCCTGGCGGCTGAATATGGACGCAGCACTCAGCCGCACGGGACCCCTCGCCTTCCGGGAAACCGGTCATGGCCCGGATGGCGAGACCGGCGCGATCTCGGCCGATCCCGCGCGCTGGGGCGACGTCGTCATCGCGCGCAAGGAGATCCCGACCAGCTATCACCTCTCCGTCGTCGTCGACGACGCGCTGCAGGGGATCAGCGATGTCGTGCGCGGCGAAGATCTCTTCCACGCGACGAGCGTGCACCGGCTGCTGCAGACGCTGCTGGGCCTGCCGGAGCCGCGCTACCGCCATCACGGCCTGATCCGCGACGCGGCCGGCCGCAAGCTTTCGAAATCGGAAGGGGCGACCGGGCTCCGCCAGCTTCGCGAGGCAGGCATGACGCCGGCCGATATCCGGGCGCGGGTCGGGCTTCAGCCCACGCCCAGCACATAGAGCCAGATCGTCACCGTGAAGAGGCTGAGCAGGGTCGACAGCGAAACCGCGCTGGCCGTGCTGGCGACGCCGGCCTTGTAGTGGTTGGCGAGCAGATAGGCGTTCACGCCGCAGGGCATGGCGGCGAACACGACGGCGACGCCGGCCCAGACCGGCGGCATCGGCAGGACCTGGACCAGGGCGAGTACGATCAGCGGATGCACGATCAGCTTCAAAAAGCTGATGACCAGCGACGCGTGGATGTCGCCGGCAAAGCCGTAGCGCCGCAGCGCGAGCCCCATCGAGATCAGCGCGCAGGGGACGGAGGAAGCGGCCAGCATCCGCACCACCTCGCCGGCCGGACCCGTGGCATGGATGCCGGCGACCTGGCCGATCGCGCCGGCATAGATCCCGAACAGGATCGGATTGCGCGCCAGCGCCTTCAGCAGCCGCGTCAGCGTGGCCCGCGAAATGCCGGATTCCGACCCTTCGGCGAACAGGGTGGCCGCCGTCGTCATCACCGGCAGATGGATCGCGATCAGCAGGAACAGCGGCACCGCACCCTCATTGCCGAAGGCGTTGAGGATCACCGGCACGCCGACGAACACGGTATTGGACTGGCCGGAGGCAAAGCCCTGCATCACCGCTTCCACATGCGCCCGGCCGAACACCCGCCGCGCGATCAGGAAGCCGATGCCGAAGACGATGAAGGCGCCGGTGAAATAGGCGATCCAGTAGCCCCAGGGCTGGCCGCCCTCCGGCATCTTCGCTTCCGACAGCGTCTTGAAGATCAGTACCGGCACGGCGATGCCGAAGACATATTCCGACAGGCCGTCGGCGGCGCGGTCGCCCAGATGCTTGGTCCAGCCGGCGAGATAGCCGACGAAGATCAGGCCGGCGATCGGCAGCACGATGAAGGCGATCTCGGCCAGCCGGCCGATGATCAGCATGCGCTTGACCCCGGCAGGGCAGACACGGGGAGGACGCAGCGGGACATGGAAACCACGATGTCGGTGGGGATATCCATCGACAGTAGAAATCTCCGCCGGAGCGGTCAACCGCCACCGCGCGCGACCATGCTTCCGCTTGGCTCCTCCGCCTCGCCCTCTATAGTCCGCCGGTCACCCGAAAGCGGCGGACCACCGCGAACAGCAAGGAACAGCATGACGGACGCCCGATCGATCCTCGTCACCGGCGCGTCGTCCGGCATCGGCCGCGACGCCGCCCTGACGCTGAAGGCAAGGGGCTGGCGCGTCTTCGCGACGGCCCGCAAGCCGGAGGACCTTGCCGTCCTGGCCGAGGCCGGGCTGGAAGCGCTCTATCTCGACTATACCGACGAGGCCTCGATCCATGCCTGCGCCGACGCCGTGCTCGCCACCACCGGCGGCAGGCTGGATGCGCTGTTCAACAACGGCGCCTATGGCCAGGTCGGGGCCATCGAGGATCTGACCACCGACGTGCTTCGCCGCCAGTTCGAAACCAACGTGCTCGGCTGGCACACCCTGACCCGCCGGATCGTGCCGGTGATGCGCACGCAGGGCCACGGCCGCATCGTCCAGTGCTCGTCGATCCTCGGCTTCGTCGCCGGCAAGTATCGCGGCGCCTATGTCAGCTCGAAGTTCGCGCTCGAAGGGCTGACCGACTGCCTGCGGCTGGAGCTTGCCGGCTCCGGCATCAAGGTGGCGCTGATCGAACCCGGCCCGATCGCCACCCGCTTCACCCAGAACGCGCTGGCGAACTTCCACGCCACCGTCGATGTCGACGCCTCGCTGCATCGCGAAGAATACCAGTCGCAGCTCGCGCGCATGCAGGGCACGCGCCGTCCCTCGCGCTTCAAGCTCGGACCCGAGGCGGTCACGGCCGCCCTGCTGCATGCGCTCGAGAGCCCGCGTCCCCGCCTGCGCTACCGCGTGACCGTGCTGACCAAGGCGGCGGCGCTGATGAAGCGGCTTCTGCCGGCCCGCTTGATGGATGGACTGATCGCCCGCAACTCCTGAGCCGGAATTACCGCGCCCTGGAACCGGAGCGCCCGATGCGCGTAGAGTGGGCAGATAATACAGGGTGCGCCGCCATGAGTTCCGTTTCCGCCGAATTTCGTTCGCCGCAGTTCTGGCTGTCACCCGGCTCGCTGGTGCGGCTGGTCGTCAGTCTCGCCATCTGCTTCGCCGCCGCGGCGCTCGGCTCGTGGCTGACACTTCCCAGCATCCCGACCTGGTATGCCGGCCTGATGAAGCCGTTCTTCAGCCCGCCAAACTGGGTCTTCGCCCCGGTCTGGACGCTGCTTTACGCGATGATGGCGATTGCCTTCTGGCGTGTGTGGACCCTCGGCCGCGGCACGGCGCTGCAGGTTGCCGTCCTTGCCTTCGCGGTCCAGCTGGCGCTGAATGTCGCCTGGTCGGGCGCCTTCTTCGCCTTGCACATGCCATGGCTCGCCCTGATCGACATCGTCGCGCTGCTGCTGGCGATCATCGCCACCATGGGCGCTTTCTCCCGGATCGACGGCCTCGCAAGCTGGCTGCTGGTGCCCTATCTCGCTTGGGTATCCTTTGCCACCGCGCTCAATGCCGCGATCTGGTGGCTCAATTGAGCGCAGGCAGCGGATATGGCGAGGCGGCAGGGATCGAGCGTATAAGGTCGGATCGCCCCGATTCCTGAAGCGTGAGCCGATGAACAGCTTTTTCCATTACCTGATCCCGATCGCGCTCGCCGCCGTGGCCATCGTGCTGCTGCTCGGGCTGTTCAACATGCTGCGCGGCGGGTCGCCGGAGCGCTCGCAGAAGCTGATGCGCATGCGGGTGATGCTGCAGTTCGCGGCGGTCGTCATCATGATGGCCGCGCTCTATTTTTCGGCCCGCTGAGGCATATCGATGGTCGCGCTCAACCGCATCTATACGAGATCAGGCGATGACGGCACGACGTCGCTTGTAACGGGCGAGCGCCGCGCCAAATCCGATCTCCGCGTCGAGAGCTACGGCACGGTCGACGAGACCAATGCGCAGGTCGGGGCCGCGCGCCTCTATGTCGGCGACGACCCGCTTGTCGATGCCATGCTGGCGCGCATCCAGAACGATCTCTTCGATCTCGGCGCCGATCTCTCGACGCCGGAGGCCGGCCTGAAGCCGGGGCGCGAAGCACTGCGCATCATCGATGCGCAGACCGACCGGCTCGAAGCCGAGATCGACCTGCTGAATGCCGAGCTGAGCCCGCTGCGCTCCTTCGTGCTGCCCGGCGGCTCGCCGGCGGCGGCGCATCTCCATATCGCCCGCACCGTGGCGCGCCGCGCCGAGCGGGTGATGGTCGACCTCGCCTCGCACGAAGCCGTCAATCCGGCCGCGATCCGCTATGTCAACCGACTGTCGGACTTCCTGTTCGTCGCTTCCCGTTACGTCAATGATCGCGGCGCCACGGATGTCCTGTGGGTGCCGGGCCAGAACCGCTGAGGAACGGGCATGTTCGTCCCGTTCCACGACCAGAATCCGCTCCGCTACATCCGCTTCCCCTGGGTGACGCGCGGCCTCGTCGTGCTGAACTGCCTGATCTTCCTGATCTACCAGCGCGCCGGCAATGCCGACGCCGAAGCGGCGTCCGTGATGGCCTTCGGGCTGATCCCCTCGACGCTGGCCGGCATCCATATCCGCACGCCCGGCCTCTACCACGCGCCGGAATATCTGACCTTCATCACCTCGTCCTTCCTGCATGGCGACATCTGGCATCTCGCCGGCAACATGCTGTTCCTCTGGGTCTTCGGCGATAATGTCGAGGATGCGATGGGGCATATCCGCTTCATCCTGTTCTATTTCCTCTGCGCGATCGGCGGCGGCCTGGCGCATGTCATGGTCGAGCCGGGATCGGACATCGCGCTGATCGGCGCATCCGGATCGGTCGCCGGCGTGATCGCCGCCTACCTGGTCCTTCATCCCCGTGTAAAAATCTGGATCCTGCTGCTGTTCCGTGTGCCGATCCGGCTCCGCACCGTCTGGGTGCTCGGTTTCTGGATCCTGCTGCAGGTCTATAATTTCGCCTTCGGGGCGCCGGGCGAGATCTCCTGGGCGGCCCATCTCGGCGGCCTGCTGATGGGCACGGTGCTGGTTCTGTTCTTCCGCCGGCCCGGCGTTCCGCTGCTGGCGCGGCAGGTGGACGAGGAAATGCCGGTCGACCCAGTGATTTGACCGCTTCCAGCCTGCATCGCTTGCGTTGACTCAGGGAGAACCCGCCGGTACGGTCCCGCGCCAAACGCTCCGCAAATCGCTGCAGCGAAAGGATAATCGTCGAGATGAAGATCCTCGTGCCCGTCAAGCGGGTGGTCGACACCAACGTCAAGATCCGCGTTAAGGCGGATGGCACCGGCGTCGACCTCGCCAACGTGAAGATGTCGATGAATCCGTTCGACGAAATCGCCGTCGAAGAGGCGCTTCGGCTCAAGGAAGCCGGCAAGGCGACGGAAGTCGTCGTCGTCTCGATCGGCACCGACAAATCGGCGGAAACGCTGCGCACCGGCCTCGCCATGGGCGCCGACCGCGCCATCCTGGTCAAGACGGATGCCGCAAGCGTCGAGCCGCTGGCCGTCGCCAAGCTGCTGAAGGCGGTGATCGCGAATGAGGCGCCTGGCCTGGTCATCCTCGGCAAGCAGGCGATCGACGACGATTCCAACCAGACCGGCCAGATGCTGGCCGCCCTGCTCGGCTGGCCGCAGGCGACCTTCGCCTCGAAGGTCGTGCTCGGCGACGGCTCGGTCGACGTGACGCGCGAAGTCGATGGCGGCCTCGAGACGCTGCGGCTCACCCTGCCGGCGATCGTCACCACCGATCTGCGCCTGAACGAGCCGCGCTACGCCTCGCTGCCCAACATCATGAAGGCGAAGAAGAAGCCGCTCGACGAGACCAGCCCGGACACGCTCGGCGTCGACGCCAGCCCGCGCCTCACCGTTTTGAAGACGGTCGAGCCGACGGGCCGCACGGCCGGCGTCAAGCTCGGCACGGTCGATGAACTCGTGGCGAAGCTCAAGCAGGCGGGAGTACTCTGAGATGGCAACGCTGATCCTCGCGGAACATGACGACGCGCATCTGAACGAGGCGACCGCCAAGACGCTGACCGCCGCCCTGGCGCTCGGCCAGCCGGTGGACGTGCTCGTCGCCGGCCAGAATGCCAAGGCCGTGGCCGACGCCGCCGCCCAGCTTGCCGGCGTGCGCAGCGTGCTGCTCGCCGATGGCGAGAGCCTGGCCAATCGCCGCGCCGAGCCGCTCGCCGACCTTATCGTCTCGCTGGCCGGTAAGTATGACGCGATCGTCGTCCCGGGCACCTCGACCGGCAAGAACGTCGCGCCGCGCGTCGCCGCCCTGCTCGACGTGATGCAGATCTCTGAAATCACCAAGGTCGTTTCGCCCGACACCTTCGAGCGTCCGATCTATGCCGGCAACGCCATCGAGACGGTGCAGTCGAGCGACAAGACGCGCGTCATCACCGTGCGCATCGCCGCCTTCCCGGCCGCGGCTGCGGGCGGCAACGCCCCGGTCGAAACGGTCGCAGCCCCGGGCGACACGGGCCTTTCCAGCTTCGTCGGCGCGGATCTCTCCGTCTCCGACCGGCCGGAACTCGCCTCCGCCAAGGTCATCGTCTCGGGCGGCCGCGCGCTCGGCTCGGCCGAGAAGTTCCAGGAAGTGATCGCTCCGCTGGCCGACCAGCTCAAGGCCGCCATCGGCGCCTCGCGCGCCGCGGTCGACGCCGGCTACGCCCCGAACGACTGGCAGGTCGGCCAGACCGGCAAGGTCGTCGCCCCGGATCTCTACATCGCCGTCGGCATTTCCGGCGCGATCCAGCATCTGGCCGGCATGAAGGACGCCAAGGTCATCGTCGCGATCAACAAGGACGGCGACGCGCCGATCTTCCAGGTCGCCGATTACGGCCTCGTCGACGATCTCTTCACGGTGGTTCCGGCCCTCACCAAGGCGCTCGCGAACTAAGCCTTTACCAACGCCGGTTGACAATCTCGACGGCCGTGCTTCGACTGACCTCCGGTCATCGAGCACGGCCGAACTTTTTCGAGCAAGATTTCGGATTCTGGAAGACAAAGGAGCCCTTGGGGCATGAGCACCGCGATTAAGACGATCGGCGTCATCGGAGCCGGTCAGATGGGCAATGGTATCGCCCATGTGAGCGCGCTTGCCGGCTACGAGGTCTTCATCCACGACCTCGCCGAGGAGCGCGTCCGCAAGGGTCTTGCCACCATCGACGGCAATCTCTCGCGCCAGGTCCATTCGGGCCGCATCACCGAGGAAGACCGCAAGGCGGCGCTCGCCCGAGTCAAGCCGGCCTTCGGCGTCGACGATCTCGGCGATTGCGACCTCGTCATCGAGGCGGCGACCGAGGACGAGTCGGTCAAGCGCAAGATCTTCGCCGGCGTCTGCCCGGCGCTGAAGCCCGAGGCAATGCTGGCCACCAACACCTCCTCGATCTCGATCACCCGCCTCGCCTCGGCGAGCGACCGGCCCGAGCGCTTCATTGGCATCCATTTCATGAACCCGGTTCCCGTGATGCAGCTGGTCGAGCTGATTCGCGGCATCGCCACCGGCGACGAGACCTTCGAGGCGGCCAAGGGCTATGTCGCCAAGCTCGGCAAGACCTCGACGGTCTCGGAGGATTTCCCGGGCTTCATCGTCAACCGCATCCTGCTGCCGATGATCAACGAGGCGATCTACGTCCTCTATGAAGGCGTCGGTTCGGTCGACGCCATCGACACCGCGATGAAGCTCGGCGCCAACCACCCGATGGGACCGCTGCAGCTCGCCGATTTCATCGGCCTCGACACCTGCCTGTCGATCATGCAGGTGCTGTATGAGGGGCTGGCGGATTCGAAGTACCGCCCCTGCCCGCTGCTGGTGAAATATGTCGAGGCCGGCTGGCTGGGCCGCAAGACCAATCGCGGCTTCTACGACTACCGCGGCGAGCACCCGGTCCCCACGCGCTAGGGCGAGAACACGTGCCTTGAAGCATGGCGCCTTCTTCACCTCTCCCTGAGGGAGAGGTCGACGGCCAAAGGCCGGCGGGTGAGGGTTTACGGCTCACCCGGATAGTTCCCTAAACCCTCACCCGGCTCTTCGAGCCGACCTCTCCCTCAGGGAGAGGTGAGAAGTGAGATTCCAACCCAATGGTCGGGCACGACCCCGGCCAAAGAAGCAAAGCCCCTTGGTCACACAGCGCCGCTCGCCGCGCCGATCAGCGCCTTGGCGTCTTCCGAATCCCACTCGGCCGGGCCGGACATCACGCCGAGCGCGCAGCCCTCGCCGTCGATCAGCACCGTCGTCGGCAGGCCGACGGCCATGCCCTTGCCCTTCAGGCCGGTGAAGATGCCGGTGGTCGGGTCGCCGTAAAAGGCGAGCGACTTGACGCCGATCTCCTCCAGGAACTTCTTCGGCTTGGCCGGGTCCTGCGTGTCGATCGAGACGGCGACGACGGAAAAGTCCTTGCCCTCATGCGCGGCGTCGAGGCGGTCGAGCGCCGGCATTTCCTGCCGGCACGGCGCGCACCAGGTCGCCCAGAGGTTCAGCAGGACCGTCTGCCCCTTGAAATCGGCGATGCTCTTCTTGTCGCCATTCGCGGTCAGGAAGGAGAGTTCGGACAGCCGCGCGGGCTCGGTGGCGACGCGGAACGCGGCGACATCGCCCTTCGCGAGCGGGGCCAGCAGGCCGGCCGCCTCGATCGACGGCGCGCAGTCGACGCCGGCAAGCGCATCAGCCCCGTTGCCTTTCCCCGTCTCGGTCACGTATACCGCCGCAACTCCGACTGCGATGCCTGCGATCGCGGCCAGGCCGAGTATCGGCCAGCGTCGCGATATCCCGCGCGTCTCATTCATTCCGTCCTGCCTCCAAGGCCTCCGAGAGAGGGTATATGAGCAATTCGATGTGGGGTGGCCGCTTCTCCGAAGGCCCGGCCGCCATCATGGAAGAGATCAACGCGTCGATTGGTTTCGACCAGAAGCTCTACCGTCAGGACATTGCCGGCTCGAAGGCGCATGCCGCCATGCTCGCCCGCCAGGGAATTATCGCGGCGGACGATGCCGAAAAGATCGCGGCAGGTCTAGACGCCATCCTGCGCGAAATCGAAGCGGGCGAGTTCAAGTTTTCGCGTGCGCTCGAGGACATCCACCTCAACATCGAATCGCGCCTGAAGGAACTGATCGGCGACGCGGCCGGGCGGCTGCACACCGCCCGCTCGCGCAACGACCAGGTGGCGACCGATTTCAAGCTCTGGGTCCGCGACACCATCGACGCCGTCGACCTGGCGCTGCGCAACTTGCAGAGCGCGCTCGCCGACAAGGCGTTCGAGCATGCCGGCCAGGTGATGCCGGGGTTCACCCATCTCCAGAGCGCCCAGCCGGTGACCTTCGGCCACCACATGCTGGCCTATGTCGAGATGATCGGCCGCGACCGGGGCCGCTTCCAGGATGCGCGCAGGCGTCTGAACGAGAACCCGCTCGGCGCCGCGGCGCTCGCCGGCACCTCGTTCCCGATCGACCGCTTCCAGACCTCGGCGTCGCTCGGCTTCGACCGGCCGACGGCGAATTCGCTCGACAGCGTCTCCGACCGCGACTTCGTGATCGAAGCGCTGGCGGCGGCGAGCCTCTGCGCCATCCATCTGTCGCGCTTCGCCGAAGAGATCGTCATCTGGTCGTCGGCGCAGTTCCGCTTCATCAAGCTTTCCGACAAGTTCACCACGGGCTCGTCGATCATGCCGCAGAAGCGCAACCCGGACGCCGCCGAACTGGTGCGCGCCAAGACGGGCCGCATCATCGGCGCCCAGACGGCGCTGCAGATCGTCATGAAGGGTCTTCCGCTCGCCTATCAGAAGGATATGCAGGAAGACAAGGAACAGGCCTTCGACGCCTTCGAGAGCCTGGAACTGGCGATCGCCGCCACCACCGGCATGGTGCTCGACATGGAGCCGGAAGCCGCCACCCTGAAGAAGGCGGCGGGCTCCGGCTTCGCGACCGCGACCGACCTCGCCGACTGGCTGGTGCGCGAACTCAACATGCCGTTCCGCGACGCCCACCACGTCACCGGCCGCATCGTGGCGATCGCCTCCGAGCGCGGCGTCGAGCTTACTAAGGTGACGCTGGACGAGATGCAGGCGGTGCATCCGGCCATCACCGAGGCGGTCTATTCGGTGCTGACGGTCGACAAGTCGGTGCGCAGCCGCACCAGCTATGGCGGCACCTCGCCGAAGAATGTCCGCTCCCAGGCCAAGCGCTGGCAGCGGGCGTTGGCGCGCGAGGCGAAGGCCTAGAGCGTTTTCGAGCGAAGCGGCGACCGGTTCGCGACGAGAAGACGCGAGCCGCCAAGGCGCTGGGACCTTTCGCCATTGCGGGGAAAGGCCCTAGACAAGACCGGCGAAATCCGCCGAACATTGGCAATGACGGGGCGGCGCGATCGGATAAGATGCGCCGCCGGATCGACAAGCCCTTCAGGAGAAGCCGCCTTGGCCCTTGCTGCCCGAATCCTCCTTTTGTCCGCCGCCATGGCGCTTGCCGGTTGCGGCGTGAAGGGTGCTCCCGAGCCGCCGCCCGGCGGTCCGCAGGCGCTCTCCGCCCAGCAGACCGGCCCGGACGGCAAGAAGGTCGACGTCTCGAAACCGGCCAAGCCCGACCGGTCGCTGTTTATCGACAAGCTGCTCTGAGCCTGCCCGGCGAGGTCGAGGGGCCTTTCACCTCTCCCTGAGGGAGAGGTCGGACCGAAGGTCCGGGTGAGGGTTTACGCCCTTTCCGGATGGTTCCCTAACCCCTTACCCGCCGGCTACGCCATCGACCTCTCCCTCAGGGAGAGGTGAAGACCGCGCCCCCCTTACGACGATTGACCCTGCCATGAACCATTTCGAATATCGCGACGGCGCGCTCTACGCCGAAGACGTGGCGATCGCCGATATCGCCGCCGCCGTCGGCACGCCGTTCTACTGCTATTCGACCGCCACCCTCGTGCGCCATTTCCGCGTTTTCCGCGACGCGCTGGCGGGGATGGACACGCTGATCTGCTACGCCATGAAGGCGAACTCCAACCAGGCTGTCCTGAAGACGCTGGTCGCCGAAGGCGCGGGCATGGACGTCGTCTCGGAAGGCGAGCTGCGCCGGGCGCTGGCCGCCGGCTGCCCGCCGGAAAAGATCGTCTTCTCCGGCGTCGCCAAGACGGCGCGCGAGATCGCGCTGGCGCTCGATACCGGCATTCTCTGCTTCAACGTCGAGTCCGAGCCGGAGCTGGAGCGGATCTCCGAGATCGCCACCGCCAAGGGCGCGACCGCGACCATCTCGCTGCGCATCAATCCCGACGTCGACGCCAAGACGCACGCCAAGATCACCACCGGCAAGGCCGAGAACAAGTTCGGCATTCCCTATGTCCGCGCCCGCGAGGTCTATGCCCGCGCCGCGACGCTGCCGGGCATCAAGGTCGCCGGCGTCGACATGCATATCGGCAGCCAGATCACCGACATGGGGCCCTATGACGAGGCCTATGGGCTGCTGGCCGACCTGGTGCGCGACCTGCGCGCCGACGGCCACGTCATCGACCACGTCGATGGCGGTGGCGGCCTCGGCATCCCCTATCACCTCGGCGAAGAGGCACCGCCGGATCCGACCGTCTACGCCGCGATCGTGCGCAAGCGCCTCGGCAATCTCGGCGGCAGGATCCTGTTCGAGCCGGGCCGGATGATCGTCGGCAATGCCGGCATCCTGGTTTCGGAAGTCGTCTATGTGAAGGAAGGCGCGGCGAAGACCTTCGTCATCGTCGACGCCGGCATGAACGACCTGATCCGCCCGACGCTCTATGAGGCGCATCACGACGTGCAGCCGGTCGCGGAACCCAAGCCCGGCGCGCGCGAGATCTTCGCCGATGTCGTCGGCGGCGTGTGCGAGACGGGCGATTTCCTGGCGCTCGACCGCACCATGGCGGCCGTCGAACCCGGCGACCTGATCGCCGTGATGACGGCCGGCGCCTATGGCGCGGTGCAGGGGTCGAGCTACAACACCCGCCCGCTCGCCGCCGAAGTGTTGGTCAACGGCCGCGAATTCGCCGTCATCCGCCCGCGCCAGACCTATGAAGACCTGATCGGCATGGACAAGCTGCCGCCCTGGCTGGACAAGTAGCGCGCCCTCGCCCGGCCCCTTGGGGCCCCGGCGATTGCCAAGGCCAGGGGGAATGCCGATATTGGGGCCATGACCAATATCGACGCACTTCCCCCTGATCCGGACCTGACCCCGCTCGGCGAGCCGCCGCGCCTCAGCGACCGGCAGATCGTGCTGATCTCGAAGGCGCTGGCCGAGCCGCGCCGCTATCAGATCCTGAAAGACCTCGGCGCCACCGGCGGGCCGATGACGTGCAGCTGCGTCCTCCAGAACCATGCCGTCAGCGCCGCCACCATTTCCCATCATCTGAAGGAACTGGAAACGGCGGGCCTGATCGAGATCGTGCGCGAGGGCAAGTTCGCCAGCCTGGTGCTGCAGCGCGACGTGCTCGACGCCTACCTGGCCCAGCTCTCCCAGATCTGACACCGAATTCGACATGCCGCCGATTTATCGCTCGAAGGCGCTCTTGTAATAATTAGATGATTATCTAACTGTCTAATCAACTCATACCGACAGCAGTGAATGAGTTGAGCAAACTGACAGGCAAGGTAGCCGTCGTAACGGGCGCATCGAAGGGCATCGGGGCGGGCATCGCCAAGGAACTGGCCGCGGCCGGCGCCTCGGTCGTGGTCAATTACGCTTCCAGCAAGGAAGGCGCCGACCGCGTCGTCGCGGAGATCGAGAGCAAGGGTGGCAAGGCCGTCGCGGTGCAGGGCGACGTGTCGAAATCCGCAGACATCACGCGTCTGTTCGCCGAGGCGAAGTCGGCCTATGGCGCGCTCGACATCCTGGTGAACAATGCCGGCGTCTACCAGTTCGGGGCGCTCGAAGACATCACCGAGGACGAGTTCCATCGGCAGTTCAACACCAATGTGCTCGGGCTCCTGTTGACGACCCAGGAAGGCGTGAAGCATTTCGGCGCCGAGGGTGGCAGCGTCATCAACATCGGCTCCACCATCAGCCAGATCGCCCTGCCCAACTCGTCGATCTACACCGCCACCAAGAGCGCGGTCGACGCCATCACGCATGTGCTTTCCAAGGAACTGGCGGGCCAGAACATCCGCGTGAACTCGATCAATCCGGGCGGCGTCGAAACCGAAGGCACGCATACGGCCGGCATTGTCGGCGGCGACATGGAGAAGCAGCTCGTGGCGCAGACCCCGCTCGGGCGGATCGGCCAGCCCTCGGATATCGGCACGATCGCGGTCTTCCTGGCTTCGCCGGAGTCGGGCTGGCTGACCGGCGAACTGCTGCTCGCCTCCGGCGGCATGCGCTAGCCGAAAAAGACATCGGCGCGCTCGCGGTTCTGGTCGCGAGCGCGCCGCAATGCCGCTTCAAACCTTGCCTTAGGGGTCGCTCGTCCCAACTTCAGTTGCTACACTGGCCGGGGCGGCGGGCATGACGGACAAGACGGAGCGGCAATGACCGAGCCCGCGGGCGGCACTGCGGACAGCAAGCGAACGGCACCGGATCTTCCGGCTTCGCTGGAATCCGCCGCGCATCAGCGGATCGCGACCGCGGTCGGCCGGGCGAGGCTGGTGCTGATCTGGGAAGCCGCCTGGCCCCGGCTCGTGCCGATCCTCTGCCTTTTCGCGCTCTTCCTTGCCCTTTCCTGGCTCGGCGTCTGGCCGCGCCTCGCCGATCCGCTGCGTTATGGCGCGCTGGCGCTGTTCGGGGTCGGCTATGTCGTGCTCATCCTGCGCCTGGCGCGGATGCCGCTGCCGACCCAGGACGAGGCGCTGGCCCGCGTCGCGCGCGAAAGCGCGATGGAGCATCGCCCGGCCACCGCCTTTGGCGACCGGCTGTCGCAGCCGACCCACGATCCGCTGACGCAATCGCTCTGGCGCGCCCATCGCCTGCGCCTGCTGGAAAAGCTCGATCATCTCCGCACCGGCTTCCCCTCGCCGGGCATGAATGCGCGCGATCCCTATGCGCTGCGCTTCCTGCTGCCGCTGGTGCTGCTCGTCGCCTTCCTGATGGCGGGTCCGGACCGTCTCGACCGCATCGCCGACGCCATCCGGCCCGGCGCCTCGGCGGTCGAAGCGCCGCCGCGCATCGACGCCTGGGTGACCCCACCCGCCTATACCAGCCGCCCGCCGATCTTCCTGACCGGCGATGGCGCCCGGCCCGGAAGCCTGGACCCCAATGTACCGGTCAAGGTGCCGCAGGGCTCGGTCGTGACCCTCAGGATGCCGACGGAGCCGGATCTCGCGGCCGAGGCGGCGACCGCGGCGGGCCAGGCCCTCGCCTTCGACGCGGCGGTGGCCGCCAAGGCCACCAACGCCACGGCCACCAGCGGCACGGCGAGCGACGCCACGCCGTCGACCGAGCACAAGCTGACGCTTGCCGGCGACAGCGCGCTCCGCGTCGAGCGAGGCGGACGCCCCCTGCTCGCCTGGTCCTTCGCCGTCACGCCGGACGCGCCACCCAGCATCGAATTGACGCGCGAACCTTCCGCCACCCAAAGCGGCGCGCTTTCGCTCGCCTATTCGCTGAAGGACGATTACGGCGTGCTGTCCGCCGCCGCCACGATCAGCGCCCTGGAGGCGCCTGCGGAAAGCGGCGCCCGCCCGCTGGTCGCCGCGCCCGAGCTGCCGCTCAACCTGCCGCGCCTGCGGATGCGCGAGGGCACCGGCGAGACGATCCGCGACCTCTCGGCCCACCCCTGGGCCGGCGCCAAGGTCAAGATGCGGCTGACGGCGACGGACGAAGCCGGGCAGACCGGCACCAGCGCGGTCACCGAATTCACCCTGCCGATGCGCAGCTTCCACAATCCGATCGCCCGCGCCGTGGTCGAGCAGCGCCGCGTGCTGGCGCTCAATGCCCGCACGGCGCCGCGTGTCGCCATGGCGCTCGACGCCATCACCCTCGACCCGGCCAAATTCAAGACCAACGGCTCCTATCTGGCGCTGCGGGCCGCCTACCACCGCCTGACCGGCGCGCGCAGCGACGCCCAACTGGTCGAGACCGTGGATTTCCTCTGGCAGATCGCGCTCGGCATCGAGGATGGCGACCTGTCGCTGGCCGCCCAGGACCTGCGCGCCGCGCAGGAAGCCCTGCGCAAGGCGATCGAGAGCAACGCCTCCGACGCCGAGCTTGAAAAGGCGATGCAGGACCTGCGCGAGGCGATGGACAAATATCTGGAAGCGCTGGCGCAGGAGGCGGCGCGCAACCCGCAATCCGCCAACCGGCAGCCGATGGATCCGAACGCCCAGGTGCTGCGGCCGGAAGATCTGAAGAAGATGATGGATCAGATCGAGAACCTGGCCAAGACCGGTTCGCGCGACGCGGCGCAGCAGATGCTGAGCCAGTTGCAGCAGATGATGGAGAATCTCGAGGCGAGCCGTTCGCAGCAGGGCCAGGACGGCCAGAACGGCGAGATGAACCAGGCCCTCGACAAGCTCGGCGAGATGATCCAGCGCCAGCAGCAGCTGATGGACAAGACCTTCAAGATGGATCCCGACACCGATGGCAGCGGCGCCGATGCGCAGCCGATGACGCCGGAAGAGCGCCAGAAGGCGCTCCAGGAACTCCGCGAAGGCCAGCAGAACCTGCAGAAGATGCTGCGCGACCTGCAGCAGACGATGAAGCAACAGGGCATGCAGCCGGACGGCAAGCTCGGCCAGGCGGACCGCTCGATGGGCGACGCCGCCGAGCAGCTCGGCGAAGGCGCGCCAGGCCAAGCCGTCGGCCCGCAGGGACAGGCCCTGCAGGCGCTGCGGGACGGCGCGCGCAGCCTCGCCGACCAGATGGCCCGCCAGAACGGCAACGGCACCGGAACCCGCCAGGGCGGGCCGATGCCCGGCCAGGACCCGCTCGGCCGCCAGCAGCAGGGTCGCGGCACGGATCTGGGCTCGACGGTCAAGGTGCCCGACGCGATCGACGCCCAGCGCGCCCGCGAGATCCTCGACATGATCCGCAAGCGCCTCGGCGATCCCTCGCGCCCGCTGATCGAACGAGACTATCTAGAACGGCTGCTGCAGAAATATTGAGGCGGTTCTTCGGATCTCGGCTCGCCAGCTACCCGTCCAGACCCTCGCCGTCATCCCGGGCTTTGACCCGGGATCCATCCAGCCGGGGCGATGGCCGCACAACGCTCCCGAGAACCCGGCTGCGAAGATCCCGGATCTCCGCTTCGCGACGTCCGGGATGACGCCCGAGGGATGGCTCAAGCAAGCCCCTCACCCCACCCTCTCCCGCAAGCGGGCGAGGGCTTTTGGCTAGCGCGTGGGAAACAATTCGCGTGGTTCGATAGAGCTCGGTGAAGGTAAGCGTCCCCTCTCCCGCTCGCGGGAGAGGGCTAGGGTGAGGGTCTTCCCTCACGCCACCGCGGAACGCAGATTGTTGGAATTCAGCGCACATTTGACGATGTGGCGGATCTCGGCCAGCGAGAACGGCTTGGTCACCACGTCGAAGATCAGCTCGGCGAGGCCATCGGCCCGCTCGCGCTGGTCGGCGAAGCCGGTCATCAGCAGGATGGTCAGGTCGCGATACTGCGACGCCGCCGCATGGGTCAGAGCGATGCCGTCCATGATCGGCATCTTGATGTCGGTGAGCAGCAGGTCGAACGCGCCCTTTTCGCGGATCAGCACATCGAGGGCGTCCTCGCCGTCTTCGGCCGTCAGCACGTCATGGCCGTCCATCATCAGCGCGCGCGATACGAACATCCGCACCGCGTCATCGTCTTCGGTCACCAGAATGCGCGCCATCAGGTCCGTTCCCAGAGCATGATCCCGGGGCGAAACCGGCCCTTGGGATCATCCGTCAAACAATCAGACCCGGATCATCGCCCATTCCTCTAAACAGATCGTGACCTCGGCGCGCGAAGTGGCAAATCAAAACGGGACAGGCGCGCCGGGGTCCGACGCGCCTGTCCGAAATTCCTGCAATCCGGGGAATCGCCTTCGCGCGACGAGACCGCTCTATTCGGCGTCTTCCACGACGCCGACGAAGGGCAGCTCGCGAAAAGCGTGCGCCACGTCCATGCCGTAGCCGACGACGAACAGGTCGGGGCAATAGAAGCCGACATGGTCGGCGGTGATGTCGGTGGCGCGCTTGCCCGGCTTGTCGAGCAGCACGGCGATGCCGACCCGGGCGGCGCCGCGCTCCTGCATCAGCTTGCGGGCGAAATCGAGCGTGCGGCCGGATTCGAGGATGTCGTCGATCAGCAGCACGTCGCGGCCGGCGACCTCGCTTTCGATGTCCTTGACGACGCGGACCGTGCCGGCCGAGGTCGTGCCGGTGCCATAGCTCGACAGCGAGATGAACTCGACCTCCGGCGCCATGCCGGCGCCGTGCAGGGCGCGGATCAGGTCGGCGGCGAAGACGAAGCTGCCCTTCAGGATCGAGATGACCAGCAGGTCACGATAGCCGGCAGCGGCGATCTCGTTGGCAAGCTCGGCGTTGCGCCGGGCAATGTCGGGAATGTCATAGAGAACCCGGATCGACCGGCCGCGGACTACTGGCATCACTTCTTTCCTTCGTTGGCGAGAGCGGCGATGGCGCACCGAACGAAGGAAGTTGCCAACCTCGCGCGCCGTCTCGCTCGTCCGGCCGGGCGGTCAGGCCCGGGAAAGCAGTTCTCTTAGTCGCGGAATGGTCCGATGTCACCGAAAACGAGCCCGGAGGAGCGGAAAGCGGGCGCGATCTCCGCAATTTGTCGCAGCCAGGCAGGCATCGTGGCGGATTGGCCGGCACTGGCGACATAAAATCGCGGCGCCGGTGCCTTTGGCCCGGCGGTCGTCGGGGCCGCATGCCGCTGCTTTGCCTTGATCGGCTGCCATATCGACCGGGAACCGCCCGGTCGTCCGGGCATCGCTAACAACTCGTTAACGCTGATCCCGGCAAGCTGTGCGAATCGTCCCCGTCCCGGTGCGGTGGATTCCAGCGCGGCCGGGCGCGGCGGCCCACCACGGCAGAGAGAGCGGAAACAGGAAAAATACGGTGATCCGCTTCGAAAATGTCGGCCTGCGTTATGGCATGGGTGCCGAGGTCCTTCGCGACCTCTCCTTCCAGATCGCGCCCAAATCCTTCCAGTTCCTGACCGGCCCGTCCGGCGCGGGCAAGTCGACCTTGCTGCGCCTGCTCTGCCTGTCGCTGAAACCGACGCGCGGCCTCATCACCGTGTTCGATCGCGATGTGGTGACCCTGCCCAAGGCCGACCTGCCGGCGCTGCGCCGCCGCGTCGGTGTCGTGTTCCAGGATTTCCGCCTGCTCGATCACCTCACCACCTTCGAAAATGTCGCGCTGCCCTTGCGCGTGCTCGGCCGCGAAGAATCTAGCTACCGCGCCGACGTCATCGAGCTTTTGAAATGGGTCGGCCTCGGCGACCGCGTGCAGGCCCTGCCGCCGATCCTTTCGGGCGGCGAGAAGCAGCGCGCCGCGATCGCCCGTGCGCTGATCGGCCAGCCGGAGATCCTGCTCGCCGACGAGCCAACCGGCAATGTCGATCCGCCGCTCGCCAAGCGCCTGCTGCGGCTGTTCGTCGAGCTCAACCGGCTGGGCACCTCGGTCGTCATCGCCACCCACGATATCGGGTTGATGAACCAGTTCGACGCACGTCGCCTCGTGCTGCATGAAGGACGGCTGTCGATCTATGAGTGAACGCGCCGTCCATCGAGGCCCGGGCCTGTTTCGCCGGATGTTCGGAGCGATCCTGCCGTCGCGCCGCCGCCGGTCCCGTACCGGCACGCCGGTCTCGGCGCCGATCGTCCCGGCGCAGTCGATCGCCGGCAAGTCGCTGATGATCGTCATCGCCATCATGAGCTTCCTCGCCTGCCTGACGCTGGGCGCCGTATCGCTGGTGCGCGATGCCTCGCTCGGCTGGCAGGCGGATATCGTGCGCGAGGTCACCATCCAGGTCCGGCCGGTCGATGGCGTCGATACGGCGGCGGAAGCGGCCAAGGCTTCGGCCATCGCCGCCTCGATGCCGGGCGTCGCCCAGGCGCGCGTGCTGGAGGACTGGGAAAACGCCAAGCTGCTGGAGCCATGGCTCGGCAGCGGCCTCGACATGAGCGATCTGCCGATTCCCCACCTGATCGTCGTCGAACTGGCCGACCCCGACGCCGTCGACCTGATCGCGCTCGCCTCCCGCCTCGACAAGGAGGTGAAGGGCGCCAGCCTGGACGACCATCGCAACTGGACCGACCGGCTCAAGACCATGGCCAACGCCACGGTGATCATCGGCGTCTCGATCCTCGGCCTCGTCTTCATCGCCACGGTGCTGTCGGTGATCTTCGCGACGCGGGGCGCCATGGCGTCGAACCGCGACATCGTCTCGGTGCTGCATTATGTCGGCGCCGAAGCGAGCTTCATCGCGCGCGAATTCCAGCGCCACTTCCTGTTTCTCGGCCTGAAGGGCGGGTTGCTTGGCGCGTCCGGCGCGGCGATTCTGTTCGCCGTGCTTTCCTTCTTCATCGGCCGCTCGATCGCGACGCCGGAGGGCGACCAGGTCTCCGCCCTGTTCGGCCGCTTCGCCATTGGCCCGACCGGCTATCTCGGCGCGCTGGTCATCGCGCTTCTGATCGGCGTGATGACTGCGATTACCTCGCGCCTTACCGTTTATCGTCACCTGGCCTCGATCGAATGAGCGCCGACGCGCCCCTGTCCCCCGCGCCGCGCGACGACGCGCATTCCGCCCACTCTTGGCCGCAATCCGCTTGCAATCTAACGTCCATGAGTGACGCGGCCCAAACCGATCCGGACCTTGGCCGACGGAGTTTCGCCGGTGCATCCGCGCGCGGCCATTCGCGCCGCCCTCATCCCGCCCCCGGCCGCCGCCCGTTCATCACCGTTCTGCTGCTGCTCGCGATCGCCGGATCCTTCGCCGGCATCGATTTCGCGCGCTTCGCCCGCCAGGTCGCCAATCTGAGCCCGCCGACGGATGCGACGGCGGAAGGCATCGTCGCGCTCACCGGCGGGACGGCGCGAATCGACGGCGCGCTCGCGCTGCTGCGCGACAACCGCGCCGAGAAGCTGCTGATCTCCGGCGTCAATCCGGCGGTCGGCCGGCACGACATCGCTCGCGCGGTCGAGAGCGAGGAAAGCGTCGTGCTCGACCAGCGCGTCGATCTCGGCCACGCCGCGCGCGACACGATCGGCAATGCCGACGAGACCCGCGCCTGGGTGGAAAAGCAGGGCATTCACTCGCTGATCATCGTCACCAGCGACTATCACATGCCCCGAAGCATGGTCGAACTCGGCCGCGCCATGCCCGGCGTGCGGCTCATTCCCTACCCGGTTTCCAACAAACAGCTCGAAATGGACCGTTGGTGGCGGCACGCGGCATCAGTAAAGCTTCTCCTCAGCGAGTACCTGAAGTATACGCTCGCTCGTGCGCGGCTCGCCTTCGAGACGCCGCGGGGGGAAAGCGTCACCGCCTATGCTGCGGACACGCTTACTCACGCGACAACGGGCGGGGTTCTGCGCTGACGCCGTATTGTTCGACGCCGACGTAGAACCGCACCATGCTGATCCTTCGCTCACTGCTCTTCCAGGCCGCGTTCTATCTGATCATGGCGATCATCCTCGCCGTGACGCTTCCGTTTTTCTTCTTCCTGCCGCATCGCGCCGCCATCGCCGTGGTCAAGTTCTGGACCGCCTCGTCGATGTGGGCGCTGCGCGTGTTCGCCGGAACGAAGATCGAAGTCCGCGGCATCGAGAAGCTGCCCAAGGGCGGCGGTTTGATCGCGCCGAAGCACCAGTCCGCCTTCGAGACGATGGCGCTGTTCCCCATGCTCGACGATCCGACCTATGTGATGAAGCGCCAGCTGATGTGGATCCCGCTGTTCGGCTGGTACACCTGGAAGGCCGGCATGATCCCGGTCGACCGCGCCGGCGGCTCCAAGGCGCTGCGCAAGCTCGCGGCCGACGCGAAGGAAGCCGTGCAGGAAGGCCGCCAGGTCATCCTGTTTCCGGAAGGCACACGCCGCACGGCCGGCTCGCCGCCCGACTACAAGTTCGGCATCATCCATCTCTATCGAGAGCTGAAGGTGCCGGTGGTGCCGATCGCGATGAATTCGGGCCTGTACTGGCCGCGCAAGAGCTTCCTGCGCTTCCCCGGCACCATCGTCATCGAAGTACTCGACCCGATCCCGCCGGGCCTCGATTCGAAGACCTTCCTGGCGACGCTAATTAACGTCCTGGAGCCGGCGACGGACAAGCTGCTGGTCGAGGCCGCCGAAGGCCCCTTGCCCCCGCCGCTGCCGCCGGAAGCCGCCTCCCGCATCGACACGATCCGGGCCAGCCAGTCGGCTTAGAGAGGCGCTTCCGACCTCGACTCTCCGGCATAGAGGGGTCGTCGCCCCGGCGAAGGCCGGGGCCCATGAACACCGGCCAAGCAAGTCTGGCAACTCACCGCCAGGCCGGTATCTATGGATCCCGGCCTTCGCCGGGATGACGGCGGAGAGGCGCCGATCGTGACCCGATGAGACCGGCTTCTACCTAGCCCGCCGACTCTGCCAGAAGCTGTTCCGCCAGCCATTCGAGCTGCGGATCCTCGATGCCGAGGCTGGCCAGATGCGCGGCCGTGGCAAGCACGTAGTCGCGGTTGCTGCCGGCCTTGCCGACGCTGTCGCGCACCTGCACCAGCACCGCCTCACGCGAGAGATCGCCGGCATATTGCGGATGGTCGCGGTCGACGACATAGGTCACCGCCCGCACATAGTCCCGCGCCGGCCGCTCGAGCCGGATGCTGCGCTCGACCTCCAGATAGGAATTGGTCACCAGCTCACGCTCGCGCAGATAGGCGAGGACCGATTCCCGCGCCTCCGGCGCGACGCGAAACGCCATGCCGCGGCAGGAGCCGCCGCGATCGAGGCCGAGCACCAGCCCGGGATGCTCCGGCGTCCCGCGATAGACATAGGACTGGACGCAGAAGGCGCGCCGCTCGCCTTCGAGATGCGCCGGATGCGCTTCCTCGAAGGCGAAGCCCGGCCGCCACATCAGCGAGCCATAGCCAAAGACCCAGAAATCGGACATGAGTGCGTCCTCGAAAAGACAGATTGTCACCGCGTAACAGCCGCCGCCCGCCACATCAACGGAGGAAACGGATGATCGACCCGGCCAAGACGGACGCAACCGCAGGCGCGGACGCTGCCGCGAAGACCCGGCCCCGTTCCGCCCGACGCAAGTTCCAGTTCGTCATCGCCGCCGCCGTGCTGCTTTGCGCGCTCTGGGCCGGCGGCTGGTTCTGGGCCAACCGCATCGCGACCGAGCGAATCGCCGCCATGAAGGCGGATTTCGTCGCCGAGGGCGGCGTCATCGGCTGCGACGCCGAATCGCTGGGCGGCTTCCCGTTCAAGTTCACGCTCGATTGCGCCCCTGCCTCGCTGGAACTGCCTGCGCGCGGCCTTTCGGCCAGCGTCGGCGCACTGGAGGCGATCGCGCTGCTCTACAATCCCGGCCATGTGCTGGCCTCGGTCCAGGGACCGCTGGCGCTGAAGGCCCCGGGCGACCTCGCTGTCCAGGCGAACTGGACCTCGCTGCAGACCAGCATCCGCGTCGGCACGTCGCGCCTGAAGCGCTTTTCCGCCGTCACCGACGACCTGACGACCACCATCAGCGCACCGGCCGACCCGCGCCTCCCCACCGCCGCGCGGGCCAAGCATGCCGAACTGCATTTGCTGCAGAACGACGCCGACGCCACGGCGCTGGACCTGGCCGGCACCGTCGACGGATTTGCCGCCATCATTCCCGGCGCGCCGCAGCTGCCCGATCTCGCCGCCCAGCTCTACGCCACCCTGCCCGGCGCGCTGCCCGAGCTTCGTGACGGCCATGTCGATCCGCTGCCCGCCTGGCTCGCCGCCGGCGGACAGGTGAAGCTCGGCCAGCTCGGCATCGATATCGGCGGCTTCCTGGCCAATGCCAGCGGCGACCTCTCGGTCGCCCGCGACGGCGTCATCTCCGGCAAGGTCGCGATCCGTGTCGATCAGCTCGAAAAGCTGCCCGATCTCGCCGAATTGCTCCATCCCGGCAGCCGCGACCGCGTGGCGCAGATCCTGGTCCCGCTCTCGGCCTTCCTGAAGCCGGTTCAGGTCGACGGCAAGACCTGGGGCGAGACGACGCTAACGATCAAGAACGGCCGGGTCTCGGCCGGCTTCATCCCGCTCGGCCGCCTGCCGCCGCTGAAGCTCGGCAATGCCGCCGGCGTCGCCGGCAGCTGAGCCGGTTCTGGCGCGCGCCTTGCTTGCCGGTATCGGCATGAAAGCACTCCGGAGACCTGCGCATGATGGAACGGCCCGATGGCACCCAAGCCCCGCTGCGGCTGATGGTGATCAATCCCAACACGTCGGAGGCGATCACGGCGAGGATCCAGGCCCTGGCCGAGGATGAGGCCGGGCCGGATGTCGCCGTCACCGCCGTCACCGCCCGCTTCGGCGCGCCTTATATTTCGGACCGGGCGGGTGCGGCGATCGCCGCCGACGCCGTGCTGGATGTCGCCAAGGCCGCGTCGCAGGAAAGCGGCGAGCCGGATGCGATCGTTATCGCCTGCTTCGGCGATCCGGGCCTTGAGGCCTTGCAAGCCGCCTTCGCCTGCCCCGTCGTCGGCTTCGCCGAAGCCGGCCTTCGCGCGGCCGCGGCCGAGCCGGGTCCGTTCATGGTCGCCACCAATGGCGAAGCCTGGTGCGACATGCTTTCGGAGCTCGCCGGAACGATCGGCCTTTCCGACCGTATCTCCAGCTTCCTGTCGATCGGCGATGCGGCCGCGCGCGATGCCGAACTTTGCCGCGCGGTGATCACGGAAGAGGCGGAACGGACGGGCGCTGCCCGCGTCGTGCTCGGCGGTGCCGGCCTGATCCCGATCCTCGCCGACGTCGCCACCGACCTGCCGCTGCCGCTCATCGACCCCCACCGGGCCGCGATCAGGAAGGCGATCGCATTGGCAAGGTCTGATCCTTCCTTCACCTCTCCCTGAGGGAGAGGTCGAAGGCCGTAGGCCGGCGGGTGAGGGTTTACGCCCTCTCCGGATGGTTCCCTAAACCCTCACCCGGAGCTTCGCTCCGACCTCTGCCTCAGGGAGAGGTGAAGACACAACGCCATCCGCGATATGCTGAGGAGGGCCAAAGGCCTGTCTCAAAGCACGTAGAGTAGCGTCGCATCAAGCTTTGCCCTCAAAACGGCGCGCCCTTCGAGACGACCCTTCGGGTCCCTCAGGATGTTGAGGACGGTGTCCGGCAGGGAAGAAAGCGGGCCCTACGGCTTCGTGTGATCCCGGCGGCCGAAGTCCGGCGCGGCTGTGTCCTGGCCGATCGCGACGATCGAGCGGCGGATGGCGCGGGTGCGGGTAAACAGGTCGAACAGCGTGTCGCCGTCGCCATTGCGGATCGCCCGCGTCAGGGTCGCCAGATCCTCGTTGAAGCGGCCCAGCATCTCGAGCACGGCTTCCTTGTTGTTGAGGAAGACGTCGCGCCACATCGTCGGGTCGGAGGCGGCGATACGGGTGAAATCGCGGAAACCCGAGGCCGAGAATTTGAGCACTTCCGAGCGGATGCCGGATTCGAGGTCCGCGGCCGTGCCGACGATGTTGTAGGCAATCAGATGCGGCAGATGGCTGGTGATCGCCAGAACCAGGTCGTGGTGCTCGGCGCTCATCGCCTCGACATCGGCGCCCAGCGCCCGCCAGAACGCCATCAGCTTTTCAACCGCTGCGGGATCGACGGTTTCGGCCGGGGTCAGCACGCACCAGCGGTTCTGGAACAGATCGACCAGGCCGGCATCGGGACCGGAATGCTCGGTGCCCGCCAGCGGATGGCCGGGGATGAAGTGCACGGCCGAGGGCAGATGCGGGGCCATCGCCTTGACGACGGAAACCTTGACCGAGCCGACGTCGGACACGATCGCGCCGGCCTTCAGATGCGGGCCGATGGCCTTGGCGACGTCACCCGACGCACCGACCGGAACGCAGACGATGACGAGATCGGCATCGCGCACGGCATCCGCCGCATCCGCGAAATAGACGTCGCCCAGGCCGAGCTGTTCGGCGCGGGCGAGTGTCGCCGGGCTGCGGGTCGAGATGGCGATCTCGCCCACCTCGCCGGCGCGGCGCGCGGCGAGGGCGATCGAAGCGCCGATATGGCCGATGCCGACCAGAGCGAGCTTGCCGAAGAGAGGCTCCGACATCAGCGCGCCGTCCGGTGCAGGAAGTCGCGCAGCGCCGCGATCGTCGCCTCGTTCGCCTCGGCCGAGCCGATGGTCATGCGCAGCGCATTGGGCAGGTGATAGCTGGTCATGACGCGCAGGATGATGCCATGCGAGACGAGATATTCGTCGGCATCGACCGCGCGGCGGCCCTTTTCTTCCGGGAAATGGATCAGCACGAAATTGCCGACGCTCGGCGTCACCTCGAGGCCGAGCGAGCGGATGCCCTCGGTGACGCGCGGCAGCCATTCCTCGTTATGCGCGATGGCGGCGTCGATATGGGCGCGATCCCGCAATGCCGCGATGCCGGCGGCCATGGCCGGGGCGGAGACGTTGAACGGGCCGCGGATGCGGTTCATCGCATCGATCACCTCGGCCGGGCCATAGCCCCAGCCAAGACGCACGCCGGCCAGGCCGTAGATCTTCGAGAAGGTGCGCGTCATCAGCACGTTCGGCGCGCTGCCGGCGAGCTCGATGCCGCTCTCATAATCGTTGCGGCGGACATATTCCGAATAGGCGGCGTCCAGCACCAGCAGGACGCGCGGCGGCAGTGAGGCATGCAGCCGGCGGATCTCGCTGAAGGGCAGATAGGTGCCGGTGGGGTTGTTCGGATTGGCGACGAAGACGATGCGCGTCTTGTCCGTCACCAGTTCGAGGATACCGTCGACATAGGCCGTCAGGTCCTTTTCCGGCGCGACGACGGGCGTGGCGCCCGCGGCCTGGATCAGGATCGGATAGACGTTGAAGCCGTGCCGCGAATAGATCGCCTCGTCACCGGGGCCCAGATAGACGTGGCTGACCATGGCGAGCACGTCGTCGGAGCCGTTGCCGCAGATGATGCGGGACGCATTGATGCCATAGGCGTCGGCGATCGCGGCGCGCAGTTCGCCGGCCGAGCCATCCGGATAGATCTCGAGCTTGGCGGCGGCGGCCTGATAGGCAGAAACAGCCGCCGGGCTCGGTCCAAGCGGCGTCTCGTTCGAGGAAAGCTTGTAGACCTTGGAGCCGCCGGTCGCCTTCGAGCGGCCCGGCACATAGGGGGCAATATCCAGCACGCCCGGACGCGGCACGGGCCGGTCGGCGGGCTTGGTATCCGGCGTCTTCGACGACTTGTTCATCACGATACTCCCGCCTCGTCGAGGCGCTCATAGAGAACTGGATTGGCGTCGACATCGCCGATGGCGATGCCGCGCGACAGCGCGCCGACGCGCGCCACATCCTCGAATCCCGCATGCGCCGCGAGGGCGGCAACCGGCGTTCCAACGGGCAGGGCGATCAGCTTTTCCGCTCCCGCCTCGGCCAGCACGGTTCCGCCGGCCGCGACGATCGCCGGCCACGGATCCTTGCCGATCGCCGTCACGGCGAAGAGATCAAGGTCCGGCGGCGTCGGATCGGCCAGTTCCGGCGCGATAACGAAGGCCGGGTGCTCGGCCGGACGGCCGGCGATCCGGATATAGGGCGACATCGCCATGATACGCGGCGCGGACGGACGGCCGAGGGCCCGCCACCAGGCGCCGGCCGATGCCGGCTGCTCGGCGGAGACCAGACCGAGATCGGTGCCGGTCTCGCGGATATGGTTGATCGTCGCCACAGCGTCGGCATAGCCGTGCAGCGCCACGGTGAAGCCGAACAGGAAACGAGCGGTATCGCGCAGCGCATCGCGGGCGACGCCCTGGTCGATGCCGACGTCGAAATTCGCCTGCATCCGCGTGAAGGTCGTGATGATCTCGCGCCAGATATGCTCGACGGTCCAGATCGGCAGCGCGCCCTCGTGGCGGGCCACCAGACGGCGCATCATGTCGGCCTCGCGGCCCGGACGGAACGCGGCGCCCGGCCGGCTCGTGCCCTTGACCTTGATCAGCGTGTCGATGGCCGTGCCGCGCTCGATCAGGCAGCGATGCATCTCGGCATCCAGCTCGTCGATCGTTTGCCGGATGCGGGCGAGTGTCGCCGCATCTGCTTCGGTGGCAGAATTCTTTGTCTCGGTCGAGGCCATCGTTGGATCGGCTCTTGGCGGGAAAAACACAAGCCGCGCCAAGGCGGACGGCGGCGGCCGATTCATAGGCAAGCCCAACCGCAAAATCAAAGAAAACATCGCGATGCCATATGGCGACGACGATGGATGGGATTATCCCGGCGGCGCCAGCGCCGGGCGGAAGGCGGGCTGGCGGCGGCGATGGCTGCGCGCCGGCAGGCCCTGATAGACCAGCTTGGTCGCCTCGACGATCTGCACCCCGGCAAAGCCCGGCCAGAGCATCTCGCCCGTCCGTTCCCAGCCCCGGCCGCTATGGATCAGCATGCGGCTTGCGAAGGGCGGGGCAAACAGCGCGCCGCTCCATGCGGTCTCGCTGAATTCGGTATTGCGCAGCAGCGTCGCCAGCTGGCCGCGGCTGAAGGGCCTGCCATAGCCGAAGGGCGTGCTTTCCACCCGCGCCCAGATGCCGCGCCGGTTCGGCACCACCACGATCAGCTTGCCGCCCGGAACCAGCACGCGCCAGAGCTCGCGCAGCGTCTCGCGCGCATTGGACGCCGTCTCCAGGCAATGGATGACGAGGATGCGGTCGATCGACGAATCGGTCAGCGGCAATTCGTCCTCGGCGACGAGCGCCGCCAGGTTTCCGCCCTCGGACGGCCAGTTCATCACGCCCTGGGCGGCTGGCATGAAGTTGAGCACACGCTCCGCCTGGGCCACGAAAGGAGCGAGATAGGGCGTCGCATAGCCGAGCCCCAGCACCCGGTCGCCGGCGACACGCGGCCAGAGCGCTGCCAGCTTCGCCGCGACCAGACCCTGCGCGACGCCGCCCAGCCGCTCGGTATAGAAGCTCGCGAGATCGAGCACGTCGGGCGTCAGCGTACGGCCCTGTTCCAAACACGATCTCCCCTGTCGATGTCGGCGCGACGATGTTAGGTAACGATCCGAAACGACGCCACCCCATCCATACGCCCATATTGGAGTTCGTCATGGCTCTCGCAATCTTCCAGTTCCCCTGCCTTTCCGACAATTACGGCGTGCTGATCCACGACGAGGCTTCCGGCCGCACCGCCTCGATCGACGCCCCGGACGCCGTGGCCGTCAGCGCGGCGCTGGACAAGACCGGCTGGAGACTGACGGAAATCCTGACGACGCATCACCACGCCGATCACACCGACGGCAATCTGGCGCTGAAGACGACGACCGGCTGCACCATCACCGGGCCGAGCTACGAGGCCGACACCATCCCCGGCATCGACAACACGCTCTCCGAAGGCGACGTCTATGATTTCGCCGGCCATCCGGTGCATGTGATCCACACGCCGGGGCACACGCTGGGCCACATCGCCTATTACCTGCCGGACGACGGGATCGCCTTTGTCGGCGACACGATGTTCGCGCTCGGCTGCGGCCGCGTCTTCGAAGGCACGCTCGACCAGATGTGGGATTCGCTGCAGAAGCTCGCCGCCCTGCCGGACCAGACGGTCGTCTATTGCGGCCATGAGTATACCGAATCGAACCTCCGCTTCGCCATGACCATTGACGGCAGCAATCCGGCGCTGCTCGCCCGCGGCGAGGAAATCCGCGCGCTGCGCGCCGCCGGCAAGCCGACCGTGCCGACGACCATCGCCGCCGAGAAGGCGACCAACCCCTATCTGCGCGCCGGCGATCCGGCCGTTCGCCAGGCGATGGACATGCCGACCGCCCCAGCTTCCGAAGTTTTCGCCGCCATCCGCACCGCCAAGGACAATTTCAAGTGAGTTCGGCCGACGAGATCATCCGCAAGCTCGAACTCCAGCCGCACCCCGAGGGCGGCTTCTATCGCCGCACCTTCGAGGACAGCGTCACCCATGACGGACGGCCCGCCTCGACGGCGATCTACTACCTGCTCGCGGCGGGCATGAAATCGCACTGGCACCGGATCGATGCGATCGAGGTCTGGCACTACTATGCCGGCGCGCCGATCGAATTGTCGCTGTCGGAAGATGGCGGCGTGACCGAGACGTTTCGCCTCAGCGGCGACGTTCTGGCCGGCGAGCAGCCGCAGGTCATCGTGCCCACCGGCTGGTGGCAAGCGGCCCGGAGCCTCGGCGACTGGACGCTGGTCGGCTGCACGGTAGCGCCGGGCTTCCGTTTCGAAGGCTTCGAACTGGCCGCGCCGGACTGGGCTCCGCTCGATCAGCCCGAGCGTTACTGAGGAGAAGACCGCCATTCTTCATCGAGAGTGGCGAAGCGGCATCGCCAAACCGGCGACGGCCCGTTAAGGTGCTGTCGCCGTTGGGGCAATGGCAGCAAATCTAAGATCTGAGTGGGGGGAAGACGTTGGTGCACCGCAGGGATAGGTCATGACGGCCCCAATCAAGAGCGTTCTCTTCGTCGACTATGACAGCCTCTATCTGAGCCTTCGGGCCCGCGACCCGGGCATGGCGCGGCGTTTTGCCCTGCGCCCCGGCGTCTGGCTCGAGGCGATCGAGGCCGGATTGCTGCTGGAGCCGCGCGGCGAGGAAGCCACCCGCCGCCGCATCCTGATGCGCCGCTGCTATGCCGATCCGAAGCTGCTGGGCAAGGCGCGCTCCGCCTTTACAGGCCACGGCTTCCAGATCGTCGACTGCCCGCCCTTGCCGGGCCGCGAGCGCAACTCGGCCGAAATCCACATGGTGCTCGACACCATCGATGCGCTGGCGCACCAGACCGGCTTCGAGGAATTCATCCTGCTGTCGGCCGATTCCGACCTGACGCCGGTGATCTACCGCCTGCGCTCCTACAATCGCTCGACCGTCATCTACTCGACGCTGACCACCTCGGCCGGCTATCGCACCATCGCCGACGGCGTGCTCGACGAACAGGCGCTGATCGCGCTTCTCGCGCCCACGGCTGACGCCGAAACGCCCGAGACGACGGACGAGGCGGAGGAAGAGAACGCGCAGGGCCGCGCCAATGGCAACGAGCGCGACGGCCTGGCCGGCCTCGCCCGCCGCGTCCACCAGGCGACCAACGTCCCGCTGTTCTCGCCGCGCGTCTATGGCGAACTGTTCCGCGCGTTGACCCGCGAAGTCGCCGAGAACGGCTATCATTTCCAGACCACGGCGGAGAATGTCGCGGCGCGGCTGACGGCGAACGGCCGCAACGCCTCGCGCCGGCAGATTGCCTTCGTGGTCAAGGGACTGGCGCTGAAGGGCCATGTCTTCTCGACCAGCGACAGCCCGGAAAAGCTGGCGGAAGCGTTCAAGGAACAGGTGCTCTATCTCGCGCGCAATGCCGGTGTCGAAATCGACGAGGGCATGGAGACGCTGATCAGCACCTGGATCGTCGGCCGCGAAAGCTCGACGCCGGCCGGTGCCTCGCCGTCCCTGCCGGCTGAAGCGCCAGTGGTCGCCGCCGCGCCGGTCGAGCGCCCCGCCCCACGTCCGATCCCGTCGCCGCCGCCGATCCAGGCGGCTCCGCAGGCCCCTGCCCAGCCCGCCTGGACCCGACCGGCCGTGTCGCAGCCCGATGCGCCGCAGCCCACCGTGCAGCCGCAGGCCCTTCAGCCCCAGGCCCCACGGCCGGTGATCGCGCCGCAGCCGGCGGCCCCCGCGACGGTTTCGCCCTCGCGCCTGTCGTCGCAGCCCTCGGCCCAGCCCGTGGCGCCGCAGGCGATCCCACGCGAAGCCCGTCCGATCAGCCTGCAGCCGATCTCGGCGACCATGCCGCAGCCGACCCGGCCGATCCAGGTGCACGCCATCGTCGAGCCGGCGCCCGAACCGGCCGCGCCCGAGCCCCAGGTGGCCGCGCCCGTAGAACCGCGCGCCCCGCGCCCGGTGGCGGAACCTGCCGCGCCGGTGCTGAGCCCCGCGCCCCAGGCGCCGCCGCCACAGGCCGCCGTACGGGCCGAGATCCGGCCCGAAACGCCGCAACCGACGCTCCGTCGCTCGCAGGTCGACCCGGAATCGCTGCTCGCCGAGATTTCCTCGCCGCAGTCGGCGCCCCGTTCCAACATCGCCCCGCCGCGCCCGCGCGCGCCGCGGCCGATCACCCCGGAAGCGGCGGCCGAGCCGGCGCCGCCGGCCAGCCCGGCGCGCCCGCCCGCGCCCCGCGCCCCCGCCGGCACCGCTGTCGCCACGCGGCCTCCGGCCCGGCGCCTGTCCGCTTCCGCGCCCGACAATGCCGGCGACCCGATCGAAAATTCGATCCTCGCCGCGATCGCCCAAGCGGTCGATGTGTTGGTCGATGACGGCGGCGAGCAGGAGGCTCCGCAGGCAGCGCCCAAGCCGGTCGAGGCGCCGGCACAGCGCGCCGTGCCGCCGCGGGCCCCTGCCCGTATCGCGGCGCCCGTGCGCGCCCCGGAGCCGACGCCCGACCCGACCGCCGAGGATGGCGACATCGGCGACGAGATCCAGCGGATCCTCGCCGCCTACAGCCAAAACCGGAAGCCGACCGGCCGATAGAGGCTACGAGCTTCGCATTCTCCAATGAAAAAGGCCGGCGCTGGGCGCCGGCCTTTTCTTCTACGAGCGGTGAGAAATCCGCTGCCGGCGATCAGCCATTCGCCATGTACTGGCCGCCATTGATGGTCAGCACCGCGCCCGTCATGAAGGCGGAGGCATCCGAGGCGAGATAGGCGACCAGCGCGGCGATCTCCTCGGCCTTGCCCAGGCGGCCGACCGGTATCTGGCGAAGAATCCCTTCCATCACCTTGGGCGGCACCGCCATCACCATGTCGGTATCGATATAGCCCGGGCAGATGCAGTTGACGGTGATGCCCTTGCGGGCATTTTCCAGCGCCAGCGCCTTGGTGAAACCGACGACGCCGGCCTTGGCGGTCGCATAATTGACCTGGCCGAGCTGCCCCTTCTGCGCGTTGATCGACGAGATGTTGATGATGCGGCCGAAGCCGCGCTCGCGCATCCCTTCGATCAGCGGCCGCGTCATGGTGAACATCGAATCGAGGTTGGTCCGCATCACGCTGGACCACTGCTCCTGGTCCATCTTGTGGAACCAGCCGTCGCGCGTGATGCCGGCATTGTTGACCAGCACCTCGACAGGGCCGACGGCCAGTTCGACGGCGCGCACGCCATTGGCGCAGGCCTCGGCATCGCTCACGTCCCACTGGAACACCGGGATGCCGGTTTCCGCCTGAAAGGCATGCGCCTTCTCGACATTGCCGGCGAAGCTGGCCGCGACCGTGTAGCCGGCGGCCTTCAGCCCCTTGGAGACGGCCGCGCCAATGCCGCGCGTGCCGCCGGTAACGAGGGCGACTTTCCCCATGTGTTCCTCCCCAGATTGACCGGTTGAATTCCGGTCTCGATGAAATCCGTCGAAGCGTTAGCGCTCGACGGTCAGAGCAATTCCCATTCCACCGCCGATGCAGAGCGTGGCGAGCCCCTTCTTGGCGTCGCGGCGCGCCATCTCGTGCAACAGCGTGACCAGGATGCGGGCACCCGAGGCGCCGATCGGATGGCCGATCGCGATGGCGCCGCCATTGACGTTGACCTTGGCCGGATCCCAGCCGACGCCCTGGTTGACGGCGCAGGCCTGGGCGGCGAAGGCCTCGTTGGCTTCGATCAGGTCGAGGTCGTCGACCGACCATCCGGCCTTCTGCAGCGCCTTCTTGGAGGCCGGGATCGGGCCGGTACCCATCAGGGCCGGGTCGACGCCGGCCGTCGCCCAGGAGGCGATGCGGGCGAGCGGCGTGACGCCGCGCCGCGCGGCCTCGGCGGCCGACATCAACAGCAGCGCGGCTGCGCCGTCATTCAGGCCCGAGGCATTGCCGGCCGTGACCGTGCCGTCCTTCGAGAAGGCCGGAACGCAGCTTGGCGGCGGCCTCCATCGTTGCGCCGGCGCGGATATACTCGTCCTGGTCAACGACGATGTCGCCCTTGCGGGTCGAGATCGTGAAGGGCGTGATCTCGTCCTTGAACTTGCCGGCCTTCTGCGCCGCCTCGGCCTTGTTCTGCGATGCGGTGGCGAACTGGTCCTGCTGCTCGCGGCTGATCTGGAATTCGCGCGCGACGTTCTCGGCCGTGACGCCCATGTGGTAGCCATTGAAGGCGTCCCAGAGGCCGTCCTTGATCATGGTGTCGACCATGTTCATGTCGCCCATCTTGGTGCCGGCGCGCAGATGCGCCGCATGCGGCGACAGCGACATCGATTCCTGGCCGCCCGCCACGATGATCGAGGCATCGCCGGTGGCGATCTGCTGCATGCCGAGCGCGACCGAGCGCAGGCCGGAGCCGCAGACCTGGTTGAGGCTCCAGGCGGTGGTCTCCTTGGGCAGGCCGGCGAGCATCGAGGCCTGGCGCGCCGGGTTCTGGCCCTGGGCCGCGGTCAGCACCTGGCCGAAGATCAGCTCGCTGACCGCTTCCGGCTCGGTCTTGCCCTGCTCCAGCGCGGCCTTGACCACGGCGGCGCCGAGCTGGTGGGCGGGAATATTGGCAAAGGCGCCGTTGAACGACCCGACGGCGGTGCGCGTGGCGGCGGCGATGACGATGTCGGTTTCTGAAGCCATGATGCTTTCCTCGATCGGGTTTCGGCGGCTGCCGGTTGAAACAATCAGAGACCGGGCGACGAAGGCTGTCAATCGAGGCGGACGTTACGCGATTGTTGCAATGCATCGTTTGCGCAGCATGGGACTGACAATGCATCGCACAATCAATTTGGTGGATTCCTGGAATGACCCTATCGTGGTGAGGTGGAAGATAGGTTGCGAGGACGGCATGCCGAGGCGCGCCAACCGGACAATCACGCAAGTGGGACGAGGGGAGCGATCATGACGAAGGAAAAAGAACCCACCACGATCAAGAAATACGCGAACCGCCGGCTCTACAATACCGGTACCTCGACCTATGTGACGCTCGAAGACCTCGCGAACATGGTCAAGGCGGGTGAGGATTTCGTGGTTTTCGATGCCAAGTCCGGCGATGAGATCACCCGTTCGGTGCTGACCCAGATCATCTTCGAGCAGGAGAACAAGGGGCAGAACCTGCTGCCGATCACCTTCCTGCGCCAGTTGATCCGCTTCTATGGCGACTCCATGCAGAACCTGGTGCCGACCTATCTCGACTTCACCATCGACAGCCTGACGCGCGACCAGGACAAGCTGCGCGGCCAGATGGCCAATGCCTTCGGGCCCAGCGCCTTCACCGCGATCGAGGACACCGTCCGGCGCAACACCGAGATGTTCGAGCAGGCCATGCGCATGTTCCTGCCCTTCAGCGGCGGACGCCCGGAGCCGACCAGCAGCGCCCCGAACGGCAAGGCCGAGTCGCGGACGGCGGAAGCCCGGCCGACCGAACGCGCCGATGGCGAGTTCGACCTGCTGAAGCGCCAACTCGACGAGATGCAGAAGAAGATCGAGAAGCTGGCCGAAAAGGGCTGATCTCCTCTTTCCCATCCAGCAACATCGCCCCGGCCGCCGCGCGGCCGGCGGGGACTTCGCGCATCGCGGTGCGAAGGATTGCGCGGCGACGGGCGCCCGATTCGTTGCAGTCCGCCTTTCCAGTTCCTAAATGGAGGCCTGCCCTGGTCGGTGCGCGAATGTTTCGCCGCCTTCCCCACGGGTCGATGAGGCTACTGGCACATGGCAAAGATCCATCACGGTGACATTCTCGGCCCCGAGACCTTGGGCTCGAAGGAAGAAAAGGCGCGCGCCGAGACGGTGCGCCGCGGCTTCTGGAAGAAATTCCGCACCGCCGCCCGCCACATCCCCTTCGCCGAGGACGTGGCCGCCGCCTATTTCTGCGCCTTCGACAGCGCCACGCCGATTCGGGTCCGCGCCACGCTGATCGGCGCGCTCGCCTATTTCGTGCTGCCGGTCGATGCCGTCCCCGACTTTCTGGTCGGCATTGGCTTCGCCGACGATGCGACCGTGCTGATGACCGCCTTGACCCTACTGCGCGGACACATCCAGCCGGCCCATTATGAAGCCGCGAAACGGGTGCTGGCCGGCGAAAAGCCGGCCTGATCCGCCCCTGCCTGCAGGGCCCTGTTCCTTTCGGCCGGAGAGGTCACACTCTCGCCCCATTGGCCCGACCATCTCTGCATTCGAATGTCTGGCTGGATGACGGGATGGGCGCGGTTCATGAAGGATTAGTTTTCATGGATTGTTAACGGAACCCGCGCAGTTTGAGGTAATTGTTCGGGTGACGGAGCCACCCGCCCGATCGTTTTCTGGCAAATTTGGTGGGAAAAATATGAACGGAAAAAGGATCGCAACGGCAGCGCTCCTCATGGGTGCTTTGTTCGGTTTCGCAGAGACTGCGGCGGCGCAGACCCCGAAACGTATC
Organism: Kaistia sp. UC242_56; assembly: GCF_044452255.1. NCBI lineage: Bacteria > Pseudomonadati > Pseudomonadota > Alphaproteobacteria > Hyphomicrobiales > Kaistiaceae > Kaistia > Kaistia sp. UC242_56. Next base: position 171,141 of record NZ_JBIOAN010000001.1, read on the forward strand.
GGCACTTACAAGGACTGGAGCTCCTACGCCTATTCCGACTCGCGTGGGAAAGTTTGCTACGCGGCCTCCCAGCCGAAGACACAGGCGCCGCAGGGCCTGAATCGCGATCCGGCCTATTTCATGGTCACCGCGCGGCCGTCCGAGAACGTCCGCAGCGAGGTGTCCGTGATCATCGGATATCCGTTCAAGGAAGGCTCCAAGCTTACAGTCGACATCGATGGACAGAAGTTCTCGATGTTCACCAAGGATGATGGCGCCTGGATCGAGAACGCGGCGCAGGAAACGGCACTGATCGCGGCCCTGAAGAAGGGGCATTCGATGTCCGTCAACGGCACGTCGCGCCGTGGCACCCAGACGAGCGACAGCTATTCGCTCGCCGGCGTCTCGGCCTCGCTCGACGCGCTCTCCAAGAACTGCCCGTAGGGCCCGTTCCCGAATTCGAACTGGATGGCCGGGCTCAGCCCCGGCCATTTGCTTATGCGGCGCAGGCGGCATCGCGCGGGCATGCAATCCAGGGGTTCAGCCCCTCTTTGATTGACTCGGCCGCCCGTTCCGCGTTAAAAGCCGCCAAATTCTCGCGAAGAGGTATCCTCTGAGCCGCCGACCGGGACCCGATCCCGGAGGTCAACGTCCGCCAGCGCGTCGCGCCCGCGGGCGCTGAACGTCTTTGGGAATTCGGCGGATCGGAAGCGGTCCATTCGAGGAAGAGCGGAACGGATGTTCGACAACCTTTCAGAACGCCTCTCAGGCATTTTCGACAAGCTCACCCGTCGCGGCGCGCTGTCGGAAAACGACGTCAACGAGGCGATGCGCGAAGTTCGCCGCGCGCTGATCGAGGCTGACGTCGCCCTCGACGTCGTGCGTTCCTTCATCGACAAGGTCCGCTCGCGCGCCATCGGCGCCGACGTCATTCGCTCGGTGACGCCCGGCCAGATGGTCGTCAAGATCGTGCACGACCAGCTGGTCGAGATGCTGGGCGCCGAAGCCGAGCCGATCGACCTCAACGCCCCTGCCCCCGTCGCCATCATGATGGTCGGCCTCCAGGGCTCGGGCAAGACCACCTCGTCCGCCAAGATCGCCCGCCGCCTGACCCTGCAGCAGAAGCGCAAGGTCCTGATGGCGTCGCTCGACGTCCGCCGTCCGGCCGCCCAGGAGCAGCTGCGCATCCTCGGCGAGCAGAACGGCATCGACACGCTGCCGATCGTCGCCGGCCAGTCGCCGACCGACATCGCCACCCGCACGCTGCAGGCCGCCCGCCTCGGCGGCTATGACGTCGTCATCCTCGACACCGCCGGCCGGACGCATATCGACGAGCCGCTGATGGTCGAGATGGCCGACATCAAGGCCATCGCCAAGCCGCACGAGATCCTGCTCGTCGCCGACAGCCTGACCGGTCAGGACGCCGTGAACCTCGCCCGCTCGTTCAACGAGCGCGTCGGCATCACCGGCATCGTGCTGACCCGCGCCGATGGCGACGGCCGCGGCGGCGCGGCGCTGTCGATGCGCGCTGTCACCGGCAAGCCGATCAAGCTGATCGGTACCGGCGAAAAGGCGGAAGACCTCGAAGACTTCCATCCCGGCCGTATCGCCAACCGCATTCTCGGCATGGGCGACATCGTCTCGCTGGTCGAGAAGGCCGCGCAGAACATCGACATGGAAGAGGCCGCCAAGGCGGCCGAGAAGATGCGCAAGGGCATCTTCGACCTCGACGATCTCGCCGCCCAGCTTCGCCAGATGGAGAAGATCGGCGGCATGTCCGGCATGCTCGGCATGCTGCCCGGCGTCGGCAAGATCAAGAAGCAGCTCGACGGCGCCAATCTCGACGACAGCATGATCAAGCGCCAGGTCGCGATCATCTCGTCCATGACCAAGGCCGAGCGCCGCAATCCCGACATCCTCAAGGCCAGCAGGAAGAAGCGCATCGCCGCCGGTTCCGGCTCGAAGGTCGAGGACGTCAACCGCCTGCTCAAGATGCACCGCCAGATGGCCGATATGATGAAGGCCATGGGCAAGCAGAAGGGCGGCGGCATGCTGGGCAAGATGATGGGCGCGCTCGGCGGCGGCATGGGCGGCATGCCTCCCGGCGGCATGGGTGGCGGCATGCCCAACATCGATCCGGCCCAGCTGGAAAAGCTTGCCAAGCAGATGGGTGGCGGCGCCGGCCTGCCGCCCGGCCTCGGCAAGGGAATGCCCGGCCTGCCGGGCCTCGGCGGCAAGCTGCCGGGCCTGGGTGGCATACCCGGCCTCGGCAAGAAGAAATAACCAGTACGGACCCCGGTCCCTAACCCTTCACAAGATCTCGTTTTAAAAGGAAGAGAAGCATGTCCCTCAAGATCCGTCTTTCCCGCGGTGGTGCCAAGAAGCGTCCGTTCTACCGTATCGTCGTCACCGATGCCCGTTCGCCGCGCGACGGCCGCTTCATCGAGCGTATCGGCACGTTCGACCCGATGCTGGCCAAGGACGCCGCTAACCGCGTCGTGCTCGACCTCGACCGCGCCAAGCATTGGCTGTCGGTCGGCGCGCAGGCGACCGATCGCGTCGCCCGCTTCCTGAGCGATGCCGGCGTTGTCAAGCGTGACCCGCGCAACAACCCCGAGAAGGCCGTCCCGGGCAAGAAGGCCCAGGAGCGCGTTGCCGAGAAGGCCAAGAAGGCCGAAGCCGCTGCTGCAGCCGCTGCCGAGTAATTCAGGGATCCGTCCCTCGCCATTCCCTCTCCCGCACGCGGGAGAGGGTTTCTGCCGACGCGCCCGCCCCGTCCGATGACGGCCCGCCGGACGTCCTGCCCGCCCGAGGTGCGTATTCGACCGGGATCGGGCCGCCTGCACTCCCATGCAGGCCCCTATCCGGCCATGACCGCTGACAGAAAGACTCGCCGATGCCCGCTCCGGACCCAGACCAGGTTCTCCTCGGCCAATTCGGTGCCGCCCACGGCATCCGCGGCGAGATCAAGATCAATTCCTATACTGAGGAGCCGCTCGGCATCGCCGATTACGGCCCGTTCACCCTCGATGACGGCCGCGTCGTCGAGATCGATTCCGTCCGCATGCAGGGTGATGGCGTCGTCGCCCGCATCAAGGGCATCTCGGATCGCAATGGCGCCGAGACCTTGCGCAACCGAAAGCTGTTCGTCGAGCGCGCCGCCTTGCCGGAACTCGAGGAAGAAGACGATTTCTACCACGCCGACCTGATCGATCTGGCGCTCGAACTCACCGATGGCAGCGCCTATGGCAAGATCGTCTCGGTGCAGAATTTCGGCGCTGGCGACCTGATCGAGATCGAGCCGGCCGCGGGCGGCAAGACCTTCTACCTGCCCTTTACCCGCGCCATTGTGCCGACGGTCGACATCAAGGCCGGGCGCGCCGTCGTTGTGCCGCCGCCCGAGACCGAAGCGCGCCCGGAGGACGGCGAGGCCGAGGCCGAGGCGTGAGCGATTCGTTCGCAGACGCGCCCGGCGCGGCTACCGCGACACCCGACCCAGCCGGTCGCTGGCGCGCCACTATTTTGACCCTCTACCCCGAAATGTTCCCGGGCCCGCTCGGGCAATCGCTCTCCGGCAAGGCGATGGCCGAGGGCAAGTGGTCGCTCGACGCGGTCAACATCCGCGATTCCGCCACGACCAAGCACCGCAATGTCGACGACACGCCGGCTGGCGGCGGCCCGGGCATGGTGATGCGCGCCGATGTGGTGGCGCGCGCGCTCGATGCCGCGGCACCGGCCGACGACCCCCGCCCTCGCCTGCTGATGAGCCCGCGCGGCAAGCCGCTCGACCAGGCGCGCGTGCGCGAGCTCGCCGCCGGTCCCGGCGCGCTGATCCTGTGCGGCCGGTTCGAGGGCGTCGACGAGCGCGTCATCGAGGCGCGCCAGCTCGAGGAAGTCTCGATCGGCGACTACGTGCTGTCGGGCGGAGAGCTCGGCGCCATGGTGCTGCTGGATGCCATCGTCCGCCTGCTGCCGGGCGTGATGGGCGGGGCAGAATCCGGCACCGAGGAAAGCTTCGAGGGCGGCCTGCTGGAATATCCGCACTACACCCGCCCGCGCGAATGGGAAGGCCGCTCCATTCCCGACGTGCTGCTTTCCGGCGACCACGCCGCGATCGCCAGATGGCGGCGCCAGCAATCCGAGCGCATCACGGCCGAGCGCCGACCCGACCTGCTCGACAAGAGCTGACCTCAGCAGTCGCCGCCGGGAGCGGCGGCGGCCTCGAACACCCGCGCAAGACCTTCGACGAGTTGCTCGTCCGAATAGATCAGCGGATCGTCCATCGGCTCGACCATGCCCTTCATCGTCAGCAGGCCGATCGCCGAGAGATAGGCGAGGAACGCCAACAGGCGCGGTTCGACGGCCGCGCGCGGATCGCGCTCGCCCCGTTCTGCCACCAGCATCTCGGTTGCTTTCGCGAACAGCAGGTCATTCAGCGGACGGATGCGTTCGAACTGGTCGCGATCCCAGGTGAGCGCGCCGGCGCCGGCGACCTGCCCGAACAGGAAGGCGAGCCGGAAATCATCCAGGCGAGGGGCGAAGGCGGTCACTGTCTCCCCGATGATCGCCCGCAGCGCGCCGCCGCCATCGGACGCCCGCGAGACCCCCTGCTGCACGGCCTTCGCCTGCGCTTCGATCACGCCATGCACCAGTTCGAAAACCAGAGCGTCCTTGGACGGGAAGTAATAATAGAGCCCGGTCTTCGACATCCCGACCTCGTTCGCCACCGCGTCGAGCGTCATCGCGCCAATGCCGTGCCGGAACAGGACGCGACGGGCGGCTTGCAGGATCTCCTCGCGCGACTGGTCCCGCTTGCGCTCGCGCCGTGCGGCCCGCGCCGCCGTCTTGTCGGCGCCGTTCGCTTCGCCCGCGTCATCCGCCACCCTCGTCACCCTCCGTACTGGCCTTCGAATTCAATTCTGTAAAATATCCTCCATTTGACTTTTTCGAACAACGGTCTAAAAATTGAATTGTAGTCGTAGACATATGGGCGCGCGCTCGCCGCACGGTGGAGACTGGCAATGGACAAGCTGAGCTTCGACAACCCGCTGTTCGCGACCTATGTGATCGCGGCGACGCTTCTCATCCTGAAGGCGGCGGCCATGTCCTGGCTGGTGGTCTTCCGGATGATCCGGGAGAATGGCGGCTTTCGGTCGCCCGAGGATCTGAAGAAAACTCTCGCCAATCCCAATCCGCACCCGGGCCAGCTCGAGCCCAATCCGCGCGTCGAGCGGGCGCGCCGGATCCAACTCAATGACCTCGAGAGCTTTCCCTATTTCCTGGTGGCCGGATTCCTCTGGATCCTGACGTCGCCGTCGCTGTGGCTGGCCCAATGGCTGTTCTACGGCTATGTGGTGACGCGGGCCTTGCACTTCGTCGCCTATCTGACGGCCCGCACACACGACCTGCGCTCGCTGCTCTGGACGCCCGGCTCGCTGATCCTGATCTACATGGCAGGCAGCACGCTGTTCTCGGCGCTGCTGCATGCGGCCTAGCCGGACGGCTTGCCGCGCAGGCGATCCGCCGGCCGGCCAAAGGCTGGACTTTCCGCTCCGCTTCCTGTACACGCGCGCCATCCAAAGCCTTCAACGGCTAAGGAACAATAACTGAAAACAGCGCACCGAAACGCTAGCGGTCCGAAAAGGGCCGCATCGGCAGGAGTTGAGACTATGGTCAATATCATCGAACAGCTCGAGAAAGAGCAGCTCGAAATCGTCGCCGCCATGCGTGCGGTTCCCGAGTTCCAGCCCGGCGACACCGTCAAGGTCAACGTGAAGGTTGTCGAAGGCACCCGTTCGCGCGTTCAGGCCTATGAAGGCGTCTGCATCGCCCGTTCCGGCGGCGGCCTCTCGGAGAGCTTCACCGTCCGCAAGATTTCCTATGGCGAAGGCGTCGAGCGCGTTTTCCCGGTCTACTCGCCGCTGATCGCCGGCATCGAAGTCGTCCGCCGCGGCAAGGTTCGCCGCGCGAAGCTTTACTACCTGCGCGATCGTCGCGGTAAGTCGGCTCGTATCGTCGAGCGGACCGAGCCCCGCAAGGAGAAGGCGAAGGCTTAAGCCCTTCGGCTTCCAGAATTGCGAAGGCGGGTCCCAGCGACCCGCCTTTTTTGTTGGGAGAGGACCATGGATCGCTTCAAGCAGAGCAACCGCGCCAATTGGGACGAGCGCGCCGAGATCCATGCGCAGGACCGGACCGGCTTCTATGCGATTGACCGCTTTCTTGCCGGCGAGGACGTGCTCTATCCCATCGAATCCGCCGAGATTGGCGCCGTTTCCGGCCTGAAGCTGGCGCATTTCCAGTGCCATATCGGCATCGACACGCTCTGCCTCGCCCGCCGCGGCGCCATCGCCACCGGGCTCGACTTCTCGCCGCAGGCGATCGCCAAGGCGCGCGCGCTTTCGGCGCGCTCCGGGGTTCAAGCCGATTTCGTCGAGGGCGAAGTCTATGACGCGCCGGACCTTCTCGGCACGGATTTCGACATGGTCTTCACCAGCTGGGGCACGATCACCTGGCTCGACGACATCCGCGCCTGGGCGAAGGCGATTGCCGGCACGCTGAAGCCGGGCGGGCGGCTCTATTTCGCCGACAGCAGCCCCGCCATCGCGACGCACGAGGAAATCGACGGCGTGATCCGGCCTCATTACGACTGGCGCTCCGCGCGCGAAAAGCCGCAGCGCTTCGATTCCCCCACGACCTATACGGGGGACGAGACGCCGCTGGTCACCGACTTCACCTATGAGTGGATGCGCGGCACCTCGGACGTGATCGACGCCCTGCTCCGGGCCGGAATGCAGCTCGACTTCCTGCGCGAGCACGAAGTGTTGCCTTTCAAACTGTTTCCGATGATGGTCGATGCCGGGAGCCGCATGTTCCAGTTGCCCGCCGGCATTCCGCGCATGCCGCTCGCCCTGTCGCTTGGGGCGACGAAACGCTGACCGATGGGCCATGATCCGAATTGTCGTTCTGGCAATTGACTGCTATTTAGAACCGCTATGAACAGCCCCTTCGCCCGCATCCATCAGCCGACGACCGCCGAATTCGCGGCGCTGACGGATCATGCGCGGCTTCCCTGGCGGTTTTTCGCCCGTCTGCTGGCAACCGAGGATCGCGGTTCCGATCGACTTTGACGGGGCAGTGGCCCCGAACGATCGACCCTCGCGCAAGCAATTTATCCTTCAGGAAGAAGACGTCATGACCACGTCGAACGGCAATCCCCGCACTCTCTACGACAAGATCTGGGACTACCACGTCGTCGAGAAGAACGACGACGGCAACACCATCCTCTATATCGACCGCCACCTCGTGCACGAAGTGACGAGCCCGCAGGCCTTCGAAGGCCTGCGCATGGCCGGCCGCAAGGTTCACCAGCCGAAGAAGACGCTCGCCGTCGTCGACCACAACGTGCCGACGACCGACCGCACGCATGGCATCGAGAACCCGGAATCGGCGCTGCAGGTCGCGACGCTCGCCGAGAACGCGGCCGAGTTCGGCGTCGAATATTATTCCGAGCTCGACCGCCGCCAGGGCGTCGTCCACATCGTCGGCCCCGAGCAGGGCTTCACCCTGCCCGGCATGACCATCGTCTGCGGCGACAGCCACACCTCGACGCATGGCGCCTTCGGCGCGCTGGCGCATGGCATCGGCACGTCGGAGGTCGAGCATGTGCTCGCCACCCAGACGCTGATCCAGACCAAGGCCAAGAACATGCTGGTCACGGTCGATGGCGTGGCGCCGGAAGGCGTTTCGGCCAAGGATATCGTGCTGGCCATCATCGGCGAGATCGGCACGGCCGGCGGCACCGGCCATGTGATCGAATATGCTGGCGAGGCGATCCGCGCCTTGTCGATGGAAGGCCGCATGACGGTCTGCAACATGTCGATCGAAGGCGGCGCCCGCGCCGGCCTCATCGCGCCCGACCAGACGACCTATGACTACATCAAGGGTCGTCCCAAGGCGCCGACCGGCGAAACCTGGGAACAGGCTCTGCGCTACTGGGAAACGCTCAAGTCGGACCCCGGCGCGCATTTCGATACCGAGCTGCGCCTCGACGCCGCCAGCCTGCCGCCGATCGTCACCTGGGGCTCCTCGCCCGAGGACGTCGTCTCGATCGCCGGCGTCGTGCCGAACCCGGACGAGATCGCCGACGAGAACAAGCGCAAGTCGAAGTGGCGCGCGCTCGAATATATGGGCCTGAAGCCCGGCACCCGCATGGTCGACATCCCGGTCGAGCGCATCTTCATCGGCTCCTGCACCAATGGCCGGATCGAGGATCTGCGCGCCGCCGCCGCGATGATCCGCGGCCAGACGGTGCGCGAGGGCGTCAACGCGATGGTCGTGCCGGGTTCCGGCCTGGTCAAGGAGCAGGCGGAGGCCGAGGGCCTGGACGTGCTGTTCAAGGCCGCCGGCTTCGAATGGCGTGAGCCGGGTTGCTCGATGTGCCTGGCCATGAACGACGACCGGCTGAAGCCGCATGAGCGCTGCGCCTCGACCTCGAACCGCAATTTCGAGGGTCGCCAGGGCTTCAAGGGCCGCACCCATCTGGTGTCGCCCGCCATGGCCGCCGCCGCCGCGATCGCCGGCCACTTCGTCGACATCCGCAGCTGGCGCTGAGCCGCCGCGACAGCAGACAATAGAAAAGGGGCCCGGACGGCGACGTCCGGGCCCCTTCTTCATTCTAGCCGGCTGTTACCAGCGCGGGCCGCCATGGCCGCGCTGCTGGTAGAAGCAACGCTCGCCGACAACGACCTTGCGCCATTCCATGCGGCCGTGACGCCAGACCTTGCGCTGCTTCACAATCGGGCGGCAGACGCGCTTGCCCTTGTGCCAGCCATGGCCGCCGCGCGGACCGTTGTCCCAGCCGCGATTGTCCTGACGGCTGTGGTGCGGTTCGCCGCGATGCCAGGCGAGCGCGCCGCCGGTCGACACAGCCAGCGAGCCGGTCGCGAGGACCAGCGTGGTAGCAACGGCAATGATGGTTTTCTTCAGCATCGAAAACTCCCTTGGTGACGTCCAGGCCGAAAACCGGCCTGCTGCGTCTATCAAGGGCCTCAATGCATGAACCACGGCTGAGATGCATGTTCAGCCATGGTTCAGGATCATTATTTGCTAAACGGACGACAGTCAGCGGGCCTTACCAGCCATTGTCGACCCAGAAGCAGCGCCGGCCGACCACGACGCTGCGCCAGCGCCAGCCATGGGAGGTGTGCACCCGCACATTGCGGACCACCGGCCGGCAGACACGGGTCGCGCCATTGTCCCAGACGCCGGCGCCGTAGCCGAGGCCAAGCCCGAGCCCGAAGGCCGGTCCCCAGCCCCAACCCCAGCCGCCATTCCAGCCGCAGTTCCAGCACCCGCCGTTCCACCCGCCGCCGTGCCAGCCGCCGCCATGCCAACCACCACCGTGCCAGCCGCCCCCGCCGCCATGCCATCCTCCGCCACCGCCGTGCCAGCCACCGCGCGGCCACATATAGCCGCCATGACCACCGCGATGCTGCGCCAAAGCATCCCCTGTCGTCGCACCGACCATACCCAGGGAAAGGACAAGCGCGACCGCGGCGGAGACCAGTGTATGTTTCACCATCACCCTTACTCCTGAAAACCACGACATCGCCGCCCCACCACGATCCCGGCGTGCCGTGCTGTGGATGCAGTTTCAACGGGCGAGCCCGGCCGTTTATTCAGCGCGGCGCGGGTTCAACCGGCCGCAGGGGTTCCGACACATTCAAGATTGCATCGTGGAAACCGATGCGACATTGCTATGAAATGGGAAACAGTCCGGGCGCCGCCAGTGGCAACCGGACCTGGTTGATACGGAATCATGGAAACGCTGCCTCTCTCGACCCGCTTCGAAACCGCCGCGCTCACCATCGATGATGCGCTGGAGTTCGCGCCGCTGCTCGCCGCCTATGTCCAGGACATGAAACGCGGCGCGCCGCGCCACCCCGACCTCTATTATGCCGAGACCCTGCTGCGCGACCGCACGGCAGAAATCCTGGGCGCCCGCCTCGACGGCGTGCTGGTCGGCTTCGCCGTGTTCTGCGACCTGCCGGACGCCATGTCCGGCATGCGCGTCGGCCAATTGGAGGACCTGTTCGTCATCCACGAATCGCGCGGCCGCGGCATTGCCCGCGCCCTGGTCGAGGCGCTGGCCCGCAAGGGCCGCTCGCGCGACTGGCTGTCGCTGCGTTGGATGGTGCCGGAGGGTTCCTCAATGCGCACCACCTTTGCGGAGACGCTCGGCAAGAAGGCGCGGCTCGAGAGCTTCATCGTCCGCATCGAGCGCGGTCCGGCCGCCTGACTGGCGAAATCCGGAACCCGGCCCCATATCAGGCGGCCGCGGGCTGCCTGTCGCCGGCAGCCTTCCACCCCACCAGCCGGATCCGACCTGCATCATGGCAAAGCTCGACCTCGACGCCCTCAAGGCGCCCTCGCTCGATGATTTTCTGGCCCTCGGCCAGGCGGCGCTCGAAAGCCTGCCGGACGAATTCCGCAGCCTGTCCGGCGAGATCGAGATCCGCGTCGACGATTTTCCCGATGACGAGGCGCTCGACGCGCTGGGCATCGAATCCGAATTCGACCTGCTCGGGCTGTTCCAGGGCGTCGGCCTCGCCCATGCCTCGGCCACGGAATATACCGGCATGCTGCCGAACCGCGTCTGGCTCTATCGCCGCCCGATCCTCGACTACTGGGCCGAGCATGACGAAACGCTGGGCGCGATCGTCAGCCATGTCCTGATCCACGAGATCGGCCATCATTTCGGCCTCTCCGACGCCGACATGGAAGCGATCGAGGAAGCGGCCGGCTAAGGCGTCGCGAAACGTCGCCAAATCGCCGAAAGTCTTGACCTTGGCCGGTTTTCAGCGCATCTACCGCCGTCTGAACGGCAAATTGGGAATGATCACCATGGAAAAATTCACGACGATGACCGGCGTCGCGGCCCCGCTGCCGCTGATCAACATCGATACCGACATGATCATTCCGAAGGACTATCTTAAGACGATCAAGCGCACTGGGCTCGGCAAGGGCCTGTTCGCCGAAATGCGCTTCAACGACGATGGCAGCGAGAACGAGACGTTCGTCCTCAACAAGCCGGCCTACCGCCATGCCACGATCCTCGTCGCCGGCGACAATTTCGGCTGCGGCTCGTCGCGCGAGCATGCGCCCTGGGCTTTGCTCGACTACGGCATCCGCTGCGTGATCTCGACGTCGTTCGCCGACATTTTCTACAATAACTGCTTCAACAACGGGATCCTGCCGATCCGCGTCTCCAAGGAAGACCTCGACAAGCTGTTCGACGACGCCAATCGCGGCGAGAACGCGCGTCTGACGGTCGACCTCGAAGCGCAGGAAATCCGCGGCCCGGACGGTGGCTCCGTGCATTTCGACATCGACCCGGCCCGCAAGGAAAAGCTGCTGAGCGGTCTCGACGATATCGGCCTGACCATGGTCAAGGCGCCGAACATCGAAGCCTTCGAGAAGACCACCGAAGCCGTCCGCCCCTGGGCCTGATCGGTTTTTTCCTAGCATTCGACAGGCGCCGGAAGCATTTCCGGCGCCTTTTTTGTTTGGGCGCCCCCTAGGCTGCTCACCCGGCCGATCCGGACAAGGACTGCCCACCTCGCCGTCATCCCGGCCCCCGAACCGGGATCGATTCAGCCGAGGCATCGGGAGGTTCGCGAGGCGACGAACCCAGCGGCACTGGGAGGCTTGCTGGGCAGGGAACGTGGCTGCATGGATCCTCGCTTTCACGAGGATGACGGCGAGCGCGGGGGAGCGGCGAGCCCGCGTTGGATGACGAGCGTGGCAACCGCCCGGCGCCCTTCACCTCTCCCTGAGGGAGAGGTCGACGGCCGAAGGCCGGCGGGTGAGGGTTTACGGGCTCTCCGGACCGGCTCCCATGCCATATCCATCCGGACAAGGCACGGTCCCCACCCTCGCCGTCGTCCCCTACCCCCGCGCGGCGATCGCCACGGCCCGGGCCAGCAGGCGCTTGGCCATGTCGGCGTGCAGGCGCTCGACCATGCGGCCCTCGACGCGCACCACGCCCTTGTCCGCGTTCTCCGCCGCGTCGAACACGAAGGCGATGCGGTTCGCCCAGGCCAGTTCCTCGGCGTCCGGGGCGAAGGCGGCGTTAGCGCCGGCGATCTGGGCCGGGTGGATCACCGTCTTGCCGTCGAAGCCGCATTGCCGCGCCTGCAGGCACTCGGCCGCAAAGCCCTCCGTGTCGGCGATGTCGTTGTGGACACCGTCGAGGATCTCGATCCCTGCCACCCGCGCCGCCGCCAGCGCATTCATCATCCAGGGCAGCATCGGCGCGCGGCCGGGTAGCTGCAGCGTGCCCGTCTCGCGGGCGAGGTCGTTCAGGCCCAGCACGAGCACGGTGAGCGGCAGGCGATCATCCTGCGCCTCGGCGATCTCTAGCGGACCCAGAACCGCGCGGGGGGTTTCGACCATCGCCCAGAGCGGTAGCGCCATGTCTGCGGCGATCATCGCGCGCACCCGGGCGAGGTCGCTGGCCCGCGAAATCTTCGGCAGCAGCAGCGCGTCCGGCAGCGCCGCACCGATAGCCGCTAGGTCGGCCTCGATCCAGGGCGTGTCGAGCCCGTTGGCGCGCACGACGATCTCGGCCTGGGTGCCCGCCTGCCGCAGCGCGCCGACCGCCTCGACGACATGCGAGCGGGCCGCGTCTTTCTCCGATGGCGCCACGGCGTCCTCGAGATCGAAGATCACGACATCGGCGCCGAGCGTCGGCGCCTTGGCCATGGCGCGGAGATTGGAGCCCGGCACATAGAGGGCGGAGCGGCGCGGACGGATCGGCTTCATGGGGGCTTCCTGGGTTGCGTCGAGCGCAGCATAGGCAGGAGAGCAGCTAAGCGGAACCGAATCGGCTAGTTTCGCACCGCCGGCCAAGCCGCCGGCGCCGCAGGAAGCATGCGCCATGACCGTCCCGACCGAACTCGTCGCCAAGCCCGCCATCCTCGTGATCTCCTCGACCGTCGTGCGCGGCGCCGTCGGCGGTCGCGGCGCCGCCTTCGCGCTGGAGCGCTTCGGCCATCCGGTCTGGTCGGTGCAGACGGTGACGCTGCCCTGGCATCCGGGCCATGGCCGGTCGAGCCGCATCGTGCCGGATGAAGCGGCCTTCGAGGCGCTGATCGACGACCTGATCCGCGCACCCTGGCTTGGCGAGATCGGCGCGATCCTGACCGGCTATATGGGCGCGGCCAGCCAGCCGGCTGCCGTCGCCCGGCTGGTCGACGCGGTGAAGGCGGCGCGGCCCGACGCGCTCTATCTCTGCGATCCCGTGATGGGCGACGCCGGCATCCTCTATGTGCCGGAGGCGACCGCGAGCGCCATCCGCGACCATCTCGTGCCGCGCGCCGACATCCTGACGCCGAACCCGACCGAGCTGGGCTTCCTGACCGGCAACCTCGCGCTTCCCGCCGAAGCGCTGCATGCCGCCGCCACCACGCTCTCGACGCCGCGCATCGCCGTGACCTCGGCCGCCGGCACGGAAGGCGAGATCACCACGCTGCTGCTATCGCGCAACGGCGAGGGCCACGACACCATCCGCGCCAGCCACGCCGCGATCGGCGGCCGCGTGCCGAACGGCACCGGCGACCTGTTCGCCGCCCTGTTCCTGGCCCATCTGGTCGAGGGCGCGGGCGACGCGGAGGCGTTGCGTCTCGCCACCGCCGCCGTCGCCGATGCGATCGACGCGGCGGCCAGCCTCGGCAGCAACGAACTGCCGCTCGCCGCCATCCAGGATCGCCTGCTTTCGCCGCGCACGCCGGTGCGGATCATCCCGTGAGCGGGACGCGGGTCGTCGGCATTGACGGCTGCCCTAGCGGCTGGATCGCCGTTTCGATTTCTCCTGAAGGCCCGATCGAGCCCGAGATCTGGATCGTTTCGCGCTTCGCCGACCTGATCGAGGCGGCCGAGAACGCTATTCTCGCGGTCGACATGCCGATCGGCCTGCCGGATTTCATCGGGCTGGAAGGACGCGGGCCCGAGCGGCTGGTGCGAAATCGGCTGGGCGAGCGGCAGAGTTCCGTCTTCTCGGTCCCGTGCCGCAGCGCCGTGATGACCGAGGATTATCGCGAGGCCTGCGCGGTCGCCGCCGCAGCATCCGATCCGCCCCGCATGGTCTCGAAGCAGTGCTTCCACATCTTCCCCAAGATGCGCGAGATCGACGCGCTGATGACGCCGGCGCTGGAGACGCGCGTCTACGAGGTGCATCCGGAACTCGCCTTCTGGCGGCTGAACGGCGAAGCGGCGATGTCGCTGCCGAAGAAGGTCAAGAGCCGCCCGAATCCGGCTGGCCTCGACCAGCGCCTCGACCTGCTCCTCCGCCATGGCTACGAGGCCCGGCATCTCGCCAACCCGCCGCGCGGCGCGGCGGCCGACGACCTGCTCGACGCGGCGGCGAATGCCCTCATCGCACGGCGCCTCTATCGCGGCGAGGGCGAGAGTTTTCCGGCCGAACCGGCGCGCGATTCAAAGGGGCTGCGGATCGCGATCTGGGCGTAGACAGACGCGTTCGCAGCGTGCAAACCCTCTCGACCCATACGTCAAAGCCGTTTATTGGAACGCTACGATCATGCTGCACTGCATGATGCCGTCTCAGGCCCCCCTTTGGAGCACCACCCGATGGCCAAGGCCCATGAATTCCCGTCCCGGCTGCTGCGCGGCTATGCGACCTTTCGCGATCAGCGCCTGCCGCAGGAAAGCTCGCGCTACAAGGTTCTGGCGGAAACCGGCCAGCGCCCGCGCACCATGATCCTCGGCTGCAGCGACAGCCGCGCCGCCCCGGAGACGATCTTCGACGCCGCACCCGGCGAGCTCTTCGTCGTCCGCAATGTCGCCGCCTTGGTGCCGCCCTTCACCCCGGATGGCGAGCATCACGGCACGTCGGCGGCGATCGAGTTCGGCGTAATGGGCCTCAAGGTCCGCAACCTCGTCGTCATGGGCCATGGCCGCTGCGGCGGCATCACCGCCTACATGGCCGAGCGCGACGCGCCGGAACTGCAGGGATCCAACGATTACATCAGCAAGTGGACTTCGCTGCTGAAGCCGGCCGAGGCGCTGATCTGCGACGATCCGGTCGAGACCACCGACCGCCAGCGCGCGATGGAGTTTGCTTCGATCCGCCAGACGATCGAGAATCTGCGCACCTTCCCGTGGATCAAGAGCCTGGAAGAGATCGACGAGCTGGAGCTGCACGGCGCCTGGTTCGATATCTCGACCGGCGAACTCTATCTGCTCGACAAGGAAACCGGCCGCTTCACGGTTCCCGACGAGATCGAGGCTTAGGGTAGCGGGCGCTCGCTTCCCGCGGGTTGTTCCAAACTCGACCCTCATCCTGAGGTGCCCGGCAAAGCCGGGCCTCGAAGGAGGGTCCAGGAAACACCCGGTCGACGTCACGACATGGCATCGCCCGGATAGGACGACAAGCCTGGGCGCCGGCTGGATCCTCCTTCGAGGCTTCGCGGACGCGAAGCACCTCAGGATGATGGCGGAGCGAGACCATCGGCAATCCAACAAAAAAGGCGCAGCCTCACGGCCGCGCCTTTTGTCATTTGGAGCCTAGGAGTCTCAGGCGGCCTTCTTCTTCGGCGTGATCAGCTTGCGGTTGACCAGCACTTCGGCGATCTGCACGGCGTTGAGCGCGGCGCCCTTGCGCAGATTGTCGGAGACGACCCACATGTTGAGGCCGTTCTCGACGGTCGCGTCTTCGCGGATGCGCGAGATGTAGGTCGCGTCCTCGCCGGTCGCCTCATAGGGCGTGATGTACTGCTCTTCTTCCGGATTATCGATGACCAGGCAGCCGGGCGCCTCGCGCAGGATGTCGCGCGCCTCGTCGGCGGTGATCGGCTTCTCGAACTCGATGTTGACGGATTCGGAGTGCGAGACGAACACCGGCACGCGCACGGCGGTGCAGGTCAGCTTGATCTTCGGGTCGAGGATCTTCTTCGTCTCGGCCATCACCTTCCACTCTTCCTTCGTGTAGCCGTCTTCCATGAAGACGTCGATGTGAGGGATGAGGTTGAAGGCGATGCGCTTGGTGAACTTGGTCGATTCGACGGGATCGTTGACGAAGACGGCGCGGGTCTGCGTGAACAGCTCGTCCATGCCTTCCTTGCCGGCGCCCGACACCGACTGGTAGGTCGAGACGACGACGCGCTTGATCGTGGCGATGTCGTGCAGCGGCTTCAGCGCGACGACGAGCTGCGCGGTCGAGCAGTTCGGGTTGGCGATGATGTTGAGCTTGGAGAAGCCGACGATCGCATCGGCGTTCACTTCCGGCACGATCAGCGGCACCTGCGCGTCATAGCGCCAGGCCGAGGAGTTATCGATGACGACGCAGCCCTGCGCGCCGATCTTCGGCGCCCATTCCTTGGAGATCGCGCCGCCGGCCGACATCAGGCAGATGTCGGTGTCGGAGAAATCATACTGGTCGAGCGGCTTCACCTTCAGCACGCGGTCGCCGAAGGAGACCTCGGTGCCCTGGCTGCGGCGGGAGGCGAGCGCCACGACTTCATCGGCCGGGAAGCCGCGCTCGTCGAGGATCGAAAGAATTTCGCGGCCCACATTGCCCGTGGCGCCGACGATCGCGACCTTGTAACCCATGTTTTGTCCTGCTCCTTGTCCGTCTCTCTCCCCCACCGTCCGTCCGCGAAAAACCGCGTTCGATCGGCCCCGTCTCCCTCAGGGCCCCGAGGGAGATTGGGGGCGCAGGAGGGACAGTCAGGCGGTCGTCGTGGTTTTCGACGTTTTGTCGGTGGTGGAGATGCGCGTGACGGCCGTGCTTGCCCGGGTGACGGAAGCCACCAGGTCGATTAGGATCGAAGATGCAACGGCGTGCGCGGTCATCGGTCTACCCGAATGAAGTTGGCGCACGTTCTGCCGCCAAACCGGCGTAAAGTCAACGGAGACGAACGGCTTGAGCCAGATGCAGCGGGTTATCGGACGTCTCTCCGCCTCCCTCATCGTCGCGCTCGGCGTGGGGCTGGCAACGCAGGCCGCCCTTGCCGGCACGCGCGTGCCGGAAGCCGAGATCGAGGGGCTGTTTTCCGGCGTGACGCTGGACGGCATCTACAACAATGGCGCGTTCTTCAGCGAGACCTACAGCGAAGACGGCTCGGTGCGCTATCACGACGTCGACGGCTCCGATTCCGGCCAATGGTCGGTGCGCGACGGCAAGTTCTGCACTTTCTATGACAGCCAGGAAGGCGCCTGCTTCTTCGTCGAGCGCGACGGCGCCAACTGCTTCACCTTCTTCGTGCCGGAGGAGACCGGTGGCGCCAATGCCGGCCCGGCCAAGGAATGGACCTCGCGCGGCTGGGACCGGCGCAAGCCCTCGACCTGCCCGACCGCCCCGGAAATCCATCTCTGAGCCGACTCAGCCCGCCGCCAGGCGCTCGCTCTGCCGCCGGATCGAGGCGAGGATGCGGGCGCGGATCAGGCCGCTGACGGGGCGGATCGCGTACCAATAGGGCGCGAAGCGGAGCCACGCGCCGCGATCCGGGCAGAAGACCCGCGTCTCGGTCGAGAGCCGTGTCCGTCCTTCGCCGATCGCCTCGGCCCGGAACGCCAGCGCCAGCTTCGGCACGCCGGGCTCCCCATAGGCGCGAAAGGCTTCCCCGTCCGGCAAGGTGACGAGCCCGTAATCCGTCCGCCAGAAGCGTCCGACAAGGCCATAGACGAGGCTGTTTCCCGCCGCCTGCTCGAGCAGCAGGAAATTCTGCATCCCGAACGACGCAGGCGCCGGACCCTCCCGCCGCAGAAGCCGCCGCAATCCGCGCATGGGGACCTCCCGCAACGCGATCATGCGGCGAAAGAACGGATCGGATTCCGGCCGATACGCGGCCGCGATCGCGATCACCACATCGGGCGACGCCTTCACCTCGCAGGCATGGCGCTCGTTGAAATCATATTTCGGCAGATAGCGGTCGATCCGGTCCATGTCCCATTCCATCCGATCGGCAGGTAACCCCCGCCGATCTCTTCTAACGCAATGCCAGCCGGACGCGTGGGGTCAGCCCACCAGCGCGTGGAAGGCGGCGAGGTCGGCGGCGGACAGGTTCCACTCCGAGGCCTTCGCATTGGCAGCGATCTGCTCCGGCGTCGTCGCGCCCGCGATCACCGAGGGCACCGATTCCTGCGCCAGCAGCCAGGCGAAGGCGAGCTCCAGGACAGTGTGGCCAGACGCGACGGCGAAGGCGTCGAACTTTTCCACCAGAACCAGATTGCGCTGCGTCAGATAGCGTTCGCCGAGCGCCTTCCAGGCGCTGAAACGGCTGCCGGCCGGTGGCTCGCCATTGCGGTATTTGCCCGTCAGCAACCCGCTGGCGAGCGGGAAGAACGGGATCAGCGCCAGCTGCTCGTCGCGGACCACCGGCAGCATCTCGGTCTCGATCGTGCGCTCGACCAGGCTGTATTCGTCCTGGCTGGAAACGAAGCCGCGATAGCCGGCCTTGCGCGCCGCTTCCTGCGCCTCGCGCAATTGCTTCGGCGAGAAGTTCGAGGCGCCGTAATGGCGGATCTTGCCCGCCGTCACCAGTTCCTCGAGCGTGGCCAGCGTCTCCTCGATCGGCGTTTCGGGATCGGGCTCATGCTGCTGGTAGAGGTCGATGCGATCGGTCTTCAGCCGCCTCAGGCTGTCCTCGACCGCCTTCAGGATATAGGGGCGCGAGGCCCGCTTGCCCTCGGCCGAGCCCTGGATCGGCTTGCCGAACTTGGTCGCCAGCACGATCTTGTCGCGTCGCGCGCCCAGCACCTCGCCGAGGATGCTTTCCGAATTCGTGTCGGCGTAGATGTCGGCCGTGTCGAAGAAATTGATGCCGTGATCGATCGCCGCGTCGATCACCCGGCGCGATCCTTCGAGGTCGATGCGTCCGCCGAAATTATTGGTGCCGAGACCGATCACGGAGACGTCGAGATCGGTAGTGCCGAGCTTGCGGGTCTGCATCGAATACCTCTTGATCAGATGGAGCGGCGATCATCAGGCTATCAAACTAGGGCCTGTCCATCGCCACCGCCAGTCGCCGCTCGCAATTCGCGCCCCGCGCGGATCTGTGGCGCGAATGTCGCGCCCTCGCGGCGCCGCACGGTCGCGCCTCCCTGCCGCAAGGTTCCGATTGACTTTGTCCGCACCGCCGCCATTTATTGCGAATAGTTCTCAATTGCATTCTTGAAAGCCATCATGCGAACGATCGAGGAAGAGAAGGCATCGGGAGCCGGCTGGCGTCGCGAGCGCGGGGCGCCGTCGCTCTCCGAAGTCCACAGCTCGATCGCGGTGGATCCGGGCGCGCCGAACTGGCGCAAGGCGGCAGCCTTCCTGGGCCCGGGTTATCTGGTCGCGGTCGGCTACATGGACCCCGGCAACTGGGCCACCTCGATCGCCGGCGGCTCGCGCTTCGGCTACACGCTGCTGTTCGTCGTGCTGCTGTCCAGCCTGATGGCGATGATCCTGCAGGCGCTGGCCGCCCGGCTCGCCATCGCCACCGGCCGCGATCTGGCGCAGGCCTGCCGCGACGCCTATCCGGCGCCCGTGGCCGCCATGCTGTGGCTGTTCGCCGAGATCGCGATCTGCGCCACGGACCTTGCCGAGGTGATCGGCACGGCGATCGGCCTCAACCTGCTGTTCGGCATCCCGCTCGAGATCGGCGTGCTGATCACGGCGCTCGACGTGTTCCTGGTTCTCTACCTGCAGACCAAGGGCTTCCGCTGGGTCGAGGCGCTCGTCATCACCCTGCTCGGCGTGATCGCGGTGTCGTTCCTGGCGCAGATCGTCATGGCCGACCCGGTCTGGGGCGACCTCGTGCGCGGCTTCGCGCCGACCACCCAGATCGTCACCAACCCGAACATGCTCTATCTGGCGCTCGGCATCATCGGCGCGACGGTGATGCCGCATAATCTCTATTTGCATTCCGGCATCGTACAGACCCGCGCCTACCACACCGACAGCCAGGGCAAGCGCGAGGCGATCCGCTTCGCGACCCTGGATTCGACGCTGGCGCTGCTGTTCGCGCTCGCCATCAACGCGTCGATCCTGATCCTGGCGGCGTCCGCCTTCCACGCCAAGGGCTCGACCGAAGTAGTGGAGCTCGACAAGGCCTATGCGCTGCTGCATCCCCTGCTCGGCTCGGCGCTGGCGCCCACCCTGTTCGCCATAGCGCTGCTCTGCTGCGGCCTGAACTCGACCGTGACGGCGACCATGGCCGGCCAAATCGTCATGGAAGGCTTCCTCAATATCCGCCTCGCGCCTTGGCTGCGCCGGCTGATCACCCGCGGCATCGCCATCGTGCCGGCGGCGGCCGTCACGATCTATTATGGCGACAAGGGCGCCGGCCAGCTGCTCATCCTGTCGCAGGTCATCCTCAGCCTGCAGCTGCCCTTCGCCGTGATCCCGCTGGTGAAGTTCACCGCGGAGCGGCGCAAGATGGGCGAGTTCACCGCCCCGCGCTGGCTCACCGCCATCGCCGGCATCATCGCGGCGACGATCATCGTGCTGAACATGAAGCTGATCTTCGACGTGCTGGCGGGCGGATAGGTATTTTGGCAGCTCGGACTGCGCGTCCGGGTTAGCGTTTAGGGAACCTGTCCGGGAGGCCGCAAACCCTCACCCGCCGCACTGCGTGCGTCGACCTCTCCCTCAGGGAGAGGTGAAGAAAGACGGGCCACCCTCGCCGTCATCCCCGCGAAGGCGGGGACCCATACAGCCAAGGCTTGGCCCGCAAAACCTCCCGAAAACCCGGTTGAATGGATCCCCGCCTTCGCGGGGATGACGGAAGTGTGGGGAGGTGCCTCCAGACAATAAAAAAGGCCCCCGTCCAACCGGAAAGGGGGCCTTTCAAAAAAATACAGGCTGTAAGGACGGCCTTACATCACGGCGCCGATCTGCCACGGCACGAATTCCGCGTCGCCATAGCCGAGATCTTCCGACTTCGAGTGCTTGCCGGACGCGACCGCGACAATCTCGTCGAAGATTTCCTGGCCCTTGGCCTCGATCGAAACGCCGTCGAGGACGTCGCCGCAATTGATGTCCATGTCGTCGATCATGCGGGTGTAGACGTCGGAATTGGTCGCGAGCTTGATCGACGGCGTCGGCTTGTAGCCGGCGGCCGAACCACGGCCCGTCGTGAAGACGATCATGTTGGCGCCCGACGCGATCTGGCCGGTGACGGCGGCCGGGTCATAGCCAGGGCTGTCCATGTAGACGAAGCCATGCGTGTCGACCGGCTCGGCATATTTGTAGACGCCGCGCAGCGTCGAGGTGCCGCCCTTGGCCGCCGCGCCGAGCGACTTCTCCAGGATCGTCGTCAGGCCGCCAAGCTTGTTGCCGGGCGAGGGATTGTTGTTCATCTCGCCCTGGTTGCGCTCGGTGTAGTCTTCCCACCACTTGATCAGGCCGACCAGCTTCTCGCCGACCTCGCGGTTGGCCGCGCGGCGGGTGAGCAGGTGCTCGGCGCCGTAGATCTCCGGCGTTTCCGACAGGATGGTGGTGCCGCCATGCCGGACCAGAATGTCGGAGGCATAGCCGAGCGCCGGGTTGGCGGTGATGCCGGAATAGCCGTCGGAACCGCCGCACTGCAGGCCGACCATGATTTCGGAAACCGGCGTCGCCTGGCGCTTGTAGGCGTTGGCCGCCGGCAGCATGTCCTTGATCACGGCGATGCCGGCTTCGATCGTCTTGCGGGTGCCGCCGGTCTCCTGGATGGTCATCGTGCGGAAGCCGTCATGCTCGACGAGATTGTACTGCTTCATCAGGCGCGGGATCTGGAACACTTCGCAGCCGAGGCCGACGACGAGAACGCCGGCGAGGTTCGGATGCGCGGCATAGCCCCACTGCGTCCGCTCCAGCGTCTCGTAGCCCTCGCCCGAACCGCCCATGCCGCAGCCCTGGCCGTGCACGAAGGCGACGACGCCGTCGACATTGGGATAATCCTTGAGGATATCCGAGCGGTTGAAGGCATCGGCGATGTAGCGCGCCACAGTCGCCGAGCAGTTCACGCTGGTCAGGATGCCGATATAGTTGCGCGTGCCGACCTTGCCGTTCGGGCGATGGTAGCCGTCGAAATGGCGGCGCTCGGCGAGCGGCAGCAGGCCGTCATCATGCGCGCCTTCCGCGAACTGGTAGTCGCGGTCGAATTCGGACATGCCGCAATTATGCTCATGCACCCATTCGCCCGGCGCGATCGCCGTCTTGGCGAAGCCGATGATCTGGCCGAACTTCAGCACCGGCGACCCCTCGGCGATGCCGGTGACGGCAATCTTGTGGCCCTTGGGCACGCGCTGGCTGGCGGTCACACCCTCGACGATCGATCCCGGCAGGATCGTGTCGATGGCGACGCGGACATTGTCGGTCGCGTTCAGGCGCAGGGTGCGGGGATTGGCAGCGGTGGTGACGCTCATCGGGGTTCTCTAAAACAAGAGGCAAGGGCTGAGGCTCCGCCCGCGATCGCGCAGCCTTGGCGCGCGGGGCGGGACCCCAGTCGTTTTTCAGGTGAAGATGACATTCACCAGTGATCGGGCTTGTCGATCGTCATACAATAGAGACGGCCGGCTGTCACGGAAAAGCCGGGTCGCCGCCCAGCGACAATTCGATCGCTTCGCGGAGCGGGAAGCTCGGTTGCGCGCCGGGCTTGGTACAGGCGAGCGAGCCGGCGACGGCCGCGTGGCGCATCGCGGTTGCGAGGTCGGCGCCCTCGTCCAGCAGCGCCGCCAGTACGCCGCAGAACGTGTCGCCGGCGCCGGTCGTGTCGACCGGGACCACCTGCAGCGCCGGAACGCTGATCGTGTCCTCGCCGGTGGCGGCGACCGCGCCATCCGGCCCGAGCGTCGCGATCACGGTGCGCTTCAGTTCGTTGGCGAGACTTGTCACGGTCTCGGCGCCGGTGGAGCCCGGCAGCAGGCCGAGGTGACGCGCGAGGTCGGCGGCCTCGGTCTCGTTGACCAGGATCATGTCGATGTCGGCGAAGGCTTCGCGCTCGATCGGCAGGAACGGCGCGATCGAGAGCACGACGCGGGCGCCGGCAGCCTTGGCCGCACGGGCGGCGGCCAGCGTCTCGGCGAAGGGTGTTTCCATCTGCAACAGCAGCGTGTCGCCGGCGCCGATCGAGCCCGGCTGGAGGTCGGTCGCCTTGAGCTTGGCGTTGGCGCCGGGCGACAGCACGATGGTGTTTTCGGCATGGTCGTCGACGGTGATCACCGCCATGCCGGTCGTCTTGCCGCGGCGCTGGACGCCGGAGAGGTCGACGCCGCCGGCTTCCAGCTCGGCAAGCGCGGTCGCGGCCATGTCGTCATCGCCGACCGCGCCGATCATCCGGACGGTGGCGCCGGCGCGCCGCGCCGCGAGCGCCTGGTTGGCGCCCTTGCCACCGGGGATCAGCTGGTATTCGGATCCGGGCACCGTCTCGCCCGGGCGCGGCAGACGCGCGGTCCGACTGACGAGATCGATATTGATGGAGCCGAAAACCGTGATCATGAATGTTTCCTCAACAGGACGTTTCGTGGCGTCATAGCGTATTTCAGCCGCTCCGCGCGCAGAGAATGCCGACGCGGCACGGCGCGCACAAGTAGCCGCGCGGGCGGGACGCGGAAGCGGCGGGACAAGCGCGTTCACGCCGCAGGGCGGGAGGAACGCGGGCACTGCAACAAATAAGATCACGGAGGGGGTTCTGCGACATTCCGCAATCCACAAAACACAGTTAAGCTGATTTGAAATTGACCGGAATCATGGCGCGGAGATCGCGGGCTTGTCGAACGTGAGCTTTGGGGCGCGGATGGGCCGGTACCGGCCGATTTCCGCCTCTTCTCCCGGCATGGTCGGGATCATCGCGCCGCGCCGGCGAGCGCCCCGGCCCATCGACCGCCGCAGCCAAATCGGCTACGGCAGATGGACCGTGAAATTTTCACCACAGTTCGACCCTAAGTTCGGGCAACAAAACCGGTTTCCCGAGAAAATAGACAGAAAATGACTGAGACTCCGTACCAGATTTCGCGGCGCCGCCTTCTGGCATCCGCCGGTGCCTTCGTCGCCGTCGCGGCCATTGGCAACCTGTACCCGGTTGAGGCCATGGCCCAGGCCAACAATGTCGCCGCCTCGCTCGCGACGGACGGACCTTTCACCCGGTCGACCGTGGCGGAGATTGCGCGCCGCCTCTCCCGTGTTCCGTTCGCAGCGCCCTCGTCGCGGCTGCCGGAAGTGCTGCAGAACCTCACCTATGACCAGTATCGCGACATCCGCTTCAAGGCGGGCGCGTCGGTCTGGGCGGATGACGGCCTGCCGTTCAAGCTGCAGCTGTTCCATCCGGGCTTCTACTTCAAAGAGCCGATCGAGGTCGCCATCGTCAAGGAAGGCCAGGCCAAGCACCTGCCCTACTCGACCAACATGTTCGACTTCGGACCGCTGGTGCCGAAGGGCATCCCCGATACCGACATGGGCTTCGCCGGCATCCGCGTGCACGGCCCGATCAACAATCCCGACTATTTCGACGAGATCCTCGTCTTCCAGGGCGCCAGCTATTTCCGCTCGGTCGGACGCGGCCAGCTCTACGGCATCTCCGCGCGCGGCCTCGCCATCAAGACGGCCGAGCCCGAGGGCGAGGAATTCCCGATCTTCCGCGCCTTCTGGGTCGAGACCCCGATCAAGGACGGCGACACCATCGTCCTGCACGCGCTGCTCGACAGCCCGAGCGCGTCGGGTGCCTACCGCTTCACCGTCCGCCCCGGCTATCCGACGACCATGGACGTGGAAGCCACGCTGTTCCCGCGCACCGACCTGACCAAGGTCGGCCTGGCACCGGGCACCAGCATGTTCTTCTTCGGCGCCAATGACCGCATCGGCATCGACGACTTCCGTCCCGAGGTGCACGATTCCGACGGCCTGCTGATGGTCAATGGCCGCGGCGAGCGCCTGTGGCGGCCGATCTCCAATCCGACGACCCTGCAGATCAGCGCCTTCGTCGACGCCGGCCCGCGCGGCTTCGGCCTGATGCAGCGCAACCGCGTGTTCGACAATTACGAGGATCTCGAGGCTTCCTACGAAGCGCGGCCGAGCCTCTGGGTCGAGCCGGTCGGCGACTGGGGCCAGGGCGCCGTGACCCTGGTCGAGATTCCAACCAATTCGGAAGTGCACGACAACATCGTCGCCTACTGGCAGCCGAAGGACGTGATCGCGGCCGGCACCGAATACGCCTTCGCCTATCGCCTGTCCTGGGGCGGCGACCCGAACTACGTGCCGGGCGGCATGGTCGTGGCGGGCACCCGCATCGGCCGCGCCACGCTCGATGGCGACAGCCCCAATCGCCGCTTTGTGATCGACTTCTTCCCCCCCCAGGCCCAGGAGGGTCATCCCCCCCAGGAACCGAAGGCGACTGTCTCCACGTCAAAGGGTAAGATCAGCAACGTGGTGGTCATGCCGAACCCGAAGCTCGGCGAGGGTTGGCGCGTCAACTTTGAGCTTGATCCGGAAGATGCGACGCTGGTCGAATTGCGCGTCGTATTGCAGTTCCCGGATGAGCGGCCAGCGGAGACCTGGGTCTATCGATGGACGGCGTAATCGCTTTCCCGGCCGCGGAAGCGGCTCAACCGGCGGATCGATCCCCGCGGGCTGCCCTTGCTCCCGATGACGCCCCGGCGCCGCACCGCGCGCCCGGCATGCCGGCGGAAACCCCGTCCGACATGCCGACCCAGTCGCTCTGGCGCTTCCGCCGGCGCGACCGTCGCAAGTTCGTCGATCCGCGCCGCTCGCGCTCGTCCTGGGTTCGCCGCATCGGCATCCTGGGCAGCGCGTTCCTGCTCGCCGCCATTGCCGTCTACGAAATGGAGCAGGTGCTGATCGTCGGCGGCCTGACGCCGATCGAGATCGCGGTGCTGGTGCTGTTCGCGCTGAATTTCGGCTGGATCGCGCTCGCCTTCGTGAGCTCGATCGCCGGCTATGGCGTGGTCATGGCCCGGCGCTACCGCCAGAAGCGCACGCCGCCCGGCCCGCTCGGCGGCAAGACCGCCATGCTGATGCCGACCTATAACGAAGACCCGTCGCGCGTCTTCGCCGCGGTTGAGGCGATGGCCGTCGGCCTCGACGAATTGCAGCAGGGCCCGGCCTTCGACTGGTTCATCCTGTCCGACACCACGGATCCCGACGTGGCGCTGGAGGAAGAGGCGGCGCTGCTGACGCTGCGTGACCGCCTCGGCGACCGGGGCCGGGTCTATTACCGCCGCCGCCGCAAGAATGTGGCGCGCAAATCCGGCAATGTGGCTGATTTCTGCACCCGCTGGGGCGCCGCCTACGACCACATGCTGGTGCTCGACGCCGACAGCCTGATCGCCCCCGAGACGATCGTCGAGTTGGCGCGCCGGATGGAGGAAGACCCCGATGCGGGCCTGATCCAGACCATCCCCGCCCTCGTCAACGGCACCACCATCGTCGCCCGGCTGCAGCAGTTCGCCGGCCGCGTCTATGGCCCGGTTGTCGGCGCCGGCCTCGCCTTCTGGACCGGTTCCGAGGGCAATTACTGGGGCCACAACGCCATCATACGCACGCGCGCCTTCATGGACGCGGCAGGCCTGCCCGACCTTCCCGGCAAGCCGCCCTTCGGCGGCCATATCCTCAGCCACGATTTCGTCGAGGCGGCGCTGCTGCGCCGTGCCGGCTGGACGGTGCGGATCGCCGAGGATCTCGCCGGCTCCTATGAAGAGAGCCCGCCCTCGATCATCGACCTCGCCGTGCGCGACCGCCGCTGGTGCCAGGGCAATCTCCAGCATGTGTTGGTGCTGCCCGCGCGCGGCCTGCATTGGGTCAGCCGCATCCATCTGATGACGGGCATCGGCTCCTATCTCGCCTCGCCGCTCTGGCTGCTCCTGATCCTGGCTGGTTTGGCGCTGTCGCTGCAGGCGCACTTCATCCGGCCGGAATATTTCACCGAGGACTTCCAGCTCTTCCCGACCTGGCCGGTGATCGACGCCGAGCGCGCGCTGCGGCTGTTCGGCCTGACGCTGGTGATCCTGTTCGGTCCGAAATTCCTCGGCCTGGTCTCGTTCCTGCGCAACCGCACCGACCGGCGCAAGGTCGGCGGCTTCCGCACCATCGCGAGCTTCCTGTTCGAGATCATCATCTCGGCGCTGATCGCCCCGGTGATGATGCTGGTGCATACCGGCGCCATCGTATCGATCCTGCTCGGCCGCGATTCCGGCTGGAAGCCGCAGCGCCGCGACGATGGCGGCGTGCCGATCCGCTCGCTGATCATCCGCCATCGCTGGCATTTCCTGCTCGGCCTGGCGCTGCTCTGCGCCGCCTGGCTCGATTCGCTGGTGCTGGTCGCCTGGCTATCGCCCGCGATCCTCGGCCTGCTGCTGGTGGTGCCGGTCTCCGGCATGACCGGGTCCAACAAGGTCGGCCGCTTCGTCCGCCGGATGGGCCTGCTGCGCACGCCGGAGGAAGTCGATCCGCCGGCCGTGGCGATCGCCGCCGCCGCCGCCCGCCCCAACTACGAGGTAGCGGTCGACAAAGCGCCGGATCTCCTCGCCATCGCCCGCGACGAAAACCTGCGTGCCGTCCACCTCGCCCTGACCGACGCCGTGCCGCCCCGCCCGCGCGGCAAGATCGATCCGGTCGAGGCGCAGTCGATCGCCAAGATCGACGAGGCCACCACGATCGAGGAAGCCGTATCCTTCCTGACGCCGCAGGAGCGCGCCATGGTCATGGCGACGCCGGCCCTGCTCGGACGGTTGAGTGCATTGCCCGCCTGAACGGGCTCTGCAGGGTCCTCTCCCCCGGCGGGCGAGGACCCGACAATGCTTCGACTTTCATAATAATAGGCGGTTTTCACCGCCCGCTTTGGCGCGCCGCCGAAGGTGAAGCGGGGCGCGCCTGGGTTGCATACCGCGCCGCGCCAAGTCGCGTAGACGGCTTTGTTATTCGTCGTATGAAACTAACGTGTTACCGCCGCATTGCAGCGTAGAATTCCGATCTTTTCGCAATCGCACAAACCTTGTAATCATTCCCGGGAGAGGCTCGTTCGCGCAGCGACGAAGCACGGCAATGTTGGGGGAATACGTGACCATCAAGAAAATCCTGGTCGCCAACCGGTCCGAAATCGCCATCCGCGTTTTTCGCGCGGCGAATGAGCTGGGCATCACGACCGTCGCGATCTTCGCCGAGGAAGACAAGCTCGCGCTGCACCGCTTCAAGGCGGACGAGGCCTATCAGGTCGGCAGGGGTCTCGGCCCCATCGAAGCCTATCTGAACATCGCCGACATCATCCGCATCGCCCGCGAGGCGAAGGTCGACGCCATCCATCCGGGCTACGGCCTGCTCTCGGAGAGCCCCGAATTCGCCGAGGCCTGCGCCGAGGCCGGCATCATCTTCATCGGCCCCTCGCCCGACACCATGCGCATGCTCGGCAACAAGGTCGCCGCCCGCAATCTGGCAATCTCTGCCGGCGTGCCCGTCATGCCGGCGACCGATCCGCTGCCGGACGATCCGGAAATCATCAAGGCCGAGGCGGCCCGCATCGGCTATCCGCTGATGCTCAAGGCCTCCTGGGGCGGCGGCGGACGCGGCATGCGCGTCATCCGCGACGAAGAGACCCTGCTCAAAGACGCGATCACCGCCAAGCGCGAGGCCAAGGCCGCCTTTGGCAAGGACGAGATCTATCTCGAAAAGCTGGTCGAGCGCGCCCGCCATGTCGAGGTGCAGATCCTCGGTGACCAGCACGGCAACATCGCCCACCTCTATGAGCGCGACTGCTCGGTGCAGCGCCGCCACCAGAAGGTCGTCGAGCGCGCCCCCGCGCCCTACCTCGCCGAGACCGAGCGCAAGGAAATCACCGACTACGGCGTCAAGATCGCCAAGGCTTCGAACTATTACGGCGCCGGCACCGTCGAATTCCTGATGGATGCCGATACCGGCAAGTTCTACTTCATCGAAGTGAACCCGCGCATCCAGGTCGAGCACACCGTCACCGAGCAGGTGACCGGCATCGACATCGTCAAGGCGCAGATCCACATCGCCGAGGGCGCGGCCATCGGCACGCCCGAATCCGGCGTGCCGAAGCAGGACGCCATCCGCCTGAACGGCCATGCCCTGCAGTGCCGCATTACGACGGAAGATCCCGAGCAGAACTTCATCCCCGATTACGGCCGCATCACCGCCTATCGCGAGGCGTCGGGCTTCGGCATCCGCCTCGACGGCGGCACGGCCTATTCCGGCGCGGTGATCACCCGCTTCTACGACCCGCTGCTCGAGAAGATCACCGCCTGGGCGCCGACGCCGCAGGAGGCGATCGCGCGCATGGACCGCGCGCTGCGCGAATTCCGCATCCGTGGCGTCGCGACGAACCTGACCTTCGTCGCCAACATCATCAACCACCCGCAGTTCCGCGACAATTCCTACACGACGCGCTTCATCGACACGACGCCGGAGCTGTTCTCGGCCGTGCGCCGGCGCGATCGCGGCACCAAGCTGCTCAACTACATCGCCGACGTCACCGTCAACGGCCATCCCGAGACGCGCGGCCGCGTCAAGCCGAAGGCCGACGCGCTCGCCAAGGTCATCCCGCATTTCGCGGCCGACCCGGCGCCCGGCACCAAGCAATATCTCGATGCGCACGGCCCCGAGGCACTCGCCCAGTGGATGCGCGCCGAAAGCCGCGTCCTGATCACCGACACGACCATGCGCGACGCGCACCAGTCGCTGCTCGCCACCCGCATGCGCACGCATGACATCGTGGGCATTGCGGACGCCTATGCCCGCGGCCTGCCGGGGCTTCTCAGCCTCGAATGCTGGGGCGGCGCCACCTTCGACGTCTCGATGCGCTTCCTGACCGAGGATCCCTGGGAACGCCTCGCCATGGTGCGCGAGCGCGCGCCGAATATCCTGCTGCAGATGCTGCTGCGCGGCGCCAATGGCGTCGGCTACACCAACTATGCCGACAATGTCGTCAAGTTCTTCGTCAAGCAGGCCGCCAAGGGCGGCGTCGACCTGTTCCGCGTGTTCGACTGCCTGAACTGGGTCGAAAACATGCGCGTCTCGATGGACGCCGTGCGCGAAGAGGGCAAGGTCCTCGAGGCGGCAATCTGCTACACCGGCGACATCCTCGATCCCGACCGCGCCAAGTATGACCTGAAATACTATGTCGGCCTGGCCAAGGACCTGGAAAAGGCTGGCGCGCATGTCATCGGCCTCAAGGATATGGCGGGCCTGCTGAAGCCGGCCGCCGCCAAGAAGCTGATCGCGACGCTGCGCTCCGAGACCGAGTTGCCGATCCACCTGCACACGCATGACACGTCCGGCATCTCCGCCGCGACCGTGCTGGCGGCGGTGGAAGCCGGCGTCGACGCGGTCGACGCGGCAATGGACGCGCTGTCCGGCCTGACCTCGCAGCCCTGCCTCGGCTCGATCGTCGAGGCGCTGAAGGGCTCGGATCGCGACACCGGCCTCGACCCCGACGCGATCCGCAAGATCTCGTTCTACTGGGAAGCGGTGCGCGGCCAGTACGCCGCCTTCGAGAGCGATCTCAAGGCCGGCGCCTCGGAAGTCTACCTGCACGAGATGCCGGGCGGCCAGTTCACCAATCTGAAGGAACAGGCCCGCTCGCTCGGC
Source organism: Kaistia sp. UC242_56 (assembly GCF_044452255.1). Lineage (NCBI taxonomy): Bacteria > Pseudomonadati > Pseudomonadota > Alphaproteobacteria > Hyphomicrobiales > Kaistiaceae > Kaistia > Kaistia sp. UC242_56. Next base: position 201,724 of record NZ_JBIOAN010000001.1, read on the forward strand.
CTCGACACCCGCTGGCACGAGGTCGCGCAGGCCTATGCCGACGTCAACCAGATGTTCGGCGACATCGTCAAGGTGACGCCGTCCTCCAAGGTCGTCGGCGACATGGCGCTGATGATGGTGTCGCAGAACCTCTCCGTCGCCGACGTCGAGAACCCTGCCAAGGACATCGCCTTCCCGGATTCGGTCGTGCAGATGATGCGCGGCGATCTCGGCCAGCCGCCGGGCGGTTGGCCGGAAGCGATCCAGAAGAAGGCGCTGAAGGGCGAGACCCCGTCGACGGCGCGCCCCGGCTCGCTGATCGCCGCCGCCGACCTCGAGGCCGAGCGCAAGACCGTGCAGGAAAAGGTCGGCAATGGCGAGATCGACGATTTCGCCCTCGCTTCCTACCTGATGTATCCGAAGGTGTTCACCGACTTCGCCAAGGGCCTGCAGAACTGGGGCCCGACCAGCGTTCTGCCGACCCCGGTCTATTTCTACGGCCTTCCGGTGGGCGAGGAGATCCTGGTCGAGCTCGAAAAGGGCAAGACCATGGTGATCCGGATGCAGGCGATCGGCGACGCCGACGAGGAAGGCCTGATCCGCGTCTTCTTCGAGCTGAACGGCCAGCCGCGCGTCATCAAGGTGCCCGACCGCGCCAATGCCGGTTCGGTTGTCGCCAAGCGCAAGGCCGAGGACGGCAACCCGAACCATGTGCCGGCGCCGATGCCGGGCGTCGTCTCGACGCTCGCGGTCAAGGCCGGCCAGACGGTCAAGGCCGGCGACGTGCTGCTGTCGATCGAGGCGATGAAGATGGAAACCGCCATCCACGCCGACCGCGACGGCACGATCGCCGAAGTCCTGGTCCACGCCGGCAGCCAGATCGACGCCAAGGACCTTCTGGTGGTGTTCGGGTAGATCTTTTCGGGACGCGGTTCCTTGGGATCGCGTCCCGGATTTCGAGTTGCCTCAAGCAGGCTGACAACCATCAGAAATGGTGGAGTTCCACTGGACCCTCCTTCGAGGCTTCGCTCCGCGAAGCACCTCAGGATGATGACTGAGTTTGTTTCGAGAGTGGAACAGCATGCCGTAGCAGGCTCAGTGGTTCCAATCCTGCAGGTCTATCCAATCGCACGACCATCATCCTGAGGGCCCGGCGAAGCCGGGCCTCGAAGGAGGGTCCAGCAACCTCCAAACCAGCCGTTGAACGTCAACGGGCACCGGGCCGCTTGGACGGGATCTGCACGAGCGCCCATTCGCCACGGACCAGCGCTTCCTTCTTGGCTCGCGACCAGCCCTTCAGTTGTCGCTCGGCCGCGTGGGCGTCGGTGATCCGCTCGAAATCCTCGGCCCAGACCAGTTCCACAGGCCGGCGGGAAAACGTGTAGCCGCGATAGGCGCCCGACTGATGCTCCAGCAAGCGCCTTTGCTTGTCCTCGGCCGCCGTCGAGCCGACGTAATAGGAGCCATCCGCGCAGCGAAGCATATAGACGGACGCGCCCATTGAGCCTCCTGGATCCCTCCTTCGAGGCCCGGCTTCGCCGGGCACCTAAGGATGATGACATTGGGTTTTAGGCAAGTTTGAGTAGGGTCCGGCCCAAGTGCAATGCGATTCATCAAGATCGCAGCATCACAACGCCAACTAAGCAGCGCGGCTACCGCCCGAACGCTCCCCGCCCTGCTTCTCACCCTCCCCCATCATCCTGAGGTGCTTCGCGCCAGCGAAGCCTCGAAGGAGGGTCCAGCGAACTCCGAATTGCTTTGGACCGATACAAGGGCCGAGCGCGCCCCAACCTCAGCGGCAGTACTTGCGGCCGCCGCCCTTGCCGCGCTGGCGCAGGTCCACGTGGTAGTGGTCCTCGTGGTAGCCGTCCGAGCCGGGACCGAGCACCGTATTGAACTTGTCGCAGGCCGACACGCGCGCCGCCTTCAGGAACGTGTCTTCCTTCTCGGTGCGATCCTTCGCCCTGGTAACCGTCACCCAGCGGCCGTTCACCTCGAAGGCCGCGATGTCGATCGCGTTCAGGAAGGCGTGCTCGGAGAGCATGGCGTTGACCACGCGGTTACGGCCGCGACAGGAATAGGAGTCCGCCACCCGCAGCGCCGTCACCCGGCCGCCCAGCGTCGCCTGCGCCGAGGGCTGGATGTCCTGCTCGACCCAGCGCGCCAGCGTCGTCGCCACCGCGCAATTGATCTTGGCGCCCGGCTCCAGATCGACCTTGCCGCCTTCGAGCGCCTTGACCTCGAACGGATCTGGCCCGCCGCAGCTGCCGGCATGGATCGCCGGCAGAGCCGAGGCCGAAATCTTCAGCCCGCTCATGGACGCCTTGCAAGCGGCGAGCGCCTCCGGCACGGCGGGGACGATGTTCGGGACCAAAGCGGCCAGCACGACGTCCGGCTTGCGGCGCGGCATGGGCAGCGAGGGCGGCGTCGCCGCGGCGACGGCGGACTTATCGTCTTCGGTCTTGCCCGCCGGCGCGGGGTCGGCGGGGGCGAGCACAGCTTCCTTCTCCGGCGGCGGCAGCCGGTCGCCCTTCTTCAGGCTGCCATCGACATTTCGCCCCTCGGTCGGCGTCGGCTTCAGCAGCGTCGGCAGAACGGGCGGCGCAAAGGCGAGTTCGCCCTCGCTCGGCGGGTCGGCCGGCACCGCGCCGGCGAGCGCGGAAGCGGCGGCGATGGCGCCGGCGGCAAGCGCCGTGTCGGCGGGAACGGGCACCGTCTTCACCGTGCCGACCGTCGCCTCGGCAGGGGCCGGAATGGCGACCAGTCCGGCTGCCTTGCGGTCCTCCGCAGGCTTCGTCCGGGGCAAGGGCGTGGCGGCGACGACCGGAGCCTGCGACGCCGGCGCCTCGACCGCCTCGGCCTTAACGGGAGGGCGCGGGGTGGGTAACGGCGTGCTAACAGCCGCGCTGGCCGCCGGGGCGTCCACGACCGGCGCAGGCGTCGCCGCCTTGGCAGGCTCGACAGCCCGCGGGGCGCGATGCGGTTTCCGCTTGGCGGGCTTGCGCTCCGAGGTCTGGTTGACCTTGGGAAAGACCTTCTGGAACAGCTGGTCGGGGTGACGGCGCGTGCCTCGATCGGCATCGCGCCAACGAAGAGGGCGGCCAGGAGGCCGCCCGCGCCAAACGTCAGGACCCGCAATTTTGCCATCGCCGTACCTGCCCGCCTCGTGATTGCCAGTGGCTTCTCAAAGATAAGCAACGCAATGCAACAGCGTTCCGTTCCGGCCGACGTCGCGGGACGCCCTCGCCTACCAGACGAAGGCCTCCGTCACGTCGCGACGCCCGACCAGCATGGCATCCGCAACGAGGCGCAGCGGCGATCCGTCGACATCGCCCTGGCCGGACGCGAGAAGCTGGGCGAAATGGGCGTAGATCCGCTCATATTCCTCGCTCGGCGCCTCGACGGCGAGCTTGCCGTCGACCTCCAGCGCCGCGCCGCCCTTGTAGAGGCGCAGCTTGTGTCCCGCGGCGGTCTCGATCGTCATGTGCCACTTCTCGTCGCCCTGCTCGCGCCAGTCGAAATCGGCGGTGAGGGTGGGCTGTGACGCCTCGGAGCTGCCGAAGGTGAGCTTGGCGGCGATCGGCGTCTGCCGATTTTCCGGATAGGTCAGCGTCGCGGCCTTCACGAAGGGCGCGAAGGGCAGGATCTTGACGAAGATCGACAGCGCATTGATGCCGGGATCGAACACGCCGAAGCCGCCCGGCTCCCAGATCCATTCCTGGCCCGGATGCCACTTCTTGACGTCCTCGCGCCACTCGATCTTGACCGAGCCGACGCCATGCTTGGCGAGCAGCGCCTTGGCCTCGTCGACGGCCGGGTTGAACTGCGAGTGCCAGGTGGCAAACAGGACCTTGCCCTTCGCGGCGGCAAACGCCTTCAAATCCTCGAATTCGGCCAGCGTCGCCGCCGGCGGCTTCTCGAGCAGCACATGCTTGCCGGCCTCGAGCGCCTCGCGCGCAATGGCGTGGCGGACGTCCGGCGGGGTGTTGACCGACACGATGCCGATTTCCGGCATCGCCGCATAGAGATCGGCCGCCGTCTTGAAGCTCGGCACGCCGTTATGGCTGAGGCCGCGCTGGCTGACCACCGCCGCGACCTCGAAATCGTTGCCCTTGTCGATCACCGGCAGGTGCTGGTCCTGCGTGATCTTGCCGAGCCCGATGATCGCGATTTTCTGCTTGGCCATCTATTCCGCCCTGATCGTTTCTGCTGTTTGATTTGGTTGTGGGCGATCTAACACCATGCGGCGCCGGATCGCAAAAGGCCCGGCCCGCCGGTCAGTCGCGCGCGTCGTCGAGATGCCGGATGAAGATCACCAGCTTGTGGGCGCCGACATCCCGCTCGACCTCGGTCCAGCCGCGCGCGGCGTAATAGCCGCTCTTTTCCGACACGGCGCAGAGGTAGATGCGGTCGAAGCCGAGCGCGCGGGCCTCGTCGACGATGCGGCGCGACAGCGTCTCGCCCATGCCCTTTCGGCGCTCTTCCGGCTCGACCCAGAGCGCGGCCAGCCAGGGCGTATATTGCGGCCGCTCCTCGACATCGCTGTCGATCAGGATGGCGGAGCCGACGAATTCCTCGCCCCGATGCGCGACGACCCCGAGCGGCACCGCGTCGGTCTTGAACTGGCGCAGATGGCCGAGCAGCGTCGCCAGCGGCTCGCCCGCCTCGCGCCACCAGGCATGCCACATCCTGTCGGCGACGGTGCCGATGAACTCGGAGCGGGCGGCAAGGCTGGAAATCGTCACGTCGGTCACTGGAACTGAGCCCTCAAATCCACGGTGTCGCGCACGCCTATATCGGCAAAATGGGCCTGGAGCCAATCCTCCGCCGCCATCCGGCCGGCGGCCTGCAATTCCTCGAAGAAGGCGCGCGACGTATCGAACTTGGTCGAGGCCGAGAACTTTTCCAGCGCCTTGCCGGCGTCGATTCGATGGACGCGGTTGTGGCGGTAGTGGCCGGGATCGAGCCTGCCCTCGGCCAGCATCCGGTTGACGAAATCGATGCTGCGCAGTTCGCGCAGCAGCGAGGCGTTGAAGGTGATCTCGCTCATCCGCTCGAGGATTTCCTTTGTCGACGTCGGCACGGTGTTTCGCTCGATCGGATTGATCTGCACCAGCAGGATGTCGGCCGTCCGGGTTTCGGTGAAAAACGGGAACAGCGCCGGATTGCCCATGAAGCCGCCGTCCCAATAGGGCTCGCCATCGACCTCGACGGTCTGGAACAGATAGGGCAGGCAGGCCGAGGCCATCACTGCGTCCGCCGTGATGCCGCCATCGGAAAACACCTTGATCTTGCCGGTCTTCACCGCCGTCGCCGAGATGAACAGCCTTGGCGCGGCGCAGGCGCGGACCCGCTCGAAATCGACCATCTCGATGACGATCTCGCGCAGCGGGTTGATGTTCATCGGGTTGAAGCCATAGGGCGAGGAGAAATTCGTCATAGCCTCAATCATGTGGAAGGGCTGCATTGCCGGCACGCGCCAGGAGCCCATCCAGGCGCCGATGAAATCCCGCGCCGAGGCGCCGGGGCGGCCGGCGGCGCTGACCCGCATCCAGAATTCCTGGAGTCGCAGGCGCGCACCCGCTGCGCCATCGCGCGCCATGCCGTCGGCGAGCGCCACGGCGTTCAGCGCGCCGGCGCTGGTGCCCGAAATCGCCTCGAAGCCGAGGCGACCATCCTCCAGCAGCTTGTCCAGCACGCCCCAGGTGAAGGCGCCATGCGCCCCGCCGCCCTGCAGGCCGAGATTGATGATCTTGCGCCCCGGGGCCGCGGCGCTCATGCCGCGGTCCAGCCGCCGTCGATCGACTGCAGCGACCCGGTGATGCTGCGGGCGCCATGGGTGGTCAGGAACAGCGCCAGCGCCGCCACTTCCTCGACCGTGACGAATTCCTTGGTCGGCTGGGCGGCGAGGATCACGTCCTTCTTCACCTGCTCTTCCGTCATGCCGCGCGCCGCGGCGGTGGCCGGGATCTGCTTTTCGACCAGCGGGGTCCAGACATAGCCGGGGCAGATGGCGTTGACGGTGATGCCCTTGTCGGCCACTTCGAGCGCGACCGTCTTGGTGACGCCGGCAATGCCATGCTTCGCCGCGACATAGGCCACCTTGTAGGGCGAGGCGACCAGCGCATGCGCCGACGCGGTCGAGATGATGCGCCCCCAGCCCTTCTCCTTCATCGCCGGCAGCGCCAGGCGGATGGCGTGGAAGGCCGCGGTCAGGTTGAGCGCGATGATCAGGTTCCACTTGTCGACCGGGAATTCGTCGATCGGCGCCACATGCTGCACGCCGGCATTGTTGACCAGCACGTCGATGGCGCCGAATTCCTTCTCGACATCGCCGATCATAGTGGCGATCTCGTCCTCGCGCGTCATGTCGGCGCCGGAATAGCGCACCTCGACGCCGAATTCGGCCGCCAGCTCGGCGCGCAGCTTTTCCGTCGCCACCGGATCGCCGAAGCCGTTCAGCACGACATGCGCGCCGGCTCCGGCCATGGCCCTCGCCATGCCGAGGCCGATGCCGGAAGTCGATCCCGTCACCAGCGCGACCTTGTCCTTCAGATGACCGTCCTTCGACATGAATTCGCTCCGGAATGAATGATAAGGGGTGAGAACCGAGCCAGACGACCATATATTGCGGCGCAGCAGCAAGGGAAGTTGACGTCGGTGTCGCGCCCCGCTCGGCCTTGCGGGCGATCCGTGATAGAACGCGGCGCAGCGGATCCTTGCCCGCGCGCATGAGGATTGGATGACCATGAGCGGAGCCAAGCACGCCACGGCGACCGGAACGGACCAGATCGTGCTCGAACACAGCGACCACGACCACGACCATTGCGCCCGCGACGCGATCGCCCATGCCGAGACGATCTCCGCCGCCGAGGGCCTGCGCTTCACCGAGCAGCGCCGCAAGGTGCTGGCGGCTCTCGCCGAAAGCCATGTCCCCGCCAGCGCCTATGACGTGATCGACCGGCTCGCCGCCGAGGGCCCCCGCCCGGCGCCGGTCTCCGTCTATCGGGCGCTCGAATTCCTGGTCGAACACGGCTTCGCGCACCGGATCGAAAGCCGCAACGGCTATATCGCCTGCTCGCGCGGCCCCGAGGGCCATGACAAGCCCGGCCATGGCGCCGCGACAGTCTTCCTGCTTTGCGAGACTTGCGGCGCCGCCGGCGAGGCCTCGTCGGCCGCACTGACCGAGGCCCTTGCCGCCGTCACCCAGGCGGCCGGTTTCTCGCCCCGCGCGCCGATCATCGAAATTCGCGGCCTCTGCGCCCGCTGCCGCGAGGCTGCGTGATGCCTGGCGATACGCTCCTGCACCTGAGCCCGAAAAGCCATCGCCCGCTTGCGGGAGAGGGTTGGGTGAGGGCCTTGCCTGCAACCGAAGTTCCGAATTCGCGCCTACGGCGCGCCCTCACCCCAGCCCTCTCCCGCATGGCGGGAGAGGGAGCGACAACGCGTGATCTCGCATGAACGAAATCTCTTGCTCCCCCGAATTCACTGCCGGCCCGCTGCCACGCCGCCGCGCCACCTCCGTTCGCGTCGGCAAGGTTCTTGTCGGCGGCGAGGCGCCGGTCGTCGTGCAGTCGATGACCAACACCGACACCGCCGATATTGACGGCACCGTCGCGCAGATCGCAGCCCTTGCCCGCGCCGGGTCGGAACTGGTCCGCATCACCGTCGACCGCGACGAAGCGGCCGCAGCCGTGCCATTCATCAAGGAAAAGCTGCTCGCGCGCCGCATCGACGTGCCGCTGATCGGCGACTTCCACTATATCGGCCACAAGCTCCTGACCGATCACCCGGCCTGTGCCGAGGCACTCGACAAATACCGCATAAATCCCGGCAATGTCGGCTTCGGCGAAAAGCGCGACCGCCAGTTCGCGACGCTGATCGAACTCGCGATAAAATACGACAAGCCGGTGCGCATCGGCGTCAACTGGGGCTCGCTCGACCAGGACCTGCTCACCCGCCTGATGGACGAGAACGCTGCTTCCGCCACGCCGATCTCGGCCGCCGCCGTGATGCGCGAGGCGATCTGCCAGTCGGCCATCCTGTCCGCCAATCTGGCTGAGCAGATCGGCCTGCCGCGCGAAAAGATCATCCTCTCGGCCAAGGTGTCGAACGTGCAGGACCTGATCGCCGTCTATCGCGATCTCGCCCGCCGCTCCGACCATTGCCTGCATCTGGGCCTCACCGAGGCTGGCATGGGCACCAAGGGCATCGTCGCCTCCTCGGCCGCCATGGGCATTTTGCTGCAGGAAGGCATCGGCGACACCATCCGTGTCTCGCTGACGCCGGAGCCAAACGGCGACCGCACCCGCGAGGTGCAGGTGGCGCAGGAACTGCTGCAGACCATGGGGTTCCGCGCCTTCCTGCCGATCGTCGCCGCCTGCCCCGGCTGCGGCCGCACCACCTCGACCGTGTTCCAGGAACTGGCGAGCCGCATCCAGGAAGACATCCGCACGTCGATGCCGGTCTGGCGCGAGCGCTATCCCGGCGTCGAGGCGCTGAAGGTCGCGGTGATGGGCTGCATCGTCAACGGCCCCGGTGAATCGAAGCACGCCGACATCGGCATCTCGCTCCCCGGCACCGGCGAAACCCCGGCCGCGCCCGTCTTCATCGACGGCAAGAAGGCGATCACGCTGCGCGGCCCCGCCATTGCCGAGGATTTCCGCAAGCTCGTGGATGAGTATATCGAGAAGCGGTTTGGGATTGGCGCGAAGGCAGAGGCGCCGGAAGCGGCGGAGTAGGCGCGAACGCCCCCTCCCCGAAAACGCCGAGGCGTTTTCGACCCTCCCTCAAGGGGAGGGTCGAAACGGCCGACGCCCGTTTTGGGGTGGGGACTATCGTTAGCCACACTCCTTTTTCCCCCGTTTACGGCGGCTTCCGTAGAGACTAGATCTGTTGCGTTCGCCCCGTCGTCGAGGATCGATCGTGATCAAGCTTCTGCCGATGCGCCTGTTGTTTGTCCTCGCCATCCTGACCGCGCCGAGCCTGGCGCTCGCGCGGCCGCTTGATGGCACCGTCACCTATCGCGAGCGCATCGCGCTGGACCCCAAGGCGGCCGTCACCGTCACCCTGGTCGATGTCAGCCACGCCGATGCCCCGGCCAAGGTGATCGCCAAGCAGCGCATCCGGCCGCGCGGGCGCCAGGTGCCGATCGAATTCCGCCTGCATTACGCGCCGTCCCGGATCAAGCCCGGGCACCGCTACCAGTTGCAGGCGCGGATCGATCGCGGCGACGATCTGCTGTTCATCAACAAGGAAGCCGTTCCCATCGCGCCGCTCGATACCAAGGGGCCGGTGACGATCACGGTTCAGCCGGTCTCGGATGCGGATGCGCCGGCGCCGGCCGGTGCGAGCAAGCCCACCCAGACCAAGGCTGCCGCCAATCCGGGGCCGGCCGCCCCGCTCCAGGGCACCGAATGGCTGGCCGAGGATATTGGCGGGCGCGGCGTGCTCGACATCGTGCAGTCGACGCTGACCATCGAGGGCGGCGGCAAGATCTCCGGCTCGGGCGGCTGCAACCGCTATTTCGGCACGGTCACGGTCGAGAGCGGCAAGATCAAGGTCGGACCGCTCGGCGCGACTCAGATGGCCTGCGTCCCGGCCCAGATGGACCAGGAGCGGAAATTCCTCGACGCGCTCTCCAACACCCGCGGCTATCGCATCGAGGGTTCGAAGCTCACCCTGCTCGATGCGAACGGCAAGACGCTGGCGCGGCTGGTGCGCAACACCAAGGCCTGAGGCCCGTCGCCGGTCCGCGCGTCAGACCTCGCGGATGGCGACGAAATGGGCGGCGGCGGCCAGCGTCTCCGCACGGTTCCCGAACGGCGCCAGCACGCCTTCCGCCTCGAGGACGAGATCGTCCAGCATGGCGCGCACCGGCGTGACGCCATAGAGGCCGACCAGCGTACCCTTGCCGCGCGACGAATCCTTGCCGGTCGCCTTGCCCAGCGCCTCCGTCGTCGCCGTCTCGTCGAGGATGTCGTCGGCGAGCTGGAAGGCGAGGCCGATGATCTCGCCGAAACGGCGGATGCGCGCCCGGTCATCCGCCGATGCGCGACCGAGAAGGGCGCCGGCCTCGCAGGAAAAGCGGATCAGCGCGCCGGTCTTCATCGCCTGCAACCGGCGGATCGCCACCTCGTCGGGCGTCTCGGTCTCGGCCTGAAGGTCGAGCATCTGCCCGCCGGCCATGCCGCCGAGTCCAGACGCGCGAGCCAGCCCCAGCACCAGGTCGGCCCGGACAAGCGGATCCACATCGGTAGCGGGATCGGCCAGAATGTCGAAGGCCAGCGTCTGCAACGCATCGCCGGCCAGGATCGCGGTCGCCTCGTCGAAGGCGCGATGCACCGTCGGCCGGCCGCGCCTCAGGTCGTCGTCGTCCATGGCCGGAAGGTCATCATGCACCAGGCTGTAGGCGTGCAGGCATTCGAGCGCAGCGCCGACGCGCAGCGCGCCCTCGGTGTCGGCGTCGAACATCCTTGCCGTCTCGATGGCCAGGAAGGCGCGCAGCCGCTTGCCGCCGCCGAGCGTGGCATGGCGCATCGCCTCGACCAGCCGGACCGGCCGGGCGATCTCGCCCTCGCGCGGATTGGAGCCGAGCACGCGATCGAGCGCGCGCTCGACCGCCGTCGCCGCGCCGGAAAGGCGGGCTGCAAAATCATCGTCAAGCCGAACCAAGATTGCCTCATCGATACGCCGGGGTCCCGGAAGCCTTGCCGCGATCGGGAGGCCGGCGTCAAGCTTGGCGTTCAGCAGCGATCCGGGACGACGAGCCTGCCCACCATCGCAAGGGGCAGGCCGTCGGGAGTATCCCGCGATCAGGCCGCTTCGGCGGCTTCGAGGGAGACGGCGACCGACTGGATGATCGCGGCGAAGCGGACCGCGGCCTGGATGATGTCGGACGGCACGTTCGCCTTCTTCAGCACGGCCTCGTGGCTGTCCATGCACATGCCGCAGCCATTGATCGCCGAGACGGCCAGCGACCAGAGCTCGAAATCGACCTTGTCGACGCCGGGGTTGCCGATGACGTTCATGCGCAGCTTGGCCGGCATGGTGCGGTATTCGGGGTTCGAGACCAGATGGCTGAAGCGGTAATAGACGTTGTTCATCGCCATGATCGAGGCTGCCGACTTGGCCGCCGCCAGCACGGCCGGCGCCAGATGCGGCGCAGCTTCCGCCTCGAGCGCCGCCTTCACCACCGGATTGCGGCTGGCGATGCCGCAGGCGACCATCAGGCCGTATTTCTGCTGCGGCGTCAGCGTCTCGTCCGAGGCGAGCGTCGACAGGTTGAGACGGACATCCTTGGCGAAATCCGGAATGCGGGACTTCAGCTGATCGATCGACATGGAAACCCCTAAGGGAGAGAGCGCCTCGAAGGCCGGCGGCCGGCGAAGCGCCTTGGGAAACGGAACGAGACCGGGCGCCCCAGGCCCGCGCTAAGGCGAGCCCGGGGCGTCCGGAAGCCAGGCTCAGGCTGCCAGCGTGGCGCCGCCGACGTCGCGGTTGCAGGCGCAGAGCTCGTCGGTCTGCAGCGCGTCGAGAACGCGCAGCGTGTCCTTCGGATTGCGGCCGACATTGAGGTTGGTCGCGTAGGAATGCTGGATCACGCCATCGGGATCGACGATGTAGGTGACGCGGTAGGCGACGCCATCCGGCGAACGCACGCCGAGGCCGTCGACCAGCGAGCCATTGGTGTCGGCGAAGTTCCAGATCGGCAGCTTGTCCAGATCCTTGTGGTCGCGGCGCCAGGCAAGCTTGACGAACTCGTTGTCGGTGGAGCCGCCGAGCACGACGGCGTCGCGATCCTCGAAATCACCCGACAGGCGGGCAAATTCGGCGATCTCGGTCGGGCAGACGAAGGTGAAGTCCTTCGGGTAGAAGAAGATCACCTTCCACTTGCCGGGGAAGCTTTTCTCGGTCAGCGTCTCGAAGGCGCTCTCGCCATTTTCTTCGTGGCTGTTGAAGCCGGGCTTCACGCCGGTCACGGAAAATTCGGGCAGCTTGTCGCCAATGCCGAGCATTTTTCTCTCCTGTCACGATGGGGATCGTGTTGTGAATTTCCGCAGTGCAGCTAACCCCGGAGAGTCGCTGCTGCATGTGCGAATGGATCTCACGCGGGAGCGGTTCGGTCAAATCGTAATAACCGGAGTTTGGCATCGGAAATCCCGATTGCCGCTTCCACAACCTGCGGCTATAGCAGGCGCCATGCTTTTGCCGACGCTCCGCCAGATGCAGTATTTCGTCGCCCTCGCCGAGACCGGTTCGTTCAGCCGGGCAGCGAACGCCTGCCATGTCACGCAATCCACGCTTTCGGACGCCATCCGCCAGCTGGAGGAAACGGTCGGCGTGTCGCTGATCGACCGCTCTAACCGGACGATGGCGCTGACGGCGGCGGGCGAGGAGGCGGTGCGGCGCATGAAGGCGCTGCTGGTCGACGCGCGCGAGATGGTCGACGCGGCGCGCTCGAGCCAGGCGCCGCTTTCCGGCCGAATCCGCCTGGGCGTCATCCCGTCGATCGCGCCCTATTTCCTGCCGCGCGCCCTCCCCGAGCTGCGCCGCGCCTATCCCGATCTGCGCCTCCATCTGCGCGAGGACCTGACACGGACGCTGCTGGATGATTTGCGGGGCGGCCGGCTCGACATCTGCCTGATCGCCTTTCCGGTCCAGACCGAGGGGCTGGCGACGGAAATCATCGCCGAGGACAGCCTGCTGCTCGCCGTCGATGCCGGCCACCGGCTCGCCGGCCGCAAGAGCGTGCAGCGCGAGGAACTGGCGGAGGAGACGCTGCTGCTGCTGGAGGACGGCCACTGCCTGCGCGATCATATCCGCGCCGTGGCGCCTGGCCTCGCCGACCGGCAGAACGAGGAGATCCGGGCCTCCAGCCTGACTACCCTCGTCCATATGGTGGATAACCAGCTCGGCATCACCTTCCTGCCGCGGATCGCCGTCGAGGCGGGCATCCTGTCGGGAACCGACATCAAGCTTTCCGAACTCGACGGCAAGGCGGCGCGGCGCTCGCTCGGCCTCGTCTGGCGCAACGGATCAAGCCGCGAGGCCGATTTCCGCCTGCTCGCCGGCTTCCTGCGCCAGTTCGCCATCGAGCCCGTCCGCGATCGAGCCGCACTGGATCCCGCATGACCTTCCAACTGCCGGCCGCCCTCTCCCGACCGTTTGCAGGCCGCAAGGGCCTCGTCACAGGTATCGCCAAAGTGTTTGCCCTCCTCGTTGCCCTGCCCCTGATCCTGACGCCGATCTATTCCGTCGTGCCGCCGGTCTCGACGCTGATGCTGTGGTCGGGCCTCACGGGACAGGGGATGAAACGGGACTGGGTGCCCTTCGACGAGATCTCCCCGAACCTCGTCAACTCGGTGATCATGTCCGAAGACGGCCAGTTCTGCTCGCATTGGGGCGTCGACTGGGGCGCGCTCAACGCGGTGCTCGACCGCGAGGGCGGACCTTCGCGAGGCGCCAGCACGATCGCGATGCAGACGGTGAAGAACCTGTTCCTGTGGTCGTCGCGCTCCTACATCCGCAAGGGGCTGGAGATTCCGCTCGCCTATTACGCCGATTTCATCCTGTCGAAGCGGCGGGTGATGGAGATCTACCTGAACATCGCGGAATGGGGGCCGGGCCTGTTCGGCGCCGAGGCGGCATCGCAGTTCTATTTCAACAAGCCGGCCTCCAAGCTGACGCCGCGCCAGGCGGCGCTGCTGACCGCGGCGCTGCCCAACCCGATCACCCGCAATCCGGCCAAGCCGACGCGCTACCTGAACAGCCGCGCGCGCAACATCGAGACCCGCGCCCGCGCCGCCCGCGACTATGTCGGCTGTCTTTAGGACACCGCGTCCGGATCGGCGATGACGCTGACATGGGCGGCGACCACGCGCCAGCCGGCCGGCGTACGGATCCAGGTCTGCATCTGCCGCCCGACCTTGCCGGGCGCATTGTCGCGCCGGAACAGTGTCGAGGCCGTGCCGAAATCGCGGCCATAGGTCGTCACCACCGTGCGCTCGAGGGCGCGGGCGAGACCTGCCGGCGAACGGCCGGCCCGAAACGCCTGGATCTCGGCAAAGCCATAGAGATTTTCGCCGCCGCCATACCGGATCGTCGTCGGCGCGGCGTGGAACAGCCCGTCCAGCACCTCGACATCGTTGGTCACCAACGCTGTTTCGTAGCGGGCGAAGGCGGCTTGCAGCTCGGCCTTCACCTCGGGGATGTCGATTTCCATGGTCAAAAGTCCTTCTAGGGCGGGGTCGGCCGGGAAAATTGCACAGAAGCCCGGCCCGCGCATGCGCAAATCCGGGGCAGCGAGCGCTCTAAAACCGACCAGCCATATGGCCTAACCATCCTCGCGCGGTATAACGGTGGCCCGCTCTTTCATTCCTCAAGATCGGCTTCATCGCTGAACGTCCTGGAGATTGTCTATGCCGCTCGACACTGCTGCCCCTTTCGCGCTGCCCGAGGATGCCGAGGCCGCCACGCTGGTTGGCCGCGTCTTCCGCCCCGATGTCGACGGCCCGTCGGTCGTGGCGCTGCGCGATGGCCAGTTGATCGACATCACCGCGTCGGTCGTCACCATGCGTGACCTTTGCGAAGATCAGGATCCGGCCCGCGTCGCCGCGACCGCCGATGGCGAGTTCGTCGGCAGCTTCGAGGAGATCCTCGCCAACACGCCGCTCGCCAATCGCGACCCGTCCAAGCCCTATCTGATCGCGCCGATCGACCTGCAGGCCGTCAAGGCCGCCGGCGTCACCTTCGTCGTCTCGATGCTGGAGCGCGTGATCGAGGAGCAGGCGCGCGGCCTGCCCGAGCGCGCCACCGCGATCCGTTCCGAGATCCTCTCGACCATCGGCGACGACCTGGCGGCGTTGCGCCCCGGTTCCGAGCAGGCGGCAGCGCTGAAGAAGCTGCTGATCGAGAAGGGCATGTGGTCGCAATATCTCGAAGTCGGCATCGGCCCGGACGCGGAGATCTTCTCCAAGGCGCAGCCCATGTCGGCCGTCGGCCACCTGGCCGAGATCGGCATCCATCCGATTTCGACCTGGAACAATCCCGAGCCGGAAGTCGTGCTGGTCGTCTCCTCGACCGGCAAGATCGTCGGCGCGACGCTCGGCAACGACGTCAACCTGCGCGATGTCGAGGGCCGCTCGGCCCTGCTGCTGTCGAAGGCCAAGGACAACAATGCCAGCGCCTCGATCGGCCCGATGATCCGCCTGTTCGATGGCGGCTTCTCGCTCGACGACGTGCGGGCGACGGAAGTCCGTCTGACGGTCGACGGCGAGACCGACGGTTTCCGCATGGATGGCGGCAGCGCCATGTCGAAGATCAGCCGTGACCCGGAGGACCTGGTCAAGCAGACCATTGGCCGGAACCACCAGTATCCGGATGGCTTCGTGCTCTATCTCGGCACGATGTTCGCGCCGGTTCAGGACCGCGACGGCCCGGGCCAGGGCTTCACGCACAAGGTCGGCGACATCGTCACGATCAGCGCGCCGAAGCTGGGCAGCCTGTCGAACCGCGTCGTCCTCTGCCCCGATGCCGAGCCCTGGACCTTCGGCACGGCGGCGCTGATGCGCAACCTCGCCGGCCGCGGCCTGCTCTGAGGCATGAATAACCGGCCCTCCCTTCGGGGAGGGTCGGGCTTCGGTTTGCGGGCTGTCTCGCGGCGGACCCGGGCTTTGCCCCCCTGAGGAGCGCTCCGCACGGCCGCCAACCTGTGTCTTGCCCGTCTCGATTTCAACATCCTGAGGAGGCTTGCGGAGCAAGCCGTCTCGAAGGACGCACAGTCTGAGGGGCAAGCCTTCACGCCACAGTCGCTCTGCGTGCTTCGAGACGGCCCTCCGGGCCTCCTCAGCATGTTGAGGATGGTGTCGGATGAGATCGCGCTGAACAAGAGCCTGCCCCGGGCCTGATCCGAGGTCCAGGCCACAAGGCCTCCGGTTGAGTGTCTATGACGTTACCGGATTGTTCCCTAGACCCTTACCCCGAACTTCGCTCTGACTTCTCCGTCAGGAGAGGAGAAGGCAGCCCGACCCGGTCAGGCGATCGCCATCTCGGCCCTGCCCTCGTCGAACTGGTAGCGATAGAGCTTCTCGTAGACGCCGCCCATGCGGACGAGTTCGGGATGCGTGCCGATTTCCACGACACGGCCGCGCTCGATCACGGCGATCTTGTCCGCGCTCAGGATCGTCGCCAGGCGGTGGGCGATGACGATCGTCGTGCGGCCTTCGACCAGCTTGTCCAGGGCGATCTGGATCATGCGCTCGGATTCGGAATCCAGCGCCGAGGTCGCCTCGTCCAGCAGCAGGATCGGCGCGTTCTTCAGGATGGCGCGGGCGATCGCCAGGCGCTGGCGCTGGCCACCGGAAAGCTGCACGCCGTTCTCGCCGACATGGCTGTCATAGCCCTTGGGCAGATTGCGGATGAAGCCATCGGCAAACGCATCCACCGCCGCGGCCTCGACCTCCTCGTCGGTCGCGTCGAGGCGGCCGATGCGGATGTTGTCGCGCACGGTGCCGGAGAACAGGAACACATCCTGGCTGACGAAGGCGATGTGGTGCCGCAGCGAGCCGACCGAGACGGTGCGGATATCCTGGTCGTCGACCCGGACGGAGCCTTCCTGCACGTCGTAGAAGCGCTGCACCAGCGACAGGATAGTCGATTTGCCGCCGCCGGACGGGCCGACCAACGCCAGGCGCTGGCCGTGATCGACCGAAAGATTGATGCCCGACAGCACCTTATCGACCGGGCGGTAGCCGAAGCCGACATCGATCAGCTCGATCTTGCCGCGGGTGAGTTGCAGCGGCGGGTGGTCGTCGGTCTCGGTCACGCTCGGCGGATGGTCGAGGATGTTGAACAGCGCACGAACCGGCGCCAGGCTTTCCGCGATGCCGACATTGAGGCGCGCCAGGCGCTTGGCCGGTTCATAGGCCAGCAGCAGGGCGGTGATGAAGGACATGAACTCGCCCGGCGTCTTGCCGGCCGAGATGGTCGCCCAACCGGCATAGAGGATGACCAGGCCAATCGAGATGCCGCCGAGCGATTCCATCAGCGGGCTGGTGCGCGCCTGCAGCTGCGACACCTTGTTGGCGCGCTGCTCGACGGAGGAAACGGCGGTCACCATGCGCGTGCGCATGTGGTCGCTGAGGCCGAACGCCTTGACGATCTTGGCGCCCTGAACGGTTTCCTGGATGATCGAGATGATCTGCGTGCTGGAGGCGAACTCCTGCTTGGCGATAGCGCGGATGCGCTTCACCAGCTTGGAAACGCTGATGATCGCGATGGGGGCCACCAGCAGCGCGATGATCGACATCAGCGGCGCCTGGTAGACCATCACGAAGATCAGGCCGAGCAGCGTCACCAGATCGCGGCCGAGGCTGAGGACGATGGTGTCGAGGATCGAGCGAATGGCGTTCGAACCGCCCGAGATCGACATGATCAGTTCGCTGGACGCGCGATCATTGTAGAAATCGAGGCCGAAACGCAGGCAGCGATCGTAGAAGCGCTTCTGGTTCTCGGCGACGATTCGATTGCCGATCCGGCTCTGCACCACCACCTGGCCATAGGTCGCGAAGCCCTTGACGATGAAGATCGCCATGACGCCGAACGACAGGATCCACAGCATCTCGACGCTCTGCGCGACGAAGATCTGGTTGACGACGTCGCGCATGATCCAGGCGGAAAGCGAGGTCATGGCCGCGACGATGAAGAGGAACAGGAAGGAGATCATGTACCCCTTCCGGTGATCGCGGAAGTTGGCGCGCAGAATGCGCACGACAACACCGACCGTTCCCTCGTCGTTGTTGATGATCGCGCGGTAGAAATCGCCCCAACGCCGCAAATTCAGCTTTCCGTCTTCGGAAGGCAGTGGGGACTTGGGAAGCACTTTCGCTTCGGGCTGGGTCATGTGCACGCGATCCGGCGCCAGATAGGCGCGCGCGGACCTCTGCTCCGTCCTGTTGTTGACAGCGCCTTTTATCGGCTGCGGGGACCTGTGTCCACAAAGGGGCCTGCGACGGATGCGAACGGCCCCGCGCCGCAAGCCTCGCCGGCAGGATTGTCTTCATCATGCCGGAGGCTCGTCGCTCGTTGCCTCTGGCATTTCCAGCCCGGGTATCGGATCGTGACCGGGTTCACCGGCGCGTCTCCAGGACCGCGCCGAGGCTTCTCGATCGATCGTCCCGAAAGGATCTTCCCATGACGCAGCGGGCAATCCGCGCCCCCGCCATGACGTTTCGGGGCGACCCGTTCCATCTCGCCCCCGGCGAGGCGCTGCAATACTGGCCGGATGCGCTGATCCTCATCGAGGACGGCAAGTTCCTGCGCATCGACGATGCCGAATCGGGGCTCGCCGTCCTCCCCGGGGATGTCGCCCTCACACATTACCCGGACGCTCTGATCTGCCCCGGCTTCATCGACGCGCATGTGCACTACCCGCAGATGCAGATGATCGGCGCCTTCGGGGCCGGGCTGCTCGAATGGCTCGACAAATATACCTTCGTCGCCGAGCAGGATTTTGCGGATGCCGCCCACGCGCGCGACGTGGCGAAGCGCTTCCTGCGCGAGCTGCTACGGGCCGGCACGACGACCGCTTCGGTCTATTGCACCGTCCACCCACAATCCGTCGACGCGCTGTTCGAGGAATCGGTGCGCTTCAACACGCGCATGATCGCCGGCAAGGTGATGATGGACCGCAATGCGCCGGAAGCCCTGCTCGATACGGCCGAGAGCGGCTACGCGCAATCGAAAGCCCTGATCGAGAAATGGCACGGCCGGGGCCGCCAGCTCTACTGCATCACGCCGCGCTTCGCGCCGTCCTCGACCGAGGCGCAACTCGAAGCCGCCGGCCGCCTCTGGCGCGAGCATCCCGGCACCTATGTCCAGACGCATCTCTCCGAAAACCAGGGCGAGATCGAATGGGTCCGGCAACTCTTCCCCGAGCGCTCCAGCTATCTCGACGTCTATGACCATGCCGGCCTGACGGGCCCGCGCGCCATCTTCGGCCACGCCGTGCATATGGAGGAAGAAGACTTCGCCTGCTGCCACCGCACCGGCTCGGCGCTGGCGCACTGCCCGACCTCCAACCTGTTCCTCGGCAGCGGGCTGTTCCGGATGTTCGACGCCAAGAAAGTCGAGCGCCCGGTCCGGGTGGGCTTGGGCACGGATATCGGCGCCGGCACCAGTTTCTCGCAGTTGCAGACGCTGGGCGAGGCCTACAAGGTGGCGAAGCTCGGCGGTCATGCGCTGACGGCCGAGCAGGGCTTCTATCTCGCGACGCGCGGCGGCGCGGAAGCGCTGCGGCTGGACGACCGGATAGGCTCGCTCGCTCCCGGCTACGAGGCGGATTTCGTCGTGCTCGACTTGAAGGCGACGCCGCTGCTGGAATTCCGCCTGTCGCATGCCCGCGACCTCGCCGAGACGCTGTTCGTGCTGATGACGCTGGGCGACGACCGCGCCATCCGCGCCACCTACATAGCCGGCGAGCCGGTCTATGAGCGCGACCGGGCGGAGAGCTTTGTCTATCCGGAGCCGACGCCTTAGGTTTCAAGGGAAGCCCCTCACCCTGCCCTCTCCCGCGAGCGGGCGAGGGTTTCGGCCTGCGGACCTCATCGACGCGGGACTTCCATGAGCACCGATGGGGCCCCTCTCCCGCCAGCGGTAGAGGGCTGGGGTGAAGGTCTTCGCCTACCCCGGTACCGTCACGCCGCCATTCGCGACAATGTCGCGATAGGTGTCGAAGCTGCGTTTCGGCGTCCGCTTCTGGGTGTCGAAATCGACATGCACGAGGCCGAAGCGGCGGCCATAGCCGTGCAGCCACTCGAAATTGTCGAACAGGCTCCAGACCATGTAGCCGCGCAGATCGACGCCGTTTTCCTTCGCTTTCAGCGCGGCCTCGATGTGGCGGCGGATATAGTTGGCGCGGCGCGGGTCGTGCACCGTGTCGCCGTCCATCACCTCGTCGGAGGGGCCGAAGCCAGCGCCGTTCTCGGTGATGTAGATCGCGGGATTGTCGTATTCGTCGCGGATGCGCTCGAGCAGCCGGCGCAGGTAGTCCGGCCGCACCGGACCGTTGAAGGCGGCGGGCTCCGGGTCCGGATTGGTGTTCATCCAGTCATAGCCGAGCGGCGCGGAATCCGCCTGGCGCACAAAAGCCGGCGCATAGAAATTGACGCCGAGGAAATCGGGCTTGTTGGCGGCGAGAATGGCGAAATCGGCCTCGAATGGCGCGAATTCGGGGCTGAGCTGGCGGAACAGCGTCATCACCTCGATCGGATAGCGCCCCTTGAACAGGGCGTCCAGACACCAGCGATTGATGACGGCATCGGCCAAAGCCGCGGCCTTGATGTCCTCGGACTTGCCGGGATTTTCCGGGATGGTGGGCATCAGCGGCAGCGCCACGCCGATCTCGCCGCGATAGCCGGCGGCGCGAAAATCGCCGATCGTCTCGGCGCTGGCGACCAGCCAGTGATGCAGCGCCATCGCCTGGTGGCCATATTGCGCATCGGTGATGGCGAAGGGGCTGCCGACGCCGGACTTGATGTTCTCGATCATCGGCTCGATCAGGAAGAGATCGATGAACGGCTCGTTGAAGGTGATGAACTTCGACACCTTGGCGCCGAGTGCCTCGCGGACCACGCTGGCATAATTGCGGAACCAGCCGACTGATTCCCGATTTTGCCAGCCGCCGCGATCGTCCAGCGCCCGGGGCAGGTCCCAGTGATAGAGGGTGACGATCGGCTCGATGCCGGCTTCCAGCAGGTCGACGACGAATTGCTGGTAATGCGCGATGCCCGCCTCGTTGACCCGCCCGACGCCATCGGGAAGGATCCGCGCCCAGGAGAGCGAGAAGCGGTAGCAATTGATGCCGAGTTCGCGCATCAGCGCGATGTCCTGGAGATATTGCGCCCGGTCATAGGCGTTGATCGCGACGTTGCCGGTCTCGTGCTTGCCGGTCACGGTCTCGGTCGCGCGGTAGACGTTGGTGTAGAGATCCCAGTTCGACAGGCCCTTGCCGTCGGCCTGCCATGCGCCTTCAACCTGATAGGCGGCGCTGGCCGCGCCCCAGAGGAACTTCGTCGAAACCATCAAGGCGCTCCTTTTCATGCCGCCTCCCGGGCGGCATTTCGGATTCGACGCCCGGAACGCGGCTTCTTTCGGGCAGCGCCGGCTGGCCCGTGGATCAGCTCCGGGCCTTGGCACCTCGTCCGTAGATCAGCAGCATCGCGATGATGACGCAACCATAGATCACCTGCCGCCCGGCCTCGGGCATCTGCATCACCGACAGGATCGACTGCAGCAGGGTGATCAGGATGACGCCGGCGATGGTGCCGAGATAATTGCCCTTGCCGCCCAGGATGTTGGTGCCGCCCAGCACCACCGCGGCGATCGCCGGCAGCAGGTAGGCGTCGCCCATGTTCTGGTAGGCCTTGTTGGAATAGCCGGCGAGCAGCACGCCGGCAAAGGCCGCCATAGCGCCGGAGAAGGCGAAGCAGCCGATCAGCACGCGGTTGGTGTTGACGCCGGAGAGATAGGCGGCGGATTCGCGGTTGCCCACGGCATAGACGGCGCGGCCGAAGGCCGTGCGCTTCAGCAAATAGATGACGAAGGCGCCGACCAGCGCCCAGACGAACAGCGCATTCGGGATGCCGAAAAGGCTGCGCTGCACGGCGATGAAATGCATCGCCTCCGTCGCCTGGTCGAGCGGCGCAAAGCCGCCCGTATGCAGCACCATCAGGCCCTGCACCACGGCGTTCATGCCGAGGGTGAAGATCATCGACGGTAGGCGGAGATAGGCGACGCCGAGGCCATTCAGCACGCCCACGACGGCTCCGCAGAACACGCCGAACGGAATGCAGAGCCAGACGCCGGCGGGGCCGCCCCAGCCGACCATGGCGGTCGCCATCATCGCGCCGAGCGTCACCACCCAGGGGATCGACAGGTCGATATGGCCGAGCAGGATCACCATCATCGCGCCGGAGGCGACGATGCCCAGGAAGGCGCCGACCTGCAATTGCTGCAGCAGATATTCCGGCGACAGGAATTCACGCGAATAGAGCGCGCCGCCGCAAAGGATCAGCAGGATGCAGCCGAAAGCGATCGTCACCGAACGATCGATGCCAAGCCGCGCGGCCAAGGTCGGACCTCTCACGGCCCCCGTGTCGACGCCGGTCACGAGAACAGCTCCAGTCGGTTGCGGACGCGCAGGATGCGGAAGGCGCCGAGGCTGACGGCGAAGAGCAGCACGACGCCCTGGAACAGAGGCTGCCAGAGCGGCGGCAGGTCGAAGACGAACAGCAGGTCCTCGATCGTGCGCAGCACGAAGGCGCCGAAGATCGAGCCGATGGCCGAGCCCCAGCCGCCGAACAGCGAGGTGCCGCCGATGACGACGGCGGCGATCGAGTTCAGCGTGTAGGTGCCGGCGATCGGCGCCGAGGCTTCGCCCGAATAGGTGTTGAAGGTCAGCATCAGCCCGGCGATCGACGCCAGGACACCGGCCAGCGTATAGGCCAGCAGCTTCGCCTTCTGCACCGGCACGCCCGACATGTAGGCGGCCTGCTCGTTCGAGCCGACGGCATAGGCAGCGCGGCCGAGCACCGAGCGGCGATAGGGGATCCAAACCACCAGTACGACGATTGCGAGCACGACCAGCGCCGCCGGAACCACCCCGAAGACCTGGCCGGTGAGGAGATCCGCGATATCGGACTGGACATCACCGCCCGGACCGGGACGGACGAACAGCGAGATGCCGTAATAGACCGCGCCGGTCGCGAGCGTCGTGATGATCGGCTGCAGCCGTCCCCAGACGACGATGGCGCCATTGATGAAGCCGGCCAGCGCGCCGATCAGTAGCACGGCGACGATGCCGAGCAGACCTTCGCCGACCGTGCCGACGACGATGACCGAGGCGATGCAGTTCGCCATCACGAACACCATGCCGACCGAGAGGTCGAGGCCGCGCGTCAGCACCGGCAGCGTCTGCGCCATGGCAACCAGCGCCAGCAGCACCGCCTTGTTGGCCGCCGTGGTGGCGACGGCCGGCGTCAGGCCGGCGCTGTGATTGGAGATGTAGAGCGTGAACATCGCCGCGAACAGGACGACCGCCGTCAGCACGCCGGCATTGTGGGCGAACCAGTAGCGCCAGTTGCTCATGCTGCCTGCTCCGACGAGTCGATATTGAGGGCGCTCTGCAGCAGGTTGCGCTCGTTGAGCGCCTCGCCGGCCAGTTCGCGCCGGATGCGACCGTCATAGACGACGAGCACGCGGTCGCAGCAGCCGATCAGCTCGGCATAATCGGTCGAATAGAACAGGATCGCTGCCCCCTGGTTCGCAAGCTCCCGCATCAGGCGGTAGATTTCCTGCTTGGTGCCGACATCGATGCCGCGCGTGGGATCGTTGAGCAGGATGATGCCCGGCGCCGTCATCAGCCACTTCGCCAGAACGACCTTCTGCTGGTTGCCGCCGGAGAGCGCCGAGACGGGCGCCTCGAGGTCCGGCGTCTTCACCCGGAGCCGGTCGACCATCACCTTGACGGCGGCGTTCTCCTTGTCGGCATCGATGCCGAAGCGACCGAGCAACTGCGGCAGGGCGGCGAGGGTCATATTGTCCCGCACGCTCATCGGCAGCATCAGGCCTTCGGTCTTGCGATCCTCGGGAATCAGCGCCATCGGCAGCGGCGCATGCATCGCCTGGCGCGGGCCATCTAGCGAGATCGGCTTGCCGTCGACGGCGACGGTGCCCGAAACGCCCTTCAGCACGCCGAAGAGAGCGAGCAGCAATTCGCGCTGGCCCTGGCCGTCGAGGCCGCCCAGGCCGACGATCTCGCCCTTGCGGAGATTGAACGAGACATCCTGGATCTCGCGACCCCAAGCGAGGTTGGCGGCGGCCAGCGCCACCGGTTTGTCGGTCGAGGGCTCCGGCTTCGGCGGATATTGGTGCGTCACCTCGCGGCCGATCATCATCTCGATGATGGCGTCGACGGAGCGCGCGCCCTTGGTGAAGGTTTCGATCTTGCGGCCATTGCGGAAGACGGTCGCCGTATCGGCCAGCGCCTCGATCTCGCGCATGCGGTGCGACACGTAGAGAATGCCGACGCCGGACTTCTTCAGCTCGCGAATGATGCCATAGACCCGCTCGACATCGTCGGCGGTCAATGCCGAGGTGGCCTCGTCGAGGATCAGGATGCGCGGATCGCGGCCGAGCGCCTTGGCGATTTCCACCATCTGGCGGCGCGACAGCGGCAGGTCGCGCACCAGCTCGAGCGGATGCACGTCTTCGCAGCCGACGCGCTTCAAGAGCGCCCTGGCGCGCTCGCGCTGGCCCTTGGCGTCGATCAGGCCGAGCCATTTCGGCGGATCGACGATGGAGAGGTTGTCGGCGACCGTCATCTCCGGCAGCAGCGACAATTCCTGGAACACGCAGACCACGCCGGCGCGCATCGCCTCGGTCGGCGATTTGAACCGGACCGGCCGTCCTTCGATGAAGACTTCGCCCTCGGTCGGATCGGTGACGCCGGAGGCGATCTTGATCAGCGTCGACTTGCCCGCGCCGTTCTCGCCCAGCACCGCCTGGATCTCGCCGGGATAGACGGAAAAATCGACCTCGGTCAGCGCGGCGACGCCGCCATAGCGCTTCGAGATCCGCTTGAGCTCGAGATAGGGCTTCCGGTCGGACAAGGATGGACCCGCAGAACTGGAGGACAGAAGAAGCCGGCGGGCCTCGAGGGCCCGCCGGTCGATCTCTCGGAAGATCTTACTTGTTCTCTTGGGTCTGACCCATGATTTCCTGGGCGGTGAAGTTGATGCCGCAATCCGGGAAGGCGTTGCCGACGAAGAAGTTGTCGGATTCCTTCGAGTAGAAATTCACGCCGTCCTTGAAGTCCGGGTCGTGGTCGATGGCGAGCGGCAGGGCGATCGACTGCGGCACGACATCGCCTTCGAGCGCCGCGATGGCGGTCTTGATGGCGACGGCAACCTGCGCCGGGCCGCTGCCGGCCGAGGTGCACTTCAGGCCATCGGCCGAATGCTCGGAGCAGAGCTTGCGGAAGCCGTTCTCCGTCTCGCCGCCGACCGGCACGAAGGCATGGCCCGCATCCATCAGCGCGCGAACCGTACCGGTCGAGCCGCCCTGAACGGTGACGCCATCGAACTTCTTGTGCACGGCAACGGCGTCGGCGGTAACTTTCTGCGCGGTGCCATCGTCCCAGCGGCCGATGACTTCGACCGTCTCGAACTTCTTGCCCGACTTGCCGAGCACTTCCTGCACGCCTTCATGACGGTCGCGGTCGACCGAGGTGCCGGTCACGCCGCGCACTTCGAGCACCTTGCCGCCATTCGGCAGGTGATCGACCAGCCACTGGCCCCAGAGTTCACCGAGGCCCTTCTGGTTGACGTTGACGTTGATCGCCTCGTCGGTGTCGAGCGTGTTGTCGAAGGCGACGAGCACGACACCGGCCGCCTTGGCGCGCTTGATCACCGGCTTGAAGGAAGTCGGGTTCTGCGCGTTGACGACGATCGCGTCATAGCCGGAATTGATGAAGTTATCGACGGCGGCGATCTGCGCGGCGACGTCGTCACCGGTCGAGACGACCTTGAATTCCTTGAGCTTGGCCTTGACGTCCGGCTGCTCGGCATAGGCCTTGGCGGTCTGGATCATCTGGATGCGCCAGGTATTACCGATGAAGCCGTTGGCCAGCGCGATGCGATACGGGCCTTCCTTCTTCGGGAATTTGAAGAACTTGGTCTCGGGCGTCCAAGGCTTGAAGCACTTGGCGTCGGCGCTCGGTCCCGCGACGATTTCGGGGCCTGCCGCATGCGCGGCGGTTGCCAGGGCGCCTACGGCGATCGTCGTCGCCAGAAGCTGCCGGATGAGCTTCATCATGTCGTATCCTCCCAATGGTATCTTTGTTTTCCGGCTGACGACGGTCGCGCCGATGGCGCGCTTCTCCCCGTCCTTCATCCGTCTCGACTGGCCTGCCTTCGATCGAAGCCCGCGCGCTCCGCATCTCAGATATGATGCCCTCTTACCGAGACGCGATGCTTCTTGCACGCAAAATGCGTCCTGGCGCGAGCGCCGTCCAGAACTTCTTTGCGCCACCTTCCGGGACTGAACGTCTCTTTGCGTCAGGCGGATGCTTACCCTTCGGAGCCACCCTCCCCGCACCCGTGCATCGGATGGCGATTGTCCATTCTACGGAGACAACCTTATTCTGACATGCCGGTTGAGTTTCGAGCCAGAAAGGCCATTTTCCTGCCAACGAACTCTTTGGGAGACCTCATCATGGATCTGAAGCTCAGCGGCTTCCATCATCTCACCGCGATTACAGCGGACGCGCCGGGCAATCTTGCCTTTTACACGAAGGTGCTCGGCCTGCGCCTGGTCAAGAAGACTGTCAACCAGGATGATACCAGCGCCTACCACCTCTTCTATGGTGACGGCGCCGCGACGCCCGGTTCCGACATCACCTTCTTCGACTGGCCGGTCGGTCCCGCGCGCCGTGGCACGCATTCGATCGTCCGCACCGGCTTCCGCGTCGATGGCGACAGCCTCGGCTGGTGGCGCGATCATCTGCGCGCCCAGGGCGTCAAGGCCGGCGACGTCACCGATCTCGGCGGTCGCCAGGGCCTGAACTTCGAGGATCCGGAAGGGCAGCGCCTGTCGCTGGTCGACAATGGCTCCAAGACGCAGGGACATCCCTGGGAACGCAGCCCGGTTCCGGCCGAGCATCAGATCCTGGGCCTCGGCCCGATCTCGATCAGCGTGCGGGATCTCGCCCCGACCGAACAGGTGCTGACCCGCGTCATGCACATGAAGAAGGTGCGCGACTATCCGCAGAGCGCCGTCTCGACCAACCAGGTGCATGTGTACCAGATGGCCGAAGGCGGACCGGAGACCGAGCTGCACGTTCTGGTCGAGCCCGATGCGCCGACGGCGCGTGAAGGCGCCGGCGGCGTCCACCATGTGGCCTTCCGCACGCCCGACACCGACAGTTTGCGGCTCTGGGCCGAGCGGGTGCGCGATTTCCGCATCGGCTCCAGTGGCGAGGTCGAGCGCTACTACTTCCGCTCGCTCTATTTCCGTGAGCCGAACGGCGTCCTGTTCGAGATCGCCACCGACGTTCCCGGCTTCACCGCCGATGAACCTTTGGAGACGCTCGGCGAGCACCTGTCGCTGCCGCCCTTCCTGGAAGGACGTCGCCAGTCGATCGAAGACAATCTGAAGCCGCTCTAGGCGCTTCGGAACGAAAGGAAGGCCGGATCGCGGGCAGACCGCGGTCCGGCCAAACGGGAAAGGGGACGGGACCACCATGACCATCGACAGGACCAGGGGCTCCGGCCCGCATTCGGGCCAGCGCATCCTGACAGCCGGCGCACCGATCGAGGCCGCGCGCGGCGCGGTCATCACCATCCATGGCAGGGGTGCCAGCGCCGATGACATCATCGGGCTTTCCGAGCATCTCGGCCAGGACGACATCGCCTATTTCGCGCCGCAGGCGGCCGGATCGGTCTGGTATCCGCAGCGCTTCATAGAGCCGAAGGCGCTCAACCAGCCCTGGCTCGATTCGGCGCTTGGCGCCGTGCACGCCCTGGTCGATGACATCGCCGCCGCCGGCATCGCCCGCGAGCGGATCGTGCTGCTCGGCTTCTCGCAGGGCGCCTGCTTGGCGCTCGAAGCGGTGGCGCGCAAGCCGGGCCGCTATGGCGGCGCGGTCGGCCTCAGCGGCGGGTTGATCGGCACGTCGGGCGAGCTCTGGGACGGCGCCGATGATCTGGCCGGGACGCCGGTGCTGCTCGGCTGCGCCGAACTCGACGGCCACATCCCGCTGTCGCGGGTGCAGGAGACGGCGGCGCGGTTCGAAAAGGCCGGCGCCAGCGTGACGACGCGCATCTATCGCGGCTCCGCGCATGGCGTGAACGCCGACGAGATCGAACTGACGACGGCGCTGCTTTCGGCGCTCTAGCTAGACCGCACCATGCCCTCTTCCGCAAGGCGGATGGCATGGTGTTGTTTTATCGGGGGAGCAAGAACCCGACCGGTCTGCAGGTCTCGACCTCAACATCCTGAGGAGGCTTGTGCGAGCAAGCCGTCTCGAAGGACGCACTGCCTGAGGGCCGAAGCTTCATGCTTGCTACTTTGCGTGCTTCGAGACGGCCCTACGGGCCTCCTCAGCATGTTGAGGACGGAGTTTCGCGATGTACTCTTCAGCGAGAAGCGAAGGGCAGATAACGGAGTCGGCCCCGCTCCCCTATGTCGGCGCGAGCCTGAAATCCTTGCTCTCCGGCAGGGTCTGGCCGCCATCGACGACGATAGTTGTGCCGGTGATGTAGGACGATTCATCGGAAGCCAGGAACAGGGCCGCATTGGCGATGTCGTCCGGCGTGCCGAGGCGGCCGAGCGGGATCGAATCCTCCATCCCCTTGATGAAGGCGGCGCTGCGGCCGGCCTTCATGCCTTCGGTCAATATGTTGCCCGGCTCGATGCCGTTGACGGTGATGCCGTAGCCGGCGAACTCCAATGCCGCCGCCTTGATGAAGCCGTTGATGCCGGCCTTCGAGGCCGAGTAGTGACCATGGCCGGGGCTGGTGACGCGCGGACCGGTGATCGACGAGGTGAAGATCATCCGGCCATAGCCCTTGGCCTTCATCGCCGGCAGGGCGGCGCGCGCCACCAGATAGGTGCCGCGCAGATTGACCCCCATCACCGCGTCCCATTCGTCCGGCTCGATGTTCTCGATCAGCGTCCAGGGATAGATGCCGGCATTCTGGACAACGATGTCGATGCCGCCGAAATGCGTGACGGCTTCGGCGACCGCCCGTTCTGCATCGGCCTTCTGCGAGATGTCGGTCTCGACGAAGCGCGCCTTGTCCGGCCCGCCAAGCGATGCGGCGAAGGCAGTGCCAGCCTCGACTTCGGTATCGGCAACCACCACGCGCGCGCCCTCGGCGGCAAAGCGCCGGGCGATCGCGCCGCCGATGCCGCGCGCGCCGCCGACGACCAGCGCGGAGCGGCCGATGAGCCGTTGGGGGGAATTGCTCATCAGGCGAGCCTCTTTCTGATGTTGAGCTTGAAGGTATCGAGCAGGACCGCCACCAGCACCATGCCGCCCTGGATGAGCTGCGTGAAATGCGCCGGCATGCCCATCAGGTTGATGGCCGTCTGGATCGAGGCGAGCAGGAGCACGCCCGCATAGACGCCCGGCAGGCTGCCGACGCCGCCCTTTAGGCTGACGCCGCCGATGACGACCGCCGCGAAGGTCTGGAACAGCATGCCGACGCCGAGATTGGCGGTCGCGCCCGAGGTGCGGATGGCGAGCAGCCAGCCGGCCAGGCCAGCGATCGAACCGGCCAGCACGAAGGTCATCGCGGTCAGCTTGTCGACCTTAATGCCGGCGCGGTAGGCGGCGGTCGGGTTGCCGCCGATCATCAGCAGATGGCGGCCGAACGGCGTGCGGTTCAGGATGAAGGCGAAGACCAGCGTGGCGAGGATCGCGACCCAGCCCATCAGCGGGATCTGCAGGAAGCGCTCGATCGCCAGGAAACGCAGCTCAGGCGGCAGTTCCTGCGCCGAGCGGCCGCCCGAAAGCGCCACGACCAGGCCGCGGCCCCAGATGAAGGCGGCGAGCGTGACGATGAAGGAATTCATCTTCAGCCGGACGACGAAGAAGGCGTTGCTGGCGCCGACCAGCGCGCCTACGCCCAGCGCGATCACCAGCGAGATCGGCACGACAAGCCAGGCGGGCGTGAAGGTGAAGCCGAAGCCGACACCGGACTTGGCGAACAGGATGCCCACCACCATCGCGGCCAGCGCCATGACGGATTCGATGGAAAGGTCCATGTAGCCGGCGATGATCAGCAGCGACAGGCCGATCGCCAGCGTGCCGACGAAGGTCGACTGCTCGACGATGTTGGCGAAGATTCCGATCTGGAAATAGTTCGGGATGGCCAGCGAGAACAGCGCCAGCACGGCGATGAGGATGAACCAGACGAGGTGATCGAGGACGAACTCGATCGCGGCCCTGCGGTTGGACGAGAGCATGGAGCGGCTCCGGGTGTTGCGCGATAGCGGGATCAAGGCGCGCGGTCGGCGGCATCCGGGGAGGCGGATGGGTGCGGGACCGGCAGGGACAGCCTGGCCTGGCCATTCCCGGACGAGCCGGAAAGGGGACGGCGGCGGCTGTCGTCCCGACCCTTGGCCGGGACGACGTATCAACGCCTGCGGCGCTTACTCGACCGACTTAACCGGGGCTTCCGGGGTCTTCATGTTGCCCCAGAACTTCGGATCGTCGACATTGGCCTTGGTGATGGCGGCACCCGGGATCTTGATGTTCGGGCCCCAGCTTTCCTCGGTCACGACACCCTGCAGGCCGAGCACGTCATAGGTGCCGGCCTTGATCGGCTGCTTGTTGACGACCTTGTCGGCGAACATGGCAAGCGCTGCGGCCTGGGCGAACAGCGGCTGCTCGACCTCAACCTGCTGCCAGCCCTTGCGGATCAGGTCGAGACCGACGGGCGCGCCGTTCGACGAGATCAGGAGGACGTCGCCGGGCTTCTTGCCGGCGGCTTCGAGCGACGCGACGGCGGCGACCGAGAGATGCGCGGCATGGACGAAGATCAGGTCGATGTCCGGATTGGCGAGAAGCTGGTCCGACACGATCGAGCCGGCGGCCGAGGCTTCCCACTGCATGGCCGGCTTCGAGATGATGGTGACGTCCGGAAACGCCTTCATCTTCTCTTCAAAGCCCTTCTGGATGTCGAGCGTATAGGGATCGCCGGGGTCGCCGAGGACCTGGAGAATCTTGCCCTTAACCGCGCCGTTCTTTTCCTTGAGCAGGCGCTCGGCCTCGCCGGCGGCGACATGGCCGATCTCGACGGTGCCGGCGACCGAAGTCAGGTCGCTTTTCGTCGAGGTGATCTGGCGGTCGAATTCCATCACCGGAATGCCGGCCGCGCGCGCGGCCTCGATCTGCGGCTTCAGCGCGTTGAAATCGACGGCGGCGAGTACGATCGCCGACGGCTTCAGCGCGATGACGTCATTCATCTGGCCCTGCTGCACGTCGGTCTTGTTGTCGGCGTTGAGCGCGACGGTCTCGTAGCCGACATCCTTCATGAACTTGGTGATCGCCGTCACCGAGCCGGTCTGGAATTCGTCCAGCAGGGTCGGCACGAGGTAATAGATCTTGCCCTTGTCGGCGGCCCAGGCGGCCGGGGTCAGGAAGGTTGCGGCGCCGAGCACGACGGCTCCCGCCAGAACACCCATCAATCGCTTCATATTGCTGTTCCCTTCGCTCTTGTTCAGTCTGGAAGTCCGGATGAGCTGTTAGCCAGCCCTATCCCGCGTGCTGGGCTTGACCGTTGGTCTGGTCTGCAGTCCGCGCGCGGCCGCCCAATGCCTCGCCGGTAATGAGATGCACGATCTGGTCCGGCGAGGTTTCCGTCGTGCGGACATCGCCTGCGACCATGCCCTGGCGGATGACGACCATGCGGTCGGCAACCTGGAAGGCCTGGCTCATGATGTGCGTGATGAAGACGACGCCGATGCCCTGGTCCGCGATGCGGCGGATCAGTTCGAGGCCGCGCCGCGTCTGCTCGACGCCGAGCGCCGCGAACGGCTCGTCGAGCAGGACCAGCTTGCCGCCCCAATGGACGAAGCGGTTCAATTCGATCGCCTGACGCTGGCCGCCGGAGAGATGCTCGACATTGGTGCGCAGCGACGGGATCTTGGTGCCGGCCGAAGCCATCGCCTGGGCGACGACCTCTTCCATCGCCTTTTCCTGCAGCACCGGAATGCCGAAATACTTCTTCACGATCTCGCGGCCCATGAAGAAATTGGCCACGACGTCGACATTGGTGCAGAGCGAAAGGTCCTGGTAGACCGTCTCGATGCCGGCCGCCTTGCCGTCGGCGGGCGAGGTAAAGTGCCGCTCGGCGCCGTCATAGATCACGCGGCCGGTGCTCGGCTCCAGGCCACCGGAGATGATCTTCACCAGCGTCGACTTGCCGGCGCCATTGTCGCCGAGCAGCGCGACGACCTCGCCACGACCGATTTCGAAGCTGATATCGCGCAGCGCCTGGATGGCGCCGAAGCTCTTGGAGATGTTCTCGAGCCGCAGGAGCGGTGCTTCGGTGGTCATGCAGCTACCTCTTTCTTTGCCGGGCCGGTCATGATCGGATCGCGGTCGGTCCGCTCCTCTTCGCCGGCGAAGAGGAGGCCAAATCGGGGAGAGAGAGCACCGGAAATCGCCAGCGCCGCCGCGCCGCGCAGGACCGCGTCCCGTCCGTTGCTGGAAAGCGTGAGACGCGGCGTTGTGCGGCCGCGGCGCTCGGCCACGGAATGCATCAGCGGCTCGGTTCCCGCGATCAGCCGCTCGAGCAGCGCGTCGGAGGCGAGGCCGCCAATGACGATCGTCTCGGGATCGAACAGGTTCTCGATCGTGGCGATGGCCGAACGCAAAACCGGCGCGGCTTCCGCGATCCAGGCATCGACCACGTCGAGATGCTCCGTGAGCGCGGTCTCGATGGTCGCGGTCGGATCCACCGCCTTGAGGCGACGGTCGAGCGCGTCGCGCGAGACATAGCGCTCCAGGCAGCCGCGATTGCCGCAGGGGCATGGGTCGCCGCCCGGCACAAGGGGCAGATGGCCGATCTCGCCGGCATTGCCATAGACGCCACGCAGCACCGTGCCGTCCTGCACGGTGGCCGCGCCGCCGAGGCCGACGCCGAAATAGATGTAATAGAACGCGCGGAAGTCGCGGCCGGCGCCGTAGAGACGCTCGCCCAGCGCCACAGCGCCCAGTTCGGCGCCGGCGAAGACCGGCAGGACATTGGCTTCGGCGAGACGCTCGCCTACCGCAATGCCCTTCCAGCCCTCCAGCGTGGTCGGCCCGACGAAGCTCATGGAATCGACGTCGCTCGGACCCGGCATCGCCACGCCGATCCCCAGCATGCGGCCATCGGGACGGAGCGCGCTCATTTCGGCGATCAGCGCCTCGAAGACGGGAAAGGTCGCTTCCGGCGAGACGCGGGACATCGGATGGTGACGTGTGCCGACAATCTTGCCGGCGAGGTTGACCAGGGCGGCGGAAACGCCGATCGGCGTCACATGCAGGCCGATAGCAAAGCCGCCTTCCGGGTTGAGCGTCAGATTGGTGCGCGGCAGGCCCCTGCCCTTCGGCGCCTCGCGCGAGCCCATGACGAAGCCCTGCAGCTCCAGCTCGCGGATGATGGTGGAAACCGTCTGGACGGTGAGGCCGACCTTGCGGGCGATCTCGCCACGAGCAATGGGCGCTTCCAGCCGGATCGTCTCGAGCACGATCCGCCGGTTATAGGGTCGCCCAAACTCCTGGTTCGTACCGCGCAGCGCCATCGTCGCTCCCATCCTTATGCCTCTACGTTAGGCGAGCCATTTATTAAGTCAAATGGATTTCTAGATTAGGCGGAAACGGTCCGGGAGCGGCTTCCAGGCCCTTGCACAAGTGGCGGGCAACCGGTGCAAAAGCCTGTTCGCAAGCTGTGCAAAGCCGGTGCAAAGAGCGCGGAAAAGCCTGTGCAGAAGGCAGGGGATAACGTTTGAAGAATCTGTGAGGGTCTTGTGGAGAAGTCCCCGCCCAGGCTGTGGTTTTGCGCTGGAAACCTTGTGCATGGGCTGTGGATGCAAGGCCACCCGCGCACAAAAAAGCCCCGGCGCGCGAGGCACCGGGGCGAATGTCCGTCGTTGGGAAGAGACGGCGCGCGGCCGGGTTTAGTCGGCCAGTTCGAACACGATGTCCTGCGCGCCCTTCCAGAGCGTCAGCTTGCCGAGCGCTACCAGGTTCTCGCGGCCTTCCGTGATCGTCAGGAAGTGGTTGCCCGAGAGCTGGCCGACCTTGGAGGAGAAGTCGACGCCGCCATAGGCGAGCAGGATTTCCGTCTCGCTGATGCCGCCGGGATAGAGGATGAACTCGCCGGGCGCCGGATGGCTGGTGTTGTTCTCGAAGCCGAGGCCGAGATCGAGATCGCCCAGCGGGATCCAGCAGCCCTCGCCGCTCCAGCGAACATGGATGATCTTCTCGCGATAGGGCAGCAGCGTCTTGAAGACGGCGCAGGTCTTCGGCGCCAGTTCTTCCTCGAGCTTGCCGTAGAAGGTGAACGGGCCTGCGGTGATTTTCAGCTTGGTCATTCGATCTCGTCTTTCTCGCTACGCTCGATGCAATCTTGGCGGTCGCCGCGCCCTCACCCTGACGTGATGCATTGCGACCCGCAACCGGTTCGAGAGACGGGAACAATCATCCCGGCCTCTCGTTTTCCGTGACCTGTCACCTAGCACGAGGTTCGACATGTCCGCTTCCCTCAAGATTGTCATTGCAGCTTCAACGCTGATCGCCATATCCGCCGCCATGCCGGGTGCTGCTTCCGCCGCGACCCGGACCGGCACGCTGGTGTGCAAGGTGGCGCCGGGCATGGGTTTCATCGTCGGATCGAGCAAGAAGCTCGATTGCACCTTCAACTCCAAACAAGGCGCCGAACGCTATACGGGCAAGATCAACAAGATTGGCCTCGATGTCGGCATGACGACCGGCGGCCAGATCGTCTGGGCCGTGATGGAGCCGTCCAGGCGGCATGGCGACCTGACCGGCACCTATGCCGGCGCAACCGCAGAGGCGACCGCAGGGGTCGGTCTCGGCGCCAATGTGCTGGTCGGCGGCGGCAACAATTCCGTCTCGCTGCAGCCGCTCTCCATCTCGGGACAGAAGGGTCTCAATCTCGCGGCCGGCATCGGATCGGTGACCTTGTCGCGAGCCGGGCGCTAGGCGGACCGCGGGCGACACCGGGTCGCACGGCGGGCGGACGAAACATTTAGGCTATGGCAACCAAATATGCCGTACGGTGACCCTGCTTGCTACTCTGGGCTGGGTCAACCAGAGGGTTGCGTTGGATTGACCCGTCATAACGAACCGGGTTGATCCAATGCAGTGTGAGCCGAGCACGGACGGCAAGATGTTCGACATCGCGCCGGTTTCGCTGTGGGAAGAAGACTACAGCGGACTCAAGGCACTGTTCGTCGAGTGGCGGGAGGCCGGCGTCACCGATCTTAGCGCCTATCTGCGCGCCGACCTTTCCCGCGTGAAGACCTGTTCCAGCCGCTTGCGCGTCCTCCGGGTCAACCGGAAGACGCTGTCGCTATTCGAGGCAGACAGCCTCGGTCATCTCGTCGACAATCTCGACCGCGTGTTTCGCGACGACATGCTGCACGCCCATATCGACGAACTCGTGCAGCTCTGGAATGGCCAGACCGAATTCACCAGCCACACCGTCAACTACACGCTGGGCGGCAGGCGCCTCGACATCCAGCTCAAGGGCACGCTCGTGCCCGGCTTCGAGACGAGTTGGGAGCGCGTGCTGGTCGCGATCGAGGATGTGACCGAGCGCGAGACCGCGCGCCGCGGCCTGGCCACGAGCGAGGAATATGCACGCGGCCTGTTCCACCATTCGCCGGTCTCGCTCTGGGTCGAGGATTTCTCCAGCGTCAAACGGCTGATCGACGAGATCCGGCTGAAGGGCATCATCGATTTCCGCGTCTTCACCGATGTGCATCCGGAATTCGTCACCCGCTGCATGAGCGAAATCCGCGTCATCGACGTCAACCGCCATACGCTGGAGCTGTTCGGCGCCGCCGACCTTCCCACCCTGCTGATGCATCTCGGCGACGTTTTCCGCGACGGCATGAACCGCCCGTTCCGTGAACAGCTGGTCGATCTCTGGGACGGCAAGCTGTTCCAGCAGCGCGAGGTGGTGAATTACGCGCTGGACGGTCGCGAACTGCATCTGCACCTGCAATTCTCCGTCCTGCCCGGCCACGAGCATGACTGGTCGCTGGTCCAGGTCGCGCTGACCGACATCACAGCCCGCAAGGCGGCCGAGGCCTATCTGGAATTCCTCGGCAAGCATGATGTCCTGACCAAGCTCTACAACCGCTCCTTCTTCGTCGACGAGCTGAACCGGCTGCGCCGCAACGGCCCGACGCCGATCTCGATCATCGTCGCCGACCTGAACGGGCTGAAGGCCGCCAACGACCAGTGGGGCCACGCGGCAGGCGACGAATTGCTGCGCCGCGCCGGCGAGGTGCTGGGCAAGCTGGTGACGACGCCGGCGCATTCAGCCCGTATCGGCGGCGACGAATTCGCCATCCTGCTGCCGGGCACGGACGAAGCCGGGGCGGAGAAGACGATCGAGGACATCCGCCGCCTCGTCGACCTCAACAACCAGTATTATTCCGGCAGCGCGCTGAGCCTGTCGCTCGGCGCGGCGACCAGTGCTCCCGGCGAGTCGCTGGAGGATGTGGTCAAGCGCGCCGACGCGCGCATGTATGAGGAAAAGCACCGCTACTACGGCCTGACGCCGCTGGAAAGCCGTCGCGAGGCGGCACTCGCCGAAGCCGGCCAGCAATCCTGACGTCGGGCGGGGCCGTTTGGCCTCAGTCCACTGTGGACAGAACGCCGCGCTGGGGCATCTGCTGCAGCGCCGTGACGATCCGTGCCTATAAGATGCTGGTGTAGGATGCAGCAATGCAACCGGCTGATGGCGTCACGGAGCGCCGGCGCGAATGGAGGAAAGCAAGATGACCCAGCCTGGCAACGACACCACCGACGGCGAAATCGGCTACCAGGAGCGCGAGGCCGTCGCTGTCTTCGACAGCGAGAAGGCCCTGAACGCGGCGGTCGATGCCTTGATGCAATATGGCCTCCGGCAGAAGGACCTCAGCGTCCTCGCGCCGTCCGAGAAGCTCTCCGCATCCAATCCCACCACCGCGCTCGAAGACAAGGACGACGCCGCCCGCGCGGCTTACGTGACCCCGGATTCCCGCGTCGAGGGCCTTGCCGCCCTGACTGGCGGCCCGGCCCTCGTCACGGGCCTCGGTGCGGCGCTCGTCGCCGGCACGGTCGGCCTGGCACTGATCCCGACGCTGGCGGTCACGATCGGCGGCGCCGCCGCGACCGGATCGGTCGGCTTCATGCTGTCGCGCATCTTCGGCCGCAAGCATGCCGACGCCATTCAGCAGCAGCTCGCCAATGGCGGCCTGCTGCTTTGGGTGCATGCACCGGACACCAAGGACGATGCGAAGATCCTCGAGATCCTGACCCAAAATGGCGGCCGCGACGCCCATATCCATGTCGTGCACCGCAACTGGGGCATCGACGAAGTGCCGTTCAAGGACGCGAACCCGGACCCGCTGCTGAAGCTGTAACGGCCGATCCCGTTCTCACCTTCGACCAACGGCCGGCCATGCAGCGCATCGCCGGCCGTTTGATTCAGTCGTGATAGACGACCGACCGGCCGCCATCCATCGTCAGCACCGAGCCGGTGCTGAACGCGGATTCGTCGCTCGCGAGATAGACGGCGGCGAACGCCACCTGCTGCGGCGTGCCGATACGACGGACGGGGATCAGCCCTTCGATCCGGCTGCGGGCCGCGGCCGGATCGGGGAATTCGGCCAACCAGTCCCTGACCTTGTCCGTCTCGATATAGCCCGGCGCGATGGCGTTGATGCGGATGCCCTTCGGCGCATAGTCGACGGCGAGAGAACGGGTCAGGCCGAGCAGGCCATGCTTCGCCACAGGATAGGGGAAGGTGCCGGGGATGATCGCGAAGGCGTGGGTCGAGGCGATATTGACGATCGAGCCCTGCCCCGCCTCCAGCATGCCGGGCAGCACGGCGCGGATCATGTGCCAGGCGCCTTCGAGATTGACCGCCATGCAGCGCTGCCACGCTTCGTCGGTCAGTTCCATCGGATCGGCGAAGACATTGATGCCGGCATTGTTGACCAGCACATCCACCCGGCCATAGCGCGCGAGCACGGTCTCGACGGCGGCTTCGACCGAGGCGCGTACGCCGATATTGGCCTCCGCCGTCACGACGGTGGCGCCGGCTTGCGTCATCTCGGCTGCGAAGGCAGCGAGCGCCGGCGCGTCGATGTCGACCAGCCCCAGCGAGGCCCCCTCGGCGGCGAACTGGCGGGCGATGGCCGCGCCGATGCCGCGCGCCGCCCCGGTGACGATGGCGATCTTGTTTTCCAGGCGTGCGGTCATTTTGGATCCTACCAGTCGACGATGGTGCCGTCGGGCAGGACGGCCTCGCGGGTCGGGAACGGCTCCTGCTTCCAGGGATGCTTCGCTGCCACCGCCAGGTCGACCTCGACGCCGAGGCCCGGGGCATGCGGGATCTGCCACGCGCCGTCGACGCGCTCGATCGGTCCCTGCACCACCTCGAAATACCATGGTACCGCGCCGGTCATCTCTTCCTGGATGATAAAATTGGGCGTGGCGATATCGAAATGCAGCGCCGCGACGCCGGCGATGGGGCCGAGCGGATTGTGCGGGGCGAGGCCGATGCCGGCCACCTCGGCCAGCGCCGCGATCCGCCGCGCCTCGCTGAAGCCGCCGCAATGGCAGAGGTCCGGCTGCGCCACGGTCATGGTCCGCGCCTCGATATAGGGCGCGAATTCGGCCGCGCTCGTCAGACGCTCGCCATGCGCGATCGGCACTGGCGAGGCATCGGCGATCACCTTCATCGAGGCGACGTCGCCGGGCGGGATCGGCTCCTCGGCGAACATGACGCCGAACGGCTCGAGCGCGCGCAGATAGGAGAGTGCTGCGCCGGCCGAGGCGCAGCGGCCGTGGAAATCGACCATCAGTTCGATCTCCGGCCCGACCGCCTCGCGCAGCGCGCCCATACTCCGAACGAAATCGTCGATCGCCGAAGGGGTCGCCGTGTAGTGGGTATAGGGCACGTTGACGACCTTCATCGCCTTGTAGCCCTGCTCCTTCACCGCGAGGCCGCGCTCAACCAGCGAGGAGGCATCCATCGAATGATAGACGGCATCCATCTGGCCGAGGCCGAGATGGGTGTAGATCGGCACGCGGTCGCGCACCTTGCCGCCGAACAGGCGCCAGACGGGCACGCCGAGCGACTTGCCGAGAATGTCCCAAAGGGCCATCTCGATGCCGGACAGCGCCGTCATGCCGATGACGCCGAGCGGCTGCCAGAAGCCGTGCTTCTTCATCGCGCGCACGGCGTGCTCGATGTCGCGCGGGTCGAGGCCGAGCAGGATCGGCTCGAGGTCGGCAATGGCACCGACAATGGCGCGCGCCTTCCATTCCAGCGTCGCCTCGCCCCAGCCATAGAGGCCCGGCTGGTCGGTCAGGACGCGGACGAACACCCAGTTCCGCATCTCCGCATTGACGACATGCGTCTCAATCCTAGTGATCTTCATGGATGAGGTCCTAGCGCCGGCCGAGGGAACGGGAGCGCAGATTGTCGAGAAGAACCGCGAGCAACA
Organism: Kaistia sp. UC242_56; assembly: GCF_044452255.1. Taxonomy (NCBI): domain Bacteria; kingdom Pseudomonadati; phylum Pseudomonadota; class Alphaproteobacteria; order Hyphomicrobiales; family Kaistiaceae; genus Kaistia; species Kaistia sp. UC242_56. The sequence continues at coordinate 241,006 of NZ_JBIOAN010000001.1, forward strand.
GGATCAGGCCGCGCACGACATACTGGTAGAAGGCCTGGATGTTGAGCAGGTTCATGACGTTCTCGGCAATGCCCAGGATGAGCACGCCGACGATGACGCCGGTGATCGCCGCACGGCCGCCGGCGAGCGACACGCCGCCGAGCACGCAGGCCGAGATGACCGAAAGTTCCAGCCCGGTCGCCGCATTGGGCTGGCCCGAGGTGATACGCGAGGCGAGCAGGATGCCGGCAATGGCGCAGACAAGACCCTGCAGCGTGAAGATCCAGATCCGCATCCAGTCGACATTGACACCGGCCAGCCGCGAGGCCTCGGGATTGCCGCCGATCGCCAGCGTGTTGCGGCCGAAGACGGTGCGGTTCAGCACGAAGCCGAAGACCACGAACAGCGCGACCATCACCCAGATCGGCGTCGGCACGCCCAGGAACTTCGACAAAGCGAGCTGGTAGAACGACGCGTCGTTGATGCCGACGGCGCGGCCATCCGAGGAGATCAGCGCCAGGCCACGCACGATCTGCATCGTGGCGAGCGTCGTGATCAGCGCGTTGATCTTCAGCTTGGCAATGACGACGCCGTTGACGAAGCCGACAAAGGTGCCGAAGCCGACGGCGATCAGCAGGCCGAGCGGGATCGAGCCGGTGGCGTTCGAGGCCATGACGGCGACCATGCCGGAAAAGGCGACGATCGAGCCGACAGAAAGGTCGAAGTCGCGCGAGGCCAGGCAGAACATCATCGTGCAGGCGACGATGCCGATGGTGACGACCGACTGCAGCAGACCGAGCATGTTGCGCTCGGTCAGGAAGTTCGGGACCGTCAGCGACACCACCGCGAAGGCGATGGCGAAGATCACGACGAGGCCCTGCTCGCCGAGCAGGATGCGTTTCAGGGAACCGGTCATCAGGAAACCTTCTGGATGGGTTCGGCGGCAGAGCGGTCCGGCAGCGCGGCCGCGAGAATGGCGCGTTCGTTGAACTCGGGACGATCGAAGGTGGCGGCGATGCTGCCGCCGCACATGACGGCGACGCGATCGGAAATGCCCATCACTTCCGGCAACTCGCTCGACACGACGACGATGGCGAGGCCCTTTTCGGCCAGCGAATAGAGCAGGTCGTAGATCTCCGCCTTGGCGCCGACGTCGATGCCGCGCGTCGGTTCGTCGACGATCAGCACCTTGACGTTCTCCTCCGCCAGCCAGCGGGCGAGAATCACCTTTTGCTGGTTCCCGCCGGACAGGTTGACGATGTCCTGCTTGCGCGACGGGGTGCGGATGCGGAGGCTCCGGATGAAGCCATCCGCCAGCGCCGCTTCCTTGCCGAGGTCGAGGATGCCGAAGGGCGAGAAGTGCCGCCGCGCCGAGATCGAGATGTTGTCGGAAACCGAGCGGCCCTGGACGATGCCGTCGAACTTGCGATCCTCCGGGCAGAGCACGAGGCCGGCGCGGATCGACTGCCGGGGGTCGCTCGCTGCGACCGGCCTGCCGTCGATCGCGACGCTGCCGGCGCCGCGGGAATCGGCGCCATAGACGAGGCGCATCAGTTCGCTGCGGCCGGCGCCGACGAGGCCGAAGAAGCCGAGGATTTCGCCGGAGCGCGCCTCGAAGCTGACCGGCTTCGGCAGGCGGGTGCCGGAAAGCCCGGTGACCTTGAGGCGGACCTCGCCGATGGCACGTCCGCGCCAGCCCCAGATGTCGCTGATCTCGCGGCCGACCATCTCGGACACGATCTGGTCGCGCGTCACGCCTTCCATCGTCGCGTGATGGGCGGCAAGCCGGCCGTCGCGCAACACGGTGCAGCCGTCGCAGAGGCGGAAGATCTCGTCGAGGCGGTGCGAGATGTAGAGGATCACCTTGCCCTGCTCGCGCAGCCGGTCGATCAGCTTGAACAGGATCTCGCTTTCGCGCGAGGAGAGCGACGAGGTCGGCTCGTCCAGCGCGATGACGCGGGCATCCTGCATCACCGCCTTGGCGATCTCGATCATCTGCCGCTCGCCGATCGACAACGCCGCGACCTTGGTGCGCGGGTCGACCTCGATGCCGATATCCCGGAGCTTGCTGCCGACATCCTCGACCAGTTCGCGAAAACTGATGATGCCGGCCTTCGCCGGAAAATGGCCGAGCCGCAGGTTCTCGGCAACCGTCAGGCCGGGCACGAGCTGCAGCTCCTGATGCACCACGGTCACGCGGGCGGCGAAGGCGTCGCGGGTCGAGTGGAAGTTCTGGGCGGCGCCCTCGATCCGGATTTCGCCGGTATCGGCGCGCGTATCGCCGGAGAGGATCTTGATCAGGGTCGACTTGCCGGCGCCGTTCTCGCCCATCAGGCCGTGAACCCGGCCCTTGCCGATGCCGAAGGAGATGTCCGAAAGCGCCTGAACGCCCGGGTATCCCTTGGAGATATTGGAAAATTCTAGAAAGTGCGTCATGTCCCGACCCCTCCCCGCAAACGAGAACCGGCGGCGGAACGGATCCGCCGCCGGAATATCCGAGGCCGCGTGACTACTCGATGCCGAGGTCCTTGCGGACGGCTTCGTAATTGTCGCGAAGGGCAAGCTGGCCGGCGGTGAGCGTGAGCGCCGGCGGCGCCTTGTCGTTGGCGATCCAGTCATACATGTTCAGCGCCGTCTCATAGCCGTGACGCTTCGGCGAGATGATGACGGTGCCGACGAAGCCGGTGGCGTCGGCCTTCTTGAACTCGTTGATCGCGGATTCGGCGCCGCCGATGCCGACGCCGATGACATTGGCGGCCGGGATGCCGACGCTTTCGGTCGCGCGGACGGCGCCGAGCACGGCTTCATCGTTGAGGCCGAAGGCGACCCAGTTCTTGATGTCGGCATGCTTGTTGAGCACGACGGTGGCGGCGTTCAGCGCCGCTTCCGTATCGGTCTTGGCCTGCGGCGCGTCAAAGATGTTCTCGGCCGGGAAGCCGGCGGCCTTCAGCGCGGCAATGGCGCCATCGACGCGGTCGGCGGCGGTCGGCAGCTGGTCATAGGAGACGCGGATCGCGCCGACTGTCTTCGGGTCCCAGCCGCGCTTCTTGATCTCGGCCGCGATCGCCTCGCCAACGGCCTCACCGATCTTGGTGGCCGAGATGCCCATATGCGGCACGGCTTCGAGCGGCTTGCCATCGGCATCGACCAGACGGTCGTCGACCGTCATGACCTTCAGGCCATTGGCCTCGGCCTTGGCTACGATGCCCGGGCCGAGCTTGACGTCCGGGGTGCAGACGATGAAGCCCTGCGCGCCCTGGGCGCCCAGATTGTCGATCGCCGACTGCAGCTTCTCGCCGTCCTCGGCGCCGATCTTGACGAGGGTGAAGCCCTTCTCCTTGGCCGCGACCTCGGCGAACTTCCACTCGTCCTGGAACCAGGGTTCTTCCGGCTGCTTGACGATGAAGCCGATCTTGACGTCGGCGGCATAGGCCGACGACAGGGCGATCATCACGGCTGCACCAGCCATGATGGCACTCTTCCAAAGGCGCATTGTTCTCTCTCCCACGAGAATTCGTTCCACCGCCTCTCCGAGCGGGGGTGAGAATCCATATTTCGAATCATCATACCCGTCAACTTCTGTTGTATGATTATATAAGCGCAGGATCCGCCCTTGATCCCGTGGCAGCCGCGTGGGATTGGCAGGGAGCCGATCCCAGAATGACGACACCCGAACCGAGTCCGATGACGAGCCCAGCCGAGACCACCGCCGAGACGGGTGCCGACACGCTTGTCCGCCGCGCCAAGCCGCGCGTGCAGAAGGAGATCATCGCGACGCTGGCGCGCGCCATCGCGTCCGGCCGTTTTCCGCCCCACAGCAATCTGCCGCGCGAAAACGACCTCTGCGCCGAATTCGGCGTCAGCAGGACGGTGATCCGCGAGGCGTTGAAGGTGCTGGAATCGAAGGGGCTGGTACGCGGCCGTCCGCGCGTCGGCACCACGGTGCGCGACAAGGAGGACTGGAACCTCCTCGATCCCGACATCGTCGACTGGATGGGGACGGGATTTCTGGATCCGGCGCTGCTGATGTCGATCCTGGAGGCGCGGCGCGCCATCGAACCGGCGGCCGCGGCCCTGGCCGCGACACGCGCCACCACGCAGGAGATCGCCGATCTCGACCACGCCTGGCAGCGCATGGCCGGCGCGGTCGACGACGAGGCCTTCACGGAAGCGGATGTGGCGTTCCACACCGTGCTGCTGAAGGCGAGCCACAACCGCGTCTTCGCGCAGTTCTCGGGGCTGATCCACGCCGCCATGCAGCGTGCGCTCGGCGCTTCCAATCGCTCGGTCGCCAACCACGAGGAAGCGCTTCGCGTGCATCACTGGCTGGTCGAGGCGCTGCGCCTTCGCGACGAGCCGGGAGCCCGCCTGGCCGTCAACGCCATCCTCGACCTCGCCGAACGCGATCTCCGCGCCGCCGCAGCGGCGGAGAGCTGATGGCCGGCAGCCAGGCTGCCGGCCCGCTTTCGATCGGTCAGGCCGTCAGGGCGGCGGCGTTGTCGTCCGCGTAGGTCGCGACCGAACGCGGCGCCTTGCCGGTCAACGTCTCGACATCGCCCGTCGGGGCCGCCGTCCAACCCTGGCGCACCGGATAGAAGATCGAGGTCAGCAAGCCGGCATAATCGGCCGGCACGCCGGCGCCGGTCAGCAAGGCGATGAAGGCGTCATCCTCGACCGGCTTGTAGGCGACCGGCTTTCCGACCACGCCGGACAGGATTTCTGCTGCATCGGCATAGCCCAGCGCTTCGGGGCCGGTCAGGTTGAAGGCGCGGCCGTCGAAGCGGTCGGTCGTCAGGGCCGCCGCCGCACTGGCCGCGATGTCGCGCACGTCGATGAAGCTCGACTTGCCATCCGCCGCCGGCACGGCGATCACGCCATGGTCGAGGCCGGCCTTCCAGTAGGTATGGAAATTGTCGGCGAACCAGTTCGGCCGCAGGATCACATAGGGCACGCCGGATTTCTCAATGGCGATCTCGACCTGGCGATAGGGGATGGAATCGTCGGCCTGGACGCCGAAGACACTCTGGAAGACGATCTTGACGTTTCTCGCAGCGGCGGCCTCGACCACCGGCAGCAGCATTTCCTTCGCCGCGACATAGCCGGCCGGCAGCATCAGATAGAGGCGGTCAACGCCGTCGAAGGCGGCTGCGACGCTGGCGGGATCGGCATAATCGAAGGCAACGCCCTCGGCGCCCTCGACCGGCTTGCCGGAACGCGACGCGGCTTTGACCGCCTCGCCCTTGGCCAGCAGCGCCTGGACCAGCGGACGACCGACATTGCCGGTGGCGCCGAGTACGAGGATCTTGTTCGTCATCTCTTCCATCCTAGTTTCATTTGGAAACCTTGTTTCGATTTGCTACATACTGCCGATCGAGACGGGGCAAAAGAGAGCACTTTTGGCTCACATGGTTTCCTCGGGGATACCGGGGCAGGAGAATGCAATGGAAACGTCGATTCTGCAGCGCGCCTATGACGTCTATGAAGACCGCTGCCCCACGCGGCTGGTGCTGGACCGGATCGCCGACAAATGGGCGCTGCTGATCCTCGACCGGCTGCAGGGCGAGCCGGTGCGCTTCAACCACATCCGGCGCGACATCAAGGGCATCTCGCAGAAGGTGTTGTCGCAGACGCTGAAGAAGCTGGAGCGAGACGGGCTGGTCTCGCGCACCGTCTTCGCCACCGTGCCGGTGACGGTCGAATACGCGCTGACGCTGCTCGGCCGGACGCTGACCGAAACGGTCGCGACGCTGGCCCATTGGGCCGAGCGCAACATGGACGCCGTTCTGACGGCCCAGAAGACGTATGACGCAGCGGCCGAGCTGCGCTGATCGCTGCGCTCGATTGCCATCATCCTGAGGTGCCCGAGCGCAGCTCGGGCCTCGAAGGACGCACGGTCGAGGGGGCGGGATCGATTGCACAGCCTACCTGCGTGCTTCGAGACGGCCCTTCGGACCTCCTCAGCATGATGAGGGAGGTGTCTCGCAGCCGAGAAACGGCGGAGGCGCAGGAGTGCCCCCTCCCCAAGACCGCCTAGGGCGGTCTTGACCCTCCCTCAAGGGGAGGGTTCAAGCATCCGGCCAGTCTCAATCCCAGGCGAGCGCGCCGCCGTTCTGGTATTCGATGACGCGGGTCTCGAAGAAGTTCTTTTCCTTCTTCAGATCCATCGCTTCCGACATCCAGGGGAACGGGTTTTCCGTCTCGGGGAACACCGGCGCGAGGCCGAGTTGGGCGCAGCGGCGGTTGGCGATGAAGTGCATGTAGCTCTCGCACAGCGCCGCATTCAGGCCGAGGAAGCCGCGCGGCATGGTATCGCGGCCATAGGACGCCTCCAGCTCGGCCGCCTCGCGGATCATCGAACGCAGCTCGTCCTGGAACGAAGCCGTCCAGAGATGCGGGTTTTCCGCCTTGATCTGGTTGATGACGTCGATGCCGAAATTCAGGTGAATGCTCTCGTCGCGCAGGATGTACTGGTACTGCTCGGCGATGCCGACCATCTTGTTGCGGCGGCCGAGCGACAGGATCTGCGCGAAGCCGGTGTAGAACCACATGCCCTCGAAGATGACATAGAAGGCAACGAGATCGCGCAAAAACGCCTGGTCGGTCTCGGGCGTGCCGGTCTTGAAATCGGGATCGTCGAGATGCTGGGTGTGCTTCAGCGCCCAGGCCGCCTTGTCGGTGATCGACGGCACTTCCCGGTACATGTTGAACAGCTCGCCCTCGTCCAGGCCGAGGCTTTCGACGATGTACTGGAAGGTGTGCGTATGCACCGCCTCTTCAAAAGCCTGGCGCAGCAGGTACTGCCGGCATTCCGGATTGGTGAGATGGCGGTAGATCGCCAGCACGATGTTGTTGGCGACGAGAGATTCTGAGGCGGCGAAGAAGCCCAGATTGCGCTTGATGGCGCGGCGCTCGTCCTCGGTCAGCCCGTCCTTCGACTTCCAGAGCGCGATGTCGGCCTGCATTGAGACCTCGGTCGGCATCCAGTGATTGTTGCAGCCGGCGAGGTATTTTTCCCAGGCCCAGCGATATTTGAGCGGCAGCAACTGGTTCACGTCGGCGCGACAATTGATCATCGCCTTGTCGTCGACGGAGACCCGGCCGCCGGCGCGGTCGATGGCGCCGAGGCCGGTGGCATCGGCGATCGGTTCACCCTGCCCGGCTGCCGCGAAAGGCGCGCCCGGGGCGGGAGCGGATTTGGGTTCGGACCAATCGAGCATGGTCAACTCCTTGGAATTTTGATGGCGCAGCATGAAGCGCGGCCGAGAGGTCTTGTTTTCACCTCTCCCTGAGGGAGAGGTCGACGCACGAAGTGCGGCGGGTGAGGGTTTAGGGAACCATCCGGAGAGGCGGAAAAGCCCCTCACCCCAGCCCTCTCCCGCAAGCGGTAGAGGGGGCGACCGAGCCTCTCCTCGGCGCCGGCTGAAAAGCCCTCGCCCGCTTGCGGGAGAGGGTTGGGTGAGGGTCTTGTTTGCGTACTGCCCCTACTGGCAGGCTTCGCAGTCGGGGTCGTCGATGGAACAGGCCTGGCCCCAGGCTTCGCCGATCGGGATCGCGATCGGCGCCGGCGCCAGCTTCGCAGCCGGCACCACGATCGGCGCAGCGGCGACCGGGGCGGTGGCGAGCACGGCCGAGACCGAATTGAGCTTGCCGTCCGTACCCTTCAGGGTCGACTTCTCGACATGCGTCGCCGAGCGCGAGCGCAGGTAATAGGTCGTCTTCAGGCCGCGCTGCCAGGCGAGGCGATAGAGCGCGTCGAGCTTCTTGCCCGAGGGATTGGCGATGTAGAGGTTGAGCGACTGCGCCTGGTCGATCCACTTCTGCCGCCGCGCCGCCGCTTCGATCAGCCAGGCCGAGTCGATCTCGAAAGCGGTCGCGTAGAGCGCCTTCAGATCGTCCGGGATGCGGTCGATCGGGCCGATGCTGCCGTCGAAATATTTGAGATCCGACACCATCACCTCGTCCCAGAGGCCGCGCGCCTTGAGATCATGCACCAGCGCCGCGTTCACCACGGTGAAGTCGCCCGACATGTTCGATTTGACGAACAGGTTCTGGTAGGCCGGCTCGATCGACTGCGCCACGCCACAGATGTTGGAAATCGTTGCCGTCGGCGCGATCGCCATGGTGTTGGAATTGCGCATGCCGACCGTCTTGACCCGCTCGCGCAGGCCTTCCCAGTCGAGCACGGTCGAGCGGTCGAGCTCCAGCCCGCCGCGCGCTTCGGCCAGCAGCTCCACCGAGTCGATCGGCAGGATGCCCTGCGACCAGAGCGAGCCGTCGAAGCTCGGATAGCGGCCGCGTTCGGCGGCGAGATCGGTCGAGGCCGAGATCGCATGGAAGGAGATCGCCTCCATGCTCTCATCGGCGAAGCGGACGGCGGCCTCAGAAGCATAGGGAATGCGCAGCGCCTGCAGCGCGTCCTGGAAGCCCATCAGGCCGAGGCCGACCGGGCGGTGGCGCAGGTTGGAACGGCGGGCCTCGGGGATGGTGTAGAAATTGATGTCGATGACATTGTCGAGCATGCGCATCGCCGTCTGGACGGTGCGCGCCAGCCGGTCGAGGTCGAGGCCGTCGCCGACGATGTGATGGGCGAGGTTGATCGAGCCGAGATTGCAGACCGCGACCTCGTCATTCGACGTGTTCAGCGTGATCTCTGTGCAGAGATTGGACGAATGCACGACGCCGGCATGGCGCTGCGGCGAGCGGATGTTGCAGGGATCCTTGAACGTGATCCAGGGATGCCCGGTCTCGAACAGCATGGTCAGCATGCGGCGCCAAAGATCGGTCGCCTTGACCTCCTTATGGACACGCATCTCGCCGCGCTTCGCCTTCGCCTCATAGCCTTCATAGGCGCGCTTGAATGCGGGCCCGTAAAGATCGTGCAGATCCGGCGTCTCGTCGGGCGAGAACAGGATCCACGGACCATCCTCGGCAACGCGCTGCATGAACAGGTCCGGCACCCAGTTGGCGGTGTTCATGTCATGCGTCCGGCGGCGGTCGTCGCCGGTGTTCTTCCTGAGATCGAGGAATTCCTCGATGTCGACATGCCAGGTCTCGAGATAGGCGCAGACGGCGCCCTTGCGCTTGCCGCCCTGGTTGACGGCGATCGCCGTGTCGTTCGCCACCTTCAGGAACGGCACCACGCCCTGGCTCTCGCCATTGGTGCCCTTGATGTGGGCGCCGAGGCCGCGCACGCGCGACCAGTCATTGCCAAGCCCGCCGGAATACTTCGCCAGCAGCGCATTGTCCTTCACCGACTTGAAGATGCCTTCGAGATCGTCCGGCACGGTGGTGAGGAAGCAGGAGGAAAGCTGCGGCCGCAGCGTGCCCGAATTGAACAGGGTCGGCGTCGAGGCCATGAAGTCGAAGGACGACAGCAGATTGTAGAACTCGATCGCCCGCGCCTCGCGGTCGATCTCGCGGATCGCCAGCCCCATGGCGACGCGCATGAAGAAGGCCTGCGGCAGCTCGATGCGGGTGCCGCCGGTCTGCAGGAAATAGCGGTCGTAGAGGGTCTGCAGGCCGAGAAACTGGAAGTTCAGGTCGCGCTCGGGTTTTAGCGCAGCGGCGAGGCGGACCAGATCGTAGCGGCCGAGTTCGCCATCGACCAGTTCATGCTCGATGCCGACCCGGATGAAGGCGGGGAAATAATCGGCATAGCGGCCGGCCATCTCGCTCTGCGTCGGCTGGACGGGAATGCCCTGCACGAAGGAAACCGCCTCGGCGCGCAGCATGTCGAGCAGCAGGCGGGCGCTGACAAAGGCGTAGTTGGGCTCGCTCTCGACCAGCGTGCGGGCCGCCATCACCGGCGCCAGCGCCAGTTCGGCCAGCGAGATGCCGTCATAGAGGTTGCGGCGGGTTTCCGAGAGGATCGCGGCTGCGTCGACATCGGCAAGCCCGGCGCAGGCCTCGTCGACGACGAGTTGCAGGCGGCGCTCATCCAGCGGACGCAGCACGCCATCGGCGCCGCGCACCTGCAGCAGCGGCGCGCCGACCGGGGCGACCGCCTCGGCGGTGCGGCGGGCGCGGGCGCGCTCCTCGCGATACAGAACATAGGCGCGGGCGACCTTGTGGTGCTCGCCGCGCATCAGCGCCAGCTCGACCTGGTCCTGCACGTCCTCGATATGGAGCGCGCGATCGGAGCCGACGCGGCGCGTCAGCGCGCTGACGATCTGGCCGGTCAGGTCGTCGACGATCTCATGCACGCGGCGCGAGGCAGCGGCGCTGTTGCCCTCGACGGCGAGAAACGCCTTGGTCAGCGCGACGGCGATCTTGGACGCATCGAAATCCGACAGCGAACCGTTGCGGCGGATGACGTGAAAGGCCGGCGTGGCGGCGGCGGAAGGCTTGGACGGTACGGGGGCCGGCGAAAGCGAAGGATAGGAGGCGACCGGCGCGCTACGGTCTTGATCAATCGTCTGTGTCATCGGCTTCAGCCCAAAATTGGTTGGGAGCAAAGGCCGAGCGAAGCGAACAGGACGAACGGCCCCCAAAAAGGCCGCACGAAACCAGCGCTCCACCGGGACACCCCGCCCGAGGATTCTTTCAGTCTGTCGGGGCAGGTTTCCTGGCTCACGGGTCGTCGCTCTGCCCACCTTCCCGGGACCTTTCGGTCCCAGTGGTCTCTCCGGGCAGACACTCGCCGTTCACAGTTGCGGGGGCAGCTCCGGCTCCACCCTTTCGGGCGTTCCGGCATTCCCTCTTAGCCCTGGGTCTTGCGACTCAGGAGAACCTCGACACGCAGATGTAGACGCCCATGCGCCTCCATCGTCAATATCTAGTTATTGTTGACAGGATTGCGAATCGGCGGCCCGGCCGCATTCCGAAGCCGACCCGCCAATTCCCGGCTGTGGAAATTCCTCCCAACTGCCGCTTTAGCTGGCGCTCGCATACATGCCGGTGGTGCGGAACTCGGTCGGGCTGGTGCCGAAGAAGCGGCGAAACACCTTGGCGAAATAGTTCGAATCGTCGAAGCCGGACAGCACCGCCACCTCCTTGACCGACAGCACCTGCTGGCCGGCCAGCAGACGGGCGGCGCGTCGCATCCGCTCCTGCAGCACGAATTCGGCCGGCGGCATGCCCTCGCTCGCCGCGAACATGCGCGAGAAATGCGCCCGGCTGAAGCCCGAGAATTCGGCCAGTTCCGGTACGGAGAGCGGCTTGTCGAGATTGGCGAGGATGTGCTCGACCACGCGCTGGATGACGCCATTATCGGCCAGCGACGCGCCATGCGAGCCGAACACGTCGTCATAGAGCGCGGTCGCCGCCTCATAGGCGACGGCCGAGGCGGCGCCGGGCGTCTCGCCGCCGCCATCGATCAGCCGCAAGCTGCAATCGGCGAGATGGTCGATCGTGTCGGGCCGCAGCCGCAAGACCGGCCCCGTCGCCTCCAGGATCTGCCGGTGGATGCGCAGCGCCTCCTGCCCGTTCATCGAAATCCAGAAGAACTCCCAGGGGGTTCCCGGCTCGACCGAATAGCAGTGATTGTGCGGCACGACGACCAGCATCGTTTCGCCCGGCCCGATGCGGTAATGGCGCCGGTCGTAGCGCAGCTTGCCGGAGCCGGCGACGGTATGCTGGAGCACGGTGAACGGCGTCTGGCCCCGCTTGCGACCGTCCCAGCTATAGCTCGAATCGGTGCGGATTTCGTAGCCCGTGCTGGTCGGCATGGTGTGCAGCCGGTGGCGGCCGCGGGGCAGCGATACGGTCTTCATGACCGGGGCACGCTGGGCCAATTCTCCGAGCATAAAATCACCCACGAAAGCACAAATTCTCTCTGGTTCACGCATGAACCTTGCGCATACTAGCCTCGAGCCAAGCGGCCGGGCGATAAAAAAGAGCAGCACCATGAGCCAATACCACCCGAGGCTGCCGAAACCCCGCCGAAATCGAGGCAATTCCGTACCTTTCTGACCGCCCCATTCGAGCTCTCTTGCCAGGAACCGCGCCCAGGGCGCGCCGGCCGCCTCCGAGGAACCCCAGAAACGCCATGTCCAGTTTCAAGATCGCCATCATCGGCGCCGGCAGCGTCGGCTTCACCAAGAAGCTGGTCTCCGACATCCTCTGCGTGCCGGAACTGCGCGAGGTCGAATTCGCGCTGACCGACATCAGCGAGCACAATCTGACCATGGTCCGGCAGATCCTCGACCGCATGGTCGCGGAGAACAAGCTGCCGACCAAGATCACGGCGACCACCAACCGGCGCGAGGCGCTGACCGGCGCGCGCTACGTCATCAGCTGCGTGCGCGTCGGCGGGCTCGAGGCCTATGCCGACGATATCCGCATCCCGCTCCAATATGGCGTCGACCAGTGCGTCGGCGACACGATCTGCGCCGGCGGCATTCTGTACGGCCAGCGCAACATCCCGGTCATCCTCGACTTCTGCAAGGATATCCGCGAGGTCGCCGAGCCGGGCGCGCGCTTCCTGAACTATGCCAACCCGATGGCGATGAACACCTGGGCGGCGATCGAATACGGCAAGGTCGACACGATCGGCCTCTGCCATGGCGTGCAGCATGGCGGCGAACAGATCGCCGAGGTGCTGGGCGCGACCGACGAGAGCGAGCTGGAATTCATCTGCTCCGGCATCAACCACCAGACCTGGTATGTCGACATCCGCTTCCGCGGCCGCAAGATCGGCAAGGACGAACTGGTCGCCGCCTTCGAGGCGCATCCCGTGTTCTCGCAGCAGGAGAAGGTCCGCATCGACGTCCTGAAGCGCTTCGGCTTCTATTCGACCGAGAGCAACGGCCATCTGTCGGAATACCTGCCCTGGTACCGCAAGCGTCCGGACGAGATCCATCGCTGGATCGACATGTCGAACTGGATCCATGGCGAGACCGGCGGCTATCTCCGCCACTCGACCGAGACCCGCAACTGGTTCGAGACCGACTTCCCGAAGTTCCTGGAGGACGCCGGCAAGCCGCTCGACCCGAAGAAGCGCTCGAACGAGCATGCCAGCCACATCCTCGAGGCGCTGGAGACCGGGCGCGTCTATCGCGGCCACTTCAACGTCAAGAACCGGGGCATCATCACCAACCTGCCCGAGGATGCGATCATCGAATCGACGGGCTTCGTCGACCGCTTCGGCCTCAACATGACGGCCGGGATCAAGCTGCCGGAAGCCTGCGCCGCCACCTGCCTGTCGTCGATCAACGTCCAGCGCATGGCCGTCCACGCCGCCGTCACCGGCGATGTCGAGCTCTTGAAGCTTGCCGTTCTGCATGACCCGCTGGTCGGTGCGATCTGCTCGCCGGACGAGGTCTGGCAGATGGTCGACGAGATGCTGGTCGCCCAGGCGCGCTGGCTGCCGCAATACGCCCACGCCATCGACGACGCCAAGGCGCGCCTCGCCAACAAGACCGTCGCCACGCGCGACTGGCAGGGCGCAGCGCGGCGCGAGGTCCGGGGCATCGAGACCGTCCGCGCCGAGCGGGCCAAGGAAAAGGCCGAGGCGGCAGAGTAGCCGCCGGGCCGAACGCTGGATCCGGCGCGGCGGGAGGAGCCATCGCGCCGGATCGGCAACCCATGTCGCGCCCTTGGGACGGCGCTGCGCGGGAGGCCGCCATGGAAGGCAGAAGAAACGGGTGCCGGCGCGTCGCGCCGGTGCCGTTCAAAGGGGAGGAACTATGAACAGATACGCATTGGCTCTTGGTGGAGCCGGCCTGCTTCTGGGCGTTTCGGTCCTGGCCGCGCAGGCCCAGGTGAAGCCGCCGATCACGCCGCCCGATCCGCCGAAATTCGACGCCCAGGGCAAGATCGACTATGTCGGCGCGGCCGACATGCTCGAATTCAAGGCGCTGCCCGAATATCACGAGCCCGATTGGGTCACGAAGAACTTCGTCTCGACCGGCAAGCTGCCCGCCGTCAAGGACCGCCTCCCCAAGGAGCCGATGGTCTACAAGACCGGCAACATGGTCGATGGCCTCGGCGTCTATGGCGACACGATGCGCCATGTCATCGGCGGCCGCCCGGAAGGCTGGAATTATATTGGCGGCCAGTCGCAGGGCTGGGGCGGCATCGATATCGGCCTCTCCGAATGCCTGACCCGCTCGGGTCCGCTGTTCCAGATCAAGGCGGATGAGCTGCAGCCGCTGCCGAACCTCGCTAAGAGCTGGGAATGGTCGGAAGACGGCCACACCCTGACCATGCACCTCATCGAAGGCGCGAAGTGGTCGGACGGCCAGCCGTTCACCACTGCCGACGCGATGTTCTACTGGGACGACAACGTCAACGATCCGAACGTCACGCCGCTGAACGGCGCCGCGCCCGGCTCGTTCGGCGAAGGCACGACGCTGAAGGCCGATGGCGACTACACGCTGATCTGGACCTTCAAGGAAGCCTTCCCGAAGCAGTATCTCTACCAGATGGCCTATGGCACCTTCTGCCCCGGCCCGGCGCATATCCTGAAGCCGCAGCATCCCAAATACTCGAAGAACACCTACGAGCAGTACAAGAACGCCTTCCCGCCGGAATACATGAACATTCCGGTGATGGGTGCGTGGGCGCCTGTCGAGTATCGCCCCGACGATATCATCGTCATGCGGCGCAATCCCTATTACTGGAAGGTCGACGAGGCGGGCAACCAGCTGCCCTACCTGAACGAACTGCACTACAAGCTCTCGACCTGGGCCGATCGCGACGTCCAGGCCGTGGCCGGATCGGGCGATTTCGCCAATCTCGAGCAGCCGGAAAGCTTCGTCGAGGCGCTCAAGCGCTCGGCAAGCGCCGACGCGCCGGCCCGCCTGGAGTTCGGCCCGCGCATCATCGGCTATTCGCTCTATCCGAACCTCTCGGCCAATGGCTGGGGCGAGCCGGACGAGCGCGCCCAGGCCGTGCGCGAGCTGAACCGCAACGAGCATTTCCGCAAGGCGATCACCTCGGCGGTTGATCGCAAGCGCCTCGGCGAGTCGCTGGTCAAGGGTCCATTCACGACCATCTATCCCGGCGGCATCTATTCCGGCACGACCTACTACGACAAGGATTCGACCGCCTACTATCCCTTCGATCTCGAAGGCGCCAAGGCTGAACTGGCGCTGGCGGGCCTGAAGGACACCGATGGCGACGGCATCGTCAACTTCCCTGAGGGAACGGCGGGCGGCAAGAACGTCGAGGTGACCCTCCTCGTCAATGCCGACTACCAGACCGACAAGAGTCTCGCCGACGGCGTCGTGGCGATGATGGAGCCGCTCGGCATCCGCGTCCTGCTCAACCAGGTCGAGGGCAAGCAGCGCGACGCGCTGCAGCAGGGCGGCCAGTTCGACTGGATGATCTTCCGCAACCAGGAAGACCTGACCTCGGTCGTGCAGAAGACCGTCAATCTGGCGCCGCTCGGCCCCAAGACCAGCTGGTTCCACCGTGCCGGCAAGGACGGCCAACTCGACCTGCTGCCCTTCGAGCAGGAGATCGTCGACGTCGTGAACAAGTTCATCACGACGCCGGACGCGAACGAGAAGCTGGCGCTGATGAAGCAGTTCCAGAAGCTCTACACGGAGAATGTCTACGGCATCGGCCTGACGCAGTATCCGGGTGCGCTGATCATCAACAAGCGCTTCGCCAACATCCCGAAGGGCGTGCCGATCAACCTGTTCAACTGGGCCGAGGACAGCATCATCCGCGAGCGCGTGTTCGTCCCCACCGACAAGCAGGGCAAGTACGAACTGTTCCCGGAAACGCTGCCCGGCGCGCCCGGCGACAAGGGCGGACCGGCCAAAGGATAAGTCCGCGCCGATCCATCGATCCGGACAAGGGGGCGGGCTGCCGCCCCCTTGTTCCCCTCTAGCCCAGAACAGGGAGCTGTTGCCCCAATGTTGCGCTTCCTGACCATGCGGATTCTCTCGGCGATCCCGGTGCTGTTCGTTCTCAGCGTCGTGACCTTCGCCATCATCCAGGCGCCGCCCGGCGACTATGGTGATTTCATCCGCGCCCAGTTGATGAACCAGGGCGGCGCCTCCGCCGTCGTCGCCGAGGCGCAGGCCGAGGCCTATCGCCAGGCGCATGGCCTCAACGATCCCGTCATCCTCCAGTATTTCAAATGGCTCTGGGGGATCCTCACCCGCTTCGATTTCGGCGACAGCTTCTTCTACAACAAGCCCGTCTCGACGGTCGTGGCCGAACGGCTGCCGCGCACCCTGCTGCTGGCGCTCACCTGCCACATCCTGGCGTCGATCATCGGCATCACCTTCGGCATCATCGCCGCGACCCGCCAGTATAGCTGGATCGACTCGGTGCTCTCCTTCGTGTCGTTTCTCGGCATGACCGTGCCTCGCTTCCTGATCGCGATCATCATCGTCTACCTGCTCGCCTTCAAACTGAACGTGCAGGAGATCGGCAGCTTCTTCTCGCCGCAATATGGCGGCGCGCCCTGGTCCTGGGCCAAGTTCGTCGACCTCGTGAAGCATGTCTGGCCGGTCGTCGCGATCGCGACCTTCGGCGGCCTCGCCTACAACATGCGCGTCATGCGCGGCAATCTGCTCGACACGCTCAACGCCCAGTATGTCGAGACGGCCCGCGCGAAGGGCCTGCCGGAATCGCAGGTGATCCTGCGCCATGCCGTGCCCAACGCGCTGCACCCGCTCGTCATGTATCAGGGCGTCGTGCTGCCCTACATGCTGACCGGCGAGATCGAGGTGGCGATCGTCTTCTCGCTCGCCACCGTCGGCCCGGCCATCGTCAGCTCGATGGCGGTCGGCGACGTCTATGTCACCGCCACCTTCATGCTGGTTCTGGCGACAACCCTGATCATCGGCAACATCATCGCCGACATGCTGCTGGCGCTGCTCGACCCGCGCGTGCGCCTGGGCGGAGGCAAGGAATGACCGACGTGACCGAGACCACGGCCACCGTGCCGCCCGCCGCTTCGCCCGCCGTGCCGAGCGCCCGCTTCGCGCATGGCAATGAGGGCTATTTCGCCCTGGTCTGGCGCCGCTTCCGCCGCTCCGTCATGGGCATGATCGGTCTGGTCATGGTCGTCGGGCTGCTGCTGATGGCGCTGTTCGCGGATTTCGTCGCCCCCGTCGATCCGCGCGCCAACGGCATCGGCTTCGCGCCGCCCGATCACATCAGCTTCTTCAAGCCGGACGGCTCGTTCAGCCTCATCCCGCGCATCTATCCGATCGTCGAGACGGACGAGCTCGATCCGGTGACGTTCCAGCCGATGAACGGGCCGGACCTCGAAAACCCGCATGTGCTCAGCCTGTTCGTGCGCGGCTTCGACTACAAGATCCTGTGGCTGATCCCGTCCAACATCCATCTGTTCGGCTCGCGCGACGGGGCGCCGATCCACCTGCTCGGCACCGACAAGTTCGGTCGCGACATTCTTTCTCGCGGCATTGTGGGATCCCGGATCTCGCTCACCATCGCGCTGATCGTCGTGTTCATCACGACCACGGTCGGCACCACGATCGGCATCACCTCGGGCTATATGGGCGGGCGGATCGACGCCTGGGTACAGCGCTTCGTCGAGCTGGTGCTGGCCTTCCCGCAATTGCCGCTCTACCTGGCCCTGACCTCGCTGATCCCGATCACCGCGCCTTCCAACGTCTTCATCGCCTTCGTCATAGGCGTGATGGCGGCGCTCGGCTGGGCGCAGCTCTCTCGGGAGGTGCGCGGCAAGACGCTGGCGCTGGCCCGCATCGAATATGTCCGCGCCGCCATGGCGATCGGCGCCGGCGACGGGCGGATCATCTTCCGCCACATCCTGCCCAACGTCATGAGCCACGTCATCGTCGGCGTGACGCTGGCGATCCCGACCATCGTGCTGCTGGAATCCTTCTTGGGCTTCCTCGGCTTCGCCGTGAAGCCGCCGCTGATCTCCTGGGGCCTGATGCTGCAGGATACCGGCGCCTTTTCGGTGATCGGCTCCTATCCGTGGATCCTCTCCCCCGTCGTCTTCGTGCTGATCACCGTCTTCGCGTTCAACGCGCTGGGCGATGGCCTGCGCGACGCGATCGACCCCTACTAGGCGGAGCCTCATGGCCTTGACCCCCAACGAATTCGCCCCGGCCGAACGCTACGACCTGAACGCGCATGGCCGCGAGCTGATCCTCGATGCCCGCAATGTCGCCGTCACCTTCAAGGTCGAGGGCGGCTCGGTCGAGGCGGTGCGCGACGTGTCGTTCCAGCTGCACAAGGGCGAGACGATCGCCATCGTCGGCGAATCCGGATCCGGCAAATCGGTGACGGCGCGCACCATCATGGGGCTGCTGTCGAAGCGGGCCACCGTCGCCAAGGACGCGCGCATCGAGTTCGAGGGCAAGAACGTGCTCGCCTTCAACCCGGTCGCCAAGCGCAAGCTGCGCGGCAACCGCTTCGCGATGATCTTCCAGGAGCCGATGAGCTCGCTGAACCCTGTCTACACGATCGGCCAGCAGATCGCCGAGGTGCTGCACATACACAACCGCAAGATGACCCGCGCCGACGCGAAGGCGCGCGTGCTCGAACTGCTCAAGGAAGTGCAGATCCCCGACCCGGAAGCGCGCATCAAGCAATATCCGCATCAGCTTTCCGGTGGCCAGCGCCAGCGCGTCATGATCGCCATGGCGCTCGCCAACCGCCCGGACATCCTGATCGCCGACGAACCGACCACCGCCCTTGACGTCACCGTGCAGGCGCAGATCCTCAACCTGATCCGCGAATTGCAGAAGCGCTACGGCATGGCGGTGATCCTGATCACCCACGATCTCACCATCGTCCGGCAGTTCTCCGACTATGTCTATGTGATGCAGCATGGCGAGGTGAAGGAGCACAACGTCACCGAGACGCTGTTCCAGAGCCCGCGCCACGCCTATACGCGCCACCTGCTCGCCTCCGAGCCGAAGGGATCCGCCAACCCGCTGCCCGAGGGCACGCCGGTGATCCTCGAAGGCCGCAATGTGCGCGTCGCCTACACGCTGAAGCGGGGCGGCATGTTCAAGCCGGACTTCTTCCAGCTGCTCGCCTGCGACAATCTCAGCCTCGAATTGCGACGCCACGAAACCCTTGGCATCGTTGGCGAATCCGGTTCAGGCAAGACCACGTTCGGCCAAGCGCTGATCCGGCTGATCCAGCATTCGACCGGCGAGATCGTCTTTGACGGCGAGACCATCCACGACAAGGACCGCAAGGCGATGCGGCCGCTGCGCTCGCGCATGCAGATCGTCTTCCAGGACCCCTTCTCGTCGCTCAACCCGCGCATGTCGATCGGGCAGATCATCGAGGAAGGGCTTGTTGTCAACGACATCGGCTCCAGCCGCCAGGACCGGCTCGACCGCGTGCGCCAGGCGCTGCGCGATTCCGGCATGCCCGACACCATCCTGTCGCGCTTTCCGCACGAGTTCTCCGGCGGCCAGCGCCAGCGCATCGCCATCGCCCGCGCCATTGCGCTGGAGCCCGAATTCATCCTGCTCGACGAGCCGACCTCGGCGCTCGACCTGTCCGTGCAGGCGCAGATCATCGATCTCCTGCGCAAGCTGCAGGACGAGCGCGGCCTCTCCTACCTGTTCATCTCGCATGATCTGAAGGTGGTGCGCGCGCTCTGCCACCGCGTCATCGTCATGCAGCACGGCAAGATCGTCGAACAGGGGCCGGTCAGCGAGGTGCTGACCCGGCCGCAAAGCGAATACACCGCCCGCCTCGTCCGCGCCGCGTTCGAAATAGCCGCCTAACGAATCTGCCTACCCCGGAGCTTCTCCCCATGACTGCCAATCCCAGGATCACCTTCATCGGCGCCGGCTCGACCGTGTTCATGAAGAACATCGTCGGCGACGTGCTGCAGCGCCCCGCGCTGTCGGGCGCCACCATCGCGCTGATGGACATCAACCCGCAGCGCCTCGAAGAAAGCGCCGTCGTCGTCCGCAAGATCGCCTCGACCCTCAACGCGAAGGCCAGGGTCGAGACCTATACCGACCAGAAGAAGGCGCTCCAGGGCGCCGATTTCGTCGTCGTCGCCTTCCAGATCGGCGGTTACGATCCCTGCACGATCACCGATTTCGACGTGCCGAAGCGCTACGGCCTGCGCCAGACCATCGCCGACACGCTGGGCGTCGGCGGCATCATGCGCGGCTTGCGGACTGTCCCGCATCTCTGGAAGATCTGCGACGACATGCTCGTCGTCTGCCCGAACGCCATCCTGCTGCAATACGTCAACCCGATGGCGATCAACACCTGGGCGATCACGGCGAAATATCCGACCATCCGCCAGGTCGGCCTCTGCCACTCCGTGCAGGGCACGGCGATGGAGCTGGCACTCGACCTCGACATTCCCTACGAGGAAATCCGCTACCGCGCCGCCGGCATCAACCACATGGCGTTCTACCTGAAGTTCGAGCATCGCCAGAAGGACGGCTCCTATCGCGACCTCTACCCGGACCTGGTCCGCGCCTATCACGAAGGCCGTGCGCCAAAACCCGGCTGGAATCCGCGCTGCCCCAACAAGGTGCGCTACGAGATGCTGACGCGCCTCGGCTATTTCGTCACCGAAAGCTCCGAGCACTTCGCCGAATACACGCCCTATTTCATCAAGGAAGGCCGCGAGGACCTGATCGAGAAGTTCGGCATTCCGCTCGACGAATATCCGAAGCGCTGCATCGAGCAGATCGCCCGCTGGAAGACCCAGGCCGAGGCCTACCGCTCGGCCGACAAGATTGAGGTGTCGCAGAGCAAGGAATACGCCTCCGAGATCATCAACTCTGTCTGGACCGGCGAACCCTCCGTCATCTACGGCAATGTCCGCAACAATGGCTGCATCACCTCGCTGCCGGCCGATTGCGCGGCGGAAGTGCCCTGCCTGGTCGACGCCTCGGGCATCCAGCCGACCTATATCGGCGAACTGCCGCCGCAGCTGACCGCGCTGATGCGCACCAACATCAACGTGCAGGAACTGACGGTGAAGGCGCTGCTCACCGAGAACCGCGAGCACATCTACCACGCCGCGATGATGGACCCGCACACCGCCGCCGAACTGGATCTCGACCAGATCTGGCATCTCGTCGACGACCTGCTGGCCGCCCATGGCGAATGGCTGCCCGAATGGGCCCGCGGCGCCGCCAAGCAGCGGGTCGCCTGATCCGAAGCTGGATCTTCCTTCTTCACCTCCCCCTGAGGGGGAGGTCGACTGCCAAAGGCCGGCGGGTGAGGGTTTACGGCCTCTCCGGATGGTTCCCTAAACCCTCACCCGGAGCTTCGCTCCGACCTCTCCCTTGAGGCGAGAGGTAGAGGAGAGGACAGCCAAGTCAGAGCGTGGCGTAGCCTGCCCCTCCCCCGGCATGCGACGCGCAGGGGCCCCGGCGTTTCTCCGCCGGGGCCTTTTCGTTTCAGGAGAGCGCGGCGGCAATGGCGGAGCTGGCCATGACCGAGGCAAAGACCACCAGCGCCACGGCGGCAAAGCGCGAGACGCGCGCCGGGGTTGCGAAGCCGCCGGCCGAACGCGACAGCGAACTGCCGAGCGTGATCCAGCCGCAGGCGACGCCGACGACGAGCACCGAGAACAACCCCGCAAAGCCCGGCAGGCTGGCAAGGTCGCGTGGAAAAATCAGGAAGGCGAAGATCAGCGCCTTGGGATTAAGCAGCGTGGTGACGAACACCCGCCGGACCGAGATCGGCGCCCCGCCCGGCAGCGCCTCGCGCGCCGCCTGACGCCAGAGCGCCACCGCCGACCCGGCGAGATACAGGCTGGCCACGATTTTCGACAGGATCGGCACGATCGGGTGCTCCGCCGCCAGCGGCCCGACGATCCCCATCAGGATGCCGATTGCCAGTCCGTAACCGGCGAGTTCGGCCGGCACCAGGCGGAGCGAGCGGCGCATGCCGATCGCGGCGCCGGAGGTCGCCAGCAGCGTGTTGGTCGGCCCCGGCACGGCGAGCAGCGCCAGCACGGCGAGGATGAAGGTCGGGACCGCCGTCATGCGACGTCCCGCTCGCGCGGTGCCATGGGCTCAGCGGCCATGCTGGTTCACATGCTCGAGAAATTCGGCATGGCCGAGCGCTTTTGAGGCCGCCTGCCGGTATTCCTTCACCAGGCTGTCGACGGTCTCGCGCGCGAGGGCGCGCAGGGCCGGCGATTTGGCCATCTCGGCCCGCGCCACGGCCGGGTCGAGCAGGCCAAGCCCGTCGAGGACGGGATAGTGCAGCTGCGTCTCGACATGCGGCAAACCGTCGAGGAAATCGCCGAAATGCTCGCGCCGGGGCATTTCGCGCTTCCAGTGCGCAAGGCGCTCCTTCGTCTCCGGATGCAGCCGCTCCGCCTTCACATTGCGCCAGAACGGTGTGTCGTCGCGCTCGGTGACGTAATGCGTGTTGACGAAGGTGCGGAAGTCGTCGACCTGCCGGCCGACGCGGCGGTTGTAATCTGCGCGGTCGGCCGCGGTCATCGCCTCCGGCCGCTTCATGTAGCGCTGGGTGAACAGCATCATCTGCACGATGGTGCCGTGGATCGAGGTCGATTCCAGCGGTTCCAGGAAGCTCGACGACAGGCCGACGGCCAGGCAATTGCCGATCCAGGCATTTTCCAGCCGGCCGATCTGGAAGCGTATGTCGTCGCGCACCTCGATCTCGCGGCCAAGCGTCGCCTCGACCTCGCGCTTCGCCTCCTCCGGCGTCTTGAACGCGTCGGAATAGACATAGCCGCAGCCATAGCGGCCCTGGGTCGGGATCTGCCAGATCCAGCCCGCTTCCTGCGCCCAGGCATGGGTGTAGTTGTTGATCTCCTCGCCGGGCTTGATGTCGAGCCAGAACGGCAGCGCCCGGTTGACCGGCAGTTCCTTCTGGTAGGAGATCCAGGGCGCGTTCAGTTCCTGGACGATCAGCCGCTTGCGGAAGCCGCTGGCGTCGATGAAGAAATCACCGGCGAGGCGCTCGCCGCTATCGAGCTGCAGGGCGGTGATGTCGCCGCTCTCCCTGTGGCGCTCGACGCCCTGGATCACCGCGTCGACGATGGCGACGCCCCGGGACTTCGATTTCAGGAATTTGCCCACCCGCGCCTGGTCGAAATGGAAGGCGTGGTGGAACGGCCCGAGCGCCACCAGCGAACCGTCCGCCTTCCTGGCATAGGGCGCTTTCTTCTGCTCCAGCAGCGGCCCGAACAGGTGCATGTCCTGCACCTTGCGGCCGGCGGCGACGCAATAGACGTTGAGATAATCAGACGGCGCGCCCGGTGGCGCGGCGATGACCTGATGCGGGTCGTCGATCGGGCCGTAATAGGTGAAGCCCTTGCGGCGCCAGTCGGTGTGGCGGATGCCGAGCTTGACGGTGGCGCCGGTCTCGCGGAAGAATTCGAATTCGTCGATGCCGAAATGCTGGAACAGCACTCGCATCGCCGCCGTGCTGCCCTCGCCGACGCCGACGGTGGGAATCCTGGAGGATTCGACCAGCGAGACACGGATATCGAGTTTTTGCCGCCGGGCGCTGTCCTCTATGATGAAGGCGGTGAGCCAGCCGGCGGTGCCGCCGCCGACAATGACGAAATGTGCTGGTTTCGCCAAGCGGCCGTCCTCCCGATGGTCAGCCGGGAGAACCTCGCGGTCTCCGGCCCTTTTGCATCAGTCTAGGACGCAAACTTTCCCCGCCTCCAGAGCGATTTTGGCTCATGGCGGGTAATCCTGTGCTGGAGCGCAAAGCAGGATACGCCTGCACAGGCGCGCTCGCTCGCCCTCCCTGAGGGAGAGGTGAAGAAAGCGTCGAAGCGAGCACGTTCAAGGCGTGTCGTCTGCTCCCTCCCCGGCATGCGGCACGAAGGCCCCGGCGTTTCCCCGCCGGAGCCTCATTTGTTTGGCCGTCCGAACCTACCAACCCGCTCCGCCATCATCCTGAGGTGCTTCGCGTGAGCGAAGCCTCGAAGGAGGCTCCAGCGGGCACGTTGGTGTTCCCTGGACCCTCCTTCGAGGCCCGGCTCTGCCGGGCGCCTCAGGATGATGGTCGAGTGTTCGGATTCACGCTTCGGGCCTTCGCAGAAAGAGCACCCCTACCGCCCCATGAAGACGCGGCGGGCGATCTGGTCTTCGAGGCTCAGCCAGCGGCGCGAGACTTCGTCGTCGCTATGGCGCGACGCCTCGCGGGCCTCGCCCTTCAGCGCCTTGAGCCGCTCGACCGGCAGCTCGATATGCGCGTCGAGCTCCTCGGCCATCCCAACGAAGCGCTCGGCCGCCGCCACGCCGCCCAGAAGCGGGGCCGCGTCCTCGGCGATGAAGCGCTCCCAGCTCAGCGTCGGCTCGTAGCCGAAGCGGGCGAAGGCGAGATAGGAGAGCTCGACCGTGGCGTGATAGGGCGACGGCTCGCCCCAGACCGTCAGGCCCTCCATGCCGACATCGGCGCAGAACTTGTTCATGTCGGCGAAGGTGCGGCCGTTGAAGGCGTAGCGCTCGGTGCGGCGGTCGCCGTTCCACTGGCAGGCGAACTGGCAGCGCAGCACGTTGGGCTGCGTCGGCAGGCGTTCAACATCGGCCCGCGTGAGTTCCTTCTGCAACCGGCCCCAGAAGGTGCGGTTGGTGGTGTGCTGGTAGATCGCGCCCTTCGGCATGCTGCGCTGGGCGTCATGCGCGACGGGATCGAACAGATTGTCCCACTGCAGCTCGCTGTAGATCCAGGCGTCCGGCTTCTTCGCCTTCGCCGCGCGGTAGAGGCGCGGGAAATTCTCCGCCATGTCGGTATGCGACCATGAATCGCCATGGTCGTCGACGCGGCGGGCGGCCTCGGCCTCGTTGTTGCGACGGGCGACGCAGCGCGCGCAGCCGCAGACGCCATAGTCGCCGCTCTCGATGTTAACGCCGCCGATCTCGAAGGTGTCGGCGAGCCAGGAGACCGCCTCCTCCATCCAGTCCATGGTCTCCGGCGCGCTCGGGCAGGCGCTCATGGTGTAGTCGGAGCGCGGAAAATTGAGCGGGAAGTCGAGGTCCGCGATTTGGAAGCCGACGCCCTTTTCCATCGTCGCGGCATGCTGCGGATTCTTCTTCAGCCAGGTCGCGAGGTTGTAGGGGTGGTCGCCCTCCCAATAAACGCCGCCATAAGAGCCGATGGCGATGCCCGGCACGATGCGCACGCCGCGCTCGGTCGCGTAACGGCAGAGTTCCTGCGCCGCTTCGATGCCGCCATGCGAATTGCGCAGGAAGCCATAGATCACGACCGAGGGAATGCGATTGCGGCTCGCGAAATCGACCAGCCTGGTGTAGTCGGCCAGGAAGCCGGCAGGTGGCTTGCCATAGGGGTTGAAGACGCCGATCTCCTGGTGGCCGACCTGCGACAATTCCCAGTTGGTCGAATGGTCCCAGGTCCAGAAGGTGCGATAGGCAAGGCCCGGTGCGACGCGACGCTCGCCGGTCGGCACCTGCACCGCGCCACCCTCGACCTTCGCGCGAGAAATCAGCTCTTCCGCGCCATAGATGACGCCGGAGAAGGGACCGCCGGCGATGGTGATCTCGGCATTCGAGCCGTCCTTCGGCCGCACGGTGAGCGTGAAGGCGCCCTCGGCCAGCGACCGGTCCTCGACCAGGCGGATGACCGGCAGGCTGGAGGATGCCGCGGCGGCGGGCACGAATTCGAGCATCGGAAACGCCGCGCGGAGCCGCCGTGCCGCATGCGCGTGCCGTTCGCCGCCCTCCAGCCCAACCCGTCCCGCGATCCGAACCTCACCCGTACCGACCATCCTGTCATCCTCCTCTGGACTGCCGCGCGGCCACTGCCCGCGTTGTTGACAGGATTGCCCATCTCCTATCAAATATCAACGTCGACTATCGTCAGTGATACAAATAGACAGTTTCAAGCTGCCGGATCCGCTCTGGCGGCGCTTCGGAGGGTGGCATGACGGCTGGCTTGAATCTCGAACAGACCTGGCCGATGCCGAGCCGTCCGCGGCCGATCACCCTGATCGGCGCCGGCGACATCGTCAGCAGCGCCCACATGCCCGCCTATCGCAAGATCGGCCTGCCCGTCGCCGGCATCTTCGATCTCGACCCGGCCAAGGCGCGCGCGGTCGCGGACCAGTTCGACATCCCCGTCGTCTATGAAAGCATGGAGACGGCGATCGCCGCGCGCAGCGAGGACACGGTGTTCGACCTCGCTTTGCCGCCGGTGGCGATCCTCGGCGCCGTCGAGCAACTGCCGGTCGGCAGCGTGGCTCTGATCCAGAAGCCGCTCGGCGCCAATCTCGCCGCGGCGCGGCAGATCCTCTCCGCCATCGACGCGCGAAAAATCACCGCCGCCACGAATTTCCAGCTCCGCTACACGCCTTCCATGCTGGCGATCCGCGACGCGGTCCGTCGCGGCCTGCTCGGCGACATCGTCGAGCTGGAAGTCCGGCTCGCCGTCTACATGCCGTGGGAGATGTGGTCCTTCATCCCGCATCTCGACGCCGTCGAGATCCCGCTGCATTCGATCCACTATCTCGACTGGATCCGCTCGATCCTCGGCGAGCCCGACAGCGTCTATGCCAAGGCGGTACCGCATCCGCGCTATCCCGACCTCAAGGATGCGCGTTCCAGCATCATCCTCGATTATGGCCCGAAGGCGCGCTGCTGCCTGTCGCTCAACCACACCTATAATTACGGCCCCAAGCACATCGACGCGACCATCCGCGTCGAGGGCACCAAGGGCTGCGCCCATCTCGATCTCGGCTATCTGCACGACTATCTGAAGCCGGTGCCGGAGAAGCTCGAAGTGATCGTCGAGGGCGGCGAGTGGACGACGATTCCGCTGGTCGGCGAGCGCGTGCCGGATGCGTTCGGCGCGGTGATGTCGAACCTGCAGCGCTTCGCCGCCGGCGAGGACAGCGTGCTCGACACCGACGTGCACGATTCGATCCGCACCATGGCCCTGGTCGACGCCTGCCTCGCCTCCAGCCGCCTCGGCGGCATCGTTCCGCAGACGGTGTAGGGGACGACCCAAGGCGCGGCATCTGGCTTTCACCTCTTCCGGGGAAAGGGGTCGACGGCCAAAGGCCGGCGGGTGAGGCCTGCCCATCGCTCAGGACCGCATTGCGCGGACCAGCCTCGTCGCCCCGGCGAAGGCCGGGGCCCATAGCCGCCATCCTCGCAGGCCCTGCCTCCGCCGGCTGGACAGCTGCCGGTGTTTCTGGATCCCGGCCTTCGCCGGGATGACGGCTGAGCGCGGCGGCTTGCGCCAGAACAATCCTTAATATTATCAGCACCTTGGCCCGTCGCGTCTGGCTCGACGGATCACTTTTGCCTGCCGCTCTCGCCACCCGATCGACAACGCTCTTTCTTATAAGAAATTACTATTTCAATAGAAAAACCGCTGTGCTAGCGTTGCCGCATGGCCGCGCAAAATCCCGCTTCAAGGGAGGCGGCCATGGCGGGGTGACAGGGATGCTGACCGCTTCAATCGCGCCTTCTTTCGACTGCCTCGCGCAAGCGATGGCGGCGCTGGAAGCGTGCCGCTCGGCGACCCGAAGGAAGGCCAGACCCAGGCGGCGGATTGCTCTCCGCCGGGTCCGGTCCGGATTCCAGAACAGCAGCGCGACCAAACCTGACGGAAGGGACACACCATGACATCGACCTCTCTCGCGGCCGGAGGGCGCCGCCGATCGGCCCGCGCCATGCTCGCCGGCCTCGCCTTCGCCTCGATGACGGCCTTGGCCGGCCCGGCGGCGCTGGCCGCCGACACCACGACGATCCGCGTCCTGAACTGGGAGCCGGGCGGCGCGGATTACTGGAAGGCGCTGGTCGCCGAATTCGAGAAGCAGAACCCGGATATCAAGGTCGAGCTCGAGACGGTGCCGTTCGACCGCTATCCGGAAGTCCAGGGCCCCTACATCACGACCAAGAGCGGCCCGGACGTAATGGAGAACAATGCCGGCCTCGAACTGTTCGACCGCCGCCGCGCCTATGCCGAGCTGCCGCCCGAAGTGCTGGAAGCCGGCAAGGACCTGATCACCTATAGCGGCGGCTGCCTCAACTTCGACACGACGAAAGCCTGCTACGGCCTGCCCTTCGGCTACCAGGGCAACGTCATGTACTACAACAAGAAGGTGCTCGCGGAAGCCGGCCTCGATCCGGCCAACCCGCCCAAGACCTGGGACGAGATGGGGGCGGCGTGCGAGAAGGTGAAGGCTTCAGGCAAGACCTGTCTCGCCATCGGCCTTTCCGGCATCTTCCCGGCCTATTGGGACTTCCCGGAAATCGCGCGCAACTACCTGACCGAAGACGACATGCGCGCCATGCTCGCCGGCAAGATGCCCTGGACCGACCCGAAGATGGTCAACGTCCTCAAGGGCCTGGCCTCGATCACCGAGAAGGGCTGGACCAATTCCAGCGCCCCCTCGATCACCATGCTGCCGGACGGCGCCGACATCTTCCAGAGCGGCAATGCCGCCTTCGCCGGCACGATCATCTCCGACGCGGTGAACTGGGCCGCCTTCGGCAAGGTGCTGGGCGACGAGAACCTCGGCGCCATGCGCTGGCCGACCCTCGTCGCCGACGCGCCGCTGGCCAACAGCTTCTCCGGCATCGAGAGCTCGGTCTTCGGCGTCACCTCCTGGAGCGACAAGAAGGACGCCGCCTTCAAGTTCGTGAAGTTCATCGCCGGCAAGGAGAACGCCGAACTGCTGACCAAGATCGCCGGCGGCATCTCGCTCAACAAGAACGTCGATCCGTCGGTCATGCCGAAGTCGCAGGCGCTCTCCCAGATCCTCGAGATCATCAAGACGCCGACGCTGCATGCCGGCGTGCTGCTTTCCGGACAGGAAGCCGACGCGCTCGCCCGCGGCTGGCAGGAGGTCGCGCTCGGCCGCCTGTCGGTCGAGGACTGGACCGGCCGCATGCAGAAGGCGCTCGAGCAGAGCCCGAGCAAGCGCCAGTAAAGCTTCGCGCACGCAACAAGGGAGGACGGCCCCGGCCGCCCTCCCCGTCTCCCCCAGCAACAGGCAGGAATTTCGATGGCTGAAACGGCCAATCTGGCGACCGCGCCGAACCGGATGGCGAAACGCGACCCACGCCGCGCAAGGGCGGCGGGCTCGCGGCGGGTGTTCATCCGCAAGGAGACGCTGATCGCGCTTCTGTTCGTGCTGCCCGGCCTGGCGCTGGCGATCCTGTTCAAGCTGGTGCCGCTGCTGCGCGGCATCTGGCTGAGCTTCCTGGAGACGCGCGGCTTCGAGGACCCGACCTTTGCCGGCTTCGCCAATTACCGCACCATGCTGGCCGACCCGTCGGTGCATGACTCCTTCCGCAACGCGCTGATCGCCTTCGCGACCCTGCCCGTCTGGATCGTGCTACCGCTGGTGCTGGCCTTCCTGCTGTTCCAGAAGACGCCGGGCTGGAAGTTCTTCCGCGCCGCGTTTTTCCTGCCCTACATGATCGCGCCGATCGTCGTCGGCATCATGTTCCGCCAGATCCTGGCGCCGGACGGCCCGCTCAATGCGGTGCTGCGCGCCATCGGCCTGGCGCCACTCGCCATCGAATGGCTGAACGGCCCGACCAGCGCGCTGCTGGCGCTGACTGCGGTCGCGCTCTGGAGCTTCTTCGGCCTCGGCGTGCTCACCTATCTCTCGGGCCTCTCGACCGTATCGGAAGAGGTCGTCGAAGCCGCCAAGCTCGACGGCGCCGGCTTCTGGCGGCTGCTCTTCCACATCATCATGCCGCTGCTGAAATCGGTGATCGGCTACTGGGCGGTGCTGTGCACCTCCGGCATCCTGATCTGGATGTTCCCGCTGATCTACGCACTGACCAAGGGCGGGCCGGGAACGGCGACCGTGCTGCCGGAATTCCTCGTTTTCACCACGACGTTCCAGTTCCTCGATCGCGGCCTCGGCGCTGCCATCGGCATGGCGCTGTTCGTCTTCGTTGCCATCGTCTCGGCCTTCGTGGTCCGCCGCATGTATGTCGAAGGAGCGCAGAAGAAATGACCCCGCCCGCCGCCTCCGACAAGATGACGGTATCCTCGATGCGCATCGTGCTGACGCGCTGGCTGGTCACGGCGGTGCTCGTCGTGCTCGCCGTGGTGACGCTCTATCCGCTTGTTTTCACGGTAATCAATTCGCTGAAGACCCGCGCCGCCTATTCGGCCGATCCGCTTGGCTTCCTCACCGACATCACCTTCGAAAACTACATCGAGACCTTCGAGCGCATGCAGGTCTGGCGGCTGCTGCTGAACAGCATCATCACCACGGCGGGCGGGCTGGTCCTCTCCACCGTCGCGGCGCTGTTCATCGCCTATGCCGTCACCAAGCTGAAGATGCGCGGCGGCAACTACATCTTCCTGTTCGTCATCGCCATGCTGGTGATCCCGAGCCAGGTGATCATCTATCCGCTCTACGAGACCATCCTCGATCTCGGCTTCGGCGGCACCTATCAGGGCCTGATCCTCGCCTATGCCGCCTTCGGCCTGCCGCTCGGCACCTATCTGCTATCGGCCTATTTCCGCGCCATTCCCGACGAGCTGATCGAGGCGGCGCGGCTCGATGGCGCCGGCGACATCCGTATCCTGTTCTCCATCCTGCTGCCGATCTCGACGCCGGCGATCGCCGCTTTGTCGATCCTCAACTTCGTCTGGATGTGGAACGATTTGCTGCTGCCGCTGGTGATCATGGGCGGCTCCGACAAGAAGACGCTGATGGTCGGCGTGGCGCTGCTTTCCGGCCAGTATGACGTCTCGATCCCCCTGATCAGCGCCGGGCTGATCGTGGCCCTGGCCCCGGTCATCCTCGTCTACATGCTGTTCCAGCGCCAGATCCTGTCCGGCGCCATCGCGGGAGCCGTCCGATGAAGCGCGATCCGAAGCCGGGCGAGCCGGTCCTTTTCCTCTATCGCCTGAAGCCCGGCGCGGGCCCGGAATATGACCGCTGGCACGCCGCCGTCTGGCCGGAACTGCTGGCCGAGATCGAGGCGGCCGGCTTCGAGGACTACCAGATCTGGCGACACGAGGAGATCGTCGTGTCGCGCCTGCGCGGCCGCCACGGCTACCGCGCGGCGGAGGCGATCATGCAGGCGAGCGCGATCCAGAAGCGCTGGACCGCGACGCTGTCGCATCTGTTCGAAAGCTACGAGACCACCGACGGCGAGCCGCTCTGGCTCGACGAGGTGTTCCGCCTGGCGGTCAGGCCCGACAGTGACGCTTAAGCGCCTAGCCGCCGACCGGGCCGCCGGTATTGGCGAGTGGGAAGCGCGGCTCGGCCAGATGGCCGCCGAACAGGGTGGTGATGCTGGCGGCCGCCTCGTACAGGATCCGCGTCGCATCCTCCATCGGCACCTTCTCGGTCGCCGAGGCGAGGAACGGCATGGTGATCACCGCCGGCGCATGGCCCTCGGCATCGAGAATCGGGAAACTGATGTCGGTGATGCCCTTCAGCGCCTCGCCGACGATCATCTCGTAGCCGACCGAACGCACCACCTCGACCCGCTTCCTGAGCCAGTCGATCTCGCTTTTCGGCGCGGTCTGGCCGATCGCCTCGAACAGCCATTCCTGCATGGACGGCGCCTGGTAGGCGATCAGCAGGCGGCCGGATGCGGTGCGGATCGCCGGGTTCTGCGTGCCGACGCGCAGGCGGAAGCCGAGCGGCGCGGGGCTGTCGACCTGCGCGACGACGCGGATCGACAGGCCGTCGAGCACGGCCAGGTGAAAGGCCTGGTAGGCCTCGATCGAGGCGCGGTTGATCACCGGCCGCGCCACGTCGATCAGCCGGCGCATCGGCGGATAGCGATAGGACAGGTCGTGCAGCTTGGTCGAGAGCACCAGGCTTTCCTCGCCCGGCGGGCGCTGGATGTAGCCGCGCCGCTCCAGCGCGACGACGACCCGGTAGACCTCTTGCAGCGAACGGCCGAGCTGCTGCGCGATCTGGCTCGGCGTCACGCCCTCGGAGAGGCTGGCGAGCAGTTCCAGCACGTCGAGGCCCTTTTCCAGCGCCGGCGCGCTGTAAGCCGGCTTCGCCACCTTGCCGGCGGCCGCCGCCTTCGGCGCCTTGGGCTTGTCGGCCTTGGGTTTAGCCGCCTTAGGCTTGCCGGACTTGGCAACGGGCTCGTCCGCCAGCGCGGCCGCCTGCCGTTCGGTCCCGACTTCGCCCGCACCCTTCCCGCCGGATGGCCGCTTCGCAGTGGTCATAGCGTTTCTCCTTTGGTTCAGGTCATCGCCGGGCTGGCGCCGGCGCGCAAGATGGCATTTGCGTCAGCATGCCCCCGCATTGTATCAAATATCAACTCTTGATATCATCAGTGATAGAAAATAGGGTCACACCATCCGCCGACCCGATCGGTTTCCCTCTCGATCTCACCCCTTGGTCGTCCCCGCACAGAGCAGAAAATGGGCCTGAACGCTAAACAACTGGCACAATGCACCGTCGACTTCGACAAGGACGGCAAGCAGAGCGGCTATTTCAACCTGCCGCTTTCCGTTCATGACGACGCCTGGGGCGTGATCCGCGTACCGCTCGCCGTCATCAAGAACGGCGTCGGCCCGACCGTCATTCTCGAAGGCGGCAATCATGGCGACGAATATGAAGGCCCGATCGCGCTTGGCGAACTGATCCGCGATCTCGACCCCGGCAAGGTCGCCGGCCGGCTCATCTTCGTGCCCGCGATCAACCTGCCGGCCGTGCTGGCCGCGCGCCGCACCTCGCCGATCGACGACCTCAACATGAACCGGACCTTTCCGGGCGACGCCAACGGCACCGCGACGCAGCAGATCTCGGCCTTCGTCAACGACGCCCTGTTCCCGATGGGCGACGCGTTCCTCGACCTGCATTCCGGCGGCTCCTCGCTCGATTTGATGCCGAGCTCGGTGATCGAGCCGGTCGCCGATCCCGTCCAGCACGCCAGGAACGTCGCCGCCGTCACCGCCTTCGACGCGCCGCTGATCGTCGTCATCGACAACCGCGGCGACCACCGCACAGCGACCGCTTCGGCGGCCCGCGCCGGGCTGACCGTGGTCGGGACCGAGATGGCCGGCGGCGGCACCGTCTCGCTCGACGCGCTCGACATCTGCCGCCGCGGCGTGCGCAACGTGCTGTCGCATCTGGGCGTGCTGCCGCCGGAAATGGCGGCGGCGCCGCGCCATGAGCAGCGCCTGTTCGAACTGCCGGGATCCGACGCCTTCGTGCTGGCCGACGATGACGGCGTGTTCGAGCCCTTCCACAGAAACGGCACGATGGTGTCGCGCGGCCAGCCGGCCGGCCGCATCCACTTCCTGTCGCATCCCGACCGCAAGCCGGCCGAGCTCGCTTACGCCGCCGACGGCATCCAGTATGGTCGCCGCCAGCCCGGCCGGGTCCGCCCCGGCAATTGCTGCCTTGTCGTCGCCTCGCCCTATGGGGGTTCGCTGAAATGATCCATCTCGCCGATATCCAGGCCGCGGCCGCGCGGATCGCGCCGCATATCCGCCGCACGCCGAACATTCGCGCCGATGCACTGGCCGAGCCCGTCACCGAGGCGAACCTGTCGCTGAAGCTCGAATGCCTGCAGCCGACCGGCTCGTTCAAGGCGCGCGGCGCCACCAACAAGCTGCTGACGACGCCGAAGGAAGAGCTGGCCGGTGGCGTCGTTACGGCCTCCGGCGGCAATCATGGCCTCGCCACGGCGCGCGCCGCGAAGCTCGCCGGCGTGCCCGCCACCATCTTCGTACCCAAGAGCATCACGCCCGCCAAGGTCGACAAGCTGAAGCGCTGGGGCGCGACGGTCGAGATCATCGGCGACATCTGGAACGAGACCAACCTGCACGCGCTGGCCTTCGCCAAGGAGAACGGCGCCGCCTATTTCCATCCCTTCGCCGACCCGGCCGTCATCGCCGGCCAGGGCACCACGGCGCTGGAACTGCTGGAGGAACTCCCTGACGTCGACACCGTGCTGGTGGCGATCGGCGGCGGCGGCCTGATCTCCGGCATGGGCGTCGCCATCAAGGCGCTGAAGCCGTCGGTTCGGATCATCGGCATCGAGCCCGTGGGTTCGCCGACGCTGAAGGCCTCGCTGGACGCCGGCCGTGTCGTCCGCCTCCCGACGATCACCAGCCGCGTCGCCACCATGTCCTGCGCCGAGACGGACCAGGGCGTGTTCGAGCTGGTGCGCGACCATGTCGACGAGATCGTGCTGGTCTCCGACGAAGACATGCTCGAGGCGAGCCGCTGGCTGTGGTTCGAGATGGGGATCGCCGCCGACCTTTCCGGCGCCGCCGCCATCGCCGCGCTGCGCGCCAAGGTGCTGACCTTCCCCGCCGGCCACACGGTTGGCGCGCTGGTCTGCGGCGCCGGTCCCGACGCGCTGGTCTGACCCCGGCCTTGCCCGAAAGCCGCCGTCGCGCAGCCCGCGATGGCGGCTTTCGGGCGCCGAATTATTTTGAGTCGAAGAATCCGTCCAATCCGGTACCATGCTCCGCGAGGAACAGGGACCTACCGGCTCAGGCGTGGCAACAACGTCGTCGCAGGTCCCCCGAGAAGGAGGGGCCGCCATGGGGTTCGAGCGCCGGTTTGCGCCCGATTTCGAGGTCATCGTCTGCGCGCCGTCGGAATCGTTCCGATGGAACGTGCACGACTATCCGCATCATCTGGCCAAGTGGCACCACCATCCCGAATATGAGCTGCACCTGATCCAGTCCAGCTCGGGCAAGATGATGATCGGCGACCATGTCGGCGACTTTCAGGCGGGCTGCCTGGTTCTGACCGGCCCCGACCTGCCGCATAACTGGGTCAGCGCGAGCCAGCCCGGCGAGCGCATTCCCGATCGCGACATGTTGATCCAGTTCAGCCCCGCCTTCGCGGAGAAGGTTTCCGACCTCTGCCCCGAATTCGGCGATGTCGCGACCCTGTTCGCCGACGCGGCGCGCGGCGTCGAATTCAGCGGCGAGACGGCGGAAGCCGGCCGCCGCCTGCTGCGCGAGATCGGCGGCACGCACGGGCCGCAGCGGCTGGTGCTGTTCCTCGAACTGATGACCGTGCTGGCGCAGACGCCGCGCGAGCGAAAGGTCCTCTCGCGCGCCGCACCCAGCTTCGTCGCCCAGACGCGGTCGTCGGAAAAGCTCGAGATCGCGATCAGCCACATCCTGAAGAACTTCGCCAGCGAGATCCGCCTGTCCAAGGTCGCCGCGCTGTGCGGCATGGAATCGAGCGCCTTCTCGCGCTTCTTCAAGAAGCAGACCGGCCACACCTTCGCCCGCTACGTGAACTGCTCGCGCGTCCACGCCGCCTGCAATCTGCTGAGCCAGACCGAGAAGCCGATCACCGACATCTGCTTCGAGGTCGGCTTCAACAATGTCGCCAATTTCAATCGCCAGTTCGTCAAGATCTGCGGTCAGTCGCCCTCTACCTACCGGCGCGATTCCCGCCGTATCGGCACGATCACGCGCTTCGATCACCGGGTCGGCGCAACCGTTTGAGGGGGTTCGGGGGGCGGTGCGGCGCCGCCCGGCCCTCCGACAAAAATGTACAGATGCGACGGCAAACGCGCGTGGTGAGCCTGTTCGCCCTCTTCTAGAGTTTGCCCTGAAGCACGCGGCGGATTGGCAAGACCAGCCGTCGGCAAGTCCGAGGCTCGGAGGAGAGCCCCGCCAGCTTCGGAAGGCTAAGCATGCGGCGCGCGCCATCGAGGAGATGGGGCGTTTGAGGTCCGGCTCGTGCGAATGGGCGCGAATGTTCATGCCTGCTTCAAGGGAAGCGGCCGGATCGCCGTCGACAATCCGAGGGAGGACGAGGAATGTCTGGTTTGAAGCGTATGATGCTCGGCGCGATCGCGGCGGGCCTGATGGCCGGCGTAGCGCCGGCAAAGGCGGACTTCTGGTCCGATGCCGGCAAGGAACTGACCGGCGCGACCATCCGCGGCGTCTCCGAGAGCACGCCGCCTTCCAACTACGTCAAGAACGTGCTGGCCCCCGCCTTCACCAAGGCGACCGGCATCAATGTCGAGTTCGAGGCGACGTCCTGGGACCAGATGTATGACAAGGCGATCAAGGACATGGAGGCCAATACCGGCATCTATGACTTCGTCTATATCGAGCAGGATGCCGTCTACGGCTATCTCGCCCGCGACTTCCTGGTCGACATCACCAAGTTCATCGCCGACAATCCGAAGCTGAAGGCGCCCGATTACGATCCGGCCAACTTCACCACCTTCGCCAACTACTTCAAGGGCAAGGACGGCGACCTGTTCGGCGTGCCGATGGAAGCCTTCATCAAGGTCTACCTCTACCGCAAGGACCTGTTCGAGGATCCGGCGGTCAAGGAAGCCTTCAAGGCGAAGTACAATCGCGACCTGGCGCCGGCCAAGAACCACGCCGAATATGTCGAGATCGCCGACTTCTTCACCCAGTGGGGCAAGGACAAGGGCATCGAGCTCTGGGGTTCGACGGTCCAGGCCAATACCGGCCACCCGGCGTCCTGGTATGAATATGTCGAGAGCGTCGCCCCGACCTTCGGCGTCTACAACTGGGGCATCGATGCCTCGAACAACTACGCCGCCACCGTCGAGCATGGCGGCAAGATGAACAGCCCCGAGGCCAAGAAGGCGCTGGAATTCTGGGTCGGCCTGCTGAAGAACGCCCCGCCGGAATCCACCGCATCGACCTGGGACGAGGTCGCCGCCACCTTCGGCGCCGGCCGCGCTGCGCAGGGTCTCGTCTATGGCGAGAACGCTGCCTGGATCGCCACCGACGAATCCAAGTCGAAGGTCGTGGGCAAGGTCGGCGTCGCGTTGCCGCCGGTCGAAGCCGGCGTGATGGAAGCCGCCGAAGCCGGCACCGGCTATATCGGCTACTATGATGGCGGCGCCTTCGGCATCCCGCACTCGTCGAAGAACAAGGCCGCGGCGGCTCTGTTCCTGCAGTACATCGCCCAGCCTTCGGTCCAGGCCGATTGGGCCGTGGCCGGCTCCCGCATCACGCTTCAGTCGACCTATGACGACCCGAAGGTCCAGGCGCAGGACGCCAAGACGGACGGCTACTACACGCTGATGCGCGACCAGGGCAAGCTGTTCGCCGGCGCACCGCCCTATCCGTTCCACAACCAGGTTCGCGAAGCGGTTGCCCCGATCTTCTACCAGGCGATCACCGGCGAACTGACGCCGTCCGACGCCCTCGACCAGATGGCCACGACGGCGGAAGCCGAACTGACCAAGCTCGGCTACCGCAAGTAAGCCTCCCGACGACGGCGGGCGGGATTCCCCAGGGAATCTCGCCCGTCTTTTCCGGCCCGCGATCCCCTCGCTCCGCCGGAGGCGAAGCGCCCGGGTCGACGCCGGGCGCCGTCCCGTGGCAACTGGAGACAGCTTCATGCGCTCTCAATCCGTCGGCTGGCTGTTTCTCGCCCCGACCATCCTGATCCTGTTCGTCTTCGGTGTCTGGCCCTTCATCTATGTGATGGTGATCAGCTTCTTCGACTGGAACAGCTTTGCCGCCGACCCGACGATGCGTTTCAGCGGCGTGCAGAACTACCGCGCCCTCGTCTTCGACACGGGCTTCCTGATGGCGCTGTGGAACACGCTGAAATTCGGCATCTTCGCCGTCACCAGCCAGGTCATCCTGGGCTATCTGCTGGCGCAGCTGTTCATGAAGAACTTCCCGCTCAAGGGACTGTTCCGCACGGTGCACACCCTGCCGCTGATGATCGCCCCCGTCGCCGTCGGCGCCACCTGGCGGTTGATGACGGTGCCCGGCCTCGGCCCGATCCCCTACTATCTCGACAAGTGGTTCGGCTATGAATTCCTGATCAGCCGCTATGTCGGCCAGGCCTTCATGACCACCGTGGTCATGGACATCTGGCACTGGACGCCGCTGGTCACGCTAACGCTGCTGGCCGCCCTGTCGTCGATGCCGAAGGAACCGTTCGAGCAGGCGCAGATCGACGGCGCCAACCGCGTCCAGACCTTCTGGTACGTGACGCTGCCGATGCTGAAGCCGGCGATCCTGTCGGCCGTGTTCATCCGCCTGATGGATGCCATGCGCACCGTCGACGAGGTCTGGATGCTGACCGGCGGCGGCCCCGGCTCGGCCACCCGCTATATCGGCCTCTATATCTGGCGCGTCGTCTTCCCCAAGACGGATTACGGCTATGGCTCGGCCATGTCGCTGATCACGCTCTACCTCACCATCGTGATGTGCTGGCTGCTCTATGCCGGTCTCGTCGCCCGCCGCGATCTGAAGAGGCCAGAATGACCCGTCCACGCCCGCTTCTGTCGATCCTGTTCTGGACCGTCTCCAGCCTGGTGACGCTGTTCCCGATCTACTGGATGTTCATCGTCTCGGCAAAGAGCCGCGTCGAGCTGTTCGGCAAGCCGAACTTCATCATCACGACGTTCTTCTCCGAGAACTACATCAAGACGCTGACCGACCCGACCTTCCAGAAATACATGTTCAATTCGATCGTGGTCGCCACGACGAATGCGGCGCTCGTGACGACGCTGGCCCTGTTCGCCACCTATGCGCTGACGCGCTACAAGCTGACGGGCAAGGAGAACATCTTCTTCTGGACGATCACCAACCGCATGGCGCCGCCGGCGGCCTTCCTGCTGCCGCTGTTCCTGCTCTATACGCAGGTCTTCGTCGTCGGCGACTGGAAGCTGTTCGACACGCGCACCGGGCTGATCCTGCTCTATTGCGTGTTCAACCTGCCCTTCGCGATCTGGACGCTGCGCGGCGTGATCGACTCGATCCCGCATGAGCTGGACGAGGCCGCCTATGTCGACGGCGCCAAGACCTGGCAGGTGATCTGGTACGTCATCCTGCCCTTGGCCAAGCCCGGCCTTGCCGTCACCGGCATCCTGACCTGGGTGTTCGCCTGGAACGAGTATCTGTTCGCCGCGACGCTGACGAGCGTGCATGCCCGCACCATCACCACGGGCCTGGCCGAATTCGTCACCGTCACCGGCACCAACTGGGGCCAGATGGCGGCTACCGCCATGCTGACGCTGATCCCGGCGATCGCCTTCCTGGCCTTGGTGCAGAAGCATATCGTCGCCGGCCTGACCTTCGGCGCCGTAAAGGGATGAATGCGATGAGCCTCGATACGCCAGCCAAGCTCCCGGTCAAGCACGGCTTCCTGCCGATCACGACCAACCTGTTCGATCGCATCTTCATCGCGGTCGTGCTGTTCGTCGCCATCCACCTGTTCTGGATGCGCTTCGTCGAGCAGTCGCTGTCGCTGTATTTCGCGACGGCGATCTCGGTGGTGGTGGGCGCCATCGTCATCAAGCGCGGCTAGCGGCCGCTCTCTTCCCAATGAAAAGGGCCGCTCTCCTTGCCCGGAGAGCGGCCCTTTTTTCGTTCGTCCACGCCCGGCGGAGGGCTGCTACTTCATGCCCATCACATGCGGCAGCCAGAGCACGGTCTGCGGCACAAAGGTGATGACCAGCAGCACCACGAGCACGATGCCGACGATCGGCAGGCTCGCCCAGACCACGTCGCGCATCGGCACCTTGGCGATCGACTGGGTGATCAGCAGATTGAGGCCGAGCGGCGGATGGATCAGGCCGACCATCAGGTTGAGCACGATCACCAGGCCGAAATGGGTCGGATCGATACCGAAGCTGGTGGCGGCCGGCAGGAAGATCGGCACCAGGATGATCGTCGCCGGTGTCGAGTCGAGGAACATGCCCGCGACCAGGAAGATGACGTTGACGATCAGCAGGAATTCCCAGGCCGAGAGATCCGCGCCGTGCAGCAGCGCCTGGATGTCGCGCGGGATGCCGTGCACGACGACCAGATAGGCGATGAAGGACGAGACCGCGACGACCAGCATGATGTTGGCGGTCTGCAGCCCGGCCTCGGTCAGCATGCCGGGGAACAGGCGCCATTTGAATTCGCGGTGGATCACCCAGCCGACGAAAATCGCATAGAGCACCAGCACGGCGCCGAGCTCGGTGACGGTGAACAGCCCGCCCTTGGCGCCGACGATCAGCAGCAGCGGCATGGACAGCGCCCAGGCGCTACCCTTGAACTGCTTGCCGATCACGCCCCAGGGGCGGCGGCCGCGCGCCGGCAGATTGTGCCGCTTGGCGTAGAAGATGACATAGGCGATCAGCGCCGAGGCGATCATCAGGCCGGGAATATAGGCGCCGACGAACAGCTTGGTGATCGAGACCTGCGCGATGACGCCGTAGATGACCAACGGAATGCTGGGCGGGATGATCGGGCCGATCACGGCCGCGCCGGCGGTCAGCGCCGCGGCGAAGCCGCCGGAATACCCTTCCTTGCGCATCTCCGGGATGATCAGCGCGCCCGAAGCGGAGGCATCCGCCACCGCCGAACCGGAGATGCCGGCCAGGAAGACGTTGGTGCCGACATTGACGACGCCGGACGAACCGCGAATGCGCCCGAGCGCCGAGGAGAACAGGTCGACGACGCGGGTGGTGATGCCGCCCGAGTTCATCACCGAGGCGGCGAGGATGAAGAATGGCACCGCCAGCAGCGGGAAGGAGTCGATGCCGTTGACCATCTTCTGCGCCAGGATGAAGCCCGGCATGCCCCAGATGGCGACGATGATCAGCGCCGAGACGCCGAGCGCGATGGCGATCGGCACGGCGAGCAGGGCCAGCGCCAGGAAGGTGACGGAGAGAACGCCGAGCATGATCATGATGCGGAGCTTTCGGTCGCGGCGGCGCGCGTCTGGCTGGCCGTGGCATGGGCGGCGGCCTGGGCCGCCCGGAAGGTCGCCTCCCGCTCGGCCGAGATGCGCGGCGTGAGAATGCGCTCGAGGATGAAGAACAGGCCGAGCCCGGAGAAGGCGACGATCGAGCCATAGAACCAGGCGAAGGGTAGCCCGGTGGCGGGCGCGATCTTCTGGCCGACGACGATCATCAGGTGCCGTGCATAGACGATCAGCATGACGAGGAAGACGGCGGTGGCGAGATCGATGACGATGCCGAGCCGCTTGAACAGGTCGGCGTTCAGCCTGTCATGCAGGAAATCGATGACGATCAGCTCGCGCCGGCTGATCAGCAGGGCCGAGCCGAGAAAGGTGAGCCAGATGAACAGAAGGCGCGAGATCTCCGCCATGCCGGGCGTCGCCGCGCCGATGAAATAGCGCGAGAAGACCTGAACGCAGACCAGAAGGACGATCGCGAGCAGCATCGCCCCGACCAGGAAAGTGAGCAGCCAGCGCAGCGTATCGCCGACCCGGACGAGGATGCTTGTCATCGATACCCCCAAGGGAGACGGCCCGCCGCGCGGACGCGACGGGCCCGAATCCTGCGTTACGAGCCGTGTGTTACTGGACGGCGCGGATCTTGGCGATGATCGGCTGCAACGCCGGATCGTAGGACGCGGTCGCGGCCTTGGCCATGAAGGGCGCGAGATCCGGCTTGTGCACGATCACGCCTTCCGCGACCAGCGAGGCCAGGACGTCGGCCTGCGACTTGTCGGTGTAGTCGCGATACCAGTCGGCGCTCGCGTCAGCGGCCTTGGTGAAGGCGGTGCGCAGGCGCTCGTCCTGGCCCTGGTACCATTCCTCACCGCACATGAAGCCCATCGTCTCGGCCATGTGGTTAGTCATGACGAGATGCTTGGCGACTTCGTAGAAGCGCTTGTCCTTGATCGCGACCAGCGGCTGCTCGACGCCGTCGACGACGCCCTGCTGGATGGCGGTGTAGACTTCCTCGAACGGGACGGTGGCGGGATTGGCGCCGAGCGCACGGATCGATTCGATATAGGCGGGAATGCCGGGAGCGCGGATCTTGCGGCCCTGCAGATCGTCGAGGCTGTCGGCGGGCTTGGTCACCAGGAACTGGCGGAAGCCGTGAAAGGCCGGGCCGATGACGCGGAAGCCGGCATCCTTGGCGATCGACTCGATGATCTCCTGGCCGACCGGGCCGCGCCAGATGCGGAAGAAGTGGTCCTCGTCGCGGTAGAGATAGGCGACGCCTTCGGCATTGGCCGCCGGATGGAACGAGCCGAGGTCGCCGACGCTCTCATACATGCATTCGAGCACGCCGCCCTTCACCTGCTCGACCATCTCGTCGACGGTGCCCAGATGCGAACCCGGGAACAGCTCGATCGAGACGTCGCTGCCGAGATCGGCCTCGATCTTCTCCTTGAAGACCTGCATGGCCTTCGTGTCCGGGCTGTCGTCAGAGCCTGCGCCGCCGATGCGGATGGTGACGCCGGCCTGGGCCGAAGCGGTGGTGATGGCGGCGACACAGACGGCCGCCAGAAGTGTCTTCAACATGCTGCATTCCCCTCAGTGGTTCTTCTTGTCCCGGCAGGCCGCGTTCGCGTGCTTACCGGCCCTGCTCTTCGATCCAGCGTCGCCGGCCGTCGTCAATTCAAGAAAACGATACTCGATTATTGATAGTCCGCAAGTCTCTCTCCGCGCCAGCTGCCTGCCCAAGATCAAGGCGGCCGACGCGCCGCGCGTCCTTACACGGCCCCGAGCCTGCGCCCGAAACCAACCCGACGCGAGCGACCTCTCAGGCGATCGCGCCGATCGTATCGTCCAGCGCATCGACCAGGATGTCGATTTCCGCCTCGCTGACGATGAAGGGCGGCGTGATCTGGATATGGTCGCCGCCCTGGCCGAAATTGGCGCCGGGCACGCCGCCGCCAATGATGACGCCGCGATCCTTCATGCCGGAAACCAGCCGCGAGGTAAAATTCGTCTCGGCCGGGAACGGCGCGCGCGTCGCCCGGTCGGCAACGAATTCGACGCCGCCATAGAGGCCGCGCCCCCGCACCTCGCCGATGCAGGCATGGCGCTGCTGCAGGGCGTTCAGGCGGGCGTGCAGATGCTTGCCGATCTCGGCGGCGCGCGTGAACAGCCCCTCCTTCGACATGATGTTGAACACCTGCTGGCCGATGAAACAGGAAGTCGGGTGGCCGCTATAGGTGAAGCCGTGCACGAAACGCTTGCGACTCTCGCGGAAGAAATTGGTGATCTTGTCGTTGATCAGCACGGCGCCGAGCGGCGCGTAGCCGCTGCCAATCGCCTTGCCGCAGGTAATCATGTCCGGCACGACGTCCCAATCCTGGATCGCGAAGGGCCGGCCGGTGCGGCCATAGCCGGCCAGCACCTCGTCGGCGACGAACAGGACGCCGTAGCGGTCGCAGATCTCGCGGATGCGCTTGTAATAATCGGGCCGCGGCACGAGGCCCGAGGCGGTGGTGCCGACGATCGTCTCGGCGAAGAAGGCGGAGACCGTCTCCGGGCCCTCGAGATTGATCGCGCGCTCCAGCTCGTCGGCGCAATCCAGCGTGCAGCCGCCCTTATCCTTGCAATAGGCGCAGCGATATTCGTAGGGCGGCGCGATGTGGATCACGGGCAGCATGTAGGGCGTATAGGGCGCGCGCCAGCTGGTGCGGCCCGACAGCGACAGCGTCGCGATGGTCACGCCGTGATAGCTCTGCCAGCGCGAGATGATCTTCTGGCGCTGCGTGTCGCCGCGCTCCAGATGATATTGCCGGGCAAGCTTCAGCGCGGTCTCGTTGGCCTCGGAGCCGCCGGAGACGAAATAAACGGATTCGATGCCCTTCGGCGCGACGGAGAGGATCGATTTGCCGAATTCCTCCTGCCAGGGCGTGGTGAACTGGGCCGAATAGGCAAAGGGAACCTTGTCGCCGGCCGCGGCCAGCGCCTGGTAGATCTCGGTGCGTCCATGGCCGATGCCGACCACGCCGGCGCTGCCCATGCCGTCGAGATAGGCCTTGCCCTCGGCGTCATAGAGATAGACGCCCTCGCCCCGCACCGCGGTCGGCAGCTCGCTCGCATAGTCCCGGGAAAAGATCGACGACACCTGGCTCTCCTGCTGGGGCGTGCGCCGCGTCGGGGGCGGCGTCTCATGCGGCTTGGTTGGCTCGCCCGCGGGGGCGTTCTGGACGGCGCGCAAGATCCTGCGAGTTTGGAGCGGTGTCAATATCGATTATTGATAAAATGGAGCGCCGGAAGACAGGATGTTGCCGATTGCACGGACGGGCCAAATAGGAGGGCACATCGCGCTTAAGATGCGGGACGGGGGAACGCCCGGCCTAGTCGTGGTGGAAATATCGTTTATTGTTAGTTTTCAATGCCGGACAGGCATAGAAATCCCCGGGGAACTGGCTGGAGCGTATGAGGGCAAGGCACGGATCGGGAGAGACTCGACGGGGCTCGAGTCCTGCGGCGTGGCTCGTGACGGAACGGCCGATCGACGGATATCCCCTTA
Source organism: Kaistia sp. UC242_56 (assembly GCF_044452255.1). Classification (NCBI taxonomy): domain Bacteria; kingdom Pseudomonadati; phylum Pseudomonadota; class Alphaproteobacteria; order Hyphomicrobiales; family Kaistiaceae; genus Kaistia; species Kaistia sp. UC242_56. The sequence continues at coordinate 285,000 of NZ_JBIOAN010000001.1, forward strand.
GCGACATCCCTTCCCAGTCCCGTACAGGAGCGATCCGATGATGGGCCGCCAGACCAAGAAAGCCGTATCCGGCGATACGCATGCGAGCCTCGAAGCCGAGATCGGCGCGGCGTTGCGCACCGCCATCCTCGACGGCGAACTGGCCCCTGGCGCCCGCCTGATCGAGCTGGAACTCGCGACCCGCTTCAATGTCAGCCAGGGCACCATCCGCGCCGCGCTGAAATTCCTGCAGGCCGAGGGCCTGGTCGAATACCGCCCCCGCCGGGGCAATTTCGTCATCACGGTCGAGACCTCCGACATCTACGAGATCTCCCTGCTGCGCGAGGCGCTGGAATCGCTGGGCGCCCGTCTCGCCGCCAAGCGGATCGACGACAAGGGCTGCAAGGCGCTCGAAGCCCTGCTGCAGGCGATGCGCATAGCGGCGCAGACCGGCAACCGGGCGCGGCTGACCGAACTCGACTTTGATTTTCACCGCACCGTGATCGAGATCTCCGGCCATCGCCGGCTGATGGACGTCTACAGCCGGCTGGAGGGCCAGACGCGGATGTTCCTGCGGCTGACCGACAAGTTCTACCAGAACCCGCTCGACATCATCGAACTGCACGAGCCGCTGGTGAACGCGATCTGCAATGGCGACGCGGAAGCCGCCTTCCAGCTGGCCAACCGGCATGCCGACGCGGATGCCGAGGATTTGATCGAAAGCATGCGCTGACTACCGCAGCGGGGACGTGTGGCGCTGGTCGGCATCACGACCTCGGCCGACGCCAATCTCGGCAACGGCTACACGCTGCTGGCGATCGCCGTGGTCGTCATCGGCGGCACGTCGGTGGCCGGCGGCAAGGCCAATGTGCCGGGCATCTGGGGCGCCTCGCTCTTCCTCTTCCTCGTCCTGCTCCTGACCATGCTCAACACCTTCGGCGTCAGCGCCGGCGTGCGCCTGCTCCTGACCGGGCTGATCATCGTCGGCGTGATCACCGCCGCCGGCGGCCAGAAGGCGCTGCGCTAGACCCGGACACAAGGCCGAACCGCCCCGGCGGATCGGCTGGGATGTTGACTTCTCCGCCGGGGGCTGGTTTCACCGTTTGACCGAACAAACAAATTCCAAGAAGCCACTAAGGGGGGCCCTCTGATGAAGTTCCTGACTGCCGCCGCGATCGCAACCCTTGCCTTCGTCCAGCCTGCCCTCGCGCGCGACGTCACCGTCGATGTCACCGCCATCGTCGAGCATCCGGCGCTGGACGCCGTCCGCGACGGCGTGAAGGACGCGCTCGGCGAAGCCGGCTTCAAGGTCGGCGAGAACCTGACGTTCAATTACGAATCCGCGCAGGGCAATCCCGGCACCGCCGCGCAGATCGCCCGCCAGTTCATCGGCAACGGCCCGGACATCATCGTCCCGATCTCGACGCCGTCGGCCCAGGCCGTCGTCTCCGCGACGCGCGACATCCCGATCGTCTTCTCGGCCGTGACCGACCCGGTCGGCGCCCAGCTCGTCAAGCAGCTGGAAAAGCCCGGCGGCAACGTCACTGGCCTCTCCGACCTGTCGCCGGTCGCCGATCACGTCGCGCTGATCAAGGAGATCCTGCCGTCGGTGAAGACCATCGGCGTGCTGTTCAACCCGGGCGAGACCAATTCGGTCACGCTGGTGGAACTGCTGAAGAAGTATGGCGCCGAGCAGGGCATCGCCGTCGTCGAGTCGGCCGCGACCCGCTCGTCGGAAGTGCAGAACGCCGCCCGCGCCCTGGCCGGCCGCGTCGACGCCATCTACGTGCCGACCGACAACACCATCGTCTCCGCGCTGGAATCGGCTGTCACCGTCGCGATCGAAAGCAAGCTGCCGCTCTTCACCGCCGACACGGATTCCGTCTCGCGCGGCGCCGTCGCGGCGCTCGGCTTCAACTACTATGACGTCGGCAAGCAGACCGGCGCCATCGTCGTGCGCATCCTGAACGGCGAAAAGCCGGGCGACATCGACATCAAGGTCGCCGCCGGCACCGATCTGGTGATCAACCCGGCCGCCGCCGAGAAGATCGGCCTGACGCTGCCGAAATCGGTCGTCGACCGCGCGACCAAGGTGATCAAGTAATTGAAGGACGGCCCGGCCCAGCGCCGGGCTTTTCTTTGCCAGTGACGAGTAGAGCGGGCTTAAGCCGCTCTGGAAATGCCACGCTCACCTCTCCGGAGGAGAACCTCGCGCAACACCGCCGTCATCCCGGCCAAGGCCGGGATCCATACACATCGCCATCTGGCCGGCCGGCGGGGCCACGGCTTACTTGGCCGGTGTTCATGGGCCCTGGCCTTCGACGGGGCGACGACATTGATGCTAAGCAAGGTCTCCCCTAGGGAGAGGTGAAAAGTCGGGTTCGACCCAAATGTTTCTTGCTCTATCGAAGAGGCCGCTTGCGTGAGCCAAATTGCCTTCCTCGGCGCGGTTGAACTCGGCCTCGTCTTCTCCTTCGTGGCGCTCGGCGTCTATCTCGCCTTCCGCATCCTCGACTTCCCGGATCTGACCGTCGACGGCTCGTTCCCGCTCGGCGCCGCGGTCGCCGCCGTGCTCATCATCGCCGGCTGGAACCCCTGGCTCGCCACGGCGATCGCCATGGCAGCGGGCGCCGCCGCCGGCCTCGTCACCGCGACGCTGAACGTCAAGTTCCGCATCCTCAACCTGCTCGCCTCGATCCTGACGATGATCGCGCTGTTCTCGGTCAATCTTCGCGTCATGGGCAAGCCGAACGTCGCGCTGATCAACCAGGACACGATGCTGACGCCGTTCTTCGGCCACGGCCTGTCCGAGTTCTATGTCCGGCCGCTCTTCATCGGCGTGCTCGTCATCATCGCCGTCTTCCTGGTCTGGCGCTTCCTCGCCAGCGATCTCGGCCTCGCCATGCGGGCGACCGGCGCCAATCCGCGCATGGCGCGGGCCCAGGGCGTCAACACCAGCCTGCACATCTATCTCGGCATGGCGCTTTCCAACGCGCTGGTCGCGCTGGGCGGCTCGCTGTTCGCCCAGACCAACGGCTTCGCCGACGTGACATCGGGCGTCGGCACCATCGTCGTCGGCCTCGCCGCCGTGATCATCGGTGAGACTTTGTTCCATTCGCGCCTGATCATCTGGGCGCTGGTCGGCTGCGTCATCGGCTCGGTGCTCTACCGCATCGCCATCCAGCTGGCGCTCTCGAGCGACATTCTCGGCCTGAAGGCGTCGGATTTGAACCTCGTCACCGCCGTGCTGGTCGCCTGCGCGCTGATCCTGCCCCGACTGCGCCGCGGGAGGGCCACGGCATGATCGAGCTTTCCAACCTTTCCGTCATCTTCGGACGCGGGACGCCGCTCGAGAAGCAGGCGCTCTCCGGCCTCGACCTCGCGATCGAGACCGGCTCCTTCGTCACCGTCATCGGCTCGAACGGCGCCGGGAAGTCGACCATGCTCGGCGTGCTGGCCGGCGACGTCATCCCGACCTCGGGCCGGGTCGTCATTGGCGGCCGCGACGTCACCCGCATCGCCACGGCGCAGCGCGCGAAATATGTCGCCCGCGTCTTCCAGGACCCGCTGACCGGCAGCTGCGGCGCGCTGACAATCCAGGAAAACCTGGCGCTTGCCGCGGCCCGCGGCAGCCGGCGCGGCTTCGGCCTCGCCATCGGCAGCAACCGCCGAGAGGAATTCCGCGCCCGCGTCGCCGAACTGAAGCTCGGCCTCGAAAACCGCATGGACGACCGGATGGATCTTCTCTCCGGCGGCCAGCGCCAGGCGCTGTCGCTGGTCATGGCGACCTTGGCCGGCAGCGAGGTGCTGCTGCTCGACGAGCACACGGCGGCGCTCGATCCCGGCATGGCCGAGTTCGTCATGGAGCTGACCCAGTCGCTGGTCGAGAAGCACAAGCTGACGACGCTGATGGTCACCCATTCGATGCGCCAGGCGCTCGATTACGGCACCCGCACCGTCATGCTGCATGGCGGCAAGGTGATCCTCGACGTGGTCGGAGACAACCGCCGCAACCTGACGATCGAGGACCTGATCGAGATGTTCCGCAAGGCCCGCGGCGGCGAAACGCTGGATGACGACGCGCTTCTGGTGAGCTAGGGGTTGCTGGCCGTCGACCGGACAGGCAGAGCGCCCCTCCCCAAAACCGGCGCTGCCGGTTTTGACCCTCCCTCAAGGGGAGGGTTCAAGGGAAGTCTGCCGCTCTCCCGGACCAGGTCCCGCTCGAACCCTCCCCTTGAGGGAGGGTCGAAAATGCCCTTCGCATTTTCGGGGAGGGGGCTCGGCGAGCTGCCACCATAGCCGCCCGGCGATATGAAAGCCCGAAAGCCCCGCTGCATGGATCCTCGCTTTCGCGAGGATGACGACGGAGGGAGGAGACGCAGCATCAGCGGCTCGACCCGCCCTTGCCGGGGACGCGGACCCATCTTACCTAGCCGGTGTTCATGGACCCGGCCTTCGCCGGGGCGACGAATCGCAGCCACCCACTCGGCGTCATCCTCGCGAAAGCGAGGATCCATTCAGCCGAACCCCAGGGAATTGCGAAAGACTAAGGCGTCGCCGCCCGAAAACCCCGCTGCATGGATCCTCGCTTTCGCGAGGATGACGGCGGCGGAGGGACACGCGGCCTCAGCGCGCCTTGCCGGGGACGCCGACGCAGCGCAGGCCCGTCGCGGCGCCGATGCCCCAGAACAGCGAGCTGCAATTGCGGCAGGTGCCGCAGCCGCTTGGCGGGATGGTTGCCGCGCTGTTCTTGGGGTTGGCCATGCCGAAACGCTCCGCTCCAATCGATGCGAACATCATCGCGGGAGCGGGCAGCCCTGCCAAGAAACGGAATTCCGGGCGTCGCCAGCTTCCGTAGAACAAGCGACGCCCGAACGAGCCAAAAGTGTTAAGCCGGCACCGCCTCGAAGGTTTCGGGCGTGACCGGCCCGCCCGTCTCGATCGACTTGTACGCCGCTTCGACCAGGGCGAAGGTGTTGAGGTTGTCGTGGCCCGAGGTTGCGGGCTCGCTGCTGGCGTCGAGGCTATCGAGCCAGTGGCGCTGGGTCGAGACCACGCTGTCCTGGATCAGCAGCCAGGGCTCGCCACCCCAGGAGAGCGGCTTTGGCGCCGCGATTTCCGTGAAGTTGCCCTCGGGCGAGGTAACGACCAGCCGGCAATCCGTCTCGACCCGGATCGAGCCCTTCGTGCCTTCGAAGTGGATCAGCGTCTGCGGGAACAGGTCGGGCGACTGGCGGCTGGCATAGCTGCATTCGGAAACGCTGACCGCGCCATTGGCGTGGCGCATCATCACTGTCGCCTGGTCCTCGCCCTTGATGCCCTGCTTGATCGCCTGGTCGAGGCAATAGACGCTCGTCGCCTCGCCCATGAAAACACGCGCCACGTCGAGCACATGCACGCCGATATCGAGCAGCACGAAGCGCTCGACCTCGGCGAGATAGGGCTGACCCTTGTAAATGTCGTAGCCGGTGCGGAAGGCGAAGCGGCCCCAGGTCGGCTCGCCCAGCACGCCGGAGCGGGCGATCTCGGCGGCACGCAGCAGCGGCGCCTGGAAGCGGAAGTTCTCATGCACCATCAGCGGCCGGCCGGCCTTGTCCATGGCCGAGACCAGCGCGCGGCAATCTTCCCAGTCCGGCGCCAGCGGCTTCTGCACCACCGCCGCCACGCCATGCCGGGCGCAGGCCTCGACCAGCGCGCGATGCGACGGCGCGGTGGTGACGATGTCGACGAAATCCGGCTTCTCGGTCGAAAGCATCGTCTCGAAATCGGTATAGAAGGCCGGGATGCCGAAATCGGCCGCGGCAGACGCCGCCTTCTCGCCGTCGACATCGCAGACCGCGACGATCTTCGCGCGATCCGCCAGTTCCGCCCAGGCGTTCAGATGATTGCGCGCAAAGAACCCGCACCCGACAAGGGCGCCCCTCCGAAGTGTCATCGTCTCTCTCCCTCGACTGAATCAGCCTGCGCCGGCGCGTTTTCGCGATGCGCCGCGGCCGGTCCCGTTGGCGCGTCGGACCGGCCCGCAGCTTGGCGTCGAGTCGAGCAGCCGGCCGCGCGAACGTCAAGCGGAGGCAGACGAATTCGGCAGGAAGAGGAAGCGGTCAGTCGCGAAAAAGATCGACCGAGAAGCGCTTGGAGATGCCGAGGCCGACGGTGAACTGGTTCTCGCTGCCGGCCGTCGCCACGATCGGCGAATTCTTGGCGTCGCCGACGAAGCGGTCGTAGCCGGCATCGGCGTTCAGGAACCAGTCCGGCTTGAACTCGTAGCGCGCCGAGGCCTTGAGGCCGACCGAATAGATGCCGCCGCCGGCATCATAGGCCGCGAGGTTGCCCCCGCTGGCGAGGCTTTCCTCGGCCGAGACGTTGAAATAGGTGCTCGTGAAGCCGCTGGAGCCGAAATTGGCGCGCGGGCCGAGCTTCAGCTCGACCTGCTTGGTCGGACGGACGATTGCATCGGCGCCGAAGCTGCCGACCACGCCGCTGGCCTCGCCGAACGCGCCGCGCACTTCGCCCAGCACTTCCGCGCCATAGACCTCGTCGAAGTTGAACTCGTAGCCGGCCTTGACGCCCAGCTCATAGGTCGCGTCGAGTCCGCGCGTCCCGGCAAGGCCCGGCTCGTCATTGGGGTTGCGCTCGCCGATGATGCGGAAGGACGGGCCGAAGTTAAGCGCCGTCTTCGGGCCGCCGCCAAGCTCGAACACGCCGGGCAGCCGGAAATAGGACATGGAGACGATCGGATAGGGCGTAAACAGCAGGTCCTTTGAGCCCAGGAAGCTCGGCACCAGCTTGCCGCCGGCGCCCAGCTCGATCACCAGGTCGACATCGCCATAGGGCCGACGCTCGGCCGCGTTCGCGGAAAAGGCGGCAAGCGGCAGCAGCAGGGAAGCGGCAGTCAGAATTCGCAACAAGGCTGGCAGTCTCCGGAACGCGATACGCCGGGGCCAGTCGCAACCTCCCCACGCACTATGGTTAGCTAGATATCACGCGCGTTGCTGAAGAAATTATTACGAGCCGCCCCGCAGCACATCGCGGCTCGGTTGTAGCGCTTCACCATGACGCGGCGGCCGTGGTGGCGCTTGCGGGCGAAGACGCCTTCCCCGCCCCATACGCAAGAATTGATGCAGTAAATATCACCGCCATGACGATAGGAATTGCACATTCCTTTGGGTCATATAAGGTCGATTGGCTTGTCCAGGATCGTCAGGTGGCGCAATGACAGCCTCATTCCAAGGTACTCGTGGGCCGGCCATCGGCCTTGTCTTTCTCGCGACGGCCGCGCTCATCACCAGTTCTATCGCGGCACGGGCGCAGGACGCCCCGGCCCCGCGGATGCAGCCTCCGGCGGCATCGCCGGCCGAAGCGGCCGCCTCCGCCCCGACCCAGGCTGCGCCGGACGACGTCTTCACCCAGGACGAACTGCGCAAGCTGCTCGCGCCCTTCGCGCTCTATCCCGACGCGCTGCTGGCGCAATTGCTGCCGGCCTGCGCCTATCCCGTCGACATTGTCCAAGCGGCGCGCTGGCTGGCCAAGAACAAGGCCGCTGTCGCTAAGAACGATTTCTCCGGCGTCGATACGCAAAACTGGGACCCGACCGTCAAGGCCCTGGTGCGCTTCCCCGACATCATCGAGCGGCTCAACGACGACCTCGACATGACGACCGACCTGGGCGATGCCTTCGTCAACCAGCCCGACGACGTCGCCGCGATGATCCAGGACCTGCGCCGCGAAGCGCAGAAGGCCGGATCCCTCAAGACTACCGAGCAGCAGAAGGTCGTCGTGCAGGACCAGGGCGGCACCAATTACGTCACCATCGAGCCGGCGACGCCCGGCGTCATCTATGTGCCGACCTATGATCCGCAGACGGTTTATTACGAAAGCGGCGACACGGTCGCGGCCGGGCTGATCGGCTTTGGGGTCGGCGTCGCGGTCGGCATCGCCATCGACAATGTCTGGGACTGGGGCCGCGGCTGGGTCTACCCGCCGCGCTGGCCGGGCTATCCCGGCTACCGACCGGGCGGCGGAAACAACATCAACATCGGCAACGACATCGATATAGGCGGCGGCACGCGGCCCTGGCGGCCGGACGGCGACCGTTATCGACCCGGCCAGGGCACCAAGCCGGGCCTGGGCAACCGGCCGGGCGGCCCCAACGCCGGCAATCGCCCCGGCGCTGGCAACCGGCCCGGCGCGGATCGCCCGAACGCCGGCAACCGGCCGGAGGCAGGCAACCGCCCCTCCGCCGGCAACCGCCCCGACATGGGCAACCGGCCTGACGCGGGCAACCGGCCCAATGCCGGCAACCGGCCTGATCGGCCCGCTGGCGCCAACAAGGCGCAGCGACCGGCTTCCGGCGGCAAGGCGGCGGCCAAGAAGCCGGTCAAGAAGCCGGCCAAGGACACCGCCTTCAGCAGTGCGAAAATGGGCGGCAAAGGATCCAAGGCGGTCTCGAACCGTGGAGCCTCCAGCCGGCAGTCGGTCGCCCGCCCCTCCGCGCCCCGCCCGCAGGTCAACCGCGGCGGCGGCCGGCCACCGCAGATGTATCGCGGCGGGGGCGGACGGCCGCAGATGCAGCGCGGCGGCGGCGGTGGCGGTCGGCAGATGCATCGTGGCGGTGGTGGTGGCGGACGCGGTCGGCGCTGAGGAGAACGGTCATGCTGAAAATAGCCCTGTCCGCCATCGCCATGCTGGTCGCCGGAGCCACCCTCCTCGCCCAGCCGGCCGGCGCCCAACAGGTCTTCCCCACGCCCGAGGCGGCGTCGACAGCGCTCGTCGACGCGGCGAAGGCGCCGGAAAAGGGCATGCTGGACAAGATTTTTGGCCCCGGCGCGCGGGAGCTGATCGCCTCCGGCGACGAGCAAGTCGACAAGCAGCGGCTTTCCGATTTCCTCGATCTCGCCAGCAAGGGCAGCGCCGTCACGGATGGCGAGGACGGCACCAAGGTGCTGACCTTCGGCGCCGATCCATGGCCGTTTCCCATTCCGCTCAAACCCTCCGGCGGCGGCTGGGCCTTCGATCTGGAGGCGGGCCAGCAGAAGATCGCCGACATGGCGATCGGCAGGAACGAACTCGTGGCGATCGGCGCCTGCGAGGACTATGTCGCGGCCCAGAACGAGTATTTCCGCACCCTGCATGACGACGAGCCGGTGCATCAGTTCGCGCGCCGGCTGATCAGCACGCCCGGCCGGCATGACGGGCTCTACTGGGAACCGGAATCGCCGACCGATCGCAGCCCGCTTGGCGACCAGATCGCCGCCGCCTCGGTGCGAACGGGCAAGGATTCCGACACGCCTCGCGCTTATCACGGCTATCGCTACCGTGTCTTGACGCGCCAGGGTCCGGCGGCGCCGGGCGGCGCCTATGATTATCTCGTCAAGGACCGGATGCTGGCCGGCTTCGCGCTCGTCGCCTATCCGGAGATCTGGGGCGAGACCGGCATCATGACGTTCCTGTGCGACCAGCGCGGCAAGGTCTACCAGCGCAATCTCGGCGCCTCGACCGCCGCGGTCGGTCCAAAAATCCAGAGCTTCAATCCCGGCCCGGCCTGGGAGCCGGTCGAGCCCTGAATGCCAGAGCGGCGCGAAACCGGTCGGGTTCCGCGCCGCTCTGTTGCTTCGCACGCTTGTCCGCCCTGGTTCTAGACCGGCTTTTCGGCCGGCGCGGGGGACTTGCGCGACATCCGCCAGGAGCCGAGGCGGCGCACGCCGACATAGAACAGCGGCACGAAGAAGATGCCGATCGCGGTCGCCGCGATCATGCCGCCCATCACGCCGGTGCCGACTGCGTTCTGCGCGCCCGAGCCGGCGCCGGTGGCGATCGCCAGCGGCAGGATGCCGAAGATGAAGGCCAGCGACGTCATCAGGATCGGCCGAAGCCGCATCCGCGCGGCGTCGAGCGTCGCTTCGACCAGCCCCTTGCCAGCCGCCTGCTGGTCCTTGGCGAATTCGACGATCAGGATCGCGTTTTTCGCCGCGAGGCCGATCGTCGTCAGCAGGCCGACCTTGAAGTAGACGTCGTTCGACTGGCCGAACAGTTTGGCGGCGATCAGCGCGCCGAGCACGCCGATCGGCACGGAAAGCATGACCGAGAATGGGATCGACCAGCTTTCATAGAGCGCCGCCAGGCAGAGGAAGACGACGAGGATCGAGATCGCATAGAGCGCCGGCGCCTGGTTGCCGGAAAGCTGCTCCTGGTAGGACAGCCCCGTCCACGAGGCGGTGAAGCCATCCGGCAGCTTGGCGACCATGGCCAGCATCTCGTCCATGGCCGTGCCCGAACTGACACCCGCCCCGGCCGAACCCTGGATGCTCACCGCCGAGATGCCGTTATAGCGATCGAGCTTGGGCGAGCCATAGGTCCAGTCCGTCGAGACGAAGCTGGAGAACGGCACCATCTCGCCGCTGGCATTGCGTACGAACCAGTCGTTCAGATTGTCCGGCTGCATGCGGAAGGGCGCGTCGGCCTGGAGATAGACCGGCTTGACCTTGCCGCGATCGATGAAGTCGTTGACATAGCTGCCGGCGAAGCCGACCGAGATCGTGTCGTTGATATCGCCGAGATCGATGCCGAGCGCCCGGGCCTTGGCCTGGTCGATGTTGATGCGGAATTCGGCCTGGTCCTCCTGGCCGCCCTGGCGGACGCCGCTGACCAGCGGATTCTCGCGCGCCATTGCCAGAAGCTGGTCGCGCGCTGCGGCCAGTTTTTCCGGACCGGCCCCGGCCGAATCCTGCAGATACATCTCGAAGCCGTTGGAATTGCCGAGATTGGGCAAGGCCGGCGGCGACAGGGCGAAAACCTGCGCGTCGCGGATTTTCGAAAAGGCCGCCATCGCCCGTCCGGCAATCGCCGAGGCAGATTGGTCCGCACGGGTACGCTGGTCGAAATCCTTCAGCTTGATGAAGGCCATGGCCGCGTTCTGGCCATTGCCATTGAAGCCGAAGCCGAGGGCGGAGAACACGCTGTCGACGGAATCCTTCTCCTGCGTCAGGAAATGGTCCTCGACCTGCTTCACCACTTCCAGCGTCCGGGCGCGGGTGGCCCCGACCGGAAGCTGGATCGACGTCATCAGCACGCCCTGGTCTTCTTCCGGCAGGAAGGAGGTCGGCAGCCGGTTGAACAGGACGGCGACGCCGGCGCACATCAGCAGGTAGATGATGAAGAAGCGGATCGGCCGGCGGATGATCCCGCCAACGCCGCGCTGGTAGCGGTCGGCATTCCGGTCGAAGGTCCGGTTGAACCAGCCGAACAGGCCCTTGCGCTCGCCATGGCCGCTGGAGGGCTTCAGCATGGTGGCGCAGAGCGCCGGCGTCAGCACCAGGGCGACGAAGACCGAGAGCACCATGGCGGCAACGATCGTCACCGCGAACTGGCGATAGATCACGCCCACGGAACCGCTGAAGAAGGCCATCGGCACGAAAACGGCCGAAAGCACCAGCGCGATGCCGATCAGCGCGCCGGTGATCTCGTGCATGGATTTCTTGGTCGCCTCGCGCGGCGACAGGCCCTCTTCCGCCATCACGCGCTCGACATTCTCGACCACGACGATGGCGTCGTCGACGAGCAGGCCGATCGCCAGCACCATGGCGAACATGGTCAGCGTGTTGATCGAATAGCCCGCGAAGGAGAGCACGGCGAAGGTGCCGAGCAGCACCACCGGCACAGCGATCGTCGGGATCAGCGTGGCGCGGAAGCTCTGCAGGAACACGAACATGACGATGAAGACGAGCACCACCGCCTCGATCAGCGTTTCGACCACCTTCTCGATCGAAAGCTTGACGAAGGGCGTGGTGTCATAGGCCGTCACCACCTCGATGTTCGGCGGCAGGCCGGCCGAAAGCTTGGCGATAACCTCGGCGACGCCGGCGGCCGTATCGATCGCATTGGCGCCGGTGGCGAGGTTGATGCCGAAGCCGGCGGCGTTCTTGCCGTCGAAGCGCGAACTGGTGGTGTAGCTTTCCGAGCCGATCTCGACCCGCGCGACATCGCTCAGATGGACGATCGAGCCATCGGTCGTGGTCTTCAGGATGATGTCGCGGAACTGCTCGGGCGTCTGCAGCTGGCTCTGCGCCGTGATGGTGACGTTGAGCTGCTGGCCATCGATGCTGGGCAGCGCGCCGAGCTGGCCGGCGGAGACCTGCTTGTTCTGCGCGGCGATCGCGGCGACGACGTCGCTCGGAATCATCTGGTACTTGGACAGCTTGATCGGATCGAGCCAGATCCGCATCGCATAGCCGGAGCCGAAGACGTTGACGTCGCCGACGCCGCTGACGCGCTTGATCGAATCCTCGAACCGGCTGGAGAAATAGTCGCCGAGATCCTCGGACGACTGGCTGCCATCGGTCGAGACCAGGCCGCCGACCATCAGGATGCTCGAGGTCGACTTCGTCACCGTTATGCCCTGCGCCACCACGGCATCGGGCAATTGCGACTGCACCAGCTGCAGCTTGTTCTGCACCTGCACCTGAGCGATGTCGGGATCGACGCCGCTCGAGAAGGTCAGCTGGACCGAGGCCTGGCCGGAGGCGGTGCTGGAGGCCGACATGTAGTCGAGATTCTCAAGCCCGGTCATGCCCTGCTCGATGATCTTGGTCACCGAGTTCTCGATCGTCTCGGCGCTAGCGCCGGGATAGGTGGCGGAGATGCGCACCGTGGTCGGCGCGATCTCGGGATATTGCGCGATTGGCAGGGTGTAGATGCCGAGCAGGCCCGCGAGCATGACGGCGATCGCCAGCACCCAGGCGAAGATCGGGCGGTCGATGAAGAAATCGGCCATGCGATCAGCCTCCTGCCGCGGGGGCGGGAGCGGCGGCCGGTGCCGGCGTGCCGGTCGATGCAGGCGTCCCGGTGGATCCGGGCGTCTTGGCATCCACGGGATGCGCCACGCCGGCGGCGTCGAGCGCGACCTCGATAGGAGTCACGGCCTGGCCGTCGCCGATCTTCTGCAGGCCGTCGACGATCAGCCGGTCGCCATCGGAGATGCCCGATTCGACCAGCCAGTCCGAGCCGACCGATTGCATGGTCTTCAGCACGCGGGTCTCGACCTTGCCGTCCTTCGAGACGAACATCGCCGTCGCGTCGCCCTTGGCGTTGCGGTTGACGGCGCGCTGCGGCACCAGGAAGGCGCCCTCGTCATTGCCGAGGTCGACAATGGCGCGGACATACATGCCCGGCAGCAGCATGCGCGTCGGGTTTTCGAAGCTGGCGCGCATCGAGAAGGTGCCGGTGGTCTCGTTGACGGTCGCTTCGGCGGATCGCAGTTCGCCGGTCTTGTCGTAGACGAGCGTGTCGTTGAGCTTGAGCTGTACCCTGGGCGGGCCATCGCCGCGCTTCAGCCGTCCGCTGTCCATCAGGCTGCGGATGCGCAGCAGATTGGTGCTGGAATCGGTCAGGTCGACATTGATCGGGTCGATTTCGCGGATGGTGGCGAGCGCCGTTGCCTGATTGGCGGTCACCAGCGCGCCCTCGGTCACGGTCGAGGTGCTGATCAGGCCGGAAATCGGCGCCAGCACCTTCGTATAATCGAGATTGATCTGGGCGGAGGCGAGCGCTGCCTCGGCGGCCGCGACATCGGCCTTGGCCTGGGCCAGCGTCGCCTTGGCATCGTCGAGGCTCTGCGCCGTCACGGTGTTGACGCCGACCAGCTGGTTGTAGCGGTCGACCTTGGCCTGCGCGCTCGGCACGGCGGCCTGCGCCTTTTCCAGCGACGCGGCGGCCGCGTCATAGGCGGCCTGATAGGGGCGCGGATCGATCTGGTAGAGCAGGTCGCCGGCCTTGACCTGGCCGCCCTCGGTGAACACCCGCTTCTGGATCAGCCCATCGACCTGCGGCCGGATCTCCGACACCTTGGTGGCGCTGACGCGGCCGGGCAGCTCGATCGTGATCGGCACGTTCTGCGGCTTGAGCGTGACGACGCCGACCTCGACGGGCCCCGTCGGCGGCCCGCCTGGACCCGGCCCGGTCCCGGAAGACGGGCCGGAACAGGCCGCCAGGAAGAGAGCGCCGAACAGGCTCGCCAATGCGAGGGCCCTGGGTTTCATGCGAGATGCTCCGAAGATCGCCACGACCACTCTTGTCGAGTGATCCTATAGAGCCTCTCTTTTCACCTCGTCCGCCAGCTGCGCAACCGTTTTTGGGCGTCAAAACATTGCTGGCGTTTCGAAATATTGCTGCGAATTCTGCATTCGCACGCAAAGGTTAGCGCCCAACCCCCTCGCACGCGGCGCAGCGACGGCAAGCCGGCCTGTTCAAGCCGGCCGGACGATGCCCTTCTTCAGGATGAGATTGCCATATTGCCGGGTCTCGCCGGTCTGGACGATCGCATAGCCGGCATTGGCCCGCTCGTAGAAGGCGAAGCGCTCCAGCGAGTGGACCTTGTGCTCCGGCTCGTGGCGCTGGACGATCTGCTCGAACTCGTCGACGATCGGCTCGCGCCGGTCGGGATCGCCCACCACCTGCATCGAAATCGCGGCGACATCGTCATACTGGTCGAGCGGCAGCAGCGACAGGATGGCTTCGAGCACCTGCGGCGCCGTGGCGGCATCGATGCGGATCAGCTCCGGCCCGGCGCTGGTCGCGGGATAGTTCGCGTCGACGATGGTGATCTCGTCACCATGGCCCATGGCGCGCAGCGTCCAGAGCAGATCCGGCGAGAGGATCGGCGAAAGTCCCTTGAGCATGTCGTGTCCTTTGGTTGGAGGAATGGGGGGGGGAACCGGGCCTGCACCAGCCCGGTCCGCTCCCGCCGATGAAGGCCGGAGCGGACCGGACCCCTCCCCTCGGGTTCGGAAAAAGGTCGTTGCGCGCTGGCGCAGGGTTAACGGAAGGCTAACAAGGGGAGACGGGTCAGCGCCCCCTAGAAGGTCGCTCCGATCTGCCACGGCACGAATTCATTGTCGCCATAACCGAGCAGTTCCGACTTGCTCTTGTCGCCGGAGGCAACCTGGAGGATCCGGTCGAAGATCTCCTGCCCCTTGGTCTCGAGCGACTTGCCGTCGAGCACGTCGCCGCCATTGATGTCCATGTCGTCGATCATCTTGGCGTAGATCTCGGAATTGGTGGCGATCTTGATCGAGGGGGTCGGCTTGCAGCCATAGGCCGAGCCGCGGCCGGTCGTGAAGCAGAGGATGTTGGCGCCGCCCGCCACCTGGCCGGTCGCCGAAACCGGGTCGTAGCCCGGCGTATCCATGAAGACAAAGCCCTTCTCGGTCACCGGCTCGGCATAGCCATAGACAGCGGTCAGCGGCGAGGTGCCACCCTTGGCGGCGGCGCCGAGCGACTTCTCGAGAATGGTCGTGAGGCCGCCCTGCTTGTTGCCGGGCGAGGGATTGTTGTTCATCTCCATGAGGTTACGCTCAGCGTAATCCTCCCACCAATGGATGATGTCGACCAGCTTCTGGCCGACCTCGCGCGACACGGCACGCCGGGTGAGCAGATGCTCGGCGCCGTAGATCTCCGGCGTCTCGGAGAGAATGGCGGTGCCGCCATGGCGCACGAGGATATCGGCGGCGACGCCCAGCGCCGGATTGGCGGTGATGCCGGAATAGCCGTCGGACCCGCCGCATTGTAGCGCCAGCATCAGTTCGCTCGCCGGCACCGTCTCGCGCTTCACCGCATTGACGATCGGCAGCATCGCCTTGACCGCTTCCACGCCGGCATCGACCGTCTTCTTGGTGCCGCCGACTTCCTGGATGGTCATGGTGCGGAAAGTCTCGCTCTCCTGGATGTTATAGGCATCCTTGAAGCGCGGAATCTGGAAGCCCTCGCAGCCGAGGCCGACCATGACGACGCCGCCCATGTTCGGGTTGGTGGCATAGCCCCAGGTCGTGCGCTTCAGCGTGTCGAAGATCACGCCGCGATAGTCGATCACGCAGCCATTGGCCTGCTTAAGCGCGACGATACCGTCGATATTCGGATAATCGCTCAGGATGCCTGAGCGTTCGATCTCGGTCGCGATGAAGCCGGCCACCGTCGTCGAGCAGTTCACCGAGGTGAGGATGCCGACATAGTTTCGAGTGCCGACCTTGCCATTGGCGCGGCGAAATCCCTGGAACGTCGCCTGGAATTCCTTCGGCACAAATTGCGTCGGCACCACCCCCTCGCTGAAGGCGTAGTCGCGCGCGAAGGCGCCATGCTCTTCGCCAATACCGCAATTATGCTCATGCACCCAGTCGCCGGCGGCGATGTCTGTCTTGGCGAAGCCGATGATCTGGCCGAATTTGCGGATCGGCTCGCCCGCGGCGATCGGCCGGATCGCGAATTTGTGCCCGCGCGGCACGCGCCGGAGGATGGTGGCGCCCTGCGCCGTCGTCATGCCGACATCGAGATTGCCGAGCGCCACCGCGATGTTGTCCTCGCCATGGAGGAGAAGCGTGCGCGGCTGGGCCGGAAGGGGGGCTGCCTCGTTCATGGGTTCGTTCCTATCGCGGCCACACGGGCAGCCGCCGTTGCGCGGGCCTCAGGCTGAACGCCAGCCATCGCGGATGAGCGTGAAGCCGTCGCTGTAGACTTCGGTGGCGGCCGGGAAGAGATCGCGCCAGATCCGCGTCGCCGCCGCCAGCAGCGGCATCGACCGTCCGAACGCCTCGATGGTGATCCAGCCGTCATAATCGGCCTGCTTCAACGCCTTGAAGGTGCTGGCAAAATCGATGTGACCCTTGCCGGGCGTGCCGCGATCGTTCTCCGAGACATGCACATGCGCCAGATGCGGCGCGATGGCAGCCACGGCGGCGATCGGGTCCTTCTCCTCGATATTGGCGTGGAAGGTGTCGTACATGCCAGCAACGTTCGGGTGAGCGACGGCGGCGAGGTAATCGTTCAGGTCGTGCATGGTGTTGACGAAATAGCATTCGAAGCGGTTGACCGCCTCCAGCACCAGCGTAATGCCCTTGGCGCGCGCCATGTCGCCGGCATCGCGGTGGAAGGCGATGGCGCGCTCGCGTTCGTCCGAGGTCGGCGCGTCGCCGGAGAAATGGCCGAGCGTCGAATGCAGCGGGCCGCCGACGACCTTGGCGCCCAATGCTGCCGAGCAATCGAGGATCCAGGCCATATGCCGGCGGGCACCCTGCTGCTGCGCAGCGTCGGCGCCGAGCGGGTTCATCTCGACGCCGGGGAACAGCGAAATCACCGTGCGCTCCAGCCCAAGCCGGTCGAGTTCGCGGCCAAGTTCGGCATAGTGCTCCGGCGTGCCTTCGAAGATCGGGATCTCGACGCCGTCATAGCCGCAGCGTTTCAAATCCTCGAGGATCGGCCAATGTCGCGGTTCGACATGCGCCGTCCAGAGCAGGAGATTGAAGCCGATCTTCATCGAGAATGTCCTGGTTCGCATCCGGCGGGTCGGCGGCGCGATGCCACCGTCCGGGAGGGGCCGGCGGACCCGAGGATCCACCGGCCGCAACGCATCAGTTGGTCGGCGGGACCGGCGGCGCTGCGCCCTGCGGCAGCGGCTCTTCCAGCCACTTGGTCACCATTTCAGGCTTTGCATCCCAGGGAGCGGCATCGGCCAGATTGTCCTTGGTGATCACCTGGCTCGGCGCGTAGTAGAACTGGCCCGGCTTGACCGAACCGTCGATGACGCCGAGCAGCAGGCGCAGCGCATGGACCGAGGCGATCGAGGGCGGGTTGCTGCCGGTCAGGGTCATCTGGCCCTTTTCGATCAGCTCGACGCCATAGGGCGCGCCATTGTTGCCGCCGATCAGGATCTGGCCGGTCTTGCCGGCACGCTCGATGGCGATAGCGACGCCGACGGCCATGTCATCATTGGCGGCATAGATCGCCTTGACGTTGGGATGCGCCGCCAGGATCTGCGAGGCCGCGTCCATGGCTTTCTGGCGATCCCAGTCGGCCGCGAGGTCGGCAACGCTGACCGCCTTGGAGCCGGACTTGGCGATGCCGTTCTTGAACGACTGCACGAAGGCTTCCGCGTCGCCGCGGCCGAGCTTGCCGGTGATGGTGGCGTATTCGCCCTCCGGCAGCAGCTTGCCGATCGCCTCGCCGACCGGTTCGCCGAACCGGTAGAGATCGATCTGCATGATGCCGGCCGAATCCGCCAGGATCGACGGGTCATAGCCGTACTGGAAGAAGATCGGCACGCCGGCCTTCTTGGCCTGGGCGATGGCGGCCTTTTCCGAAGAAAGCGACACAGCGTAGATCAGGATGCCGTCGACACCCTTAGTGATCGCGTCCTGGACGTTGGCGAGTTCCTGGGTCGGGTCGTTATTGGCGGAATAGGTGATCAGCTTGACGCCGAGCTTGTCGGCGGCGGCCTGCGCCGCGTTCATGCCATACTGGTAATAGGGATCCGGACCGCCGCGCATGAAGGCGATGGTCTTCTCCGCTGCCTGCGACAGGCTCGGCGCCAGGATGGCGGTTCCCAGCGCCAGCACGGCGAGGGCTCTCCTCGTGATATTCATTGCTCGTCTCCTCCGTTGCAATGTCCCTGAAGCGGCGTGCCGGTTAGGCTTTCTTCTGCAGCAGGACCGCCGCCGTTATGATCAATCCCAGCACGGCGCTCTGGAAATTCGCGCCGACGCCGAGAAGGTTCATGCTGTTGCTCACCAGCCCGAGCAGCAGGACGCCGCCCAGCGTGCCGAGCACCGTTCCCCGCCCACCGATCAGCGGGGTGCCGCCGATGACCACGGCCGCGATGGCGCGAAGCTCGTAGCCCGTGCCCATGCTGGGCAGGCCGGAATCGAGGACGCCGGTGAGGATGACGCCGGCGACGCCGACGAAGAGGCCGCTCAGCGCATAGAGCGCGATCTTGATGCGCCGCACGGGAATGCCGGAAAGCCGCGCCGCTTCCTCGTTGCCGCCAATGGCGAAGGCATAGCGGCCGAGCGTCGTGAAGCGCAGGATCAGGAACATGACTAGGATGGCGAGGAACATGGCGTAGACCGGCCATGGCACGCGCAGGAAATCGCCGAGGCCGAACACGTCGAACAGCGCGCCGGTGCCGTTGATCGGGCTGCCGCCCGACATCAGGATCGCGACCCCCTGCAGGAAAGTCATCGTGCCGAGCGTGATGATGAAGGGCGTGGCGCGGTTGGTGGCGACCAGCATGCCGTTGATCGCGCCGATCACCGTGCCGGCCACCACGCCGGCGAGGATGCCGAGCGCGACCGAGCCGGTGTGCATGATGGTGAGCGCCGTGGCGAGGCCGGCCACCGAAAGCGCCGCGCCGACCGAAAGATCCAGCCCGCCGGCGATCAGCAGGATGGTCTGGCCCGAGGCGACGATGCCGAGCGCCGACACCTGGAACAGGATGTTCAGCAGGTTGTTCACGGACAGGAAGCGCGGATTGCCGATCGCGGTCACCACCACGATGAGCAGGAGCACGATCAGCAGCGTGTAGCGGCCGAGATCCTGTCCACGGAGCGCGCCGAACTTTCGGGGGATCGGCTTGGCAGCCGTTGCGGCGGGAGAAGACATCAGTTCACGCTCCGGGTGCTTTGGGTCTGGATGGCGGAGAGCAGGCGCTCGGGATCGAGCCGATCCGGCGACAGGGCCTGCTCGATGCGGCCATTCCGAAGGACGAGAATTCGATCGGCGAGCGCGATCAGCTCTTCGAGGTCCGTCGACACGAAGACGATGGTCGCGCCCTTGTTGGCGAGACTGCGCAGATGGTCGTGGATCTGCCGCTGCGACTCGACATCGACGCCCTGGGTCGGCTCCTCGAGCACGAAGAGCTGGCCATCGGCGAAGATGGCGCGGCCGAGCAGCGCCTTGCGCTGGTTGCCGCCGCTCAGGAAGCGGACCTCGCGGCTCGGCGCGCGCGGATTGAGGTCGAGCCGTTCGGACATTTCGGTCGCGATGCCGGTCTCCTGGGAAAGCTTGAGCCAGCCCAGCTTCGACAGCCGCCGAAGCGCCGCGAGCGAGATGTTCTTGGCAATCGACAGGCTCATCACCAGCCCGCGCCCGCGCATGTCCTCCGGGATGAACAGCACGCCGCGGGCAATCGCCTCGCGCACGGCGCGCGGTGCATAGGGTTCGCCGCCGAGCGACATGCTGCCCGCGACATGGCGATGGTCGAGCCCGCCGATCACGGCGGCCAGGGCATTGGCACCACCGCCGATCAGCCCGGTCAGGCCGACGATTTCGCCCTTGGCAACCTCCAGCGAGACATTGTCGAGACCGCCCGCGCTCGAAACCCCGTCCATCACCAAGAACGGTTCCGTCTTGGGCCGTTCGCTTCGATGCGTCTCGACCGCGTCGAGCGTCCGCCCGACGATCATCGAGATCAGCCCGTCCTTGTCGGCGCTCCGGCCCTCGACCAGCGCGACCTTTCGGCCGTTGCGCAGCACGGTGATGCGGTCCGAGATCGCCAGCACCTCGTCGAGGTGATGCGAGACATAGACGACCGCCATGCCCTGTCTGGCGAGGTCGCGGATCAGCCGGAACAGGAACTCGGCCTGCGCCTTGTTGAGCGCCGCCGTCGGCTCGTCGAGCAGCAGCACATGCGCCTTTTCGCGCACGGCCTTGGCGATCGCCACCTGCTGCCGATCGGCGATGTCGAGGTCGCCGAGCCGCTGGTTGACGGGCAGATCGAGCCCGAGCCGGGCCAGCAGCTCGGTCGCCCGGGTCGCCATCGCCTTGTCATCGAGGATGCCGAACGCTTTGCGCGGCTCGGCGCCGAGGAAAATGTTGGCGGCGACCGAGAGATCGAGATGCAGTTCCGGGTTCTGGTAGACGATGGCGATGCCGGCCGCGCGGCCCTCGGCCGGATTGAGCGCCTTGAAGGCGGTGCCGCCGACGATGATCTCGCCGCTGTCGGGCGGCTGCGCGCCCGACAGGATCTTCATGAAGGTCGACTTGCCGGCGCCGTTCTTGCCGACCAGGCCATGCACCTCGCCGCGCGCAACCTCGAAATCGACGTCATCCAGCGCGCGCTGACCCAGAAAGCTCTTGGTCACGCCCTGTACCTGGATCGCGAGCGGTGAAACGGGGGGCATGGCCGTGGCGCCGCTCAGCCCTGGACCGCTTCCCAGCGGCCCGACTTCGCCGAGGCCAGCACGGCGTCGGTGACGTAGTCGGTGCGGAGCGCCTCGCGGAAGGTCGGTGCAGCCGGCGTGCCGGAGGCGAGGCCGGCGAGGAAATCGGCGGCCTGATGGATGAAGCTGTGCTCGTAGCCGATCTGCAGGCCCGGCACCCACCACTGGCTCATATAGGGGTGGTCGCCATCGGTGATGTGGATCGAACGCCAGCCGCGCAGATGCCCCTCGTCGCTGTAGTCGAAGTAGGACAGCCGGTGCAGGTCGTGCAGGTCCCAGGCAATCGAACCCTTCTCGCCATTGATCTCCAGCGTGTAGAGCGCCTTGTGGCCGCGGGCGTAGCGGGTCGCCTCGAAGGTCGCGAGCGAGCCGTTATGGAAACGGGCGAGGAAAGCGCTGGCGTCGTCGATCTTGACCTCTTCGACCTTGCCGCTGACCGCATGCGAGCGCTGCTTGACGAAGGTTTCCGTCGCCGCCGTGACGCTGTCGATGCCGCCATTCAGCCAGATCGCGGTATCGATGCAGTGCGCGAGCAGGTCGCCGGTCACGCCGCTGCCGGCGACGTTGGCGTCGAGCCGCCAGGTGCCCATGCCGCCCTGCGGCACGTCGGCCGAGATCGTCCAGTCCTGCAGGAATTTGGCGCGGTAGTGGAAGATGCGGCCGAGCCGGCCCTCGTCGATCATCTGCTTGGCGAGCGTCACCGCCGGCACGCGGCGATAATTGTACCAGACCATGTTAGCGACGCCTGCCGCCTCGACGGCCTCGACCATCTTTTCCGCCTCGGCAGCGTTGCGGCCGAGCGGCTTCTCGCACATCACCATCTTGCCGGCCTGCGCCGCCGCGATGGCGATCTCGGCATGGGTATCATTGGGGCTGGCGATATCGATCAGGTCGATATCGTCGCGCTCGACCAGCCTGCGCCAGTCGCTCTCGGAGCTCTCATAGCCCCAGTTCCCGGCGAAATCGGCCGCGCCCTTGGCGTTGCGCGTGGCGATCGCCTTCAGCACGGGCTCGTATTCGCTGTTGAAGAACTGACCGACCTGGCGGAAGGCGTTGGAATGGGTGCGGCCCATGAAGCCGGCGCCGACCAGACCGATGTTCAGCTTTTTCTTGGTCATTTGTGAGGGTTCCTGAAGCCGTTATTCGCACCAGCCATGGGCGTCGCGCACCTTGATCATCGCGCCCAGAACGTCATTCCAGGTCTGCTGCGCCGTCATCACGGAATTGGGGAACATGCAGCCGTCCCAGGCGATGTGGCGCATCTTCTTGGTCAGGTTTCCTTGGTCATCGCGCAGCCAGTAGCCGGCATGCTTGGTGACATCGAGCTTGCCGTTGGGGTCGGTGACCTGGACGTGGCGGCCGGTCTTCTCGTGGTCGCCGGAGCCGAAGACGGTGCCGTCGTTCTGGGCGACGTGGAAATCGTAGGTCCAGGGGCGCAGCGCATCGGCGACCTGCTTGTAGGCCGCGTCGAGCACCGAACGGTCCTGCCAGTCATAGCCCTCGGGAAGCAAGCGATCCTGCTCGGCGTTGTAGCCGAGCGTGAACAGCATCGAATGCGCCATGTCGGCCTGGTAACCGACGACGCCCGGCATGTTAACCGCTTCGAGCAGGCGGACATTCTCGCGCCAGGACTGCATGCCGCCCCAGCAGATTTCGCCCTCGGCGACGAGGAATTCGCCATGATCCTGCGCCGCCTTGCCGGCTTCGCGGAACGTCTCGGCGATGATCTTGGTGTTGCCGACGGGATCCTTGTCCCAGTCGCCGACGCCGGTCGAGGAATCGATCCGGATGCCGCCAGTCGGGCGGATGCCCAGTTCGCGCATGTGCTCGCCGATCGCGGCCGCCTTGCGGACCTGCGAGACGAAGCGCTTGCGCTCCTCGGCCGAGCCCATCGCGGAGCCGCCGCCGGCGCCCGCCCAGATCGGCGCCACGAACGAGCCGACCTTCAGGCCGTAGCCCGCAATGTGGTCGACCATGCGCTTGACCTGGTCCTTGTCGCTGTCGATCGACAGGTGCGGATCGGCCAGCCAGAGATCGATGCCGTCGAACTTCTGTCCGTCGACTTCCGCCTTGGCGGTCAGCTCCAGCAGCGTGTCCAGCGGAATGACGGGCTCGCCGCCCTCGCCGCCCTTGCCGACGACGCCCGGCCACGCGGCGTTGTGCAGCTTCGGATAGTTGTTCGGATCCGCCATGTGCTCTTCCTCCCTATCGGACCCGCCCTCTCGGCGGCGATGGTCCACCTGCATGCGGGGGAAGCGACACGGTCGCCGTGCAGGCGCACCTCTCCGCCGGCAGTCCCATCGGACTCCGTTCAGATTGCGCCACGCCGCGAGGGTCTCCTCCCCTGCGCGCCCCAACCGCTACCTCTATTGGCCGGAACGCAACGGCACTCTCTGTTATATTAGTGTAACGTGTCAAGCGGGCTTCAACGCGTGGTTGGACACCTCGGGGAAGATTGAATTCCTGAGTTTTATTGTCCGGTTTATTCTGCCATATCGTTGATAACGATCGGCTTCTGACCGCTCTCGCGAGCCGGCGCGGATCTTTCGGCTCACCGCGCTTCGAAGCAGCTGCGCTTGCGGTGGGGCGGGCCAGTAATATAACAGTAAAGCGGCACGGGTCGTGCGGGCGCGGAAGCGCCATCCGGCCCGGCGGGCGGCACCAGGTTCGGACTGGCTGCCATCGGCGAATTAGGGAGAGGATCCAAGCGGGTGGCCGAAGCGGCATTACTGCAATTGCAGCTGGTCAACCTGGACCGCAAGTCGCCGCTGCGCGACCAGATCTATCAGGTCGTGCGCACGCTGATCATCATCGGGCAATTGCGGCCCGGCCAGTCCGTCAACGAGGTCGAGATCGCAGAGCAGCTGGGCGTCTCGCGCACGCCGGTGCGCGAAGCGGTGAAGCGGCTGAGCGACGAGGGCCTGATCAACGTCTATGCCCAGACCGGCACCTTCGTCGCCGCGCTCTCGCGCGACGCGATCGAGGAAGCCTATGTGATCCGCAACGCGCTCGAGGTCGAGAGCGTGCGGAGGGCGGCGGCGAAGATCAGTCCGTTCCATCTCGAGGAGCTGGAAGACATTGTCGGCCAGCACCAGACCGCGATCGGGCGAAAGCGCTATACCGACGCCATCCGGCTCGATGACCAGTTCCACCGCTATATCGCGGAGATTAACAATCTCTCGATGCTGTGGCGCGCCGTCGATATCTCGAAGGCGCAGATGGATCGCGGAACGCTATCTGGCGCTGCCGAAGCCGGGCTTGGGCGAGACGACGATTGCCCAGCATCAGGCGATCCTGACGGCGCTCGCCGCGCGCGATGCACAGCAGGCCATGGAGGCGATGCGGGTGCATCTCGACACCTCGCTGCGCAACACGCTGAGCCTGCTCGGCGACATGCTGGATCCGCCGGAAGGCTAGCGCGCACGAACGAGCAGACGGGGCTCCTCCATCGGAAGAGCCCCTTCGCCTTAGAGCACCACGACCTTCGAGCCGTCGGGAACCCGGCCATAGAGGTCGATCACGTCCTGGTTCATCATCCGGATGCAGCCCGACGAAACCGCCTCGCCGATCGACCAGGGCTGGTTGGTGCCGTGGATGCGATAGAGCGTGTCCTTGCCGCCCTGGAACAGATAGAGCGCGCGGGCGCCGAGCGGGTTTTCCGGCCCGCCTTCCATGCCGCCTGCCCATTGCTGGTTGATCTCCGGCGAACGAGCGATCATGTCCTGCGTCGGGGTCCAGCGGGGCCACTGGCGCTTGTACTGGACATTGGCGGTGCCGGAGAACTCCAGCCCTGCCTTGCCGACGCCGACGCCATAGCGCATCGCCTTGCCGCCTTCCTGGACCAGGTAGAGATAGCGGTCATGCGGGTCGACGATGATGGTGCCCGGCGGCTGGTCGGTCGAATAATCGACCTGCGTGCGGATGTTGCGCTGCTTCAACTTGTCGAGCGGCACGGCCGGAACCGGGAATTTCTCCGTCTCGATCGCCGCGTAATGGCGCGCCACCTGCGGATCGACCGCGGGCGTCAGCGGGGCGGAGAAATCGCGTCCGGTCGAGGCGCAGGCGGCGAGCGCCAGCGGCAGCAGGACGGCAACCGTCATCCGCCGTAAGAAGGGGGGAAGGCTTAAGGACATGCTTGGGGGGTTCCGTAGTGGTCACGAAGAAGAGGGGTTGAGATAAAGCGGGATCAGTTGGCGGCCTGCCGCCGGCGCGCTTCGGCGACGGCTTCCTTGAAGCCGTCATAGTCGAGCGTCGAGGCCCGGAAGGGGCCGATCAGATAGGTCGGCGTGCCGCTCATGCCAAGACCTTCGGCCTGCGCCAGATTGCGCTGCATCAGCGCCGAGATCTTCGGCCCATGCGCGGTGAGATCCGCCTGCAGCCGCTTCATGTCGACGCCGGAAGCCTGGATTGCCTCCAGCATCGTGTCGCCGGTGACGCCACGGCCCGAAATGCCCATCAGCGCGTGATGCGCCGTCTCGTACTTGCCCTGGTAGTTGGCCGCCAGCGCGAACTGCGCGCCCTGGACGGAGGATTCGGTCAGGATCGGCCAGTCCTTGTAGACCAGGCGGATCTTGCCATCCTCCTTGACGACGCGCGCCAGGTCGGCCGCCGACGTCTTGCAGTAGGGGCAGTTGTAATCGAAGAAGGCGACGATGGTGACGTCACCCTTGGGGTTGCCGCCCGTCGGCGCCTCTGGATCGTTCAGGACCGCGTTGACATCGACGCCCTTGGCGAGGGCCGGCATACCGTCAAGAACGATCGCGGAAGAGGCAAGAAGGCTCGCGGCGGTTCCGAGGAAAAAGCGGCGGTTCATGAAGGGCTCCATTCTGGAAAACTGCTGTCCTTGGGCGCTTGGCTGCCGGGAGAGACGGCGCGCTCAAGCCGCTGGGCAAAGTCGTTGGCGGCGATCGCCCCGATCATGCGGGATCCGGCCAGTTCCGAGCCGGTGGCGCTGAGCAGGAACATCGTCGGCGGCCCGACGACGCCGAAGCGCTGCATGAGCCGGCGGCTGTCTTCGCTGTTCCGGGTCACATCGGCCTTGATGAAAGTGACACCGGAAAGCGGGGCTGCAAGACCGGGCTCCGCCAGAACGCGGTCGTTCGATTTGCACACGGTGCACCAGTCTGCGGTAAACGAGACGAGAATGGGGCGCCCCTCGGCCCTAGCCGCCGACAAGGCCTGATCCAGCGCCGCTTCCGAGCGAGCGGTCAGCGCCTGTGGCACAACGGCCACAACAGGCCCCGCCCCGGCGAGGAAAGCGAGCGGCCGCAGCGGGTCGGTGCCGCCCCCGGCAAAGCCGACGATCAGGGTCGCGCCATAGATGGCAAGCGCCAGCCCGGCGGACTTCTCCAGCCGACGGATCCAACCTGTCGCAGCCGTCAGGCCGTCAAAGGCACCGAGGAACACCGCGGCGCCCAGCGCCCCGACACCCCAGACCGGCAATGCGAATTCCTCCGGCAGCGCACGCAGCAACAGGGCGGCGGCGAGCCCGAGAAAGACGATTCCGAAGGCCTGCTTGACCCGCACCAGCCAGGGGCCGGATTTCGGAAGCACACGACTGCCGAAGGTGCCGAAGACGATCAGCGGCAATCCCATGCCGAGGCCGAGTGCGAACAGCGCGGCCGCGCCGCGCAGGCCGTCGCCCGTCTGCGCCACATAGAGAAGGGCGGCCGCCAGCGGCGGCGTCACGCAGGGCCCGACGATCAGGGCCGAGCCGAAGCCGAGACCGGCGGCGCCCGCGACCGATCCGGCTCGCGCCCCGGTACGCCCGGCGATCCATCCGGCCCAGCGCGCCGGCACCTGCAGCTCGAACAGGCCGAACATCGACAGAGCGAGCGCAACGAACACCGCCGCCATCAGGCCGAGCGCCCAGGGGGCTTGCAGCACCACCTGCAGATTCTGGCCGGACCAGGCGGCGGCGAGGCCGAGGACGGCATAGGCCAGCGCCATGGCGCCGACATAGGCGCTCGAAAGCACGAAGCCGCGCCGGGCGGAAAGCTGTTCCCCGGCCCGCGCCAGCATGCCGGACAGGATCGGGATCATCGGGAAGACGCATGGCGTCAGCGACAGGAGCAGGCCAAATCCGAGGAAGCTCACCAGCGTCAGCGCCAGGCTGCCGCCCATCAGCGAGCTTGCCGGCGGCGTTTCTAGGCCTGTCTCGGCCGGGGCGGCCGGCGCGACGGCAGCGGCCGACGCGGTTTGCGTGCCAAAGCCAAGCCCCGTCTCGACATCCGTCAGCGTCAGCGTGGCGAGATCGAGCGCCTTGGTGACCGGCGGATAGCAGATGCTGTCCTCGGCGCAGCCCTGATAGGTGACCCGCACTTGCCCGCTCGGCAGGGAAGCATCCGCGAGAGGGATGGAGACGCGATCGCGATAGATCTCGCTCGGGCCGAAATTCGGGTCATCCTTGGTTTCGCCGGGCGGCGCGGTGATGGCGATCGGCTTGTCGCCACCGGCGATCGAGATCCTGTCGCGATAGAGATAGTACCCGGGCTCGATCTGCCATTCGAGCCGCAGCGGCCCGCCGGCATCGCGATGCGCGGCAAGACGAAACGCGACATCCGCCGGCAAGGGCGTCTGCGCCCTCGCTACAGCGGCCAGCAGCGTGACGAAAACGCCAAGCGCCAGGATCATGCGATACAGGAAGAACTTGCCCGACATTGCGACTCCGTGCGGGATGGAGGCGCACCATCGGATGAGCACCTTAAGCCAGCCTTAAGTCTCACGGAGAATAGAGAGCGAAAGCAGAGGATCCCCGCATGCGCGTTCTCGTCGTCGAAGACGATCCAGTCCTGTCGGACGGCCTGAAGGTCGGCCTGGCGCTCGGCCTCGTCACGGTCGATTGCGTGGCGAGCTGCGCCGATGCGCGCGCGGCGCTCGCCACCGCGCAGTTCGACGCCGTCGTGCTCGACCTGATGCTGCCGGACGGATCCGGCCTCGACGTGCTGCGCGACATGCGCCGGGCGGGCGATGATACCCCCGTACTTCTCCTCACCGCGCAGGACGAGACATCCGACCGCATCCGGGGTCTCGACAGCGGCGCCGACGACTATATCGGCAAGCCCTTCGATCTCGACGAACTGGCCGCGCGGGTCCGGGCGGCGGCACGGCGGCACGCCGGACGCGCCGCCCCTTTGATGCAAACCGGCTCGATCTCGCTCGATCCCTCGACGCTCTCCGTCACGGTCGCCGGCGAGCCGATTTCCCTGTCCCGGCGCGAATTCTCGGTGCTGGCGGCGCTGATGGAACGGCCGGGCACGATCCGCTCGCGGGGCGAGATCGAGGAGCGGCTCTATGGCTGGCAGGAGGAGGTCGACAGCAACGCGGTCGAGGTCCACATCCACAATCTGCGCAACAAGATCGGCCGCACCGCGATCGAGACCGTGCGCGGGCTCGGCTATCGCATGGGGTCGGCCCCATGACCTCGCTGCGGCGCCGGCTGTTTTTCATCCTGGTGGCGGCGACCGGCCTGATCTGGCTGAGCGCCGGCGCCTGGATCTATATCGGCAGCCGCTCGGAACTCGAGCATGTGCTCGACACCCGGCTCCAGGAAGCGGCGAAGATGGTGCATTCGCTCGTCGACGCCCACACCATGCCGGCCTCGGTCGATGCCCTGAATGCCGCGCTGCCGGCGGAAGTACCCGGCTATGAGCGCCAGCTCTCCTGCCAGATCTGGTCGCTGGACGGCCAACTCGTCGCCCGGTCGAGCGGCGCGCCCGCCGCCCGGCTCGCCGAGAACGTCGATGGCTATTCGGACCGGATCGTCGATGGCGAACCCTGGCGGGTCTACACGATCCAGGACCCGGTGAAACGCGTGCGCGTCATGGTCGGCGACCGCATCGGCCTGCGCCACAAGCTGGTCAACGATTTGATCGTCGGCCTGCTGGCGCCGGCGCTGCTGGTGCTACCGCTGTTCGGGCTTCTGACCTGGGCGAGCCTCGGGCGCGGCCTGCGGCCGCTTCGCAGCATGGCGACGGAACTGCAGGGGCGGGATGCCGAGGACATGCGCCCGCTCGACGCGAGCCGGCTGCCCGCCGAGGTGCAGCCGCTCGCCCACGCGCTCAACGCGTTGTTCGACAAGGTCGAAGCGGCGCGCCGGCATGAGCGCGAGATCACGGCCTTCGCGGCGCATGAACTGCGCACGCCGCTCGCCGGGCTCAAGACACAGGCGCAGGTGGCGCGGGCGGCCGCCGATCCGGCGGTGCGGGATCGCGCCCTGTCGCAGATCCTCGTCTCCGTCGACCGGACGACCCGGCTCGTCCGCCAGCTGCTGGTGCTGACCCGGCTGGAAGCCGAGGCCGCTCCCCCGCGCGAGGGTGCCCACACGGCCAGCGACCTGCTGGCGGAAATCGTCGCGACCGCGCCACCGCTCGCTGCCAATGTCCAGGTCGAGATCGATCCTGCGCTGGCCGGGCTGGCCTTGCCCGGCGCGCGCGACACCTGGATGCTGGCCCTGCGCAACGTGCATGAAAACGCCATCCACCACATGCCGGAGGGCGGCCTCGTCCGCTGGTGCGCGACACCGGACGGGCGGGGCGTGATGGCCATCGACCAGGGCCCGGGCATCCCCGAGGAGGAACTGGCCCTGGTGACCCAGCGCTTCTATCGCGGCCGCCACAAGAGCACGTCGGGAACCGGCCTCGGCCTCACCATCGTCGCCATCGCCGCGCGCCGGCTCGGCGTCGAACTGGTGCTGAGCAACCGGCAGGACCGGAGCGGCCTGCAGGCCGCCTTCGTCCTGCCGCGCGCGTGAGACGGGCCACAGCAGGGAACCATCGCGGCAAAACGGACCCGGCGCCCTTGATCTTCGGCGCCGGGCTTTGCATGAAGCATCGGCGAGGCACGAGCGGCGGCGATGTTCACCCTTCTTAAATCCGAAACCTTCCGGCAGGAAATCAAGAAGAGCCGCTTCCTCGCGGTGGCGGGCCCCGTATCCGACGAGGCGGACGCGAAGGCGTTCATCGCGGCGAATTCCGACCCGGCCGCGAACCATAATTGCTGGGCCTGGAAGATCGGGCAGCAGTACCGCTTCAGCGACGATGGCGAACCGAGCAGCACGGCCGGCAAGCCGATCCTGCAGGCGATCGAGGGGCAGTCTCTCGACGGCGTCGCCGTCGTGGTGACGCGCTGGTTCGGCGGCATCCTGCTCGGCGGCGGCGGTCTGATCCGCGCCTATGGCGGCACGGCGGCGGCGTGCCTGCGCGCGGCGGAGAAGCAGCCGCTGGTCGTCACGCAGGAGGCGACGATCCTGTGCGGCTTCGGCGACCTGGCGCTGCTGCAGGCGCGGCTGGCGGCATGGCCCACCACCCGCGTGACGTCGCAGACCTTCACTGAGACGGGTGGCGAACTCGTCGTCGCCATCCAGCAGGACGATGTCGAGGCCGTGCGGCAGCTGGTCGCCGACCTCACCAGCGGCCGCGCCGCGATGCGTCTCGCCGACTAGATCGGACGCTCTTCCGTCGGCGCACGGAAAGCTTCATACCCCTGCCGTTCAGGGATGCAGCACGACCTGACGTAAACTTCAGCAACGAACGCACGCTAGGATCTGCTCTCATCGGCCTTCTTGAGCGTAATGTATTGGTGGCGGTCTTGCGGCATCCTCCCCCGCGACGGCCCAAACATTTACGCAAAAGGAGACTGACGATGACTTCCCTTCGCATGACCCACGAACCCATCGCCTTCGCCAACCCGAACGCCGGCTCGGCGATCCAGACGGCGGCGGAAGCCGCCCGGGCGATCCACGATATCGGCTATGACAACCTTCATCTCGATATCGACACGGTTAACTCTACCTGCTGGTGCTACATGGAGCCGGTGGGCAAGCCTTCCTACACGCATGAGCTGATGGGCGACATCAGCCGTATGCAGAAGGCGATCACCCAGACCTTCTCCAACCTCGCCGGCCCGGAAGCGGCCCCCTTCGGCTGGTTCGTCATGGCCTCGGGCGTGCTGGGCATCTACAATCTGGGCGGCGATCTCGGCCATTTCGCCCAGCGCATCCGCAGCCGTGACCTGAAGGCGATGCGCCATTATGGCCATGTCGCCGTCGAGGCTATCCACCGCAACGCCGTGGCGTTCGACGCGCCGGTGGTGACGATGGCGCTGGTCCAGGGCGACGCGCTGGGCGGCGGTTTCGAGCATGCCCTTTCCTTCGACCTGATCGTGGCCGAACGCAGCGCCAAGATGGGCCTGCCGGAAATCCTGTTCAACATGTTCCCCGGCATGGGCGCCTACAGCTTCCTGTCGCGGCGCATGTCGCGGGACAAGGCGGAAGCGCTGATCCTGTCGGGCCGCATCCACACCGCCGAGGAACTGTATGAGATGGGCGTGGTGGATGTGCTCGCCGAGGACGGCCAGGGCCAGGCGGCCGTGCTCGACTACATCGCGCGCCACAACCGCAAGCACAACGCCCATCACGCCCTGTACCGGGCCCGCCGGCGCGTCAATCCCGTCACGCTCTCCGAGCTGATCGACGTGGTCGACATCTGGGCGGAAGCGGCGCTGAACCTGACCGAGGCCGACCTGCGCAAGATGGATCGGCTCTGCTCGGCCCAGAACCGCCGTCTCGCAAGCCTGCAGCCAGACATGCCCGTTCTCGTGGCTGCCGAATAAGGCCCGATTGGCGATGCGCCCGCGGGCGCATCGCCAGCCGCCCTTCGGCTATCCCAGAC
Organism: Kaistia sp. UC242_56; assembly: GCF_044452255.1. NCBI lineage: Bacteria > Pseudomonadati > Pseudomonadota > Alphaproteobacteria > Hyphomicrobiales > Kaistiaceae > Kaistia > Kaistia sp. UC242_56. Next base: position 316,627 of record NZ_JBIOAN010000001.1, read on the forward strand.
CCGCCTCGCGCGCCGAATAGGCGCGCATGGCCTTTTGCGTGCGCCTGAGTTCGGCCTTGGCCTGCCGGGTAAATTCCGCCGCGCCCGCCCGCAATTCGTCGCCGCGCAGGTTGCGCCAGGGCGCGCAGATGGCGCCGAGCGCCACCGCTCCCATATTGGCCGAACTGCTCTGCAGCGCATGATCGTCGCTGCGGAACGCTTCGAGATCGCCGCGGCTGGCGCTCTTGATCAGCCTTTCCAGCATGATCTCGGCATCCGCCAGATAATCCTCCATCAGCTCGACCACGAATTCCGCATTGCCAAGCCGTTGCAGGCGCTCCACAGCCCGATCGTCGAGGCTCGGCAGGACGGCGTTGCGAACCAGGGTAAGCCGGGGTTCGGAGCGCCCGGCCTTGTCCGGCTCGTCACTCGTGATCCGGTCGATGGCGGCCAGCAGCGCCGAGGGCTCGACCGGCTTGATCAGGCAGTCATCCATGCCGGCGTCGCGCCAGCGGCTGTCGTTCATCGCGGTCGCATCGGCGGTCAGGCCGACAATGGGCAGCCGCCGGTCGCCGGTCGCCATGACCCGGTAGAGCTTGGTCGCTTCCAGCCCGTCCGTGTCGGGCATGTTGAAGTCCATCAGCACGATGTCGATCTGGTCCGCTTTTTCCTCCAGCAGGTCGAGCGCCTGGTCGCCGGTCTCGGCCAGCAGGACGGAGTGACCGGCCGCCTCGAGGATGCGCGAGAAGACGCGCTGGTTGATGCGGTTGTCGTCCGCCAGAAGAATGCGGCGCGGACGGCTCGGCCGGATCGGGCGCGGCGTCGCGGCGACGACTTCCGCCGGCGCCGGCGCGTTCAGCCGGCTGGCGACCGTCAGCGCGCGGCGCAGTTCCGTCGGCGTCGGACGCTCCGACAGCAGGCTCGAGCAACGCTGCCGGGTCGCCAGCGGCGGCAGTCCCGGCGGCACCCAGGGCTGGATCAGCACGCCCTTCGAGGATCCCGTCGCGCCGATAGAAGGTAGGGGGAGATTCTTGCTGTCCGGCTCGAACAGCAGCCGGATGGCGTTGGACGCTTCGGGCGGAAACATCCTTGCAGGTCCCTGGCGCGGATCGGCGAGAATCGGGGCCACGCGGAGCGAGGACAGCGTGCCGATCAGGTCGCGGAGGGGCGCCGCATCGCGGCAGACCAGCACCACGCCGCGCTCGCGCCAAGGTTCCTCCGCCGAAAGCCCCTCGTCGACCGGCGTCGCTACGACGATGTCGAAGCGGAAGGTGCTGCCCTCGCCGAGGGCGCTTTCGACCGAGATCGACCCGCCCAGCAATTCCACCAGTCGCCGTGCGATCGCCAGGCCGAGGCCTGTGCCGCCGAACCGGTTCATGATGCTGGCATTGGCCTGGGTGAAATCCTCGAAGATCCGGTCCTGATCCTTCGGCGCGATGCCGATGCCGGTATCGGTGACCTCCATGATCAGGCGGAAACGGCCATCTTCCTCGGGCTGGCCGTCGACCGCGATCGTCACGCCGCCCTCGCGGGTGAACTTCACGGCGTTGCCGACCAGATTGACCAGGATCTCGTGCAGGTGCTGGCGGCTGCCGAACAGCCGCAGCGGCGTACGCGGCGTGACGTAGATGTCGAAGGTCAGGTCGCGTTCGCGCACCTGGGCCTCGACAAGCCGGCGCGCATCGACCAGCAGCGCGATCAGGTCGATCTCGCCATTCGATACCGGCATGCGGCCGGCCTCGATGCGCGACAGGTCGAGCAAGCTGTTGATCAGCGACTGCAGCGAGCGGCTCGCGACATCGACGGTCTCGACCATGTCGCGCTGCTCGGCGACGAGCGGGCTGGCCCGCAGCAACCCCGTCATGCCGACAATGGCGGTGAGCGGGGTGCGCAGTTCATGGCTGACACTGGCCAGGAACAGGCTTTTCGCCTGGCTCGCCTCCTCGGCCGCCTGGGTCGCCTGCGACAGCTTGCGGATCAGCGTGCCGGCATAGGCCGGCAGGATGACCAGCCCGGCCAGCAGGCCGGCCGAAAGATGCCAGCGCTGCGCCCAGAACGGAGTGGTCAGAACCACGACGCCGAAACAAAGGGTTGCAACGGGGATGGCGGTCGCGAGCGCGGACAGGCCGAAGCGGAAGCCATTGCCGAAGATGACCCAGAGATAGATCGGAAAGAACAGCGCCGCGACTTCGCCGCCGAGATGCAGCTGCCAGGAGAGGAAGCCGCAATCCATCACCAGCGCGAAGAAGCGCCGCGCGCGCGACACGCCGGGATAAAGCAGGATGTGGCACAGCACGCCCAAGGCGAGCGGGATGTAGAGCGCCATGACATCGAGCGCATAGCCGATGTCGTCGCTGCTCCGGTTCACCAGCAGGACGATGACGATGATGGTGGCGAAGACGAGCCGGTTGTAGCTCATCTCATGTTCGCTATCGGGCCGGTCCCGCAGCCGCGCAGCCATCCAGCGAAGGGGTGCGGTAAGCGCCTGAACGAGACTATCCGGCGCGCGCATGCTCATTCTCCGTCGCCCCGTGCGAGGGTTCGGAGCCCGCCTGGCCATGCTGCATCACCCAGGCGACGAAAGCATCGGCCGGAATCGGTCCGCTGAAATGGTATCCCTGTACTTCGTCGCATCCCTCGAGCCGCAAAAGCTGCAACTGAGGTTCGGTCTCGACGCCTTCGGCGAGTACCTGCAGATGCAGGATATGCCCGAGATCGATGATGGTCCGCACGATCGCGAGCGCGCTCGGATCGCTGCCCAGATCCTGGACGAAGGACCGGTCGATCTTCAGGCGGTGCAGCGGAAAGCTGCGCAGATAGCTCAGCGACGAATAGCCCGTGCCGAAATCATCGACGGAGAGCGTGACGCCGAGCGACCGCAGCACATGCATCTGCTTGACGATATGCTCGTCATGGCCGAGCAGAATGCCTTCCGTCAGCTCCAGCTCCAGCAGGGTCGGCCGCATGCCGCTTGAGCGCAGCGCATCCTTGACCAGGGTTTCCACGCCCTGGCGGCGGAACTGGATCGGCGACATGTTGACGGCGATGCGCAGATCGCCGAGCCCGTCCGCTTCCCAGACCGCCCCCTGGCGGCAGGCCTCGTTCAGGACCCACTCATTGATCGGCAGGATGAGGCCGGTTTCCTCGGCAAGACCGAGGAAGGAGCCGGGTGCCAGCAGCCCGCGCTCGGGATGCTGCCAGCGCAGCAGCGCCTCGGCGCCGACGACCTTGCCGCTGCGAAGGTCAATCTGCGGCTGGTAGAACAGGACGAATTCCCGGCGCGACAGCGCACCGCGCAGCTCGGTCTCGAGATGGGCCGTCTGGCTGGCGCGCGGCCGCATGTCGGCCGCGAAGAACCGCCAGGTGTCGCCGCCCAGCGACTTGGCCAGGTACATGGCCTGGTCCGAATTCTTCAGCAGCTCGTCCGGGTCGGTCCCGTCCAGCGGCGCGAGGGTGACGCCGATGCTGGCGCCGATATTGAGCGCGAGCGGGCTGTCCTCCTTGCTGTTGAGGAGGTCGAGGATCGACTGGGCCAGCCGGCCCGCATCCTCCGGCCCGTCAATGTCGGGCTGCAGGATGGCGAATTCGTCGCCACCGAGGCGGGCCACCGTGTGCCCCTCGTCCACCAGCGCGCAAAGCGCAGCCGCGACCCTCTGCAGCAGCTCATCGCCGCGGTGGTGGCCATGCGCGTCATTGACCGCCTTGAAGCGGTCGAGGTCGATGAAATGCAGGGCGAAGTTCTGGTCGCCGCGCCGGCCGCGCGCGAGCTCGCGCCGCAATCGGTCGCGCAGCATCAGCCGGTTGGGCAATCCGGTCAGCGAATCGTGATTGGCGATGTGCAACAGCCGCCGCTCGGCATGGCGCTGTTCGGTGATATCGATCGATGTCGAGAGCACGCTCGCGATCTCGCCGGAGCTGTCATAGAGCGGCGCCTTGCTGGTCAGGTAGATGCGCGGCTCGCCATCGGGCGCCAGCACTTCCTCCTGGCGCGGGGAGATGGCGCGCCCGGTCTTGAGCACGAGCTGGTCGAGCCGGCGGCTGATATGAGCCCGCTCCTCGCCCAAAAGCGCCTCGATCGGCTTGCCCACCAGTTCGCCCGGCGCCTTGCCGAAAAAGGCCGCCTGATGCGCGTTGACGAAGACGCAACGGCCGTCGCGGTCCGTGGCGTTGATCATCGCGGGAACGGTATCGATAACCTGGGCCAGCGCCTCGCGGCTTTCGCGCAGCAGCCGCTCCTTGGCATGCAGGCTGATCTCCAGCAGGTCGGCCCGCTTCGATATCAGAAGCTGCTGGGCCCGGAGCTTGAGGAGATTCTTGGCCCGGGCGAGGAATTCGACATGGTCGACCGGGCTGAGGAGAAAGTCCGTCGCCCCCGCTTCCAGCGCCTCGACCCGGAACTGCTGGTCGCTATAGGCGGTGATGACGATGATCGGCACATCCCAGTTGCGCACATCGGCGCGAACGGAGGCGGTCAGCTCGGCGCCCGACATGGTCGGCATCTTGTAATCGGTGATGATCAGATCGGCGGTATTCTCCGCCAGCCATTCGAGAGCCTTTCGCGGATTTCCGAATGTGCGGATATCCAGCTCGGTCTCCAGTTGACGCGCCAGCTTCGAATAGATGCGCTGATTGGTCGAGCTATCGTCGACGATGAGGATCTTGGGCATCAGTGCTGGCGCCATGGACACACAAAAGGCCTCTTGCGATAGCGTTGGCACGCTGAACTGGGATGACCGTATAGCATTGAAAGTTGCTTGCGAGCGGCCGGAGGGCGTCGGATCGAGCGTGATTTATGTGTTTACGCTCACCCGCGGACAAGTGGTAGCGCTGGCGGGACCATCCGACCAGTTTTCATTGCTTTGCCGCCCCCGCGAACGAGCCCATGACGTGTCCGGGCCAAACCACGCCCAAAACATGTGGACAAGCCTCAGGCGGCGAGAGCGTTCCAGCCGAAAGGCGCTCTACGCTCCCCATTTGAACGGGCACCCGCGCCGATACCATTGCCATCGCATGAAGGAAATTCCATGACAGAGACAGCCTGGCACGCCGATCCCTTGGTGTGGGGACACGGCCCGCGCCGGTTCGAGGTCTTTCTCGAACCCACCTGCCCTTATTCGGTTCGGACCTTCAACAAGCTCGACCGGCTTCTCGCCGAAGCCGGCGAAGACCGGATCACCATTGCCATCCGCCTGCAGTCGCAGCCCTGGCATCTCTATTCCGGGGTGATCGTCCGCTGCATCCTGGCGGCGTCTACGCTACCGGGCGGCAAGGAAACGGCGAAGAAGGTCATGGCCGCCGTCGCCGCGCATCGCGAGGAATTCGAATTCACGCATCATGCCGGCGGGCCCAACATGGACGTCACGCCGAAGCAGATCATCGAACGGCTGGGAGGCTATAGCGGGGTCGCGCTGCAGGAGGCGTTCGCCCTCCGCACGCTGGACCGCGAGATCAAATGGCACTGCAAATATGCCCGCCAGAACGGCATCCACGTCTCGCCGACCTTCATGATCGACGGACTGATCCAGCCCGACCTGAGCAGCGGCGACGAGGTATCGGCCTGGGTGTCGCGCCTGGTGCCGGCCTGATCCAGGATCCCGTCCCCGGCAGCGCTGGCGCCGCCGGGGACGATCCTGATATTGGCTAGAGAACGTCCAGCGAGAGCTCGTCGGAGAGCGCCTCTTCCTTCTGTTCGTCGGTCAGCGTGACCTCCTCGGAGACGCCGGCCTCGTCCTTTACCTCGAAGGTGTCGGGCAGTTCGTCATTCAGCGACCAGTAGGCGAGCATGGCCGCCTCGGTCCGGTTGCTGGCGATCACGTCAACGGTGATCGTCACCTGGAAATGATCGCCTTCGAAATCCTCGAACTCCGGGTCGAGTTCGGCTTCGGTCTTATCGGACATCGTTCTTCTCCGCAGATTTCCGGTCAAGGGTGGCCCTACTTGCGCGCTGCCTCACAGCCGGTCAAGCCGCAACGCGGCCACCCGACTCGATGCGTGGAGATCGTGAGACATCGGGCTAACGGCCTTTGCAGTCCGCCCGACCTCCGTGCTTCACTGGCAAGGATTCGAAACTCCATAGCAGGAACCACCGTCGTGACCCGTGTCGACCCTAGCCCCTACCATGCGGCGCTCGAAGAACTTGGCACCGTATTCAGTCGATTGGATGACGAGAAGGTCGATGAACTCATCGAGGCCATCGCCAAGGCGAAGAGCACGGTCGTGTTCGGCGGCGGCCGCGAGCGCCTGCAGATCATGGGCTTTGCGATGCGCCTCTACCATATGGGCGTGCCGGTCGCGGTCGAGGGCGACATGACCACGCCGCCGGTCGGCCCCGGCGACCTGTTCCTGCTCACGGTCGGGCCCGGAGAGATCTCGACCGCCCTGGCGCTGATCGGCGTGGCGCGCAGCGCCGGCGCGACCGTGGCCGTGATCACCGCGCAGCCAGGCGGCAAGGCGCCGGCCATGGCCGACCTCGTCCTGCACCTGCCGGCCCAGACCATGGCCGACGACCAGGGCGAAGCCCGCAGCTCGATCCTGCCCATGGGCTCGCTTTATGAGGGCGCGCTGTTCGTACTGTTCGAGGTCATGATCCTGAAGCTGCGCGAGCGCCTGCAGACGACGCCGGAAGCCATGCGGGCCCGCCACACCAACCTGGAATAGACTTCTCTCCAGCGATGCCAGCCTTCCGCCCGGCGGCCAAGGGAGGCTGGCATCTCCCCCGACGCATCAATTCCGCCCAACTGGCCCTCGCCCAGGCCGCGCCGGCGCATGTCCGCCGCGCTCCTTCCCAAGGCAGCACGACGCCTTCCGCCTAAACACGCTCCACGATCCAGCTCCTTGACCCGCGAGCGCTCCGCTCCCGGGAACGAACCGTCGCGCGCTTTTCAGCGCCCGACTGCGCAATTCGATCGTCGAAACCCTTTCGTTTTGCGCATAACGCGCATAGAATGACCCCGTCAATTTGCTGTGCCCTTGATCGATCCGAATTCTGCGCAGAACGCGCAGCGGACCCGATCTGGCATTTGTCGAGCCACTCCACGATCCCTGACTTCTTGGGCGCATTCATCCGATGACACGCTGGCTGATCCTCGCCGATGATCTGACCGGGGCGGCCGACAGCGCCATTCCGTTTGCGCGGCGAGGGCTGGACAGTGTGGTCAGCTGGAGCTCGGAAGCGGCCGGCGCGCTGCGAACGGCTATCGTTTCCCACAATACCGACAGCCGGGGGCTGACTGCCGGGGCGGCGGCGGAACGGCAGCACCATGCGCTCGCGACCCACTCCGAGCCCGGGCGCGACCTCTTCAAGAAGATCGATTCGACCCTGCGAGGCCAGCCGGCGGCCGAGATCGCCGCCACCATGGCCCATATGAAGCGGCGGTTCGGCAGGGCCTTCGGCCTGCTGGCCCCCGCCTTCCCGGCCACCGGCCGCACGACGCGCCACGGCCGCATCCTCGTCAGCGGTCAGCCGCTCGAACAGGTCGAAGTCTGGCAGCGCGACCACAGCTACGCCAATGCCGATCTCGCTGACGTCCTCGCCTCGGCCGGGGTGGCGACAGGGATCGTGCCGCTTTCGACCATCCGCGCGAGCGAGAGCGATCTGCGCGCCGCCTTCTCGCTCCTCGCCAGCCGGGGCGATGTCGTGGCGATCTGCGATGCGGAAACCCAAGACGACCTGCGCCGGATCGCGGCGGCAAGCCTGCCGCTGTCGCCGGGCGCCTTCCTGATCGGCAGCGCCGGCCTCGCTTCGGCCGTGGCGGCACTCGCGCCGTCGCCCCCCGTCGCGCCGCCCTGCTTCGAGGCTTCGGCGCAGGGCTTCCTGATGGTGGTCGGCTCGCTGGCAGCGGCGTCGCGCCGGGGTGCTGCCAAGCTCGTCGCCAGCGGGCATGTCGCGCATGTGTCGGTCTCGCCCGAAACCCTGCTGCACGATGCGTCGGAACGGGCCGCGATCGGCAACGCGGTCGCAGCCCGGCTCGATGCCGGGGAGGATGTCCTGGTCGAGATCCAGATGGATGGCCGGCCCGAAATGGCGCTGGGGCCGAGCCTCGCCGAGGGGCTGGCCGACGCGCTCGCGCCTGCCGCCACCCGCATGGGAGCCTTCGCGGCGACCGGCGGCGAAACGGCGGCAGCCTTGCTTTCCCGCTTCGGCGCCCTGGGCATCCGCCTGATCGACGAGATCGAACCCGGCGTCGCCCTGGGCCAAGCCCTTGGCGCGCTCTCCTGTCCCGTGGTCACGAAAGCCGGCGCCTTTGGCGACGACGACAGCCTCGGCCGCATCGCCCAACGCCTTCGCGATATCCGCACCCAAGGAAATCCAGCATGACGCCGACCCAGAGTTCACTGCCCACCATCGCCATCACCATGGGGGATCCCTCCGGCGTCGGGCCAGAGATCATCATGAAGGCGCTCGCGCAGGATTCGACCCGCCAGCTGTGCAACGCGCTGGTGATTGGCGATGCCGAGCGCCTGCGCCTCGCGGGCCGGCTGGCCGGGATCGACCTGGAGGTCGCCTCGCTCGACGATGCGGCGGAAGCGGATTTTGCCGCGCCGGCCGTGCAATGCATCGACCTCAAGCTGGTGCCGGCGGATCTCCCCTTCGGCAAGGTCTCGCCGGTTGCCGGCGAGGCCGCCTTCCGTTTCATCGAAAAGGCGGTTGAGATCGCCAGCGCCGGCATCGCCCAGGCGATCTGCACCGCGCCGCTCAGCAAGGAGGCGCTCCATGCGGCCGGGCACAAATATCCCGGTCATACCGAGCTGCTCGCGGAACTGACCGGCACGCCGGAAGTGTCGATGATGCTGGTCTCGCCCAAACTGCGCGTGATCCACGTCACGACCCATATCGGGCTGATCGACGCGATCGCGAAGATCGAGCCGGGTCTTGTCGAGCGGGTCATTGCGCGAGGCCATGCGGTGCTGACGAAAGCTGGCATCGCCAACCCGAAGATCGGCGTCTGCGCCATCAATCCGCATGCGGGGGAAAACGGGCTGTTCGGCCGCGGCGAAGAGGCCGAGAAGATCACCCCCGCGGTCGAGGCCTGCCAGGCGAAGGGATGGGACGTCCGCGGCCCGCTGCCAGCCGACACCCTGTTCTTCCTGGCCGGCCGCGGCGATTACGACATGGTGGTCGCCATGTATCACGACCAGGGCCATGGCCCGATCAAGGTGCTGGGGCTGGAATCCGGCGTGAACATCACGGTCGGACTTCCCGTCATCCGCACTTCCGTCGATCACGGCACGGCGTTCGACATTGCCGGCACCGGCGTTGCCGACGAGCGCAGCCTGATCGAAGCGCTGCGCCAGGCTGTGGGACTCGCGCCGCGCCCCGCCGCCGTCTAGTCGACCGCCCCTAAGGAAAAGCACGCCCATGCGCAGCACCGAACGCCGCTCGCGCCTTCTCGAAGCCTTGCAGCTTGGCGAAGTCGATGTCGAGGATCTGGCGCGCCGTTTCGCCGTGTCGGAATCGACCGTGCGGCGCGATCTGCAGCGCCTTGCCGCGGACAATGCCGTCCGCCGAACCTATGGCGGCGCCATCCTGCTCGGCCGGGGCCGGGAAACGACGCTCGGCGAAAGACTGGACGAGCGCGGCGCGGAAAAGCGGGCCATCGCGCAGGCGGCACTGGCATTTATCGAGGATGGCGACACCCTCCTCCTCGACGCCGGATCCACCGTCCTCGCGCTTGGTCCGCTGCTGGCCGGCCGACGGCTGCGCATCATCACCAACAACCTGGTCCTGCCGCCCTTGCTGGTCGGCGAGCCCGACATCGAAATGATCGTGCTGGGCGGCACGCTGCGCTCCAGCAGCATGGGCACGGTCGGCCCGCTTGCGGTGGAAGCGCTCCGGCGGCTTACCGCCGACAAGGCGTTTCTGAGCGCGGACGGCATCGTCGCCGGGCGTGGCTTGTGCGAGGCGCATCTCGATCAGGTGGCGCTCAAGAGCCGGATGATGGAGCAGGCAAGGGAAACCATCGTCCTCGCCGACGCAACGAAACTCGGCCGCGCGGAACAATCGGCCTGGGCGCCCCTGCCCGCGCATTGGCGCCTGATCACCGACGCAACCGCGACCGACCACCAGCTCGCCACGATGGCCGCCGCCGGGGCGGAGGTGACCCTCGCGACCGTGTGAGGATCGTGGCGGCCTACGGAGCCCTTCGGCCCTCGCATACAGCGTCCCGTCATCACGGCCATTGTCTGAACGGTCGGGACGACGGGACGATGCTTGAACGTTACTTGACGGTGATGGCCAAGCCGCTCAAGTCGGCGTTGACCTGCAGGCCGACCTGCTTGCCCGAAAGCTCGAGCCGGGCGCCCTTTTCATTGGTCATCACGATGACCTGCGCGCCGCGGCCAATCGCGCCGCCGCCGCCGGCTGCGCCGTAGACACCGGTTACGTCGCTGGCGCGGCGAATGTTGCGGACCGTGCCGCGGAAATTGGTCTTGGACGCGCCAAAGGCGATGCCGCCCGAGATGCCGGCGATCGAGATCGGGTAGCGGCGACCATGGAAGGTCAGCGTACCGTCGCCGCCCGAGCCGCCGACGAAAAAAGCCGCCTTGTACACGGAGAAACGGATCGTGCCGCTGTCGGCATGCGCGGCGCTGGAGAGGCTGACGGCCCCGGCCGCGATGACGGCAACCGCGGCGGCGCGAATTCTGGGCGAAATCATCATGATCAAGTTCCTCAAGGTAGCCGCTTGCCCAGCGACTGGGCTCGTCAGCCTCGTCTCCGAGTGACAATGGAACAGTCTCGCCCGGGATTGGTTCCGCGCGAGGTGACCGAATTCCGATACGGTCAGGATGTCGCAAGATAAGGTTGGCCAGCAAGCGCGATTTGCCGGCTTCCCGCGCCTGGCGCCGTCTTGGCAATTTCTGCCTTCGCTGGCCTAGGAGGGCTGGGTCAGGCGGAGGATGCGAGAACTGCCGCCCCGCGTCTCAGTGACGACGAGGACGGAGCCGTCCGGCGCGGCCTTCACGTCGCGAACGCGGGCGCCCACCGGCACATGCTCCTCGGCGACGACGCGGTCATTGTCCATATGCAGGACGACGACCGCCTGGGTGACCAGCCCGCCGACCAGGAAGGTGCCCTGCCAATGCGGGAAGGTCTCGCCGTGGTAATAGGCCATGCCAGAGGGGGCGATGACGGGATCCCAGTAATAGACGGGCTGTTCCGTGCCGATCTCGGCTGTCTTGCCCGCGCCGATCGGCGCGCCGCTATAGTCGATGCCATAGGTAACTTCCGGCCAGCCGTAATTCTTGCCGGCCTCCGGGCGGTTCAGCTCGTCGCCGCCGCGCGGCCCGTGCTCGACCGTCCAGAGCCGCCCCTGGCCGTCCAGCGTGGCAGACTGCATGTTGCGGTGGCCGAGGCTCCAGATCTCCGGCAGCGCGCCCTCCGTGCCGACGAAGGGATTGTCGGGGAGCGCGGCCCCGTTGCGGTCGATGCGGAAGACTTTTCCAAGGCCGCTGGCGATATCCTGCGCCTGCACGCGCACCGCGGCGTTCGAGCGCTCGCCCACCGTGACAAACAACTCGCCCTTCGGACCGAACACCAAGCGCGAGCCGAAATGGTTGTTGCCACGGAAGGCCGGCGTCTGGCGGAAGATGACGGTCAGACCCTCGAGGCGAGCGCCTTTGTCATCCCGTACCAGCTTGGCGCGCGCCACCGAGGTGGCGTTGCCGCCGTCGCGCGGCTCGGAGAAGGAGACGAAAATCTCCTGGCTGGTGTCGAAATCGGGCGCCAGCGCGACGTCGAGCAGCCCGCCCTGCCCCGCGGCATCGACCTCCGGCACGCCGGCGATATCCGTGCCCACCGAACCGTCGGCGCCGACGATGAACATCCGTCCTTCCTTGGCGGTGACGAGCATCCCGCCATCCGGCAGGACTTCGAGCGACCAGAGCTGCGGCAGGTCCTCCGCGATCACGCTGACAGCGGGCTCGGTCCGCTTTTCCGGCAGAGGAGCGCGGGTCTGATCCGAAGACTGGGGCTTCTGGTTGGCGCCATGGGGCGGCCGGGTGTCGAGCGGGGTCTGCGCATAGGAAGGGAGGGCGACGCCGGCTGTCAGCACCAGGGCCAGGGCGGTGGCAAGTCGGATCATGCGTCTTCTTCCTTTTAATAACGGCGGAGGCGGAAGGAGATCCACCCCGGGTGGGAGGCGGATGACGCGAGACCGCTGGAGGGCGGCTCGCGCATCCTTGGCCTTCGGCGAACATCGGCGCCGGGGATCTGGTTGTCGAACGTCCGGGCACGCATCCGGTTCCCTCGCCGTTGCGACCAACGCCATCCGCATGTCCCCCTCCCCCCGCCGCTAGGCCGCGGAAGTCGATGGGAAAGTCAGGCGCGTCGTGCGGCGTTTTGGGCGGCTCCCTCGTTCCCGACCGGCCCGGCACGAGCGGGGCGCGGCCAGCTTCCGTTCAGGATGAGGGTGGCGACGAGGCCGATCAGCAGGCCCCAGAACGCCCCGCCAATGCCAAGCAGCTGGATGTTGGCGGCGGAGGCGAGAAAGGTGATCAGCGCCGCCTCGCGCGAACCCGGATCCGCCATCGCTCCGGCAAGGCTGCCGCCAATGGTGCCGAGCAGCGCCAGACCGGCCAGTGTGGTGATGAAGGTCGCGGGGAAGGCCATGAAGACGGCGGCCAGCGTCACGCCGAACACGCCGACCAGCACGTAGAAGCACCCTGCGGCGATGCCGGCGATCCAGCGTTTCGACGGATCCTCATGCGCGTCCTTGCCGGTGGCGATCGCCGCCGTGATGGCCGCGATGTTGAAGGCATGCGAGCCGAACGGGGCCATGAGAAGCGAGCCGAGGCCCGTGACCGCGACGATCGGATTGGCGCTCGTCTTGAAGCCGTCATTCCGCAGCACCAGCATTCCCGGCATGTATTGGCCGGTCAGCGTGATTACGAACAGCGGCAACGCCACCGAAAGCAGGGCGTTCAGCGAAAACTGCGGCAGGGTGAAAACAGGCGACGCGAATTCCAGCGTCAAGCCCGAGAGATCGACCCGGTCCTGCACCAGCAGGAAAGCCAGCCCGATCACCAGAATGCCGACCACTGCGTAGCGCGCGGCAAAGCGCTTCAACACGACATAGGCAACGATCAGCAGGCCGACCAGCAGCGGATCGGCGCTCGCCCCGCCAAAGGCACCTATGCCGAAGGGCAGCAGGATGCCGGCCAGCAGGCCCGAAGCGATGCCCGGTGGGATCAGCCGGATCACTTTCTCGAAATAGCCGGACATGCCGAGCGCGACGAAGGCCGCCGCCGAGATCATGTAGGCGCCGACCGCCTCCGCATAGGGCGTCGTCGCCAGCGCGGTCACCAGAAACGCTGCCGCCGGGGTGGACCAGGCGGTGATGATCGGCTCGCGGTAGCGCCAGCTCAGGAAGAGGCCCGTCAGTCCGACGCCGATGGAAACCGACCAGACCCAGGACGCCGTCAGCCCCGGACTGAGGCCCGCGACCTTCGCGGCCTGGAAGACGAGGATGAAGGTGCCGCCATAATTGACCAGGACGGAGATCAGGCCGGCAATCACGGGATGCGCGAGATCGTGGAGGCGAAGGGGAGTTGGCTGGGATGGCATGGTCGAAGAGAAACTCCGGAAGGACGGGCCTCGCGGGCCGCGGGTCGGCTTGACAACTAACCGGTGAATGGCCTGTTCTCTCCCACCAATTCTATCGATGGGGCCAGACCATTTGTTCAAGCATTCGCAACTGGAATCGGTGAAGGCGTGGATGGCGCTGCCCGCCCATGCGGCCATGCCGCTTCATGCACGGATCCAGCGGGCGATCCGGCAACTGATCGTCGACGGTGCGCTGGGACCGGGCAAGCCTCTGCCCGCCTCCCGCGCGCTTGCCACGTCGCTCGGCGTGTCGCGCGACACGATCGAAGCCGCCTATGGCCAGCTTCACGCGGAAGGCTTCATCGACCGGCGCGTGGGCAGCGGCAGCTTCGTCGCCGAGATGACCGCGTTCATGCCCGGCCGGGGGCATTCGCCCAGAGATCCGCAGCGTCGCAACCAGCCGCCGAAGCTCAGCCGGCGCGGCGCCGCCATATTCGGCGGTGGCGGCGTTCGGGAGAGGCTCACGCCGCGGCCCTTCGCGCCGGGCGTGCCGGAGACGCGCACTTTTCCGCTTGCGCTCTGGGAGCGCCTGGAGCGGCAGGTCCGGAAGGAAGTCGGCGCGCAAACCCTGCTGCATGGCGACCCGCAAGGCATCGAGCCGCTCCGCCGCGCCATCGCCGACTATGTGAACCTGGAGCGAGGCGCGCGCGCCACGGCGGACCGGGTGCTGGTGCTGACTAGTTCGCAGCAGGCGCTGTCGCTCTGCGCCAACATGCTGCTTGATCCCGGCGACGGGATCTTCATCGAGGATCCCGTCTATTACGGCGCGCGTCGCGCCTTCGACGCGGCGGGGCTGGAGTGCCTGCATATCCCCGTCGACGGCCAAGGCCTTGTGGTCGAGCCGATCCTGGCCGAACCGCGCCGGGCCAAGGCGGTGTTCCTCACGCCCTCCCACCAGTTTCCGACCGGGGCGACCCTGGCGCTGGAACGCCGCCTCGCCCTGATCGAATGGGCGGCCCGGCACCAGGCCTGGATCATCGAGGATGACTACGACAGCGAGTTCCACTATGCCGGCAAGCCGACCGCCTGCGTGCAGGGCCTCGATCCGCATGACCGGACGCTCTATATCGGCACCTTCACCAAGTCGCTCTTTCCGGGCCTGCGGATCGGCTATCTCGTCCTGCCGCCCCAACTCGTCGGGCCGATGACCGTCGCGCGCACCCTGCAGGACGGCCATACTGCGCCGATGGCGCAATGGACTTTGGCGCGGTTCATGGAGGGCGGGCATTTCGGTGCGCATGTCCGCAGCATGCGCGGCGTCTATGCCGACCGCCTAGACCTGCTGGAAAGCCTCGTGCGCCGCCATCTGGCGGATTTCGTCGAACCGCGCGTTCCCGCCGGCGGGCTGCAGATGTCCTGCCGGTTGACCGGCGGGCTCCCGGAGCGCGCCGCGATCGAGGCGGCAGCGCGGGCCGGCATCGATCTGCTCGGTCTGTCGGCGCTGCATGCCGACGGCCGCGGCGAGGCCGGCTTCCTCATGGGCTTCGCCGCCTACACGCCCTACGAGATCGAGCTCGCCGTCCGGAAGCTGGCGACCGCGCTTCAGACAATGAGACCCACCTAGTCACGCCGCCCGGAACATCGCCGCCGCGGCATCGGCGCCTCGATTTCCCGAACAAACCGCTCGGCATCCGCCGAGTCGGGAGCGGCATAACTGAGGTTCTTGAACACCCCCGTCAGCTTGGTGAAATACTCTGGACGCCCGGACAAACGGCGTGATGCACACGCCCGGCTGCCGGGCCTCCTCCCGATGAACAGGAGGACTCAGGCACGGAAGGATCGGTGCCCGGCAGAAGCTGCCGGGCACGCCTTGGTTCACCAAGCGGTGAAGCCGCCATCCACGGTAACGTTCGAACCCGTCATGTAGGACGAGGCGTCCGACGCCAGGAAGCGGATGACGCCATTATACTCATCGATCTCGGCCTGACGGTTCATCGGCACGCGTTCGAGGAAGGCCTCGATGAACTCCTTGTCGAAGTTCGCCGTCTTGACGCCGCCGAACGAGATCAGGTTCACGCGAACCTTTTTCTGCGCCCAGTAGGTGCCGAGATAGCGCGTCATGTTGACGAGGCCGGACTTGGAGGCCGCGTAGGAGATGGCCTTGATGAACGGCACGCCGTCGCGCTTTTCGCGATAGGCGTAGAGCGCCTGATTGGGCGAGACCAGACCATAGATCGAGCCCACATTGATGATCGAGCCACGGCCGGCCTCGGCCATGCGGCTGCCGACGACCTGGCTGGTCAGCATGACGCCGGTCAAGTTGGTGTCGATGATCTCGTCCCAGTACTTCTGGGGATAGTTCTCGAAAGGCGCGTTCTGCTCGGCTGAGCCGTTGGGCTTGGAATCGATCCCGGCATTGTTGACCAGGATATGCGGCACGCCCCAGTCGGCGATCAGCTTTTCGGTCGCTGCCTCCAGCTCTTCCTTGCTGGTCACGCTGGCTTCATAGACGTTGATATTGTCGCTGACGCCGGGGAATTTTTCCTCGATCTGCTGGCGGCTGAAGGGCCGGCGCGAGAAGATCGCCACCTTGGCGCCGGCTTCCGCCAGGGACTTGGAAAACTGCGTGCCAAGCTGGCCGAGACCGCCGGTGACGACCGCGACGCGGCCCTCGACGCTGAAGAGATCCGTCATTCATTCCACTCCAAAAAATCGGGTTCAGGCGCCCTTGGCGGCGCTGTCGATGGCTTCGCGCGCGCGCTGGTAGCCCTGGTTGAGGAACATCACGTCATTGCCCATGATGATCATGTCGACGCCCTTCTTCTGCAGGGCCGTGACGCTCTCGGCGACGGGGGGAATGCAGGGCGCCATCACCTTGATGCCGCGCGCATGCGCCTTCTCGATCAGCTCGGAAAGCTTCTCGTCGACCTCGGCGTTCTTCATCGAGTAATCGATCGGGATCTGGCGCGAGATCGAGTAATCGGCCGGGCCGAAATTGACGACGTCGATGCCTTCGACCTCCAGGATCTCGTCGATGTTGTCGAAGAACTCGAAGCTCTCGGCCATCGGGATGACGAGCTTGGTAGCGTTCTCGTGCTCCATATATTTGGACCACTGGAAGCCTGGGCCCGCATAGCCCGCCGCGCGGCAACCGGCGTCGCCGCCGCGGCGACCGATCGGCATGAACTTGGCGGCGCTGACACAGGCGCGCGCCTCTTCGGCCGTCTTCACATAGGGCACGATCACGCCCGTCGCGCCCATTTCGAGCGACTTGCGGATGTCCCACTGGTTGACGCCGCGCACGCGGACCAGCGGCGCGATGCCCGCCAGCAGCGACGCCATCACCAGCTTTTCCATGTCGCGGTCGACATTGGTCGGGGTGTGCTCGGCATCGATGAAGGCGAAGTCGAGGCCCCAGTTCCCAGCAATCTCGATCGGGGTCGTGGAACCGGAATAGAACGTCGAGCCGAAGACGGATTCGCCGCGCTTCATCTTCTCTAGGAGGGTGTGGTTCTCAGGTACGGCCAATTGATGCTCCTCTGGCGGCGTTGGTTATTTCAAGTCAGGCGCAATGAAGCTCTTGAGCTCGGGCGTCTGCGGATTGGTGAAGATCTGTTCGGAAGGGCCCTGCTCCCAGACCCGCCCTTCGTTCATGAACACGGTGTGGGTGGCGACGCGGCGGGCGAAGCCCATCTCGTGCGTGACGAGAACCATGGTCATGCCGGCCTTCGCGAGCTCGGCGATGGTCTTGAGCACCTCGCCGGTCAGCTCGGGATCGAGCGCCGAGGTGACCTCGTCGAACAGCATGACCTTGGGCTTCATGGCCAGCGAACGGGCGATGGCGACACGCTGCTGCTGCCCGCCGGATAGCTGGTCCGGATAGGCATGTGCCTTGTCGGAAAGGCCGACCCGGCTGAGCACGTCCTCGACCAGACCCGCCATCGCGCTGGCCGGCAGCTTGCGGACCACGCGCGGCGCCAGGGTGATGTTGTCGGCGACGCTCAGATGCGGAAACAGATTGTAGCTCTGGAACACCATGCCGACCTCCTTGCGCAGTTCGCGCAAGGCCGGCTTCGCATCGGACACCTTGTGTCCCGCGACCTCGATCGAGCCGGACTCGAACGGCTCGAGCCCGTTGATGCAGCGCAGCATGGTGCTCTTGCCGGAGCCCGACCGCCCGATGACGGCGACCACATCGCCCTGTTCGACGCTGAGATCGATGCCCTTGAGGACCGGCATGGCGCCATAGGATTTCTTCAGGTTTTCAATGCGCAGCGCCGGCACTTTTTCTCTCCTTGAGCTTTTCGCTCCACCACGACAGCGGGAAGCACACGACGAAGTACATCGCAGCGACGGTCATGAAGACGTGGAAGGGCTGGAAGGTCACGTTGTTGAGCAGCTGCCCCGCCCTCGTCAGTTCGACGAAGCCGATCAGCGCGGTGACGGACGTATTCTTGACGATCTGGACCATGAACCCGACCGTCGGTCCCAGCGCGATGCGCAGGGCCTGGGGCAGGATAACGTAGCGCAGCTTCTGCGGCCCGCTCAGGGCCAGGGCGTCCGCCGCCTCCCACTGCGTCCGCGGGATGGATTCGATGCAGCCGCGCCAGATATCGGCGAGGAACGCGGTGGCATAGATGGTGAGCGAGATCACCGCCGCAGCGAAGGGCGGAAAGTAGAGGCCGAGAAAGCTCAGCCCGTAGAAGCAGAGGAACAGCAGGATCAGCAGCGGGGTCGCCTGCACCAGCTGGATATAGCTGGCGATGATGAACCGCAGCCAGCGCGGCCCCAGCGAGCGCCCCACGGCGAAGATCAGTCCCAGCACGCCGCCGGAAATGAAGGTCATGATCGACAGGCCGACCGTCCAGAGTAGGCCCATCATGAGGAACTGGACGCTCTGCCAACCAAAGGACTGGATCATAGGTCGGCCTTTCCAGGAACGAGCATCATGCCGGCGGCGGCATCGCCGGTATGGACGCGGCGGCGGAAGAGCCAGAGCCCGATCGCCCAGTAGAGCAGGCGGAAGGCAAAGGTCATGGCGATGTAGAGGATCGCCACGAGGATGAAGGTCTCAAGGCTCCGGAAGGTCTGGGATTCGATCATCGAACCGGCCAGGGTCAGGTCGGTCGCCGAAATCGCCGAGACGAGCGAGGTGCCCAGCAGGGTCAAGGTGAGCTGGCCCGTCAGCGCCGGATAGATGATGCGCAGGGCCGGCACGATCACGACGTAGCGCATCACCTGGAAGCGCGACATGCCGAGCGCCAGGCCGGCCTCGATCTGGGTCTTGGGAATGGCCAGCAACCCGGCCCGGAATATCTCCGTCGAATAGGCGCCGAGATTGAGCGAGATCGCGATGACGGCGGCCGTATTGGCACTGAGACGCAGCCCGGCGAAGGGCAACGCGAAGAACAGCAGGAAGAGCTGCACGAGCAGGGGCGTATTGCGGAACGCCTCGACATAGATCGAGCCGGCGATATTGGCCCAGCGCGGTCCGTTCACCCGGACGAGCGCCACGCTCAAGCCGATGGCGAGGCCGATCGCGATGGATTGGCCGGACAGGACCAGCGTATCCAAGGCGCCATCCAGCAGTTCGGGAAGCCGGCTCATCACCGGCCCGAAGGTCATTTCGTAGGCCAATTGAAGTCTCCGAGATCCCTGGCAGATCCTGGCTGGGCCGGCGATCCGGTCGCCGGCCCAGCCTTCCCCTTTGGGGTGGGGATGCGATCAGAACGTGGGAAGCTTGCCGCCGGGGATCGGGATGCCGATCCACTTCTCGTGCAGGGCGCCGAGATTGCCGGTCACTTCCTGGTAGTAGATGAAGTTGTTCAGCCACTGGTGCAACTCGGTCGCGTCCTTGCGGACGGCCATCGACCAATAGAGCGTGAAGATCGGCAGATCCGACTTCACTTCGAGATTGCTCAGATTCTGCTTCTTGATGACGTCATTGGCCACAGCGGCCACGGCGGCAGTTGCGTCCACCTGACCCGAGATCAGCGCCTGCATGGCCAGCGCATCATCGTCGAAGCGCACGACTTCCAGGCCCTTAATGCCATAGCCGGAGACGGCGATGTCCTGGGTGGAGCCCTTCGGCACCGAAATGCGCTTGCCGGCGAGATCCTCCAGCGAGGTGATCTTCGTATCCTTGCCCGCCACGAAGCGCATCTCATAAGCGCCGTACGGGTTGGTCATCAGGAAGGTCTTGGCGCGGGCGGGCGTCGCCGTCATCTGGGCGATCAACATGTCGACGCGGCCGGATTCGAGGGCGGCGGCGCGCGAGGCGTTGTTGACCGGCACGATCTCGACTTCGACTTCGAGAGCCGCGGCGACCTGGCGGGCCAGGTCCACGATGAAGCCGTCGGTCTTGCCGCTCGCATCGATCGTGTCATAGGGCGGGATGCCGGTCAGCACGCCAATGGCGATCCGCCCCTTGGCGCTGATGTCGGCGGTGGTCTGCGCCATCGCCGTTCCGGCGAGCGCAGCGGACAGCGCCACGGCGGCCACGGCGCCGCGGATGAAATTCCCAATCATTGCATTTCCTCCCTTGAACGCGCCGGCGGATTTTCCGCTCTCGACGCCTGTCTCCGTTGCCGAACCGGCACTCCTCTACCGGCCAGGTGTGCAAAAGCGGCCCGAAAGGCCGGCGATGCATCGCCCGATGGATCCAACACTTGACATATGACTTGTGACATAAGTAGATGTCAAGCAGCGTTATGGTGGCGTATTCGAGAGGGGACAACCGATGAACAGGCCTGAAGCCGCAGCAGGAACTCGACCCGTTCGCCTGACGGTGGGCAGGAGTTCCACGCCATGAAGCCCGTCGCTCCCCGCAGCCGAGACAAGCTGCACCTCTCCGTCGCCGGCGATTTCGAAGCCAAGATCCTCTCGGGCGCGCTGGGCATTGGCGAGCCGCTTCCTTCGGAGGCCGACATCGCGCGCGACTATGCCGTCTCGACGCGATCGGTGCGCGAGGCGATGCAGATCCTGGAGACAAAGGGGCTGGTGAAGCGGCGCCATGGCGGGCGCACCACGGTGGTGCGCGATGACGTCACGCAGTTTCTCGGCACGCTGACGGTCACGGTTCGCCAGCTCTTCTCCACCGACGCCGAATATCTCGTGCAGCTGATGGCCGTGCGCCGGATGATCGAGACCGAAGTCGTGGACCTGCTGACCTCGGGCGGCGGCGCCATGAATGCCGGTGTCGGCGCAGCCCTCGAGGCGATGCGCACGGCGCGCGACACCGCCGACTTCTCCGGCTTCGTCGATGCGGACGCTGCTTTCCACCTGGCCCTGGTCCATTCGGCCGGCAACCAGATTCTGACGGTCTTCTACGACAATCTGTACGGCCTGATCACCGAGGTGATCCGGATCACCAGCCGCGTGCCGACGAAATCGCTCGAGGCCGCCTGGGCCGAGCATGCCGACATCTATGCCCGCATCGAAAGCCGCGACGGCGAAGGCGCCAAGGCGCTGATGCGCGACCAGATCGACAATAGCGCCGCCTATCTCCGCGTCGCGATCGAAAAAGCCAAAGCAGCCAAGGACAAGAGCGATGACTAAGTTCGACTATACCGACACCGACTGGACCGCCATCGAGCGCCTCAAGAAGTGGTATTCCGGCGATGTCCATGACAGCATGGAGAGCCTGGGCCTCTGGGGGCATCTCGACGGCATCTCGCTCCTGGGTGCCTTGGAGCCCGGCCAGGTCGTCTGCGGCCCGGCCGTCACGGTGCTGTTCGAGGTTTCCGACCGCAAGGGCGATCCGCAGGACGTCTATCACAACGCGATCGACAACACGCCAGAAGGCGGCATCCTGGTTTGCGACGCATCCTGCGCCCCGGGTTCCTGCTCGGGAGAATTGATGAGTTCCGGTGCCAAGACCCGCGGCGCCGCCGCCACGGTCGTTTACGGCACGGTCCGCGACCTCGCCCAGGTCCGGGCGCTCGGCTATCCGCTGTTCGGCAGCGCGCCCAGCCCCGTCGGCGTCACCGGCAAGAAGGAACCCAGGCACTCCCAGGTCCCGCTCCAGATCGGCCGTGCCACCGTGCGTCCGGGCGACGTGATCTTCGGCGACATTGACGGCGTCGTGGTCATCCCCAAGGAACGCGTGCGGGACGTCGCCGATGCAGCGGACGCGCTGGGCCGCAACGAGGCCGCTGCGCGTGACCGCATCCTGGCCGGCGAGAAGCTGCAATCCGTCTGGCCGGAATAATCGAACCCGAATTTCGGATCGGCATGGCCGTCGTCCCACCGGACGACGGCCAAGTCATTTCTAGAGCCCGCTCCGGTCACCAGCTTCCCCACCCGCCCCGTCCGGTCAGCGATTTAAGCCATCGTGAAATCTGATACATCAGAGTTTGACGTATCAGATTTTTGAATTTACAAAAGTCTCGCCGGCTTCGGGAGATGATGGAATGGATGGTCACGTCGCGGACGATAGGGAACAGCGCAGCGAGCGGGTGCTTGAACCGATCCGCATGCGCAGCCTGCGCGAGCACATCCATGACGAGCTCCGCCAGGCCATTATTTCCGGCCGCCTGAAGACCGGCGCGAAGCTGAACGAGCGCCAGCTCGCGGCAGATCTGGGAACCAGCACCAGCCCGCTGAAGGAAGCGCTGCGCCAGCTCGAGGCCGAAGGTCTGGTGCGGACCGAGCCGCGCCGCGGCAGTTACGTCACCTTCTCGCCCCGGCAGGCCGAGGAGATGACGCTCGCCCGCGCTGCGCTGGAAAGCATCATCGCGCGCCAGGCCGCCAAACATGCCCCGGACGCAGCCTTTGCCCGGTTGCGCGCGGTCGTCGACAAGATGCGCGCCGTGCTGGAAACGGGCAGCGTCGAGCAGCTTATCGCGCTGAACGAGCAGTTCCACGACACGATCCACGAGGCGTCCGGCTGCGATTACCTGCGCCGGCTTCAGAACGCGCAGCGTACCTACGACCACGCCGCCCGCATCACCGTGCTGTCGAGTGAGGATGTTCGCCGGGCATCGTTCCATGAACATGAAGCGATCATGGAGGCGATCGTCGCCCGCAACGAGGATGAGGCCGAGCGGCTGATGCGCCAGCACATCATGGACGCGGGGAAGACGCATATCGAGCTGGTCTTCTGATCGGCTGACAGGGAGGAATACAATGAAGTTCGAGGCGTACCGCCGCGTCCTGCACGGCATATCCGGCGTGCATGTCACCGCTTATGATGACCGTGGCGAGATCGAGCCGAAGCTGACGGGCCGCATCGTGTCCGACATCGCGGCGGCCGGCGTCCATAACATCGTGACGGGCGGCAACACCGGCGAGTTCTTCAGCCTGACCACGGACGAGGTCATCCGCCTGCAGGACATCGCGGTCGCAGCCGTCGACGGCCGTTCGGCGGTCACCGCCGCGGCCGGTCGCTCGGTCCGCGAGGCGATCACCGTGGCGAAGGCTGCCAAGGCTGCCGGCGCCGACGGCGTCATGATCCACCATCCGCTCGATCCCTTCGCCGCCCCGCATTCGCAGGTCGATTACTTCATCGCCATTGCCGAAGCGGTCGATCTGCCCCTCGTCGCCTATGTCCGCTCCGACCTGATCCCGCTGGACCAGATGGTGCGCCTTGGCAGCCATCCGGCCGTCGCGGGCGTCAAGTTCGCGTCGACCAACACCATGCGCTTCGCCGAATGCGTGCGCGCCACCCAGGGCTCCGATGCCACCTGGATCTGCGGTCTCGCGGAAAGCTGGGCGCTACCCTTCTACGCGTTGGGCGGCAAAGGCTTCACCTCGGGCCTCGTCAACATCGCGCCGGCGCTTTCGCTCGCCGTCTGGCGCGCGCTGGAGGCGGGCGACTACGCGGCGGCGCGCGACTATGTCGATCGCATCGCCCCGTTCGAGACCATGCGCACGAAATACAACAACGGTGCCAACGTCACCGTCGTGAAGGAGGCTCTGCGCCTTCGCGGTGCCGAGGTCGGGGCGGTGCGCCTGCCTGGCTTGCCGGAACTCGAGACAACCGATCGCCAGGCGCTCGGCCGGATTCTGGAAAGCTGGAAGGAGTCCGCGCTCGCCTGATCGCCAGCGCCGCGCGTCATCTGGGAGGAGGCGCGCGGCGTTCATGACAACCACTGGGAGGAGTACGTCATGTTCAACAAGGTTTCACGTCGCCGCTTCATGGCCGGAGCGGGCCTCGCGGCCGGCGCCGGGCTCATCATGCCTCGGGGCGCGTTTGCGCAAGGCGCGCCGGTCGCCCTCAACGTCATCGACGCTGCCGGCAATCTGGCCCTGACACAGCCGATCTTTGACAATTTCGCGTCGAAGAACAGCAATCTCGTGTCGCGCTTCACCTTCAACAAGGCGCCGTCGCCGGAACTGCCGGGCAAGATCCGCGCCCAGCAGCGCGCCAATCGCGTCGATATCGACATGGTGATCATCGGCCCGGATGCCCTGTCGGCCGGCCTTGCCGACGACATCTGGACCGACATCATCGCCCTGCCGGAGAACGGCCTGCCCAAGCTGCAGGACATCTATCTCGACCCGGCCTGGCGCATGCAGCAGCAGGGCCAAGGCAAGGGCGTCGTCGTCTCCTACTACCCCTCGGGCCCGTTGCTCGAGTACATGCCCGACCGCGTGCCGAACGTGCCGAAGACGGCGCAGGAACTGCTCGACTGGGCGCGCCAGAACCCGAACAAGTTCATCTATGCGCGCCCTGCCAATTCCGGCCCCGGCCGTACCTTCCTGATGGGCCTGCCCTACCTGCTGGGCGATTCCAATCCCAAGGACCCGGCCAAGGGCTGGGACAAGACCTGGGCCTACCTCAAGGAACTGCACAAGCAGATCGAATATTACCCGGCCGGCACCGGGGCGCTGATGAAGGAATTCGGCGAGGGCACGCGTGACATGACCGTCACAACCACCGGCTGGGACATCAACCCGCGCGCCCTCGGCGTCGTGCCGAAGGAAGCCGCCGTCGGCAAGCTGGATGGCTTCCACTGGGTATGCGACGCGCATTATTTCGCGATCCCCAAGGGCGTTCCGGCCGAGAAGGTCGCGGTCCTGCTGGAGTTCATCAAGTTCGCGCTTCAGCCGGAGCAGCAGGCCTACTCCTATGACGCCGGCTATTTCTATCCGGGTCCGGCGGTCAAGGATGTTCCGCTGAGCATGGCTCCGCAGGCCAGCCAGGACATCATCGCCGAGTTCGGCCGTCCGGAATATGCGGACTGGATCGCCAACAACCCGATCGAGCTGCCGCTCGAGCCCGATGCCCTGGTGGTGGCCTTCCGTCGCTGGGACGAGGATGTCGCCGCCGGTTGATCGGCCGCTCCGCATTGTCGCTGCCGCGCGCCCATCGGGTCCGCGGCAGTGACGCCCTGGATCCCTGTTTCGGACGGAATAACGGCATGTCGCTCGCCTCAATGTCCTTCAATGAACTGCGTCTCGACCGCGTAAGCCGGGCTTTCGGGAGCTTCCATGCGCTGAACCAGATCGAACTCGTGATCGGCAAGGGCGAGTTCGTCGCGCTGCTCGGCCCGTCCGGTTGCGGCAAGTCGACCGCGCTCAACTGCATCGCCGGCCTGCTCGGAACCACCGGCGGCGGCATCTATATCGACGACCGGCGCATCGACCAGCTCAAGCCGGAAGACCGCGGCTTCGGCATGGTGTTCCAGAACTATGCGCTGTTTCCGCACATGACCGTGCTGCAGAATGTCGGCTTCGGCCTGAAGATGCGCGGCCTGCCGCGCGCCGAAATCGAAACCCGCTCCCAGGCAGCCCTTGCGCTGGTGCGCCTTCAGGGCCAGGCCGACAAGCTTCCCGGCCAGCTCTCGGGCGGCCAGCAGCAGCGCGTGGCCATCGCCCGCGCCATCGTGATCGAGCCGCCTCTGGTGCTGATGGACGAGCCGCTGTCCAATCTCGACGCCAAGCTCCGCCTGGAAATGCGCGCCGAGATCCGCCGTATCCACAACCAGTTGGGCGCGACCACGATCTACGTCACGCACGACCAGGACGAGGCGCTGTCGCTGGCCGATCGCATCGTGGTGCTGCGCGACGGGTCAATCCGTCAGGTCGGCACGCCGCATGAACTCTACGAGAGCCCGCTCTATCTCGACGTGGCCGAGTTCATGGGCTTCCGCAACAAGGTCGTCGGCAAGGTCGTCGGCGTCGCGAATGGCGTCGCCACCATCTCGACCGAGGGACGCGAACTCACCGGCCGCGCCATGGACGCCCTGAAGCCCGGCGACGATGCCGTGCTCGCCGCCCGCGGCGACGACGTGATCGAGGGCACCTCGGGCGGAAACGCCATTCAGGCGACGGTCGAGACCATCGAATATCGCGGCCGCGAATATGTCGGCACCGCCCGCACCGCCACCGACATGGAGCTCGTCTTCCACGGGCCGCGCAAGGTCGATATCGGCAGCCGCATCAGCCTGGAGATCGACGCCCTGCGCGCCCTGGTCTTTGCGACAGCGAGGGCAGCATGAGCGTCGAAGCGATCCAGACATCGCCGCGCGTCAACGCGGAGCCGGACCGGCCGGGCCTGCGCCGTCGGCTAGCCAACCGGGGGATAGACGGCGTCACGCTGATGATCCTGCCGGCCCTTCTCTTCGTGCTCGGCATCTTCGTCTACCCGTTCCTGTACGGACTGGTGCTGTCGTTCAATCCCCTGGAAGGCGACGCCCTCGCCAATTATCGCGAGTTCTTCTCGGATCCCTATCTCTACAACACGATCGGCGCCACGCTCCGGCTCGCCGTTCCGGTGACGCTCCTCAGCGGCATCTTGGCGGTGCCGATCGCGATGCGCGTGCGCCTGCTCCAGCGCCAGCGGCTGCTCACCACCATTCTCGTGCTGCCGATCACGCTCGGCACGGTGCTCGTCGCCGAGGGCCTGCTGAACTATCTGGGCGCGCAGGGCTGGTTCAACCGCACGCTGATGACCATCGGCCTGATCGACAGCCCGCTGCGTCTGACGAACAATTACTGGGGCGTCTTCGTCTCGCTGGTGATCACGGTCTTCCCGTTCACCTTCCTGCTGACGCTCTCCTACATCTCCGGCGTCGACCCGGCGCTGGAGCGCGCCGCCGCCACCCATGGCGCCAATAGCTGGCAGCGCTTCCGCTATGTGCTGTTGCCGCTCCTGATTCCGGGCTTGGTAGTCTCGGCCTGCCTCACCTTCGTGCAGGCCTTCTCGGTCTTCCCGTCGGCCGTGCTGCTCGGCGCGCCGTCCGGGCCGACGCGGGTCATTTCCATCGCCGCCGCGCAGGCCGCGTTCGAGGAATACAACCCCTCCAAGGCTTCGGCGATCGCCATGATCATGGCCGCCGTCCAGCTCCTCGTCGTGGCCGGCCTGCTTGGCGTGCGCTCAATGTTCTACCGCGGCTCGACCGCCGGCGGGAAAGGCTGACCCATGGTTCGCGATACCTCTCTTCTTTCCAAGCTGTGGATCACGGTCGTCTGGGTCGTCACGGGTCTGTTCGTCCTCAACGTCATCGCCGTCATCGCGGCCGTGGTGGTCTCGTCCTTCGGCACGCGCTGGCTGCGCAGCTGGTTGCCGGATGCCTTCACGATCCGCTGGTATGCGGCGGCCTGGGCCGAGTTCCAGCTCGACCACGTGCTGCTGGTCACCTTCCAGATCGTCTTCACGGTCGTGATCCTGTCGGGTCTTCTCGGCGTGACGGCCGCCTACGCGATGGCGCGGCGGAATTTTCCCGGCAAGAAGCTCGTGCTGCTGATCTTTCTGCTGCCGCTGCTGGTGCCGCCGATCACCTTCGGCATTCCGCTCGCGACGGTGCTCTACATGGCCGGCGTCGGCGGCACGTTCTGGGGCGTGGTGCTGGCCAATCTCGTGCCGACCGTGCCCTTCGTCATCCTGGTCATGATCCCGTTCATCGAGCAGATCGATCCCAAGGTAGAGGCGGCGGCGCGCGTGTTCGGCGCCGGCACGTTCCAGCTTTTCCGTCACGTGCTGCTGCCCATGCTGCTTCCCGGCATGCTGGCTTCGATGCTGCTGGTGCTGGTCCGCACCGTGGCGATGTTCGAGCTGACCTTCCTAACCGCGGGGCCGACCAGCCAGACCCTCGTGGTCGCGCTCTACTACTCGGTCTTCGCCGCAGGCGTCCGCTCGGTGCAGTCGATCGACGCCATGGCGGTGATCTACATGGTCACCTCATTGGTCTGGCTGCTGATCGCGCTCCGCTTCGTGAACCCGACGCAGATCGTCGCGCGCGGCCGGTCGGAAGCCTCGACTCACTGACGTCCAGGGGGCGGCGCAGGCCGCCCCTCCCGCAATGCCCCGGAAAATTCCATGAAGATCCAAGCGATTGAAACCATCCAGCTGCCGCACCTCAACAACATCCTCTGGGTGCAGGTGCATACTGATGAAGGCATTGTCGGGCTGGGCGAGACGTTTCGCGGTGCCAATGCGGTGGCGGCCTACATCCACAGCGATATCGCGCCGCTGCTGATCGGCCAGAACCCGCTGGAGATCGACCGCATCTCCAGCCTGCTGCTGTCGCCCTATGTCGGCTTCCGTTCGTCGGGTGTCGAGATCCGCGCGGCATCGGCGATCGACGTCGCGCTGTGGGACATTTTCGGCAAGGTAGTGAACCAGCCGATCCACCAGCTACTCGGCGGCCTGTCGCGACCGGTGATCCGCACCTACAACACCTGCGCCGGCTACACCTACAACAAGAGCGGCGCGCGGCGTTACATCGGCGATGGCGACGACGCGAAGGAAGGACCCTACGAGGACCAGCTGGCCTTCCACAGGGATGCCGGCGCGCTGGCGGAGAGCCTGCTGTCCGAAGGCATCACCGCGATGAAGATCTGGCCTTTCGACCCGTTCGCGGTCGCCAATGGCGGTAATTTTATCCACGCCACCGATCTCGACAAGGCGCTCCTCCCCTTCCGCCAGATCCGCGAGGCGGTCGGCGACAAGATGGAAGTCATGGTCGAGTTGCATTCGATGTGGGACCTGACATCGGCCCTGGCGATCGCGCGAGGCTTGCGCCAGTTCAACCCGTTCTGGGCCGAAGATCCGATCAAGATGGTCAACCCGCAATCCCTGGCGATCTATGCCCGCCAGTCCGGCATTCCGGTCTGCGCCAGCGAGACGCTGGCGACGCGATCGCAGTTCCTCGACGTGCTCAAGGCTGACGCCACGGACTATGTGATGCTCGACGTGTCATGGTGCGGCGGGCTGTCGGAAGCGAAGAAGATCGGCACCATGGCCGAGACGTTCCAGCGGCCGGTCGCACCGCATGACTGCACCGGCCCCGTGGTTTTCGCCGCCTCGATCCACCTGTCGCTGAACCTGCCCAATGCGATCTACCAGGAATCCGTGCGCGCCTATTACACCTCGTGGTATCGCGATCTCGTCACGGTGATGCCGCGCATCGAGAACGGCGAAATCTATCCCTTCGAGGGCGCCGGCCTCGGGCTGGAATTGTCCGATTTCGTGCTCGATCATCCCGAGGTGATCCGCCGGACCACGAGGACATCGTGACGGGCCCGGTCGGCAATCGCGCCCGGATGAAAGGAGCCATGACATGACACGCACGATCCTGCTCACCGGCGCTTCCGGCACGCTGGGCCGCATGCTGGCCCCGCGCCTGGCGCGCAAGGGCTACGCCCTACGCCTTTCGGATATCGCGGCCTTTCCCGATCCGCTTCCCGAAGGCTCAACGTTCGTGCCGGCGGATCTGCGGGATGAAGCCGCGGTTCGGGAGCTGGTGCAGGGCACGCACCAGATTGTCCATCTGGGCGGTATCAGCGTCGAAAAGCCGTTCCGCCCCGTCCTCGACGCCAACATACTCGGCCTGATCCATCTGTTCGAAGCCGCGCGGCAGGATCGCCAGCGCATCGTCTTTGCCAGCTCCAACCACGCCATCGGCTTTTACGAGCGGGGCGAGAAGCTGTCCGTCCGCGACCCGATGCGGCCGGACGGCTATTACGGTCTCTCCAAGGCCTATGGCGAACTGCTCGCCCGCATGATGTTCGACAAGCATGGGCTGGAAAGCGTCCACATGCGCATCGGCACCTGCATTCCGCAGCCGACCGAGGCCCGTCACCTGTCGACCTGGCTGTCGCACGACGATCTGGAGCGCCTGGTGATCGCCGCGCTGGAGGCAGAGAGCCCGGGCCACGCCATCGTGTGGGGCGTCTCGGCCAACCGGCAATCGTGGTGGAGCGAGGATGACGCCGCGCGCATCGGCTATGTGCCGCAAGACGACGCCGAGCGCTTCGCGCCCCTTCCCGAGGAGGGCGATGCCGTGACGCGGCGGTTTCAGGGCGGCAGCTTCACCGCGCAGGACTACACGAAGGGCGACGCCGAGCCATGACCGTCGCGCTGGCAGCCGGCAGCTACGACATGACCGTGGATCCCGCACAGGGCGGGGCGATCCTCTCGGCCAACTGGCGCCCCCCCGACGGCCGCAAGGTCGCCGTGCTGGAGCCGGTGACGGGATCGCTGGCGCCCTTCAAGGCCGGATGTTTCGCCATGGTCCCGTTTGCCAACCGCATCGCGGATGGCCGCTTCCGCTTCGAAGGAAATGACTATGCGGTGCCGGTCAATCATCCGGCCGAGGCGATGGCGATCCACGGCTTCGGGCGTGAAAACCCCTGGCGCATCACGGCGCAGGACAGCGCCACGCTGACGCTCGAACAGGATTTCGAGCGCGCCGACAACCCGTATCGCTATCACGCGCGGCAGGAGATCGCCCTTTCCGAAGCGGGGCTTCGTCTGTCGCTCTCCGTGCGCAATGACGGCGCGCGCGCCATACCATTCGGCATCGGCTTTCACCCCTGGTTTCCGAAATCGCCGCGCACCACGCTGGCCTTTGCCTCGCGCGGTGTGCTGGGACGGGATGCACGCGGCCTGCCGATCCTGCCGCCCCGGACGGTGCCGGCTTTTGAGCCCGCCTCCCCCGCCCCCCTCGCGACGCTGCCCTGGTTCGACGGATTCTTGGACGGCTGGGAGCCCCGCCAGGTGCGGCTGGAGCGGCCCGAGGACGACCTCGCCCTGGAGCTGGAAGCCGAGGGCGCCTTCCGCCATCTCCATGTCTTCGTCCCGGATGATCGCGTGGTCCTTTGCGCGGAACCGGTGAGCCACGCCCCCGACGCGATCAACCGCCCCGAACTCGGCGCCGCCAACGCCATGCACAGGCTTGCGCCCGGCGAGGCGATGGCCGGCACGATGACGATCCAGGCGATGCCCCTCCGCACGATGCCCTTTTCCACCACGAGGCACAGACGATGACCCGCAAGACCTATGACCAGCTCCGCTCCTCGCGCTGGTTCGCGCCGGACGACCAACGGTCATCGGGGCACCGTTCGCGCACGCTGCAGATGGGCTACGACCCAGCCGACTGGGAAGGAAAGCCGGTCATCGCCATCATCAACACCTGGTCGGACGCGCAGCCCTGCCACGCCCATTTCAAAGATCGCGTGGAATGGGTGAAGCGCGGCATCCTTCAGGCGGGGGGCTTTCCGGTCGAACTGCCGGCCATGTCGCTCTCGGAGAGCTGGGTCAAGCCGACCACCATGCTCTATCGCAACATGCTGGCGATGGAGACGGAGGAGCTGCTGCGCTCGCATCCGATCGACGGCGCGGTGCTGATGGGCGGCTGCGACAAGACCACGCCGGCCCTGGTCATGGGCGCGATCTCGGTCGGCCTGCCCTTCGTCTTCCTGCCGGCCGGGCCCATGCTGCGCGGCAATTATGCCGGCAAATATCTCGGTTCCGGCACAGACATGTTCAAATATTGGGACGAGCGGCGCGCCGGCACCATCACCAAGGAAGAATGGATGGGCATGGAGGCAGGCATCGCGCGCTCCTACGGCCACTGCATGACCATGGGCACCGCCAGCACGATGACCGCGATCGCCGAGGCGATGGGGCTGTCGCTGCCGGGTTCGTCGTCGATCCCCGCCGCCGACGCCAATCACCAGCGCATGTCCACCCAATGCGGCCGGCGCGCCGTCGAGATGGTGTGGGAAGACCTGACGCCGGAAAAGATCATCACCCCCGCCGCCGTGGAAAACGCCGTCACGGTGGCCATGGCGACCGGCTGCTCGACCAACGCCATCATCCATCTGATCGCCATGGCGCGGCGGGCCGGCATTCCGCTCGAGCTGGACGACCTCGACCTGATCGGCCGCACAACGCCCGTCCTCGCCAATATCCGTCCCTCCGGCACGCAATATCTGATGGAGGATTTCTTCTATGCCGGCGGCCTGCGCGCGCTGATGAAGCAATTGGGCGACAAGCTCGATGCCTCGGCCATCACGGTGACCGGCCGTCCGCTGGTCGAGGGGCTGGAGGAAGTGAAGATCTACAATGAGGACGTGATCCGGCCGCTCTCCAACCCTGTCTATCACGAGGGCTCGCTGGCCGTGCTCAAGGGCAATCTCTGCCCGGACGGGGCCGTCATCAAGCCGGCCGCCTGCGACCCGAAATTCCACAGGCATGTCGGTCCGGCGCTGGTCGCCGACAGCTATCCGGAACTGAAGAAGATCATCGACGATCCGGATTATCCGATGACGCCCGACACCGTGCTGGTGCTGCGCAATGCGGGGCCGCAAGGTGGTCCGGGCATGCCGGAATGGGGCATGATTCCGATGCCCAAGGCGCTGCTGAAGCTGGGCCTGCGCGACATGGTCCGCCTTTCGGACGCGCGCATGTCGGGCACCTCGTTCGGCGCCTGCGTCCTGCATGTCGCGCCGGAATCCTATGTCGGCGGCCCGCTTGCGCTGTTGAAGACCGGGGATATGGTCGAGCTCGACATTCCGGCGCGCCGGCTCGACATGCTGGTCAGCGAGGAGGAGCTCGCGACGCGACGCGCGGCCTGGGTCGCGCCGCCGCCCCGCTACGGACGCGGCTATGGCCTGATGTTCTCCAAGCATATCGAGCAGGCCGACAAGGGTTGCGACTTCGACTTCCTACGCACCGAATACGGCCGCCCCGTCGAGGAGCCGGTCATCTACTAGCGCCCTGAAGAAATCGTGAGCGACATGAGCACCTACATCCTTTCCGACGAGACGCGGGCGAAGCTGTCGAAGATCTCGACCGCATCCGTCGCCAGCGCCCTGTACAAGCGCGGCCTGCGCAACCAGTTCATCCAGGGCGTCAGCCCGGTCCGCTGGAAGGGCCGCAACATGGTCGGCCAGGCCTTCACGCTGCGCTATATCCCGGCGCGCGAAGACCGCAACCCGATGGAAGTCTTCCGCAATCCAGATCACCCGCAGCGCGTGGCGATGGAAACCTGTCCGCCCGGCCACGTGCTGGTGATGGACAGCCGCAAGGATCCGCGCGCCGCCTCGGCGGGCTCGATCCTGATCACGCGGCTGGCCAAGCGCGGCTGCGCCGGCGTCGTGACCGATGGCGGATTTCGCGACGCCGAGGGCATCGCCCAGCTCGACATGCCCGCCTACCACCAGCGCCCCAGCGCGCCGACCAATCTGACGCTGCACGAGGCGCTCGACATCAACGTGCCGATCGCCTGCGGCGACGCGGCGGTCTTCCCTGGCGACGTGCTGGTCGGCGACGGCGACGGCGTCATGGTCATTCCTGCCCACCTCGCCGATGAGATCGCCGACGAATGCACCGGCATGGAGCAGTTCGAGGTGTTCGTGCTCGAACAGGTCGACGCCGGCGCGCCGATCATCGGCCTTTACCCCCCACCAGCGAAAAGGCCCAGGCCGACTACGCCCGGTGGCGCCAGGAGAAGGGCCTGTAGGGCCGCGCGGGCGGTTCGAAGAAAGGCGGCCCTGCATCAAGCGCGGGGCGACAGGCCCGAGAAGAAGTCTTCCCCCGCGAAAAGCTGGGCCATCGCCTCGTCGGACCGGTCGAGATGGCGGACCAGAAGCTGGACCGACAACTCAGGATCGCGGACAGCGAGCGCCTCGACGATCCCTTGATGCTCGTCGAGGGTCGCATCGGCTCGCCCCATCGCCGGCAGGGCCATGAAGCGCGTGCGGTCGATCTGCGCCTTGGCGCCGTCGATCATCCGCCAGAGCCGGGGAAAGCCGCTCAGATTGCAGATCGCGGCATGAAATCGGTCGTCGAGATCGATCAGTTCCGCGAAATGCTCCCCTTCGGCAGCCCGGCGCTGCTGGCGCAGCAGCAACTCGAATTCGTCCAGATTGGCCTGGGTGACATGCTGCGCGGCATGGCGGATGCCCTCGATCTCGAGCGCGCGGCGAATGAGCCGCCCCTCCTCCCAGCGCAGCCGGTCCACCGGCGAGACATAGGTGCCGGCCTGCGGGCGGATCACCACCAGCCCGTCGGAGGCAAGCTGGCGAAACGCCTCGCGCAACGGCGACCGGGAAATATCGAAGCGCCCCGTGACCAGCGCCTCGGGAATGGGGTCCCCGGGCAACAGACGCCAATGCGCGATCGCACGCCGCAATAGCCCATAGACCTGCTCGCCGATCGGGCGCGAGCGGTCGATCGCGGCGTCCGCGGGAAACGGATCGTCTCGCCGCAGCCGCTCGGCCGCTCCGGCAGTTTTTCGCTTCGACATTGCGATGGCCATTGACACCCCCAAACTAGGATCCTAGCATCTCACAATAATAACACCCGCTGAACAACAGCGATTGATCAATATGATCAAAATAATAAGAACAGACTTCCCGGTTGGAAACCAAACGCCAAGGTAACGCCACTACCAAAGCAACAAGCATAGAGTGCTGTCAGCCTCTTTGATCGCGGGACATTCATGTCCTGCGCCGGGACGGCCTTGTCAGCTAACGCCCTAAATCTGTCTAGACGTTCCATTGCTTGTCACCTCCGAAGATCTGATGGTCTCGGCGGACCGATCTCGCGCGCACTGACATGGAGGAAAAATGTCAGAGGACTTTTCCGGTCTTGGGATGAATCTCGGGAACCTTTCGCGGCTGTCCAAGGCCAAAACCCGCTCGATCAGCCCGGAGAATTTCACCGGCGAGAAGGGCAAGGGCGGCATGGCGTTGGAGGGCACGGGCGCCAGCTGCGCCCGCGGCCTCGGCAAGAATGGCGACGGACTCGGCTGGAAAGTCTCGCCTTCGGTCGAGATCCAGCCCGGCGAAACCTTTGTCATGGGCGACATTGAGGGCCCCGGCGCGATCCAGCAGATCTGGTGCGTCGTCTCGAATGTCCGCTGGCGCAACCTGATCCTGCGTATTCATTGGGACGACCAGGAGACGCCGTCGGTCGAATCCCCGCTGGGCGACTTCTTTGCCTGCGGCTGGAACCGCTTCGCGCAGGTTTCCTCCCTCGCCGTCTGCGTCAATCCGGGCCGCGCCTTCAATTGTTACTGGGAGATGCCGTTCCGCAAGCGGGCCAGGATTACGCTGGAAAACCGCGATCCCGTCGAGCCGGTGATCCTCTACTACCAGATCAACTACACGCTGACCGACGTCCCCGCGGACGCCGCCTATTTCCACGCCCAGTTCCGCCGCACCAACCCGCTGCCGTTTGGCGAGGACTACACGATCCTCGATGGCGTCAAGGGTCAGGGCCACTATGTCGGTACCTACATGGCCTGGGGCGTCAACAATGCCGGCTGGTGGGGCGAAGGCGAGATCAAGTTCTTCATGGACGGGGACCAGGAATTCCCGACCATCTGCGGCACGGGAACCGAGGATTACTTCTGCGGCGCCTATAATTTCGACGGCGGCGTCATCGACCCCAACATGACCAGTGCCTATCGCGAGTATTCGACCGCCTATGCCGGCCTGCCGCAGGTTCTTCGGCCTGATGGGACCTACCAGTCGCAGACCCGCTTCGGCATGTATCGCTGGCACATCATGGATCCGATCCGCTTCGATACGGACCTCAGGGTAACGATCCAGGCGATCGGCTGGCGCACCGAGAAGAAGAACCGGCGCTATCTGCCGCTGCAGGATGACATCGCCTCCGTCGCCTTCTGGTACCAGACGATTCCCGCGGCGCCCTTCCCGCCCCTGCCGGACGCAGACTACCTCGAAATCATCTGAGGCGCGGGCAGGTATTTCTGGATGGCGACGAAGTTCCTTTGCCGCCATCCCCGGCCCGAAACGGCCGCATCCAGCAAGTCTTTCCGGGGCGCCACACTCCGGAAAGACCAGGCCGTTCGGGCGAAGGCGCCCGAGCGACCTCCTGAGCCCGATGCAACAGGACGGGACTACCGCCCATGAGACTTCTCGGCCAGATCGCAACCCGATTGATCTCCTACATACTGGTGATCGCCTTCGGCTTGACCGTGGTCTTCTTCGTTCCCCGCTTTGCGCCCAATGATCCCGTCGAGGCGATGCTGGCCAAGGTCAGTTCGCAGGGCGCCTATATGGACGCTGCCCAGTCCGATGCGCTCCGCGCTTCGCTGACCGACGCTTTCGGGCTCCAGGGATCGCTGCTCACGCAGTACTGGAACTTCGTCAAGCGCATCGTGCTCACCGGCGATTTCGGTCCGTCGCTGGCAATGTACCCGACGCCGGTCAGCCAGTTGATAGCGCAGGCGCTGCCCTGGACCTTCGGGCTGCTGTTGACCTCGACGCTGATCGCCTGGGTGCTCGGCAATTTCGTCGGGCTCTGGGCGGGATGGCGCCCCAACCGCGCCTCGTCGCGGATCATGGAAGGGCTCGCGATCGTCGTATATCCGATCCCCTATTACATCCTGGCCCTCGTGCTCTCGATCCTGTTCTCCTATGTCTGGCCGATCTTTCCGCTGACGGCCTCGGTGCATGGCGCGCCCTGGAGCTTCGCCTTCATCAAGAGCGTGATCTGGAACTCCATCCTGCCGGCGCTGTCGATCGTGCTGGTGGTGTTCGGCTGGTGGGTGATCAGTTCCAAGGCGCAGACGACACAGCTGGCCGAGGAAGAATTCGTCCGCTACGCCCGCCTGAAGGGTCTTGGCGACGGGCGGATCCTGACGCGCTACGTCCTGCCCAACGCGATCCTGCCGCAGATCACCTTCCTCGCCCTGCAGATCGGCCTGATGTTCAACGGTTCGATCGTCACGGAAATCCTGTTCGAATATCCGGGCCTCGGCCACTTGATCTACATGGCCGTTATCCAGGGCGACTATAATCTTCTGATGGGCACGATCAGCCTGTCGATCATCGCGGTCGCGACCGCCACCATGATCATCGACCTGATCTACCCGCTCCTCGATCCGCGCATCCGGGCGAGGTGATCATGCGCTCCTTCAAGCTCCCCAAGATCGGTTCCTTTCGGCTCGGCCTCGGCCTGTCGCTGCTTCTGATCTTCGTCATCCTCGGCCTGATCCTGCCCTGGTTCGCGCCGGTCAATCCGCTCACCTGGTACAAGTCGCCCCGCAACCAGGGTCCGAGCCTGCATCATCTGCTGGGCACCACCAATCTCGGCCAGGAACATCTTCTGGCTGCTGACCTGGGCGCTGCAGAATTCGCTGATCCTCGGCCTCACGGTCGCGTTCTTCTCGACGCTGATCGGCGTTTTCGCCGGCCTCGCCGCGGGCTATTCCGGCGGCTGGCTCGACCGGGTGCTGTCCTTCTTCATGGATGCGCTGCTCTGCATCCCCAGCCTGCCGATCCTGATCCTGCTCGCCGCCCTGTTCGGCGGCCAGCTGTCGCTGCCGATCGTCGGCGTCGCCCTGGTCCTGTTCAACTGGCCCTATCCCGGCCGGCAGGTGCGCGCCGTGGCGCTGACCATGCGCGAGCGGGAGTTCATCAACGTCGCCTGGTTCTCCGGCGAGTCCCGGCTGAAGATCCTCGGCCGGCACATCTTCCCCTATATCGCCGGCTGGTCGGCGGCCAATTTCATCAACACGGTGCTGGTCGGCATCGCCACCGAGACCAGCCTCGCCGTCATCGGCCTGTCGAGCGCGCAGCAGGCGACGATCGGCACGATGATCTACTGGGCGCTCAAATATCAGGCGCTGCTGGCGCAGCGCTATCTCTGGGTCGGCGCCCCGGTGCTCGCCATCGTACTGATGTTCATCTCGCTGTTCCTGATTTCCTCGGGTCTGGCGATCCGTTCCGCGGCCCGGAGGATCGGCTGATGATCGAGCTCAAGAACGTCCGCGCCGGCTACGGCACGCCCGAGGCCTTCGTCGCCGCCGTCGATGACGTGACCCTGACGGTGCAGGACAACGAGATCCTCGGCATCGCCGGCGAATCCGGCTGCGGCAAGTCCACGCTGATGCGCACGCTCTATGGCGACTTTTCCGGTGGGCTGAAGATGGCCGGCGGCACGGTCACGGGCCGCTTCACCGATCCCGAAAGCGGCCGCACCACCACCAGCGAGGCCGCCAACTTCCAGGACCTCTGGTGGGACGTGATGTCCTACGTGCCGCAGGGCTCGATGAGCGTGCTGAACCCGATCATGAAGGTCGAGAACCAGATCGTCGACGCGCTGCCGAAACGCGAGAGACAAGGCACCAAGGCGGAACTGCGCCAGCGCATTGTCGAATTCCTCGCCGGCTTCGGCCTGCCGGAAACGGTGCTCGACAGCTATCCGCACCAGCTTTCCGGCGGCATGCGCCAGCGCGTGCTGGTAGCGATCGCCGCCTTCGTCCGGCCGCGCCTGATCCTCGCCGACGAGCCGACCACCGCGCTCGACGTCGTCGTGCAGAAGCGCATCCTGCTGATGCTGGTCGAGATCCAGCGCCGGCTGAAGAACACGCTGGTGCTCGTCTCGCACGATCTCGGCGTCCACTACCAGATCACCGACCGCATCGCGATCGCCTATGCCGGCAAGATCGTCGAGGTCGGGCCGACATCGGAGGTGTTCGAGAATCCGCGCCATCCCTATACCGAGGCCCTGATCGGCGCGCTGCCACGCGTCGGCCAGAGGGGCGAGCGCGTCGGCCTCGAAGGCCGGCCGCCCAGCCTCGCCTCGCCGCCGGATGGATGCCGCTTCGCGGCGCGCTGCCCCGAGGCGCAGGCGATCTGCCGCCAAAGCTCGCCGCCTCTGGTCGACAAGGCGCCGAACCACGCCTCCGCCTGTCATTTCCGCTAGAGGGAACGCGCATGACCCCCACGCCCGTCCCGCACGACAAGCCGGTCCTCGAAATCGACGCTTTGCGCAAGGTCTACCGCGCCGGCGGCCTGTTCCGCGGCAAGCAGATCGCCGCCGTCGACAACGTGTCGCTGAAGCTCGACCCGAAGCCGCAGGTGTTTTCCATCGTCGGCGAATCCGGTTCCGGCAAGACGACGCTGGCCCGCATGATCCTGCGTCTGGTCGAGCCGACCAGCGGCGAGATCCGCCTTGGCGGCCGGCCGCTCACCGGCAGGCACAAGGATCGGATCGACGATTTCGAGTTCCGCCGCCTGGTGCAGCCGATCTTCCAGAACCCGTTCGAAGCCTTCAGCGCCTATCTGCCGCTCGACAGCTACCTGATCAACACGGCCAGGAACCTGAAGGTGGCGGAGAAGACCACGGATGGCGCCGATGTCGTCGAGGATGCCTTGCGCTCGGTGGGGCTCTCCTTCGACCGGGTGCGCGGCAAATATATCCGCCAGTTCTCCGGCGGCGAACTGCAGCGCATCTCGATCGCGCGGGCGCTCATCCCCAACCCGCGCCTGATCGTCGCCGACGAGCCGGTTTCCATGGTCGATGCGTCGCTTCGGATGAACATCGTCAACCTGTTCAAGACGATCAAGGAGGAGAAAGGCGTCTCCTTCGTCTACATCACGCACGATCTTTCGACGGCTTATTATCTGTCGGATCACGTCGTGATCATGAACACGGGCCGGATTGTCGACGCCGGCGTGCCGCAGGACATCCTGGCCAATCCGCGCGAGGCCTATACCCGCGAGCTGATGGGCGCGATCCCGCGTCTTGGCGAGCGCTGGGCCGAGATCGAGCAGATCAAGGCCGATGCACGCGAACGCGACGCCGAACCGCGCCGCGCGCGGGCCTGAGGAGAACCAACCTACCGACGCCGGATCCGACAGCTGCCAAGGGGCCGACCGCTAAGAAACAGAGAGCCTCACTGTCGAACCCGCCGTCCGACTGCCGGACTGCACCATACCATCGAGGAGGAACGCATGACCGAGACTTCCAGGACTCCACGCCGCCGGGGCATCGCCGTCCTCGGCGCCGCCCTGTTCATGGCCAGCACCATGCTGACCGTGGCGCCCGCCTTTGCCCAGGACATGACCGACGTCGGCACGCCGCGCGACCAGACGCTGATCGTCGACATGCTGAACGCCCGCGTCGCCAACCCGGGAACGATGAACCCCTACCAGCAGGGCGTCACGATCAACCAGGGCATGCATCAGATGGCCTCGGCCCTGATGTGGGATATCGACACCGCCTCGGGCAAGCAGATCCCCGACCTCGCCGCCGCCATGCCGGAGGCGCTGAACAAGGATTACACCAAATTCCGCGTCAAGCTGCGCGAGGGCCTGACCTGGAGCGACGGCAAGCCGTTCTCGGCCGATGACGTCGTCTTCACCGCCGACATGATCGCCAAGACCCCGGCGATCGCCTACAGCGCGGCCTTCAACGCCGCGATCAAGAAGTTCACGAAGGTCGACGACAACACGATCGAGATCGAGACGACCAAGCCGACGCCTCGCCTGTCGCTGGTTCTCGGCTCGCTGATCTACGGCAACCCGTTCCACGTCGTTCCCAAGCACATCTGGGAAAAGGAAGACCCGGCCACCTTCACCAATTTCCCGCCGGTCACGATCAGCGCCTACAAGTACAAGAGCTCCGACCCGAACGGCTCGTGGTTCCTGTGGGAGAAGCGCGAGGACTGGAAGAACTCGGATGTCGGCCAGATCGTCGGCGAGCCGAAGGCGCAATATGTGCTGTTCCGCTCCTATGGCACCGAGGAAAAGCGCGTCCTCGCCATGGCGCAGAACCAGATGGACATCCTGACGGACATTTCGCCGGAAAGCCTCGATATCCTGCAGAAGCAGAATCCCAAGGTGAAGGCGTGGTTCAAGGGCTTCCCCTATGCCAACCTCGACGATCCGTGCGAGCGCGGCATCCACTTCAACACGTCGAAGCCGCCCTATGACAAGGCGGAGACCCGCTGGGCGCTGGCGCTTGCCATGAACCTGCAGCAGGCCTCGATCGCCACCTTCTCCGGCATGCTGCGCGCCTCGCCGCTGGCCCTGCCGCCGACCAAGGTGCTGATGGACACCTATCACAAGCCGATGGTGCCCTGGCTGAAGGAGTTCGCGCTGGCCGACGGATACAAGCCCTTCGACGCCGACTATGCCGTCCGGCTTGGCGAGCAGCTGCGCTCGGAAGGCGTCGAGGCCATCCCGACCGATCCCGACCAGCTCCGCGACCTGCTCGGCGTCGGCTGGTGGAAGTTCGATCCCGAACAGGCCACCAAGATGCTCGAAGCACAGGGCTTCAAGAAAGAAGGCGACAAGTGGCTGATGCCGGACGGCAAGCCGTGGACGATCAACATCCTGGCTCCGGCCGATTTCGAGGTGCAGTCACAGCGCCTGGCCTTCGCCGCCGCCAATGAGTGGGTCGCCTTCGGCATCGACGCCAAGGTGCAGCAGATGCAGGACGGCCCGTTCTTCACGGCCGAGAACACCGGCAATTATGAAGTCGGCTCCTATTGGGGCGCCTCGTGCGGCATCGTGCCGGATCCGTTCGTCCGCCTCGAAGGTTGGCACAAGGACTATGTCCGCCCGAACGGCACGGCGGCCTCCTCCAACCAGGGCCGCTATGTCGACGATGCGCTCAGCGCCAAGATCGACACGCTGCGCTCGATCCCGGCCGACGATCCGCAGATCGTGCCGCTCGGCACCGAGATGCTGAAGGATCTGGTCAAGGGCCTACCCTCGATCGAGATGTTCGGCACCTCGAAGTTCGTTCCGGTGAACGAGACCTACTGGAAGAACTACCCGAGCGCCGAGAACTACTATGAGGGTCCCTGGTGGTGGTGGTCGAACTTCAAGTTCATCGCCGCGAAGATCGAGCCGAACAAGGGCTGATCCCAGCGACTTCATCAAACCGGATCCGGGGGCGCGAGCCCCCGGATCTTTTTCAGCCTGACTGGAAATCACGCCGCCCCGATGGCGGGACGCGCTATGCCACTTCCTTCAGCCTGAAGTCCGCATTGGCCTGCATCAGTTCCCTGGCGATGCGCGTGATGTCAGCAACAATCGCCGGATCCGAGGCGGTCTCGAAGAACGGGCCGATCGGACCGGTATCGGCGATGCCCGCCAGGCGGATCGCATCATGCACGACGGGGATCGCCGAATAGGCGCCGCGCGCGGCGTCGAAATCCACGAAGACCTGGCTGAGGCTGTCGATCGCGGCGCGGTCTCCCCGTTTCACGGCTTCCAGCAAAGCCTGCGAGATGTGCGGAGCCAGCAGGCCCGTGCCGGAGGTGTAGCCCTGGATGCCGTATTTCGAGCTTTCGACGATGGTCAGTTCGCCCGCGCCGTCGATCAGGCGGTCGGCCGAGCCGACCAGGTCGAGCAGCGCGGTCAGATGCGGCGACTGGCCGGTTTCGTCCGGGACGATGCCATACTCGACCCCGCAAAGCGCACCATCCTTCAAAAGCGCCGCAACGTCCTGCGGCGTCAGATAATCGAGCGCCTTGAAGAACACCATCAGCGGCTTGCCATAGGCATCGGCCAGCTTGCGGATGCCGGTCGCCACGCCTTGGGGCTGCACCAGCCAGAACGGCAGCAGGATCGCGGTCGGGAAATCGCGTTCCCGCAGCATCGCGACCTGGTCGATCGCCTTGCCATAGTCGCCGCCGATCGCCGGCACCATCCATGCGTCCTCGGACGGCGCCACGGCCTCGATCAGGTCGAGCACCGCACCATATTCGCTGAGCCTCGCATGGAACAGGTTGGCGATGCCGCCATACATGAACGAGCGGACACCGGCGGAGGCGAGCCAATCGACGATCTTGCGGCTTTCACCGAGGTTGATGCCGCCATCCGGATTCCGGGCGATGGGCGGCAGCGCGATGGTGGAGGCAACGAGGTCTTCGGGCGTGACGGGGGTGGTCTTCATGGCAGGCTCCGGGGAACGATCGGGGGAGAAAGGTCAGGCGCTAAGGACGGCTGGCCGGGGGTGGAAGCGGGAGGGCGTCGGCCACGAGCAAGGCGAGCGCCATCGCGCCGCGATCGGCGGCGACGGTCTTTGCCGGGGGCGAAGGGGGCCGGGCTAGTTGGCGTAGGCTTTCAGGACGATGCGTTCGACCAGCCCGATCAGCGCATAGAGAAGAATGGAAAAGGCGGTCGTCAGCGCGACGCGCGCCCAGAGCCCCTCGTAATCCGAGACGGCGGCCGTGGTGACGATCGCATAGCCGAGCCCCTTGCCCGTCGCGAGCCAGGCCGCCAGCAAGGCGCCGGTGATGGCGAGCGGCGCGGCGGTGCGCAGCGAGGTGAACAGCGCCGGCAAGGCGCTCGGGATCTGAACGGTCATCAGCGTCCTGAAGCGCGAGGCGCCGAAGACCTTCATCAGGTCCCGCGAACGGGCCGGCGTCTGCGCCAGCGCCAGCGTCATGTTCACCAGAGTCGGGAAGAAGGTGACGATCGCACCGATCATCACGACGGCCAGCATGTTGCGGCCGAACACCAGGGTCACCAGCGGCGCCATGGCGACGAGCGGTATCGACCGCAGCGCAATCGCGACGCCCATGAAGGCGCGCTCGACCCCGCCCCAGAGATTGAAGGCGACAGCGACCAGGACGGCGGCCACGGTGCCGACGACAAGCCCGGCGGCGCTGTCGCGGATCGTAACGACCGCCTCGCGCATCAATTGCGCGCGGTTCTGCGCGCCCATCAGCGGGTCGACGAGATAGTTCCAGACCTCCAGCGGGCCCTTGCCGAAGAAGGGCGGCACGGAAAAGCCGCGCAATATCGCCCACCAGACGAAGAGCACGAGCCCCAGCGAACCGACCGCCGAAGCGATCGCCATCGCCCAGCCGCCCTGGCCGCCGGCCTTCGCATGCAGCCCGCCAATGTCGGTGGAGACTTCCCGCGCCCAGGGCGTCATCAGGCGGGCGACCAGGCTGGTCGCCGCATAGGCGATTGCCGCGAGCACGCTGGCGACAACCGCGATGGCCCAGGTCCGGGGAATCTCCATTGCCTGCTGCGAATTGACCAGCATCAGCCCGAGCCCGGTTTCGGTGCCGCCCATATATTCGCCGACGATCGCGCCGAGGATGGCGGCCGGGGCCGCGATGCGCAGCGCCGCGAAGAGGTGCGGCAGGGCCGAGATCAGCCGGACCTTGAACAGCTTGTGCCAGGTGCCGCCGCCAAAGCCGTGCACCAGGTCCAGCATGGTGCGGTCGACATGGCGAAGGCCCGTCACCGTGCCGATCAGCGTGGTGAAGAACACCGACAGCGCCGCCAGCACCACCTTGGGCGTATCGCCGGAAAACAGGATCATCATCAGCGGCCCGATCGCGACGATCGGCAGGCAATAGGAGACGATGCCAAGTTGCAGGATCGGCCGTTCCAGAAACGGAATGGCGACGGCGACGAGGGCCAGCAGGATCGCGAGACTGTTGCCCCACAGCCAGCCGCGAAACGCCGCCGAAACCGTGTAGGAGGCCGCATCCGCATAGAAGGCGAAGCCATCGGAATGCATCT
Organism: Kaistia sp. UC242_56; assembly: GCF_044452255.1. Classification (NCBI taxonomy): domain Bacteria; kingdom Pseudomonadati; phylum Pseudomonadota; class Alphaproteobacteria; order Hyphomicrobiales; family Kaistiaceae; genus Kaistia; species Kaistia sp. UC242_56. Next base: position 360,629 of record NZ_JBIOAN010000001.1, read on the forward strand.
GCCGCGCGATCTGCAGCGGAGACGGAATCGTGCCATTGCCCGACGAGATGAAGAGCACCGCCAGTTGCCAGAGCAGCACGAGTGCCGCGAGGCCTGCGGTCGCATACAGAATTCCGGACCAGTTCAGCGCGCGCAGCCGGTCGAGGGGCCGAACCAGGGTTGTCGCGGTCATAGGGCCGGTTCCAAATCGTCGGCCTTGGCACCGAACAGCAATTCGCTGAAAACGTCGCAGAGCCGGTGGAATTCCGGCGTGCGCATCATTTCCGGCGTGCGCGGGCGCGGCAGGTCGATCGCCAGCGTCTCGACGATGCGTCCGGGGCGCGCGGTCATGACCGCCACCGTATCGGACAGGAAAACGGCCTCCGAAATCGAATGCGTCACCAGCACGGTGGTCGTGCGGCGCTCCATCCAGATTCGCTGCAAGCCGAGATTGAGCCGCTGGCGCATCATGTCGTCGAGGGCGCCAAACGGCTCGTCCAGCAGCAGGGCCTTCGGCTGGTTGACGAGCGCGCGGGCGATGGCGACGCGCTGGCGCATGCCGCCGGAAAGCTGCGCCGGCCGCGCCTTCTCGAAGCCCTGGAGGCCGACCAGCGCGATCAGGTCGCGGACCGCTGCGTCCTGCCCCGTCATGCCGCTGATTTCCAGCGGCAGGCGGATATTGTCCTCGACCGAACGCCAGGCGAGCAGCGAGGCATCCTGGAACGCGATGCCGATCTCGTGATTGGCGCGCGATACGCCGGGCGACTTGCCGTGGATCAGGGCGCTGCCATTGGTGGGCACTTCGAGATCCGCCAGAATCCGCAGGATCGTCGACTTGCCGCAGCCGGACGGCCCGAGCAGCGACACGAAGGACCCGGCCGGTGTACGCAGATCCGCGTCATGCAGGGCCGTGACCAAGCGCCCCTGCAGCGAAAAGCTCTTGGAGAGCCCATAGAGCACGATGCCGCTGGCATCCCCGTTTGGACGCGTCGACGGGTTCGCCCTCGGCTTCATCTCGAACGTCACGTTGGACTGCTCCATCGGATGGATCCCGTTTCGGCCTGCGGGTGGCGCGGCGCAGGATGCAGGCCGCGCCATGCCAGAATCAGGCCGGCGTCTTGGCGCGGAGCGCGTTCAAATAGTCGAGATATTTGCTGTCGACGCCCTCGAGCATGTTTTCGAGATCGCCGCCGCCGGCGCTCGTCCAGTGCTCGGGGCCACGGCCGAGCTCGACACCGCGGCGGGTGTGATAATCGACCATGAAATCCTGGATCTCGAACTGGCGCTCGCCGCGCGACGTCACTTCGATCGCCCACTGCGCCAGTTGCGGCGCGGTGCGGTCCTTCTTGTTGGTGACGATGATCCGAACCGCCTGAACGGCATAGATCCAGCGCTCGGTGCGATCGGAATAGCGCTGCCGCTGGGCGTTGAGCGCCTCGATGATGGCCGGCGCCGTCACCAGGCCAAAGCCGACTTCTTCCGTGGCGATGATCTCGATCCGCCGCCAGAGCAGTTCTTCCGTCTCGAGGCCGCTCTGATGCAGTTCGAACGCGGCCAGGATCGCTTCCTCGAGCCAGCCGCGACGGACCGATTTCTGGAAGACGGACCGGACTTCATCGACCGGATAGCCGTTGATCGTCTTGGTGCGGGACCAGACATCCGCGCTCTGGTAGTTCTGGGTCATGCTGGATTTCCTGTCGAACGAAAGCCGTCGGTCCCGGGCACGGAAGCCTGGGACGTCGGGAATGCGGACCGCCGGTCCGCGGCTGCGATGGCCTGGGTCGCCGGGCCGCCCGGCGAAACCGTCTCAGAGCGTGGTCTTGCCCTGGAAGGCCTCTTCGAGGATCTCGTTGGTGAAGAGGTCCTTCTTGGCGACGATGCCGGCCGTTGCCAGCGTGGCGATGGTCTCGTCGACCGACTTGTCGGTCATCCAGAACAGGCCGTGCTTCTGCGTGTCGGCGGTGACCATCAGCTCGTTGGTCGCGGCGGCGGATTTCTCCTGCGCCGCCTTGTCGAGGCCGTTGCCCTTGCCATAGACATCGACGGTCAGCTGCGCCGACAGCGCCGGGTTCTTGACCGCTTCCTGCCAGCCGCCGATCGCGCCGCGCATGAAGGCCACGACCTGGGCGCGCTTCTCCTTGTCCTTCAGCGTCGCTTCGGTGACGAGGTAGTTGCAGTTGAACATCGGGTAACCGTAGTCGGCCATCAGCAGGTAGCTGACGTCCTGGCCCTTCTGGCGCAGCTGCACGACGTCGTCGTTGGAGAAGCCGAAGAAGGCATCGAGTTCCCCGGAGACCAGCGGCGTGAAATCATGCTGGGCGGGAACGGTGTTGACGCTGGCGGGATCGATGCCGTTGATCTTCAGGAAGGCGTTCCAGACGACCTGATTGTTGGCCTGGATACCGACCGTCTTGCCCACCAGATCCTTGGGCGCCTTGAGCCCGGTCTTGGTCAGCGAGATGATCGAGGACGGTGACTTCTGGTAATTGGTGCCGATGATCTTGAGCGGCGCGCCCTTGGCGACCGCATTGGCCGTGTTGTCGGTGCTGTTCTGCCCGACCAGCGCCTTGCCGGAGATGACGATCGGCTCCGCCGAGACGCTCGGACCGCCCGCCAGGAGATCGACCGCGATCCCCTCCTGCTCGAAATACTTGTTTGCGTCCGCGATGTACTCGCCGGCGAACTGGAAATTTTTCACCCAGCCAAGCTGGTAGGCCATCTTTCCAAGCTTCGGCGTGTCGGCCAGGGCGCGGGAGGTAACCAGGGCCGGAGCCGCGAGGGCGGCGGCGCTAACCTTGATGAAGGTCCGTCTATCCATATCGATGGGCTCCGAAAGATGCTTCTGGGTGTGACGAGGCTTATTCCAGGCTCGAGAGCGGGAGATCCATCGCCGGGGAACGGCGATTTCCGATCCGACCATGAACATCGCGTTACATGAAGACTGTCACGACGTTATAATTTGTACAATCAGGCCCGGTGCTGAAATGGTGGCCATGCCGCCGGTCGAAAACACCAGCGAAAACAACGCGCCCTGCTGTGTTGCCTAGCAAGATGAGGATGGACTGATCATTCCCGCGTCAGTCCGCCCGCACAGCGGCACGCGCTGACGCCACACGAAGGCGACCGGACCGTACAGCATAGGCAGCCGCGCACGCACGGCCAGAGGCCGGCCACGGCATGCGGCATTCGTTCGATGGCAGAGGAAGAGGCTTGCGGCTCGCGGGATCCGCCGGCGGACCTACGGACCGGGGCGTTCGAGCCAGGGCAGTTCGAGCGCCGTATACTGCTCGGCAAGCTCGACGGCCCGCTTGGTGCGGTGGGCAACGGCGGCGACCAGCGCCTCGATCAGCGTGATCGCGCTGGCGTTCGACATCGAGCCGAACTGGCGCTCGGCGCGGCAGAACAGGTTGATGTCGGCGAGCGGCGCCAGCGGCGAATGATGGCTGTCCGTGATGGCAAGCACCTTGGTGCCGCGGGCGCGGGCGAGGCTTGCGAGCTGGATCACGTCCTTGATGTAGTTTGGAAAGGCGATGGCGATCGCGAGATCGTTTCGGTCGAGCTCGGTGAACTGTCGCGCGACGCCGATGGCGCCGCCATAATTGGCGATCGAGGTCACGTTGCGGCGCAGGCGCTGCAGCTCGTTGCTCAGGATCGCCGCGCAGCTGGCACCATTGTCGAGGCCGAAGACGATGATGTTCCGGGCCGCCAGGACCGCATCAACCGCCTGGTTGGCGCGCTCGTCGCTGAGCGCGTCCATCGTGTTCTGCACGTTGGCGATATCCTCGTTCATCGAGGCCTTGAACACGTCGAGGCTGGTCGAGCTGCGCGATACCTGGACCTGCAGCCGCTTGACCGGGTCGAAGGCCGGTTCGAAGCTCCGGATCAGCTCGGTACGGAATTCGGCATAGCCGGAATAGCCGATCGCCCGCGCGAAGCGATTGGCCGAGGCGACGGAAACGTCGAGGTCCTTCACCGCCTCATGGATGCTGATCCGCGCGACCTTCACCGGTTCCGCGAGCACGAAATCGGCGAATTTCTGCAGGGCCCCCGTCATATGCGGGTATTTGGAATGGATCCGCTCCGCGATCGAAATCAAGTTGGCTCCATCGCCACCCCAGCGCCGTCCCCCCGGGAGGCGACCCTTGTGGATTCAGTGCGGGAGAAGAAGCGCCCCCGAACCGTTCTTCCGTAACCGCTACCCATCCAAAATCCAAGCGGCACGGCTCCAACCGGATTCGACAGGCGCTGTCGTCGTGCCTCCGGCGCAGCGAGGTCACGGCGATATCCCGGAAGCCATAGCGTCCCCGGAGCGCTGCAAAAGCGTTCCGGGGACAGGACCTAAGGTCGTGCGTCTCAGACCAGAGACTATTCCGGCCAGCGGTCGTCCGGGCGCCAGAAGCCGAGCTTCGGCGTGTTCCAGGCGTCGGTCGGCAGGAACAGAGTGTCCTCGGTGCGCAGGTTCTCGCGGATCACCTCCAGGTTGATGTCGATGCCCAGGCCCGGCTTCTCCGGCACCTTCACATAGCCGTCGGACATATAGTCGGGGTCGATGCCGGTCACGAGGCCATGCCAGAACGGCAGATCGAGACCGTGATGCTCGCAGGCGACGAAGCTCGAGATAGCCGCCGCGCAATGGATGTTGGCCATGAAGCCGATCGGCGAACCGGCGCAATGCAAGGCCGTCGGCAAGCCTTCCTGCTCGCCGTCATCGGCAATCCGCTTCGTCTCCAGCATGCCGCCCGAAGAAAGCAGGTCCGGATGCAGGATGTCATAGGCGCGGGTGCGGATCGCCTCGCGGAACCCTTCGCGCAGATAGAGGTTCTCGCCCGCCGCGATCGGCGTCAGCAGCGCGTCGGCAACCTTCTTGTGGCCCGGCGTGTCGAAGAACGGGACCGGATCTTCCATCCAGGCGAGATCGAACGGCTCGAGCGCGCGACCGAGCCGGATCACCTCGTCGGCGGTCAGGTAGCCCTCGCCAAAGTGGTCGACGCAGAGTTGCGTGTCCGAGCCGACCGCTGCCCGAACAGCGGACACGACCTCGACGGCCGCGTCGATGCTGCGCTGGGTCAGCTTGGCGCCGCGATTGCCACCCGGCGCCTTGAACCACTGTCCCGGCTCATAGGCATAGTCGTATTTCGCATCGTGCCCGATCAATACGCCGCCCGCCCCCTCGAACAGGCTTGGCCGCAGGTCGAACTTGATGAAGTTGAGGCCCTTGGCACGACGGCCCAGCACGGCGTTGACGAAATCCTCCGGCGTCGGATTGTCGGGCGTCGGCGTATCGCCATAGAGGCGGACGCGATCGCGATACTTGCCACCGAGGAGCTGGTAGCACGGCACGCCATAGACCTTGCCGACGAGATCCAGCAGCGCGATCTCGATACCGGAGACACCACCGCCCTCGCGACCCCAATTGCCGTAGCGCTTCATGGCATTGAAGATCATGTCGACATTGCAGGGATTCTGCCCGATCAGCATGCTCTTGAACTGCAGGGCGTTCTCGGCATGGCCTGCGTCACGCACCTCGCCAAGGCCATAGACGCCCTGGTTGGTATCGATCTTCAGGATCGGGTAATCGTAGTTGGAAGCGACGACAGCGAGCCGCATATCGGTGATGCGCAGCTCGGACGGGCTCGAGAAGCGGTTCACCGCGTCCTCGACTCGGCCGATTTCCTTGGCGGTCTGTTGCAGGGACATGTCCTTACCTTTGCTTCGTGAACGGATTGGAGAGATCAGGCGGAACGACGGTCGGCCGCGTCGTGGCGATAGGCGGGCAGCAGGAACTCGCTGAGCCCGTCCAGGATGAGGCTGGCCTCGTTGAGCGCATGACGGTCGAGCGCGCGGTAACCGGTTTGCCGCCATGCTGAACTCGGAATGACGCCCCGCATGCGCAGCACTTCCTTGCAAAGCGGGATGCCGTAGGACGCCTCAAAGTCGAGCAGCGGCAGGAGGTGGCGGAAGATATGGCGCGACAGCGCCTCGTCCTTGGCCTCGATCGCGTTCCAGAGCGCGACATGGACGTCGGCGATCTCGCAGGCCGGCATGGTGCCGCACATGCCGTGCGGGATCTCTTCCATCAGCGTCTTGCCGGCGCGGCCGCCCATGACGCCGAGCAGCTTGTCGCCGGCCAGGGCGATGACGTCGCCGGTCATCTGCGCCGGATAGGCGGTCTCTTCCTTGATGAAACGGACCGTCGGCAGTTCGTCGATGATGTCGGCCATCAGGCGCGGCGACATCACCGTGGCCCCGGGACCGATGGCATTCTGAAGGATGAAAGGTAGATCCGTGGCGCCCGCCACCTGGCGATAGAATTCGCGGATCTCGTCCAGCGTGGGGGCATGGAACGTCGGCGGCATCGCCATCACGCCGCCCGCGCCGATGTCGCGGGCATGCCGCGCCAGATCGGCGGAAATCCGGTAGTGCGCGGACGAAACGCCGACCACCGAGACCGTTTTGCCGGCCGCCTCGTCCACGACGATCTCGGCCACGCGCCGGCGCTCGGTCTCGGAGAGATAGCCGACTTCGCTGGCGTTCGCGGTGGTGACGACCCCGTGCACACCCGCGTCGATGCAGAACCTTACGGTCGAGCGCAGCGCATCCTCGTCGATGTCCAGCGCCGGGGTGAAGGGCGTGACGACGATGACATAGATGCCGCGAAAGGATTCACGATCCAGTTTCAAGATATTCACTCCAGAGCGAAGGTTCAGGTGCCGGCCAGGGCGCCCTTGGTCATGCCGTTGACCAGGAAGGGCTCAAGAAAGGCGAAGAGGATGATGGCGGGCAGGATGGACACGGTGCCGGCGGCCATCAGCAACTGCCAGTCGACCATCTGTTCGCCGACGAAGGACTGCATACCAACGGTCAGAACCTGGCGCTCCGGCGAGGAGATCAGGGTTCGGGCGAAGATGAACTCCGACCAGCTGTTCAGCATGACATAGACGGTGGCCGCCGCGATGCCCGGCTTCGCCAGCGGCAGCACGATCAGTCGGAGCGCCTGCATCTGGCTGGCGCCGTCGATCATCGCCGCCTGCTCCAATTCGCGCGGGATCCGGTCGAAGAAGCCCTTCATCAGCCAGCTGGCGAGCGGCACGCTGATCGTCATGTTGGCGAGGACCAGACCGAGATAGGTGTCGAAGATCCCCATCAGATTGTAGATGATGAATAGCGGGATCAGGATCAGGCTGGCCGGGATCAGCTTGCTGATCAGCAGCATGGCGCCGAGCGATTGCTGCACGACGCCGGAATAGCGCGACAGCGAATAGCCGGCCAGCGTGGAGACCACGACACTGAAGAGCGTCGTCAGCACGCCGACGATCAGGCTGTTCATCATCCAGGTCGGAAACGCGCTGCGCGCGAAAATCCCGACAAAGGCGTCAAAGCGAATGCGGGAGAAGTCCGGCAGCAGCGACGGCGAGCGCGACAGGATCGCATCCGTCGGCATGATGGCGGTCATCACCATCCAGTAGAACGGGAACAGCGTGACGAGCGCAAAGCCCAGCAGCGCGATCCAGGAGAGCACGGTTCCGATCTTCATCGCGGGCCTCAATATTTCGACCGGCGCGCCACGGCGCCGAGCAGGATCGAGATGAGAAGGGCGAAGGCGATCATCATCGTGCCGACGGCGGTCGCGGCCCCCATGCGGAAATACTGGAAAGCTTCCTTGTAGACGTAGAGCGCCAGCGTCTCGGTCGCGTGAGCCGGCCCGCCGCCCGTCGTCGCGAAGATGATGTCGACATCGCGAAACACACCGAGGCAACTGACCATCACCACCAGCGCCGTGGCGCCCTGAATGCCCGGCCAGGTGACATGGACGAATTTCTGCACCGCCTTGGCGCCATCCACCTCGGCCGCGTCATAGATCTCCGTCGGGATCGACTGCAGCGCCGCCAGAATCGTCAGCGTGATGAGCGGATAGGTCTTCCAGATCGTCGGCACGATGACCGCGAGAAGCGCCGTGCGGGAATCGACGAACCAGGCATGGTCGCCGGATAGCAGGCCAATGTCGCGAAGCATGGCGTTGAAGACGCCGAACGAGCCATCCATGATCCAGAGGAACATGATCGACACGACGACACCGGGCACCGCCCACGGGATCAGGATCAGGGTCCGGAAGATGCGCGTGCCGGGCAGGCGTCGATTGAGAAGCAACGCGGTCGCCAAGCCGATCAGCAGGGCGGCGCCAACACTTCCCGCCACATAGATCGCCGAAGTCGTCGTGCTGCGCCAGAACTGCGGATCGGACAGCACGCGGCTGTAATTGCCGAAGCCGAGCGGCAAGGCGCTGATCCGGGCAAAGTTCATCACCTTGCCCTCGCGCAGCGAGATCTCGAAGACCTGGTAGAGCGGATAGACGATCAGCACCAGGACTGTCACGACGGCCGGCATCAGCAACGCCAGCGACAGCAAGGTCTGTCGCCGCTCGAAGCTCAGATCCAGCCAGCCGGCGCGCCGCGTTCTGGCTGCCGATATGCTCGTCATTGCCATTGTATCGACCCTGTCGGTGGAAGGAGGCGGACGGAATGCCGTCCGCCATCGGGCTCGTTAGTCGAGCGGGATCGCCGCCTCGAGCTGATCCTGTGCGGCCTTCAGGACCGCGTCCGTCGGTTCCTGGGTCGAAAGCAGCTTCAGGGCCGCCGTCATCAGAATGGCCGAGTATTCCGCGAAATTGCCGCGGATCCGCTGGTCCGTGGGGAACAGGGGCTTGCTGGCCATGGCCGCGGCGCTGATGATCTCAAGTTGCGGGGCGGCTGCGATGTCATCGCTGGTGAGCACGGGCGACTTGCGGCCGGCCGGCTGTCCGGTCTGCTTCAGATAGGCGCGCTGCCATTCCGGCTGGGTGACGAACTGAACGAACTTCCAGGCAGCATCCGCGGTGCCTTCGTCCAGCCCTTCGGCGATATGGATGGTGATGCCGCCCGGCGCTTCCTGCGGGTCGAAGGGCGTGCGTACCATCTTCAGCTTGGGACGCATCGCCGGCGTCGCCTTTTCAAGCCAGGACCACACCCACGGCCCATCAATCAGGAACGCCGTGCGACCATCGACGAAGAGCTGGCGCGCTACCGCCGAATTGTTGCCGAGCGGCGCATTCTGGCCGACGGTCTGGCGATAGGCGTCGAGCGCCGCGACGACTTCGGGCGCCGTCAGATTGTATTTGCCGTCCTTGACGAGGCTGGTTCCCGCCCACATCGCGTAGCGGTGCAGGTCTTCGACCGCCGTCGGGTGTTCGGTCGTCACCGCCGACAGGCCGAACGTGCCGGCTTGCTTGTCCGTCAGCTTGGCGACCGCGGCCTTGAATTCATCCCAGTTTTTCGGCGCCGCGACACCGGCCTTCTGCAACAGATCCTCGTTGTAGAAGAGCATCAGCGCGCTGTTCGAGATCAGGACGCCGCGCGTCTCGCCATCCCATTTCAGGTCGGCCTGGGCGCTGGCCCAATCGGTCGCGATATCCGTGCCCTGGATCCGTGCGTCGAGCGGCGCGAGCCAGCCCTGCGAGGCATAGGCTCCATAATTCTGCTCAGAAATCTGGATCACCGCCGGCGGGCGGTTCGATGCGAAGCGGATGGTCAGTTGGGTCAGATAATCCGCGAACGGAATGTAGTTCTGCTTGATCTTGATATCGGGATTCTGGGCCTCGAAGGCCTTGATGGCGGCCTTCCACCAATCAGCATTACCGGGCTCTTCCAATTGCCAGGAAGCAAAGTCGAGCTCGGTCTGCGCCTGGGCGACCAGCGTCGACGCGGCCAGCGCCGCCCCGAGGGCGGCGCCGCGGATAAGGGCTTTCAACATGCGTCTCTTCCCCAATGTCTGGTTCCACCGGAGCTCCTCCCCGACGGGCACGCGATCGGCCTCCTGCCGCCGCACGCCCAGGCAGACTTTCAAATCGTATATCTTCTGTCAAGATTATATATGATTTGACGAGATCGACGAAACCCGTCATTGCGTAAAGCCGTCTGACAGCAGGATCTGGGGCCGTGACGAAGCCGGTGGGCGAGACCAACTATGTTCGCGTGGCCAACTTGCTGCGCAACGAGATCATCGCGGGCGAGATACCGCTCGGCGGCTGGCTGCGGCTGAACGCGCTTGCCGAGAAATACGGCGTCAGCGTCCAGCCCGTGCGCGAAGCGCTGCAGCAGCTCGAAGGCGAGGGCCTGGTCGAGATATTCCCGAACCGCGGCGTCCGCGCCCGGGCGCTGGACCGGGAGCGACTGATCCACTCGCATGAGATCGGCGAGGCGCTCGAGGCATTTCTCGCCTGCCAATTCGCCGAGGAGGCGTCCCTGTCATCGCTTCGCAAGCTCGAAGCACTGCAGGCAGCGCATGACGCGGCTCTGGACGCGCTCGACTGGCCGCGCATCGACTCCGCGAACTATGCGTTCCACCGCTTCATCAACATGCATGGCGGCAATGTCGAAGCGGCCGAGGTCATCATCCCTCGCTACTACGGCCTGAGCGAGAGCCTTCTTTACAAACGCGGGCGAACCCAGGCCTACGCGGATCGTGTCCGGGCCGAGCATCACGCGTTACTCGACGCCTTCCGCGACCGCGATCCGTCCCGCGCGCGGGAGATCAGCGGCAAGCATGTCCGCGCGACCCTGAATGATGTGCTGGATGCCTTCGAGGCAACGCAGAACAGGGCTGCGAAGTCACGGACGGATCCATAGGTCGTCGTGAGAAAACTGGGTCGTCTGACACGGCGCGGGGGAAATACCCTGTGCAGCGAGCCCACCTCATGCAGAAATAGCGTCGTACGAAGCGACCAGCCGCTTGAAGCCTCGCATTCCAGCCCCGCCTTGCCTCTGCGCTGTTCAATCGCTACAGCCATTCGGGGGATGGAGTGTGGCAATGAAGCCCTCGACGCTGCTGGAAGTCGCTCAACGCGCCGGTGTATCGACGGCGACCGTGGCCCGGGTGCTGAAAGCTAAGGGCTATGTCTCGGAGGTCACCCGCAGCCGGGTCGAGGCCGCCATCAAGGCGACCGGATACCGGCCCAACGCAGTGGCGCGCGGGCTTCGCCAGCAGCGCAGCTTCACGGTCGGGCACATGCTGACCGCGATCACCGCCAACCCCTTCTTCGTCAATGTCGCGCATTGGGCGGAAGAAGAGGCGCTGGCCGAGGGCTACAAGACCTTCCTGTTCAACCACAATGGCAGCGCCGAACGCGAACGCCTCGGTGTCGAGCGTTTCATAGAGCGTCGGGTCGACGCGGTGCTGTTCACCAACGCGATCGATCGCCACAATGTCCAGTTGCTGACGGAGGCCGCGATCCCTGTCATCCAGCTGGAGCGCGCGGCAACGATCGAAGCGCCTTCCATCCGGGTCGACAATCTCTCCGGCGCGCTGGAAGCGATCGCCCATCTGGTCCAGTTCGGCCACCGACGCATCGCCTTCATCGGCGGCGACCCTGAGCTGATCAACCGCGGCGACCGGCATTTCACCAGCGTCGAGGACGAGCGCCTTGCCGGCTATCGCGAGGGCCTGCGGCAGGCCGGGATCCCCATCGACGAAAGCCTGATCCGGCTGGGACGCTACTACCATATCGAGGATGGCGGTTCCGGCATCGAAGGCTATCGCCACATCAAGGCGCTGCTGGCGCTCTCGAAACGCCCGACCGCGATCTTCGCCACCTGCGATATCCTTGCGGCCGGCGCCCTGCAGGGAATCTATGAAGAAGGCCTCCGCGTGCCCGACGACCTCTCGATCATCGGCTTCGATGACACGCTGGCGGCAAACCTGGCGCCGCAACTGACCACCGTGGCCCAGCCGATGGAAGATCTCGGCCGGCTCGGCTTTCGCGCTGCACTCGACGCGATCGAGGGCCGGAGCGTCGTCATGTCAACGGTTTTGCCCACCCGGCTGGTGGTGCGCCGGTCGGCCGGTATCGCACCGCACCCAAAGTCCTGATCGAACGGCGATTGACAACGGTCTCGCCAATGCTATCGATTAGGCAATGTGTCATCGATAACACATTCGGCAGAGCGTCAAACGCGTGTCGGAAATCCCGCGCAAGACGGGATCGCTAAAAGAGAGTCTTTTGAGGAAACGCCGGCCGCCGCACCACCCGCGGCAGAGCCATGACTCGGGAGGGTTACCATGCGCATCACCGCACTATTGGCCGCGACCACCATCGCAGCCGGCTTCTTCACGGCCCCCGCCTTGGCGGAAACGACCGTCAACTTCTGGCAGTTCTCGACGCGCGACGCCGATATCGCCGCCTGGAACGGCGCCATCGCCTCGTTCGAGAAGGCCAACCCCGACATCAAGATCAACATGGAGATCGTGCCCTGGTCCGAGCAGCAGCAGCGCCTCGTCAGCGCGCTCTCGGCCGGCGGCCTGCCGGATGTCTCCATGCTCGGCAACAACGTGGTCGCGCAGTTCCAGTCGGCCGGCGCCCTCGCCCCGCTCGACGAATATTTTGCCGCCTATGACAAGGAGCATGGCACCAATGTCGCCGCCGACGTCTGGCCTGGCGACAAGGGCTACTACAACCTTGCCGGCAAGTGGTGGGCATCTCCGGTCAATGTCGAGACGCGCGCGCTCTACTACCGCAAGGACCTATTCAAGGATGCCGGCCTCGACCCGGAGAAACCGCCGCAGACCTGGGCGGATTTCGCGGCCGACGCGACCAAGCTGACCAAGGGCGGCACCTATGGCGCGGCGCTCTCCATGAGCCTCGACTATTTCACCGTGCAGAACTTCATGAGCGCTTATCTGGGCTATGGCGCGCGCATGATCGGCGAAGACGGCAAGTGCGGCTTCGACACGCCGGAGTTCAAGTCGGCGCTCGATACCTATGTCAGCGTCTACAAGAACAAGGCGACCCATCCCGACGCGCCAAGCATGAGCGGCGACACGTTCCGCAAGGGCTTCCGCGATGGCAAGTTCGCCATGATCCTCTCGGATGCCGGCCTCTACAAGGACTTGCAGAACGACAAGGCCGCCTTCCTCGACCAAGTCGCGATCGCCAAGGTGCCGGCAGGCCCGAAGAACCGCTCCGGCTTCCTCGGTGGCTGGCCGCTGGTCCTCTGGGATGCGTCCGAAAACAAGGAAGCCGCTGCCAAGTGGATCCTCTACGCGACTCATGGCGACGCCCTGAAGATGCTCGCGACCGAAGGCGGGTTCATTCCCGGCAGCGTCTCGCTTGCGAAGGGCGAGCCGTGGACGGCGTTCCCCTATCCGCTGTTCGTCGAGCAGCTGCAGGACGCCCGCGCCTACCAGTATCCGAGCGAGGCGATCCCGCAGATGGGACAGCTTGAGGTCGACACGATCCAGAAGGCGGTGCAGGCCGTCGCCCTCGGGCAACAGACGACCGACCAGGCGACGGCTCAGCTCTGCACCACCATCAACGAAGTCTTGGCTCGCTAGGGCTTCGAACAGAGCATGGCCATGGCAGCACGCCAGGAATCCGTGACCGTGGCCAGGGCGGCGTCTCGCTCTCCTGGCCGCTCCCTCCTGCCGGATCGCTGGCTGCCCTATGGCATGATCGGTCCGGCCGTCTTCGTGGCCTTTGCCATTGCCATCGTTCCGCTCTGCTACGCTTTCTGGCTGTCGCTCCAGGACTGGTACATGCTGCGGCAGCCCCTTCCCAAATGGGGCGGTCTGGTCAACTATCGTGCGCTGCTGCAGGACACCCAGCTCTGGGCATCCTTCGGACGGACCTGGATCTGGACGCTCGGCACCGTCTTCGTCGAACTTCTGCTCGCCATGCCGATCGCGCTTCTCCTGAACCGCGAAACCGGCATCGCCCGCACGGCCTCGGCGCTGATCCTGCTCCCCTGGGTGACGCCCTTCATCGTGCTTGGCTTCGGCTGGCGCTTCCTGCTCGACAGCGATGTCGGCCCGATCCACTCCTTCCTGCACCTGATCGGCATCGCCGGCGACAGCTCCGTCCTCAACGATCCCGTCCTCGCCTTCGCGACGATCATCTTCATCTCCGGCTGGAAGGGCACGCCCTTCCTGGTGATCGCGCTTCTAGCCGCGCTGAAGTCCATCCCGGACGAACTCTACGAGGCGGCTGAAGTGGACGGGGCCGGCGCCTGGTCGCGCTTCTGGCACGTCACCGTGCCCTCCATCCAGAACACCGTTGTCACCGTCGGCCTCGTACTCGGCATCCTCGCCTTCTACTCGTTCGACCTGCCTTGGATCATGACCAAGGGTGGCCCCCAGGATGCGACCACGCTCGTCGGCATCGCCATGTACAAGGCGGTCTTCCTCGATCTGCGGCCCGCCTACGCCGCCGCGATCAGCATCGTGATGCTCGTTCTGCTGTTCATCGCCTCGATGTTCGCGCTTCGCGCCCGGAGGATCGACTGATGCGCCGCACCTCTCCGCTCCGCGAAGCCGGCCTCGATGCGGTCACGCTCGTCGTCCTGTTCCTGCTGCTGGTTCCCATCCTGTGGGTGTTCGTCGCCTCCGTCCGGCCGGAGACCGACATCACCGGCGGCGGGCTTTGGCCGCAGCGGCTCACCTTCGTCCATTACGAGGCGATCCTCGCCAAAAAGCCATTCCTGATCGCGCTCAAGAACAGCCTGATCGTCGGCATCGTCGTCGCGATCATCACCACGGCGCTGGCGCTGCCGGCGGCCTATGCGCTCAGCCGTTTCCGCTTCCACGGCCGCACTTTCTTCGGCTTGCTGATCCTCGGCACGCAGATGCTGCCGAGCCTCGCCGTGCTGGTGCCGCTGGTCGTCATCGTGCGCCAGCTCGGGCTCACCAACACGCTGACGGCGCTGATCTTTACCCATCTGGCGCTCGGCATGCCGATCGCGGTCTGGATGCTCAAGGGCTACATCGACGCCATCCCGAAGGAGCTCGAGGAAGCGGCGATGATCGACGGCTGCTCGCGTGTCGGCGCGCTGACGCGCATCGTCATCCCGCTGATCAGGCCCGCCATCATCGCGGTCGGCACCTTCGCCTTCGTCCTCTCCTGGGGCGAATATCTGATGGCGCTGGCGCTGATCTCGAAGGCCGACGTCAAGACGCTGCCGCTCGCCCTGCAGGGGCTGTTCGATCCCTATTCCTTCTCCTGGGGCCAGGTCATGGCCGGCGGCACCATCATCGCCCTGCCGGCCATCCTGCTCTTCCTGATCTTCCGCAAGCAATTGGTCGGCGGCCTTCTGGCCGGCGGCGTGAAAGGGTAATGCCATGGACGCCATGACGCGTTCGCTCTATTTCAACGGCCCCCGCAGCCTGACGATCGAGGACGAGCCGCTGCGGGCGGCCGGTCCCGAGGACGTCGTCATCGAGGCACTCGTGTCCGGCATCAGCGCCGGGACGGAACTGAACGTCTTTCGCGGACTGGCGCCGCAGTGGCGCCAGCACATGGACCCGGCGACGCGGCTGTTCCTCGGCGGCGGTGCCGACTGGAACTGGCCGGCGCGCTACGGCTACGCCATGGTCGGCAGGATCGTCGAACTGGGTTCGGCGGCCACGGGCGTCAAGCTCGGCGACCTCGTCTATGCCTATGCCCCGCATGGTCGTCACGCCGTGCTGAGCGCCAAGGCGGTGATCCCGCTCGGTGATCTCGACGACGCGGAACTCGGCGTCTTCTTTTCCAACCTCAACACGGCCTATAACGGCGTGCTCGACGCCAATCTGCCTCTGGGCGCCGACGTCGTCGTCTCCGGCCTCGGCGTCATCGGCCAGATCGTTACCCGCCTTCTGAAGCGGGGTGGCGCCCGCACGATCATCGGCGTCGACGGCATCGATTTGCGGCGCGATCTCGCTCTGAAGGGCGGCGCCGATCATGTGTTGCGGCCGGGCGAGGACAAGGTGGCGGAACGGGTGCGCGAGCTGACCGAAGGCCGCGGCGCCGACGCGGTGATCGAAGTCTCGGGCGCCGCCCCTGCCCTCAACGAGGCCATCCGCACCGTCGGCTTCAACGGCCTCGTCGTCGCCATGTCCTGGTATGGCGGCACGTTCGAGAGCCTCAGCCTTTCCGGCGAATTCCACCATAACCGGCCGCGGATCGTCTCGTCGCAGGTCGGGTCGGTCAATCCGTTTCTCGGACCCCTCTGGTCGGTGCCGCGTCGGGCGCAGATCGCGCGCGAATTCCTCGATGTATACTCGAAGGATCTGAAAGGCTTCGTCACGCATCGGGTCCCCCTGCAGGACGCCGCGCGCGGCTACCAGTTGCTGGACCAGGGCTCGCCCGAGGTCATGCAAGTTCTCATCGATTATCGTTCCTGATCCCGAAGGACCAGACTTCGTCATGCAATACTCCGCCTGTCTTGAATGGCTTTTCCCCGCCGAAGCGCCCGATTTCGCCGACCGGATCCGCCTCGCCAAAAAGGCCGGCCTGTCCGCCGTGGAGTTCTGGATGTTCGGCAACAAGGACATCGACGCCATCGAAGCGGCGCTGAAGGAGACCGGTCTTCCGGTCGCCGGCTTCTGCGCGGAGCCGATGGTGCCGCTGACCGATCCGGCCCAGCATGAGGCATTCCTCGCCGGCCTGCCCGGCTCGATCGCCGTCGCCAAGCGCCTGGGCGCCAAGGTACTGATCGTCCAGGCGGGTGCGGACCTTCCCGGCCGCAGCCGCGCCGAGCAGCGCCGGGCGCTTGTCGATGCGCTCACCAAGGCTGCCGATATCCTGGATGGAACCGGCATCGTGCTCGCCGTCGAGCCACTCAACACGCTCGTCGACCATGTCGGTTATTTCCTGCCTTCGACCAAGGAAGGCCTCGACATCATCGACGAGGTCGGACGACCCGAGATCAAGATCCTCTACGACATCTACCATTCCGCCGTCATGGATGAGGACATCGGCGAGGTTCTCGGGGGTCGCGTCGACCGCGTGGCGCATGTCCATCTCGCCGACGCCCCGGGCCGCCATGAACCCGGCACCGGCAAGCTCGACTGGCAGGCGCGTGTCACCTGGCTGGAGGCGAATGGCTACAAAGGCATGGTCGGTCTCGAATACAAGCCGACGCGCGACACGGTCGGAAGCCTCGCTGCCGTGCTCGCCTGAGCCAATTGTTTGTCCGAGGCGGCTGGGCTCATCGTTAGTTTAGGGGCCTTCCGCCATCGACCGGGATCACCGACCCGGTCGTGAAGGTCAGGAGGCTTGCGACCGCCAGCACGGCGTTCGCCACCTCTTCCGGGGCGGAGAGACGGGCGAGCGGCGTTTGCGCCGCCTGCCGGTCGCGCCATTCCGGGGTCGAGCCCCTTGACGAACTCCGTGTCGACGAGCCCGGGCGAGACCGAAACGACCCGGATTTGGGGCGCCAGCGCGCGCGCCAGCGACTTCGTCAGGTTGTCGACCGCCGCCTTGGAGGCGCAATAGGCGATGTTGCTGCCCATCGCCGTGACCGCCGCGATGGACGAGATGTTCACCACCAGCCCATCGCCGGATTGCGCCAGCAATGTGCGGAAGGCGCGAACCATGGCAATCGGGCCGCGCACATTGACCGCCAGCACCCGGTCGATCAGTTCGTCGTCCAGCCCGTCAAGATCGCCATGCGCGACGAAACGGGTCGTGCCGGCGCAGTTCACTAGGATGTCGAGCCGCCCGACGAGCCTCTCGACATCCCCGGCCAACCCTTCGATCGCCTCGGTGTCCGTCACCGGCGCTGGCATGGCCCGATGGCCCTCGCCCGGCAGCGAGGCCACCAGCGCCTCGGCCGCCGGGGCGGATGTGTTGTAGCCGACAAGGACGGTAGCGCCGGAAGCGGCCAGCGCCTGGACGATCGCCGCGCCGATGCCGCCCGCGCCGCCCGTGACGAGAGCGACCTTGCCCTGAAGCGCCTGCGCGCCGATCGATGGCTGACCGCTCATGTCAGTCCTTCTGCGCCTGCTTGTGTGCCATCAGGCGCATCAGCCTGCCATCCCGCCAGGCGCGGCGATCTGCGAGACTTTCGCCCGGCAGCGCCTCGCGCCGTTCGGCGGCAACCTTGCCGACCAGATCCTCCGACCACGGCCTGGGCTGGGTGCGGTCCTGAGCGACCGAGTGGTAGAGCGGCCCGAGGCGTTGGGCGTAGTCGGCGACGCCGCCCGGTGCGTTCAGATCGATCGTCTCGAATGGCCCCATGAATGACCAGCGCAGGCCGAGGCCATGCGCGACGGTGGCGTCGATGTCGGCGGCGCTGGCATAGCCTTCCTCGAACAGCGCCCAGGCCTCGTTCAGGAGGGCGCCCTGCAGCCGGTTCAGGATGAAGCCGGCGATCTCGCGATTGACGACCACCGGCACCTGGCCGAAGCGCGCCATTTCGGTGCGCAGGAACGGCACGATATCCGGGTCGGTCCAGGGCGCCGGCACCAGTTCAACTACCGGCACCAGATGCGGTGGATTGACCGGATGGCTGACCAGGAAGCGGCTGCGATGCACGCAGCCTTCGGTGAAGGCCGAGGCCGGGATGCCGGAGGACGAACTGCCGACGATCGCATCCGGGCGCATCGCGGCGTCAATCGCCAGCGAAATCGCCGTCTTGACGTCGACGCGCTCGAACACGGATTCCTGGATGTAGTCGGCCTCCGATACCGCGTCGGCCAGCGTGTCGGCCACCGTGATGCGGCCGGCTATGCCGTCGACATCGTCGACCAGCCCGACCTCGCGCATGTCGGCGAGGCTAGCGCGGATGCGGTCCAGCACCGAGGCGCGGATCGACGCCTCGGCATCGTAGACGCGCACCGTCGCGCCGGACCGGGCGAAGACGATCGCCCAGCCCGAGCCGACCAGTCCAGCGCCGACAATGGCAACCCTGCGGATCGACTGCATCAGCTTACCTTCGAGGCTTCGCCATCGGCGAGGCAGATTTCGGTGATGCGCAGGCCGTCTTCGGTGATCCGCGACGGGAAACGATCACGCAGGCGCTCCTCGTGGATCGGGATGACGCGGCGGGCTTCGTAGCCGACCTGCTTCATCATCTCTTCGGTCGCCAGGACCAGATTGGTCTGGCTGCCGGTGGCGAGACCGACGGGCACGTAGATCGGATCGCTGACGTCGACGGCGCCGCCCGGTCCCTCGATGTTGTCGAAGACATAGACGAGGTCGCCGGCGAGCACCCAGGTGTCGGACGAGTCGTCCTGGCCGTCATTGCGCACCGTGATCCACTGCGAGCCGAAGGTGTGACTGTCGAAGGCGGCGTGCAGGTCGACACCCGGCAGCACGTTGGCGCGGGCGCCATCGACGGTGACGAGGCGGCGCTGGCGAGCGAGATCGAGGCCGCGCACGATGTCGCCGGGATCGACGGCGGTCATCATCCAGCGCATCCGGTCGGGCAGCGCCATCGCCCAGGCCCATTTCGCGATCTCGCGCTCCTGGATGTAGAACGTGGCGTTCGGGAAGTCCTCGACATTGCCGAAATGATCGAAATGGGCGTGCGTCACGAAGACGGTATCCACGTCCTCCGGAGTCACGCCGACGCCGCCGAGCACCGTGCGCGGCGAGCGCCAGTTCTCGACGCCGAAGCGGTCTCCCAGCACCTTGCCATAGTCCTTGTCGTTATAGCCGACGTCGATCATGGCGGTATGGCCATTGCCCTTGATCACGGCATAGCAATAGGGAAGCTTCACATAGCCCTGATTGTGGGCGCCATAGAGAACGCCGCTTTTGTGATAGTTGGTGACATAGCTGTATTCGAGCACCCAGATCGAATAATCGCCCATGTAATCTTCCTCCCTAGCGCAGTGTTGGTTGAACCATGCATGAACAGCAGGCCTGGCTGAAATCGACCATGCTAAGCCCCGCCTCCATGTCGGAGGCGCTCCTCAGGGCTTGGTAGGCCGCGTTGATCTCGTTCGAAGCGATGGCGAGCGCCGTCTCGCCGCCGCCGAGCTCGCCGAAGCGGCGGAAATGCCGGAGACCGGCGCCGATATGCGCAAAGGTCGCGTCCAGCTTTGCCTTGTGGGCGGCCAGACCACCGGGCGCATGGAGCGCCGCCAGCGTTTCGCCGGCCTTCTGCCAGCGCTCGTCGGCGATCGGCAGATCCGGCAGGTCCAGCACTTCACGCCGGCCGCTGGCCTGGACCAGGATCAGCAGCCCGGCCAGTTGGCCGATAAGCCGGCGAAATGCCTCATACGCCTTGCCCGCCTCGATGCGGTAGGCGACGACCTGATCGGCCAGCGCCTCGTCGGACGGCGCCGCGACGGCGCTGGCCGTGAAACGCGCGGGCTCGGCCAGGGCGGAGCAATCCTCCCGGTGCAGCGTCACGGCGCGTTCGAACAGCGCCCGCCCAGCCTTGTCAGTCTGCATGGCGATCCCTCGTGGACTGGCGCTCGACCAGCACCGTCGGCGCGATGCGCTGGACGAACGGCTCGGTCGCGGCATGGGCGGAAACCTTGCGGGCAATATCGACCGTGCTCTTCAGCATGGCCTCGACGGGCTGGCGCACCGTCGTCAGCCCGTGCGACGGCCAGGCGGCCATGGCGACATCGTCGAAACCCACGACCGAAAGGTCCTGCGGGATGGCGAGGCCCAGTTCGCGGCGCACGCCGTCCATGAAGCCGATGGCGAGAATGTCGTTGGCGCAGAAGACGCCGTCCGGCCGGACGGGCAGCGCTCCATAAGCGGCCGCCGCGCCATAGCCCGCTTCATAGGAGAAGAGCCCGGCTTCGACGCAGACCGGTTCTTCCAGGCCGCGCTCGATGGCGCGCTGAACGAATCCGGCGCGACGTTCGACATTGGTCGAGGCGTCCGGCCTTGCCGCGATATAGGCAAGACGTTCATGGCCGCGATCAATCAGAAAGTCGGCGACCATGGCGCCGCCGACGCGGTTGTCGCAACTGACGCCGAAGCAATGATCGTCCTCGGACAGTCGGTTGAAGAACACGACAGGCGTACCCTGCGCCTCGCATTCGTCGCGAACCTCCGGCGACAGGCGCGAGGCAAGGATGATGGCGAGATCCGGCTGATAGGTGAGCAGCAGGCGGACCGCGTCATCGATCTCCTTCGGGGCCTGCGCCGCCACCAGCATGACGTTCATGCCATAGGCGCGCAGGTCCTCGGTCATCCGGGTGACGACCTCCGGATAGAAGGGATTGGTGATGTCCGACACCACCAATCCGACGATGCGCGTCTTCTTGGTGATCAGGCTGCGGGCGAAGGGGTTCGGCCGGTAGCCGATCTCCTGCGCCCGCTTCAGCACGGCGTCGCGCGTCTGCTGCGCGATGACCGCGTGCGGATGAAAGGCCCGCGAGACGGTCGACACGGACATGTTGAGGTCGCGTGCCAGATCCTTGACGGTGATGCGCGGTTTGCGCTCCCGTCCACTCGCCTTGTCGGCCATGATCAATCCTCCGCGGTCCATGGTGATCAGGCGGCGTTACGCCCCCCGAATCGACGGACGCGGATGTTCGCCTGTTCGGCGTGACCGTGGAATCCTTCCAGCATGCAGAGGCGCGAACAAACTTCACCGACCAGCGCGCTGGCCTCGTCCGTCAGGACCTTCTGATAGGTACAGGTCTTGAGGAACTTGCCCACCCAAAGCCCGCCGGTATAACGAGCGGCCTTCTTGGTCGGCAGGGTGTGATTGGTTCCGATCACCTTGTCGCCAAAGGCGACATTGGTGCGCGAGCCCAGGAACAGCGCGCCGAAATTGGTCATGTTGGCCAGGAAGTAGTCGGGATCGCGGGTCATGACCTGGACATGCTCCGAGGCGATCCGATCGGCTTCCGCCACCATCTCCTCGTAGCTGTCGCAGACGATGACCTCGCCATAATCGGCCCAGGACTGGCCGGCGAGCGCCGCCGTCGGCAGCGTCAGCAGCTGGCGCTCGATCTCGGCCATCGTATCGCGGGCGAGTTTCTCCGAATTGGTGAGGAGAACCGCCGGCGAATTCTTGCCGTGCTCGGCCTGGCCAAGCAGGTCGGTGGCGCAGATCTCACCATCGACGCTGTCGTCGGCGATCACCAGCGTTTCCGTGGGGCCGGCGAAGAGGTCGATGCCGATGCGGCCATAGAGTTGGCGCTTGGCTTCGGCGACGAAGGCGTTGCCGGGGCCGACGATCATGTCGACCGGGGCGATCGTCTCGGTGCCGAGCGCCATGGCGCCCACGGCCTGGACACCGCCGAGCACATAGATTTCGTCAGCCCCGGCGAGGTGCATTGCCGCGACGATCGCCGGATGCGGCCCACCCTTGAACGGCGGCGCGCAGGCGACGATGCGCTTCACGCCCGCCACCTTGGCCGTCACCACGCTCATATGCGCAGAGGCGACCATCGGATACTGGCCGCCCGGCACATAGCAGCCGACGGCATTGACCGGAATGTTCTTGTGGCCGAGCACGACGCCGGGAAGCGTCTCGACCTCCAGATCGAGAATGCAGGCGCGCTGCTTCTCTGCAAAGTTTCGGACTTGCGCCTGGGCGAAGCGAATGTCGTCGAGATCCTGCTTCGAGACCTTGGACAGCGCCGCCTCGATATCGGCGTCGCTCAACCGGAAGGTCTCCGGCGACCAGGAGTCGAAGCGCTCCGAAAGCTCGCGGACAGCCGCGTCGCCGCGCTTGCCGATATCGGCCAGGATGCCTTCCACCGTCGCGCGGACCTTCGCGTCATTGTCCGCGACCGTGCTCTGATCCTGACCGCGCTTCAGATACTTGGCCATTCTCGTTCCTCGTCTCGTCAAAGGGATGGTGGACGGCCGAAGCCGTCCACCGGTTTGCTTCAGGGGCTCACGGTCGGCTGGATCTTGGTCAGCTTGTAGAGATCCGCCGGCGGCTCGCAGTTCTGGCAGTTGATGCCGGGCTCGTTCGGCGCCTTGACGATCTCGGCCGGCAGCGGCTGGATCGTGGCACCCGGGGTCGGCTTGCCTTCGAGCGCCGAGAGCAGGGACAATTCGGGCAGCAGTTCCGGATTGAACACTTCCGTCACGAAGGAAGACGGCACCTTGCCATCCGGGAAGGCGTTGCAGCCGTTCTCGAACGTCTCGCCTTCGCAGAGCTTGACCGAAGCGGCCGGCACCCACGGCAGCGGGTACTCGATGTTGGTCGCCTCGAGCGTGCGCTTGCCGGTGAGGATTTCCATCAGCAGCTTGAAGGCGTAGCCCGACTGCGCCGGCGGCGAACCGGCCGAGACGCCCTTCAGGCCCTTGGCCTGCATGTCTGGATTGGCGAGCGCCAGGCGCAGGCCGTTCGAATTCTCGCCGGTCATCGGCACAAGCTTGGTGCCGGCATCCTGCAGCGCCTGGATCGCGCCATACTCGCCGGCCTGGGCCCAGATGCCATCGACATCCGGATGGGCCGCGAGCGCCTTGGCCGTCTCCTGCTGGGTGGTGCGGTCGTCCCAGTAGGAATAATATTCGGCTGCGATCTCGATGCCCGGATACTGCTTGAAGATGTGCATCGCGCCGTCGGTGTGACGCTTGTCGACCGAGTTGCCCGGCACGCCGCGGCTCAGGAAGATCTTGCCCTTGCCGCCGAGCTCGTTGACCAGAGCCTGGGCGGAATTCTCGCCGAACCCTGCCGTGATGTAGCTAACATTGTAGGCGCAGGGCTCCGTGACCGTTGCGTCATAGGTGAAGAACTTCACGCCCTGCTCGCAACCGCGCTTGATGACGCGATTGAGCGCCGTCGAGGAGATCGGGAAGGTGACGATGCCATCGGCGCCGGCCTCGATCATGCTCTCATAGGCGGAGATCTGGGCCTGCGGATCGGTGCCCGAGATGACCTCGATCAGTTCGACCTGCTTGTCATAGGGCGGCGTGGCGGCCAGCGCCTTGACAATGTTCGCCGCCTCGGACTGCCACGCATTGCCGCTATAGCTGAGGCTCAGATAGATCTTGAATTTCTTGTCTTCGGCATGCGCCGAGCCGACGAGACCGGCCAGCGCCACCGCTGCCGTCGTGCAGAGCATGGTGGCCCTGCTGATACGCTTCCAATTCATCATGTTTCCTCTCCTCTTCCTTCCCTGGAACGCCCGACGATGCGGTGAGAACGTTCTCACAAACAGGCAAGCCTCTCGCATCGGCCGGAGCGGACTCCTCCCGTCAGTTTCGCTTCGGCCGTCGCAGCCTTGCGAAGAACTCCTCGCGCATGAAGAACAGGGCGGCGACGATGATCCCGCCCTCGATCACGGTTCGCCAGCCTTGCTCCAGGCCGATCGCCGCGATCACCGTGCCCAGCGTCGTCAGCAGGACAGCGCCGCCGACCGTGCCGATGAAACTGCCGCGCCCGCCGAGGATCGAAGAGCCGCCGATCACCACCGCCGCAATGCTAGGCAAAAGATAGTTGTCGCCCATCCGGAGCGTCGCGCCATTGGCGTAGCCGACCAGCATCATGCCGACGAAACCGGCGCAGATGGCGCTGACGACATAGGCCTGGGTCGTCACGGGACCGATGGCGACGCCGGCCACCCGCGCCGCCTGATCGTTGGCGCCAATGGCGTAGAGCTTGCGGCCGAAAACGGTCCGGCTCTGCAGCAGCCAGCCGGCCAACACGAAAAGGACGACGAAATAGACCACGACCGGAATCCCGACCCAGGTCGTCTTCATCAGCGCGGTCATCGCGGCCGGCGAGGCGCCCCGCGGCGTGCCGCTGGTATAGCCGAGCGCGGCGGAAGCCAAGATGATCGACGTCGCCATCGTCATGATGAAGGGCGGGATCTTGAGCACGGTGACGCCGAAGCCGTTGAAGGCGCCGACAAGGCCGCAGATCGCCAGGATCGCCGGCAGTACGTACCACTCCCCGCCTCCGCCCGCCCAGCCGGTGGCGAGCACGCCGCCGAGCGTGATCACGGCGGGAATGGAGAGATCGAGGCCACCGACCAGGATCACGAGCCCCTGTCCGAACGAGAGCACAATCAGGAACGAGGCAAGCATCAGCACGGTCAGCACCTGGCTCCACGAGCCGAGCGCGGGGCTGACGAAGCGCGAGCCGAGGATGAGCAGGATGCTCAGGCCGAACACGATGATGGCGTTGGTCGTCTCTCTGGACATGCCGCCGCCGCGACGCAAATCCGCCGAAGCCTGGAAGGCGGCGCCCTTGGGTTCCGATACGCTCATTTCTTCGCTCCGGCGTTGAACAGGCGCGGCATGAAGCGGCCGAATAGGATGGCGAGGATCAGGACGAAGCCCTGGAAGATGCCGGTGTAAAAGGACGAGACGCCGCCGGAGAACAGCACCTTCTGCAACAGCATCAGGCAGCCGGCGCCGACGATCGAGCCGATCAGCCCGCCCCGGCCGCCGGAAAGCGAGGTGCCGCCCAGCGCCACGGCCGCGAAGACCAGCATCAGGAAGGGCGCGCCGGCATTCGGATTGCCGGTTGCCGTCTGCGCGCTCAGCATGAAGCCGGCAACGCCATACAGCATGCCCGCGCCAACGAAGGCGGCGAAGCGAACGCGCGTCACCGACACGCCGGAAAGCATGGCCGCCTGCTCGTCCGCGCCGACGGCGTAGATGCCGATGCCGGTATTGGTGCGCAGGAAGACGAGCCAGAGCAGCGCGACCGCAGCGATGATCAGGCCGGCGATCGGCACGACACCGAACAGCGTTCCCGTCAGTTCATAGGAAACCCAGTCGGCAACCATGCCACCGGGCGCGTCGAGGATCACCAGGGCCAGCCCCTGGCAGACGATCATCGTTCCGAGCGTCGCCGCGATGGTCTGCAGGCGCAGTACCGCGACCAGCCAGCCATTGACCGTCCCCACGACCGCGCCGATGGCGCAGCAGCCGAGCAGGCTGATCAAAGCTCCGCCGGGTCCTTCCATCGGCCAGACGGCCATGAACACATTGGTCAGGGACACGACGCCGGCGACCGAGAGGTCGAAGCCGCGGCTCAGAACCACCAGCGTCTCGCCGGCGGCGGCGATCGCCAGCGGCGCGGCATTGTTGATCAGATTGGTGAAGGTATAGGACGAGAGCGCCCGCGGCTCCCACATGGCGTAAAGGGCGTAGAGGACGATGTAGAGCAGCGTGACGATGGCGGCCCCGCTGGTGAGCGCCCTGACCCAGTTGGACTTGCGTCCGCCGCCATTCCGCTCGAGCGGCTGCACCGCGCTGGCACTCATGAACCCGTCTCCAAACCCGCCTTGCGCGGCGCACCCTTCGGCACGGCGGCATGACCTACCAGCGCCCCGACCAGGCGCTGCTCCTCAAGCTCCTCGCCGTGGAACTCCGCGAAAATCCGGCCGCCATAGAGGACCATGCAGCGATCGGCGAGATCGGTGACCTCGGGTAGTTCGGACGAATAGAACAGCACCGAACCGCCGGCATCGGCGAAGCGGCGGATGGCGGCGTAGATCGACTGCTTCGTGCCGACATCGACGCCGCGGGTGGGATCGAACAGCAGCAGCGTCTGCGCGCCGGTCAGCAGGGTCCTCGCGAGCAGCGCCTTCTGCTGGTTGCCGCCTGAAAGATCGGCGATCGGAAACGACAGGTACCGGGCCGCGAGATCGACGCTCTCGGCGACCGAAGCGGCCGCCTTGGCTTCAAGCCCGCTCCAGACGAGGCCGCCGCGCGATATACGGCCGGCCACCGGCAGGGTGATGTTCCCGGCCGCCGTGAGGCTGGACAGGATGCCCTCGGTCTTGCGCTCTTCCGGGACATAGGCGATGCCGCGCCCGGCCTTCAACGCGCCCTGCGGATTGCGCAGCACCGTCGGCTTGCCGTCAATGTGGATGCTTCCGGCCGCAGGCCTGGCAAGACCGGCGAGGATGCGAAACAGGTCGCGCTGCCCCTGCCCTTCCAGCGCCGCGACCGCCAGCACCTCGCCCTGTCGAAGCGTGAAGCTGACATCCTTCAATTGCCCACCCGCAAGCCCGGCGACGGCAAGGGACGCCGGCGCGATGGAACCGCGCGAGGGACGCGGCGTCTTGTCGTTGCGAACGGCGCGGCCGACCATCATCTCGAAAATGTCGGCGTCGGAAGCACCGGCGAGATCCACCGTCGCGATGCTTCGGCCATTGCGCAGGACGGTCGCGGGGCTGCAAAGGGCGCGCACCTCGGCAAGGCGGTGCGAAATGTAGAGGACGGCCACGCCGCGGGCGGTGATTTGCCGGACCAGTCCAAACAGCCATTCGACCTCGGAAAGGGCGGCCGTCGGCTCATCCAGCACCAGAACCTTGGTCGCGTGCTCCATGGCGCGAACGATCTCGAGCCGCTGACGATCGGCGAGCGAAAGCGCGGAGATCGTCTCGTCGGCGTCGATGCGCGCGAGATCGTAGCGCCGCAGGATTTCGGATGCCGCCAGGCGGGCCGCCGAGGCGGAAGCGAGGCCGGTCCTGCCCCGCGGCATGCGCGGCATCATCAGGTTTTCGGCCACCGTCAGGTTCGGCAGCAGGCTTAGCTCCTGAAACGCCGTGGCGACGCCGTGGCTCCTGGAATCGAGAATGGTGCGCGGTTGAAAAGCGCTGCCGGCCAGCGACATCGCGCCGCCATCGGGACGCACGACGCCGCTCAGGATCTTCACGAGCGTGGATTTGCCGGCGCCGTTTTCGCCAAGCAGCGCATGCACTTCGCCCGGCTGCAAAACGAGGTCGACGCCTTCGAGCGCGACGGTGGCGCCATAGGATTTGGAAACAGCGCGGACCGCGAGCGCAGCTTGCCCGTCTCTGACCATGCGCCCCTCCCAAGGTCCATATCGTCAGTGAGAACGTTCTCTGAGAACGTTCTCATACTGATTCAGTCAGAACCTGCTGTCAACAGCCTCGACGGCGGATTCAACTCGCGGGACTTGCTGCCCGCCGATGACGGCAGCTTCCAGGCGGCTCAGAAAGAGCTGCGGTGGTCAAAAAACGCCGCCGCCATCAGTAGGGCGGCGAGTTGACCCAGACGATGCGGGCGACGACCGTACCGATATTGCTGTAGCTGTGCGGCAGCGACGACTGGAAGAAGAACGAACTGCCGGCACCGATCACCACCGCATGGCCGTCGACGACCAGCTCGATCGTGCCCTCGACGACATAGCCGACCTCTTCGCCGACATGGCGCAGGATGCCGTTCGAGCCGCCGCCCGGCGGCACGACATGCACATTGGCGTTGAGCGTCCGGCCCTCTGCATAAGGGATCATCCGCTCGAAGCTGGCGAGCGGCGGGCCGGAGCCGTGCCGCTCGAGCGCGAGGATGGGACGTTCGCCGTTTCGATAGACGGTCAGCGGCGCCTTGGGCGTATCGCTGAACAGCGCCTGCACCGGCGTTCCGAGCGCCTCCGCCAAACGGTGCAGCAGATGCAGCGACGGATCGGCACGATCGTTTTCGACCTTGGAAAGCATGCTTTCCGAACAGCCGAGCTCCAGCGCGAGGTCTTTCAAGCGCAATCCCTTGAGCCGGCGAAGATGGCGCAACTGCGCGCCGAGCGAAGGCGTCTCCGCTTCGTCGTCGGCACCCATGACCTTATTCAATTCACGCATTGACGAGCTTACATTCTTGGCCGCGATTGAATGCCCTTGTAGCGCAACCGGCGGAGCGAAAACAGCGCCTGGCTGCCCAGAAATACGGCTG
Organism: Kaistia sp. UC242_56; assembly: GCF_044452255.1. Taxonomy (NCBI): domain Bacteria; kingdom Pseudomonadati; phylum Pseudomonadota; class Alphaproteobacteria; order Hyphomicrobiales; family Kaistiaceae; genus Kaistia; species Kaistia sp. UC242_56. The sequence continues at coordinate 388,971 of NZ_JBIOAN010000001.1, forward strand.
GGCATGACCGGTATTTGCGCTTGACCCAAGAGAAGACTTTACTGACATTCAAGTGTATTCAACTTTTGGTCAACCGTGCCGAGGGGGCGCGGGAGCCAATCGGCGATGGACATATCGCAGCGCGGAAAGCGTTCGATTGCAGGGAGATCGATCCAATATGACACACCATCGGCGCTCGACGGTAAGCCGTCGTTTCCTTCTGAAGGCGGGTGTCGCGGCGGCTGCCGTGATGGCGGTCGGCCTGCCGCTCGGCATGGCCCCGGCGTTCGCGGACGAGCCGGTACGCGGCGGCGTGCTGAAGCTCGCCTTCTCGGCCGACCCGGCCGGCTTCGATCCGGCGCGCGGCCCGAGCGGCATGTCGCATGTGGTGATCGAGCAGGTCTATTCGACGCTGATGTCGCTCGATCCCGACGCGAAGCCCTATCCCGACCTCGCGACCCGTTACGAGGTCTCCGAGGACGGCAAGACCTACACCTTCAAGCTGCGCGAGGGGGTCAAATTCCACAATGGCGACCCGCTCACCGCCGAAGACGTCAAGTTCACCTTCGACCGCCTGCGCGCGCCCGACAGCGGCTATTCCTACGCCTCGCAGGTCGAGACGATCGCCTCGATCGACGTCATCGATCCGCTGACCGTCCGCTTCAACCTGACCAAGCCGACCGGCCCGTTCCTGATCTACATGGCCTTCCCGGGCTCCTCGATTGTGCCGAAGAAGCTCTCCGAAAGCGGCCATGACCTGAACTCGCAGCCGGTCGGCAGCGGTCCGTTCAAGTTCGTCTCCTACACGCCCCGCTCGATGGTCAATTTCGAGCGCAACGCCGACTTCTACGAAGCGGGCAAGCCGTATTTCGACGCGATCGAGATGCATCTTATCGCCGACGTCACGGCGCTGACCAACGCGCTTATCTCGGGCACGGTGAACTTCTCGAACGAGATCCCGGCCAAGGACTGGTCGACGATTTCGGCCACTCCCGGCCTCACCGGCCAGGCGCTGGAAGGTTCGCGCTACTACTGGCTGCTGCCGAACAACACCACGGCGCCGCTCGACAATCCCAAGGTCCGCCAGGCCATCGCGCATGCGATCGACCGCCAGGCGATCACCGCCGGCACTTTCTTCGGCCAGGCGAAGCCGATCCTCGGCGGCGTGATCCCGGAGTGGAACTGGGCCTATGCCGACCTTAAGGAATTCACGCCGGCCGCCAATCCCGAAAAGGCCAAGGCGCTGCTGGCCGAGGCCGGCTTCCCGGACGGCTTCGAGACGTCCCTCACCATGGCCTCGTCCTTCCCGGCCATGGTCGCGATGGCGCCGATCATCCAGGCGAACCTCGCCGCCGTCGGTATCAAGGCCACGATCTCGACCATGGAAATCCCGCGCTACTGGGACGAGGTCTGGGGTCCGAGCAAGTTCGACATGACGGCGATGTACTGGGTCAGCCCACTCGCCGATCCCGATGACTTCGTCACCAGCAACTATTCCTGCAACACCGGCATCAACGTCCAGAAAAGCTGCTCGGACGCGATGACGAAGATCCTGGACGAGGCGAAGTCCGGCACGACCGTGGAAGCCCGCAAGGCGTCCTATAAGCGCCAGCAGGAGCTTTCGCTCGAAGAAATGCCGATCGTGCCGCTGGTCAATGCCTTGATCCTGACCGCGCATACCGACCAGTTGAAGAACTACAAGCCGATGCGTACCGGCTTCCTCAAGACCATCAAGGACGCCTGGCTGGCGCCCTGATACGCTGAAGCCCGCCGGTCAGATCCCATCCGACCGGCGGCCCTCTTCTCTCTTCTCAGGTCGTCCCCCTTCCATGATCAGGCTTGTTCTGACCAGGCTCGCCGGCTTCGTGCTGACCCTGTTCGCGGCATCCGTCGTGCTGTTCGTCACGATCAACGTGCTTCCCGGATCCGCCGCGAAGTCCGCGCTCGGCATTCATGCCACCGCGCAGGCGATCCAGCGCTTCGAGGCGCAGCATGGCCTCGACCGGCCGCTGGTGGTCCAATATGCGGAGTGGCTCGGCCGCATCCTGCAGGGCGATTTCGGTACGTCTTTCCAGAACGGGGTCGCGGTCGGGCCGGAGTTGCTGAAGCGCCTGCCGGTGACGCTGGAGCTCGCAACCTTCGCCTTCATCATCGCCAATCTGATCGCCATCCCGCTCGGCGCCTGGGCGGCGCGGCGCCACCAGAAGGGCGCCGATCGCTCGATCACCTTCCTGGCGACGATCCTCGGCGCGATACCGAATTTCTGGCTGGCGACGCTGCTGGTGCTCGTCTTCACGCTGACCTTGCGCTGGCTGCCGCCCGGCGGCTTCACGCCCTTCACCGTCAATCCGGTAATGAACCTGAAGCAGATGATCATGCCGGCCCTGTCGCTCGGCGTCGTCTCGTCGGCGCTGCTGATCCGAATCATGCGCGCCTCGATGCTCGAGGTGCTGTCGACCGACTATGTCCGCACCGCCGAAGCCAAGGGCGCCAGCAGCCGGACCATCGTGTTCCGCCATTCGATGCGCAACGCCTTCATCCCTTATCTGAACGTCGCCGCCGTCGAGTTCGGCTTCCTGTTCGGCAGCGTCGTGGTCATCGAGGACATCTTCCTGCTGCCAGGCGTGGGTTCCTTCGTGCTGGTCGGCATCATCAACCGCGACTATCCGGTGCTGCTCGCCAGCGCGCTCGCCATCACGCTGTTCGTCCTGACGCTGAACCTGCTGGTCGACCTGATCGCCAGCCTGCTCGATCCGCGTCAGGTCAAGGCGAGGAACACCTGATGGCTGCCGCAGCAGGCTTCGATTTCCGCCGCTGGCGGCTGGTACTTCTCGGCGGGCTTCTGGTCGGGATCGTTCTCTTCGCCGCGATCTTCGCGCCCTGGGTCGCGCCCTATTCGCCGTTCGATCTCGACGTCACCAAGATGCTGCAGGGGCCGAGCGCCGCCCATTGGCTCGGCACCGACGAGCTTGGCCGCGACGTGCTCTCGCGCGCCATCTATGCCGCCCGCATCTCGATGCAGGTGGCGCTGCTTGCCGTCACCGTCGGGCTCGTCGGCGGCACGCTGATCGGCATGACGGCCGCCTATTTCGGCGGTCTCGTCGAGCAGGCGCTGATGCGGGCCATGGACCTGCTGTTCTCCTTCCCAGCCATCCTGCTCGCCGTCGTGCTGATGGCGAGCCTGGGCACCAGCGTGCTGAACGCGATGATCGCCATCGGCATCGTCTTCATCCCGGGCTTCTCGCGGCTCGCCCGCGCCTCGACGCAGGCGGTGCTGCGCCAGCAATATATCGAGGCGGCGCGCTCGATCGGCATGAGCGATTTCCGCATCATTTTCCGCGAGATCCTGCCCAACATCATGGCGCCGCTGATGGTCGAGGCGGCGGTCGCTTTCGCTTATGCGGTTCTGCTCGAATCCGCACTTTCCTTCCTCGGCCTCGGCGCACAGCCGCCGGATCCTTCCTGGGGCAACATGCTGAGCACCGGTCGCGGCTTCATGGCCCAGGCACCGTGGCTCTCGATCGTGCCCGGCATGGCGATGTTCATCTGCGTGCTCGGCTTCAACCTGCTCGGCGACGGCCTGCGCGACGTCACCGATCCGCATATGAGGGAGTGACCGACATGGACATCCGCTCCCGCGCCCTGGAAAACGGGCGCCCGACACTCCGGATCCGCGACCTCACCGTCGATTTCCCGAAGCGAAACGGCTCGTTCCGGGCCGTCGACGGCGTGTCTCTCGATGTCTGGCCCGGCGAGATCGTCGGCGTCATCGGCGAATCCGGCTCCGGCAAGACCATGACGGCGCTGTCGACGCTGCGCATGCTGCCGAAACGCGCCGTCGTCTCCGGTTCGATCGAGCTCGGCCAACGCCGAATCCTCGACTTGTCGCCGGCCGACATGCGCAAGCTTCGCGGGGACCGCCTGTCCTTCATCCCGCAAGACGCCATGCGGGCGCTGAACCCGACTATGCGCGTCGGCCGCCAGGTCGGCGAGCCGCTGGTGCTGCACCGGAACCTGTCCTTCAAGACCGCCGTTTCCCGTGCGGTCGATCTGCTCAGGGCCGTGCATGTGCGGGAACCGGAACGGCGGGTCGAGGACTATCCGCACGGCTTTTCCGGCGGGATGCAGCAGCGCGCCATGATCGCCATGGGGCTGGCGCTCGAGCCGGAATTGATCATCTCCGACGAGCCGACCACGGCGCTCGACGTCACGGTGCAGGCGCAGGTGCTGAAGCTTCTGAAGGAGATCCGCGACCGCGAGGCAACGTCGATCCTCTTCATCACCCATGATCTCGGCGTCGTCGCCGAGCTCTGCGACTGGGTCTATGTGATGTATCGCGGCCAGATCGTTGAGCAGGGCTCGGTCGAGCGCCTCTTCACCGAGCCACGCGACGACTACACGAAGATGCTGCTGGCCTCGACGCCGACCCTGTTTCCGAGGGAGGCGGCGATATGAGCGACACCGTCATCCAGGTCGCCGGCGTGACGAAATCCTTCGTGCGCGGCGTCAACGCGGTCGACGACGTGACGTTGTCGGTGGCACGAGGCGAGACGCTCGGCATCGTCGGCGAATCAGGCTCCGGCAAGTCGACGCTGCTCCGGATGATCCTGCGGCTGATACGCCCGAGCGCCGGCTCCATCGCGCTGGACGGGCGCGACGTCTGGGCGGCATCCGGTCGCGATCTCAAACAGGCGCGCCGCCAGATGCAGGCGGTGTTCCAGGATCCCGCCTCCTCGTTCAACCCGCGCCAGAGCATCGGCGCGATCCTCGCCGCGCCGCTCGAGGTCCATGGCATCGGCGACCGCGCCTCGCGTGCCAAACTTATCGGCGAGACGCTGGAGCGGGTTGGCCTGCCGGCAACGACCGTCTCGCGCTATCCGCATCAGCTTTCCGGCGGCCAGCGCCAGCGTGTCGCCATCGCGCGCGCCGTCATCATGCGGCCCGCCGTGGTGCTCGCCGACGAGCCGACCTCGGCCCTCGACGTCTCGGTGCAGGCACAGGTGCTGAAGCTCTTCCGCGAGATCAAGGACGAGCTGGGCCTGACCTCCGTCTTCGTCAGCCATAATCTGGCGGTGATCCGCGAGGTCAGCGATCGCGTCGCCGTGATGCGGCATGGCAAGCTGATCGAGATCGGCACCGCCGAGCGCGTCTTCGCCTCTCCCGAGAGCGACTATACGAGGGCACTGATCGACGCCGTCCCCGACCCCTTCCGCCGCTTCCGCGCGCCCGTTGAACTGGAATCCGGATCATGATCGAGCTGAATACCTTCTCCATCTCCGCCCGCTGCCCGCGCACCGGAATGCTCGGCGTCGCCGTCTCGACGGCGGTGCCGGCGGTCGGCGGCATCTGTATCTTCGCCGATGCCGGCGTCGGCGCCATCGCCACCCAGTCGTGGGTGAACCCCTATCTCGGCATCGACGGGCTGAAGCTGCTGCGCGAAGGCCTGTCGGCGCCGGAAGCGCTCGCCAAGCTGATCGCCGAGGATCCCGGCCAGGCCGATCGCCAGGTCGGCATCGTCGACAATCAAGGCCGCACGGCCGCCCACACCGGCAGTTCCTGCGTCGACTGGGCCGGTCATATCGAGGGCGACGGCTTTACCGTCCAGGGCAACATGCTGGTTGGAGCCGCCACCATCGACGCCATGGCGGAAGCAGCCACCCGCAGCGCCGATTTCGACCTGCACGAACGGCTGATGCTGGTGCTGGAGGCCGGTCAGGCCGCCGGCGGCGACAAGCGCGGCAAGCAGTCGGCGGCGCTCAAGGTTTTCAAGAAGGAAGCCTTCGCCTGGCTCGACATCCGCGTCGACGAGCACCGCAACCCGGTCGCCGAGCTTCGACGCGTGTTCGAGGTCGCCAAGCACCAGCTGCTGCCCTTCATCGACGGCATGCCGTCGCGCGAGGACCCGATCGGCGGCATTCCCGCCCCCGTCACCGCCATGCTGATGACGCCGCCGCCCTACCGGCCCGGCGGCAGCGGCGGCGCGTGACGGCGAGAGACGCAGCCCGAAACAGTGATTAGCATGACCAAGACCCAGACCACCCGCGAGATCCTCGCCGATCTCGTCGGCTTCGACACGACCAGCGCCCGCTCCAACCTCGCCTTGATCGAGCATATCCGCGCCTATCTAGCCGGACATGGCGTGACCGCCGAGGTCTTCCCGTCGACGGATGGCACCAAGGCCAGCCTGTGGGCGACCATCGGCCCGGCCGGCCCGGGCGGCATCATCCTTTCCGGCCATACCGACTGCGTTCCGGTTGAGGGGCAGGCCTGGTCGAGCGATCCCTTCACGCTGACCGAGCGCGACGGCCGCCTCTACGGCCGCGGCGCCTGCGACATGAAGGGCTTCGACGCCGCCGCGCTGGCGATCGTGCCGGAACTGGTCGCCGCAAAACTGCAGCGCCCCGTCCACATCGCGCTTTCCTATGACGAGGAAGTCGGCTGTACCGGCGTGCGCGAAATGATCGCCATCCTGCAGGAGCGCGGCGAGGCGCCCGCCGCCTGCCTGGTCGGCGAGCCGACCAGCATGAAGGTCGTCGTCGGCCACAAGGGCGGGCGCGGCTATCGCTGTCACGTCACCGGCCAGGAGGCGCATTCGAGCCTGGCGCCGCGCGCCGTCAACGCGATCGAATATGCGGCCGAACTGATCGTCTTCCTGCGCGATCTCGCCGGCGAACTCGCCATCGGGCCGCGCGACGAGGAATATGACGTCGTCCACACCACGATCTCGACGGGCCTGATATTCGGCGGCACGGCCGTCAACATCGTGCCGAACGCCTGCTCGTTCACCTTCGAACATCGCAACCTGATCGAGGTCGATCCCGAGACGATCATCGCCCGCATCCGGGATTTCGCGGAGACGAAGCTGCTGCCGGAAATGCGCGGCCGCGCCCCGCAGGCGGACATCACCTTCGAGCAGATCTACGATTATCCCGCCCTGGCGATCGACCCATCCCACCCGCTCGTCACGCAACTGAAGAACGTCGTCGGCCACAACGGCCACAGCAAGGTCGCCTATGGCACCGAGGCGGGACTGTTCCAGCGCGACCTCGGCGTGCCGACCGTCGTCTGCGGCCCAGGTTCGATCGACATGGCGCACAAGCCGGACGAATATGTCTCGATCGAGCAGTTGGACTGCTGCGACGCGGCGCTCCGCAAGCTGCTGCTGTGACGGCAGGGGCGGCGCGCCCCTCGCTCCTTTAACCTGATGAACTTAGGTCAATCGACAATACCCTTCAGAGCCGTGTCAGCATTGAAACGGAGAGACTCGATTTTGTCGCTGTCGAGCGGGTAGCAGATCGAGACGATCTTCATGCCATCCTGGATGGCGTCGGGCTGGTTGGTCCGCATACTCTTGCAGTGCGACATGGACTGGACGAACGGCATCACCACGACCTGGGTGCGGGTCCCTCAAGGACGAACACGCTGAGAGCAGGGCATACATTCAAGCGCTCTCCGGGTTGCGCACCGACTGCCGGTTGCGCTCCCGAACGTGCTAGGACGGGATGGCAGGGGTGCCTGGTCCTGACGATCCACTTTCAGAACGAGAGCCATGAACTCCGACAAGCCGACCCTGACCCAGGTTCAGATCATCCAGTCGCTTGCCGAAGCCCTGTCGTAGTTCGAGAAGGAGATCAGCTGGGGTCTCAGTCCTGGTGAGCTCAACCATCTGACCGGACGGATCGGCGAACTCTACGCAGCCATGATCAAGCGCGGGCAAATGGCGCTCGATACCAATCAGCACGGATATGATGTCGTCTCAGCCGCCAATGAACGGATATCGGTCAAGACCATCACGACCTCGACCCACGTCAGCTTCAATCAGAACACGCTCCACTACGTCGACCGGATCATGGTGCTGCGGGTGAATGTCGATGACGAGAAGGGTGTCTCGGTTGAGGAGTTGCTCGACACCTCCGTCCAGGACGCCAAGCCGCTCTTGCGCACACAGGGCGGCAAGCTCGTCTATCCGATCTTACGCGGCAAGCAGGAGCAAAGACCGGTCGAGGATCTAGAGGTCACCGCCCGCGCATCCGTCGCCGATCTCGAGATCGTTCAATACGAAAGCGGCGCGATCCGGATCTATCGCAACGGCCAGACCGTGCCGGAGGCAGTCAAAGCGCAGCTGAGACCGATCGCGACGGAGATCGGCGTGGATCTGTTCAACGTCCGACTATAGGGGGCATGAGCCCGGTCCCATCCGACGGCGCAAGCCCCGAGCGGAAGAGCAGATTTCCCGACCGCGCCGCCGGCGCGAAACTGCCGACCGGAGTGGGCACCGGGGGCAGCGCAATGCCGAGGCGCGCAAGATTATCCGACACGGGCATCAGAATATCCCCATCACACGATCGCCAGCCGGGACGACCTAGGGTCGCCCCGGGGCCGATGCCGGTCACGCCTAGCGCAGATCGGAAAATGCTGTGGCGACGAAGAGTTCGGACTGCAGACCCGTCAGCTTGCCGGAACCTCCCGGCGGCGGCCAGATGCCCTCCTTGCTCGCCTGCGCCCGCGCCCTCATGCGGTCCTCGATTGTCTTGTAGGGCCAGATGTGGACCATCTTCTGCGGCCGGCCTTCGACGGAACCCATTACCATCAGGAGTTTCGACATCTCGTTACGGCGATCGACGATCTTGCTCCAGGCCTCAGCCGTTTCCGGCAGGCCGCCCGGCGCGATCGTGTAGGTGCGGAATTCGTAGAACGGGCCGAACTCCCCCGGCTCGATGGGCCTGGCGAAGGGCAGCGGCTCGAACGCGGTGCTGCTGACACCGCCCAGATAGGCGCCGATACCATAGGGATTTTCCGTCTTCATCAGCCGCGCCCGCTCTTCCGCCAACGCCTCGGCGCTTTCATAGGCGGTCAGGAAATTGAAGCGGTTGAGCACGCCGAACTCGCAGGCGAAGCAGCCGAGCGGCGTACCGGTGCTGGAGAAGCTCTTGTAGGTCTGCGGCAGCAGCGGCAGCACGGCGCCCAACGTGTTGGGCAGAAGCGACAGGGTCGTCAGGTCGTACAGCATCATCGTTCCCGGGACTAAGAGGCTTTGCGGCTTTTCAAACTCGCCAACCGTTGGTACACCATCAGAATGCCAAGTGCACGCCAAATTTGGCGACGGCGCTATTCCCTTAAACTGCCGGAGGAAACAGGATGTACGAACTCGTCATTTCGGGTCGTGTGGTGACGCCCGACGGCATAATCGAAGAGGGCTGGATTGCGGTTCGCGGCGAGACGATCGCCGCCATCGGTGCAGGTGAGGCGCCGCCGGCGACGCGCCGGCTGGACTATGGCTCGGCCTATCTGCTGCCCGGCATCATCGACGGCCAGACCCATGCCGGCAGCCAGACAGGCTTTCCCGGACTCCTGCCGACCACGAAGGCGGCCGTGATCGGCGGCGTGACCACCATCGTCGACATGCCCTATGATCACCCCGAGCCGGTCACTACCGGGGCTGTACTGGCCGACAAGATCGCCGCCATCGGGACCCATGCGCTGTGCGACGTAGCGCTCTATGGCACCGTGCCGCCGACGCCAGATCGCGCCCAGATCGCAGATCTCATCGCCGGCGGTATCTGCGCCTTCAAGATCTCATCCTTCGAGGCGCATCCCGAGCGCTTTCCGAGGATCGGAAACGCCGCGACGCACCAGCTTCTGGAGGCTGTCGCCGGATCGGGGCTACCGGTCGGACTCCACAATGAGGACCAGGAGATCGTGCGCGCCCTCGCCACGCAATTCATCGCCGAGGGCAAGACGGGACCAGAACACCACAGCCCGAGCCGTCCCGAATTCGCGGAACTGACGGCGACGGCGAACTTCCTCGAACTCGGCGCCACGACTGGATCCCATCTCCACATCGTTCACATATCAACTGCGAAAGGCTTCGATCTCGTCACGGGCTATCGCCAGCGGGGCGTCATGGCGACCGCCGAGATGTGTGTGCACTATCTGCTCTTCGACGCCGACGCAGACATGACGCGCCTCGGCGGGCTGCTGAAGGTCAACCCGCCGATCCGGTCCGGCCAGTGCGAAGCCCTCTGGCAGGTTCTGGAGGCGGGCGATGCCACCTTTGTCTCGTCGGATCACAGCGCCTGGCCGATCGAGCGCAAGCAGAACGCCTCGATCTTCGACGTAGCGGCCGGCATGCCAGGCCTGGAAACCCTCCTCCCGGCCTTCTTCACCGCCGCGGCCGCCCGCAAGGGCACCGACGCCGCAGCCCGAATGACAGCCTCGCTGCTGAGCGACAAGGTGGCCGAGTTCTTCGGCCTGGCGGGCAAGGGACGGCTGCAACCTGGATATGACGCCGACATCGCCGTGCTTCAGCCGACGACCAGTGTCCACGAACTCCAGGCGTAATGCGGACGGCCCCGGCTGGAGCGCCTATGACGGCATGCGTTTCGCGGCAGAGCCGGTCGCGACCTTCGTACGGGGACGCCAGGTCTGGGACGGCGATACGGTCGCGGATGCGGCCGGTCATGGGCGTTTCATCGCCAGGACGACGGCCGGATCGGCACAAGCCCACGCAGCACCCGCTCTCCCGAACTGAAGACGAGGCATGCGCGCGATCGACTCGCGCATGCCTGGAGGCGCTAGCGCCTCGTGCCGGACAGCCGACCGATCAGTGCCAGCTTCACGGCCTCGATATGGTTGGCCATGGCAATGCGGGCGCGCTCCGCGTCGCCGCTCTCGATGGCATCGAGCAGCAACAGATTTTCCTCGATGCTGGCGCTCGGCTCGACCGACTTGCGATAGGCATTGAAGACATGGGTGCGGCGGCGCAGATCGCGGATCATCGACGCCATCAACTCGTTGCCGGCGGTATCGGCGATCTCGCCATGCAGCATGTCGTCGACTTCCCAGATCTCGCTGAGAGTCGGCTTCGGCTTCTCGCCGAGGTTGAGCAGGGCGACGCGGATGGCGGAGAGCCGCTCGGCCGGAATGCGGCCGGCCGCGAGCCGCGCCGCTTCAGCCTCGAGCAGTTGGCGGACATTGAGAATGTCGACAAAAGCTTCGGTCGAGAAAAGACTGACGATCACGCCGCGATTGGGCTGCTTGTAGACGAGCCCTTCGGCCTCCAGCCGCCCGAGCGCTTCGCGGATCGGCGTGCGCGAGGCCTTGAGCTGCTCGGCCATCGGCCGCTCCGCGATGACGTCACCGGGACGCAGTTCGCCTCGGATAAGCAGATCCATCAATTGACCATAGACCTGTTCGGTCAGGTTGGGACGGTCCGCAGCGATGCCGGGTTCCAGGCCCGATTCTTCGATTTCACCCAAGGGCGACTCCCAGTGTTGCTTTGCGCTGTCATATCCCGCCCTGTTGCCCTTTGGAAGACACGAGGAATGGCTTCGGTATGCCAGCGCGGAAGCAGATCCGCGCCCGGCGGGTTCGCCCAGGCTGTGCGGCGGCAAACGGGGATGATGCCGCGCGAATTGCCCAAAGATCCTTAGCTCAATATTCCGGCCTTCCGGCGCAGCGAGAGACTTGCAATTTAGAACAAGACCGGCAATACCTATGGTATACCAATGGCGTGCAGATAGTCCGCCAAAGCCATAGGAGAGCCCGATGCCCATAGAACCTTGGCGAGCAACCTGTATCCAGATGAGCAGTGAGCGCGCCACGCAGGCGCCGGATGACAAGGCTGCCGTCGCACTGATCCAGCGCAATCTGGACCGCCTCATCGGCCTGATCGAAGCGGCCTGCGCTTCCCGGGACAAGCCTGATCTCGTGGTGTTTCCCGAGTTCGCCCTGCAGGGCCCGCCGCTGGGTATGGGCGTCGTCGACTGGATCGCGCGCGCCTGCATCACCATTCCCGGCCCCATCACCGCGCCGCTGCAGGAACTCGCACGACGGCACAAGATCTACATTTCCGGCAATGCCTTCGAGGCCCCATCCGAATGGCCCGGGCGTTACTTCAATAGCTCGTTCCTGATCGATCGGAACGGCGAGATCATCCTCAACTACCGCCGCATCAACACGGCTGCCTTCCCCTCCCCGCATGATTTCATGAGCGACTACATGGCGGCGACGCCGGAGGAAGAGGTGTTCCCGGTCGTCGAGACGGAACTGGGCCGGCTGGCGCTGATCCCATGCGGAGAGATTAACGTACCGGAAGTCGCCCGCGTCTTCATGATGCAGGGCGCCGAGGTAATCCTGCATCCGACGAACTCGAAATACAGCGTCGGCCAGGAGGCGGCCAAGGTCGCACGCGCGGTCGAGAACATGTGCTACCTGGTCAGTGCCAATGTGGCAGGTCCGATCGGCTTTTCGCCTGATAATTCGATCCAGGGCGGCCGCTCGCACATCATCGACCACCACGGAGAAACCCTGGCCTTCCAGGAGGACGCGGAAGAAGGCGTCGCCGTCTCCGCGATGATCGACGTCGAGACGTTGCGTGCCGATCGACGCGCCGATACCGGCATCCACAATCCGCTGCTCTGGGCGCGGTTCGAGATGTATCGCCCCTTCTACGAGCGCGCCCGGTTCTATCCGGCAGATCACTTCCGGGAATCCCCCATGACGGACACCGACCAGACGCGCGGCGCCATCGAGATCGCCCGCGCCAATCTGGAAAAGCTGCGCGTCCTGCAGCCCCTGAACAGCTGAGACTGAGGAGAGCACCATGATCACCGCCGAAGAAAACGAACAGCTATGCCGCGTCGGCAAGGGAACGCTGATGGGCAATTTCTTCCGTCAGTTCTGGCTACCCGTGTGCCTTTCCTCCGAGCTCAAGGCGGACGGCGATCCCGTGCGCCTGATGATCCTCGGCGAGAAGCTCGTCGCTTTCCGCGACACGGAGGGACGGGTCGGCGTGTTCGATCACCGCTGCCCGCACCGCTGCGCCTCGCTGTTCTTCGGCCGCAACGAGATGGGGGGCATACGCTGCGCCTATCATGGCTGGAAATTCGACGTTACCGGCAAGTGCCTCGACCAGCCCAATCTCGAGGACAAGTCGAAATATCCCGCCGGCACGCCGGCCATCGCCTACCGGGTTCAGGAATCGGGCGGCCTCGTCTTCGCCTATATGGGCGAGCGTCAGGAAAATCCGCCGCCCCTGCCGGAGATCGAGGCGATCATGGGCGAAGGCCATGACGCCAACATCGCGCTCACCCATCGCGACTGCAATTACATGCAGGCGCTCGAGGGCGACGTCGACACCTCGCATCTCGGCTTCCTGCATGTCGGCGGCATTGACGGCGACAAGCTCGACCTGAGCGATCCCGAGGTCTTCACCGTCACGGAGAAGGCGCCCAAGATCAACGTGTCGGTGATGCCGTTCGGCACCATGTATTCGGCACAGCGCAATGCTTATGAAGGCACCGAACACCACCGCTATGCCAGCTATATCTTCCCGATCTGGGTCACCTACCCGTCAGGCATGATGGACGACAATGTCACCGTCAATGCCTGGGTGCCGATCGACGACGAGAGCACGATGATCTTCAATATCGACCTCGGCCGCGTCCACGGACGCCGGAAGAACATGAGATACAAGGATGGCACGCTGGTCGGCGGCCTCGCCCGGCCGCTCGAATACCTGCCTACGACGACCGACTGGAAGGGCCGGTGGCGGCCGGCCAAGGACGCCTCGAACGATTTCGGCATCGATCGCGAGTGGCAGCGCAATGGTGACAGCTATACTGGCATCGTCGGAATCCCGCTTCAGGACCAGGCGATCCAGGAAAGCATGGGGCCGATCGTCGACCGCACGATGGAGCATCTGGCAGCCAGCGACCGCATGGTCATCCTGACGCGTCGCGTCATGCTCGACGCCGCCAAGGAATATGCCGAGAGCGGCAAGTTGCCGGACGTCGTCGACCAGCCCGAACTCTGCCAGGCTGCGCGCGGCGGCGATATCGTCGTGCCGTACGGCACCGACTGGCTCGACGGCTACGAGGAGAAGATGGCTGCCATCAAGGGCTATCGCCCCAAACTCACCGCCGCAGAATGAGCGAAGGCGTTCAACATAGGTCCGACGCGACCTTCGCGCCGGACCCTGCATCGGGGGCGTTGGACCGGGCCGCCCCCACCGGCACGGACGGAGCGGCCGCCCTGCCGCTCCAGCTCCGCGTCAAGGCGATCCACTATGAGGCGCGCGGGATCCGCTCGTTCGAGTTGCGCGCCCCGGACGGCGCTCCACTGCCGGACTTCTCCGCAGGCGCCCATGTCGATCTCGCCCTGCCCGGCGAACTTTCCCGCAGCTATTCGCTGACCAACGCGCCGGGTGACCGCGACCGCTACGTCATCGCCGTCAACCGCGACGCGGCCAGCCGCGGCGGCTCAGCCTATCTATGCGAGACGCTGAGAGTTGGCGAGATCCTCTCCGTCATGCCGCCGCGAAACAGCTTCCCGCTGGTGGAGACGGATGGCGAGAGCGTCTTCTTCGCCGGTGGCATCGGCATCACGCCAATCCTGTCGATGATCCGGGCCATGGAGGCCGGCGCCGGCCGCTGGCGACTCTTCTACGCCGTGCGCGACCGCACCAGTGCCGCGTTCCTCGACGAGTTCGCAAAGCTGGAGGCCGTCCGGCCCGGCCGCGTTCATCTGCATGTCGACGCCGAGGCGGGGGCGGTCATGCCTATGGCGGCCCTCGCCGCCTCGGTCGCAGCCGACGCGCATCTCTATTGCTGCGGCCCGACGCCGATGATCGCAGCCTTCAAGGCCGCGACAACCGCACGACCCGAAGACCACGTCCATGTCGAGCATTTCGCAGGAACGGCGGAGAAGCCGACGGGCGAGTTCCGGATCGTGCTGTCGCGCAGCAAGAGAGAATTCGTCGTACCCGCTGGCAGTACCATCATGGAGGTGCTGATGGAGGCTGGCATAAAGGTGGCGCATTCCTGCCGCGAAGGCGTGTGCGGGACCTGCGAGACGCGCGTCGTAGAAGGCGTGCCCGACCACAAGGACAATGTCCTCTCGGCGCGCGAGCGCGCCTCCAACAAGCTGATCATGATCTGCTGCTCCGGCGCCAAGAGCGATCGCCTGGTCCTCGATCTCTGAACCCGATACGGCACAACAAAAAAGGCTCCGGTGCGCAGCACCGGGGCCTTCGCTTTGCGGGCCTCTCAGGACGCAGCGCGTACCGGCGATGAGAAATCGGCCAGACAACGCAGCAAACGATTGTTCAGGACTTCCAGCTCGCGGTGATCCTCGGCGGAAAGACGAGGTCCGGGAGAGCGCACATGGGCGGAGGCAATGGCACCGCGACGCCGCAGCATTTCCTTGCGCAACGCGATGCCGATCACTGGCTGTGCCTCATGGCGCAATAGAGGAAGATAGGCGTCGAAGAGATCTTCGCCCAGTTCCGTCTCGCCGCGCGCGAAATGGGCCACCACATCGACCAGCATTTCCGGATAGGCGAAGCCGGTCATCGCGCCGTTGGCCCCGCGGCGCAGCTCCTGGGGCAAATAGAGGCCGCCATTGCCGACGAGAATGCTGATCCGGCGCCCTTCGGCGGCGACCAGCCGGCTGAGCTTGCCATGGCCGGGACAGTCCTCGTGCTTCAGCATGACGACATGCTCATAGCAATCGACGAGGCGACGGATCGTGCCGACCGAGATATTGACGCCGGTGACGAACGGATAGTCCTGCAGCACCACCGGAGCATCGCCGAGCCGGTCCAGCACGTCGCTGAAATAGCCATAGACCTGTTCCTCGGTCCGCACCGTGTTGACCGGCGCCAGCATCAGGCCTGCTGCGCCTTGATCCATCGCCCGCGCCGCGAACTGCACGAGTGGGTCCGTGCCGGCGGCCGACACGCCGACGACGACCGGCACACGACCGTCGACGCGCTTCAGGTAGCGCGTCATGACGTGACGTGATTCATCCGCGTTCAGCTTGTGCGACTCCCCCATCATGCCGAGGATGGTGATGCCGCTCACGCCGCGCTCGAGATAGAAATCGACCACGCGATCAATGCTGGCCTCGTCAATCCGGCCGTCATCCGTGAAAGGCGTCACGGCGATCACGAAGACGCCGCTGGCGCTCTCGTCGAGCTTCTTGTTCATTGTCTTCTCCCTATGTCCCGGTCGATCGCAGGCATCCCCTCAAAGTTCCCCGCCCGGGACAGTCCGGTGCCGCCACGGGATCACGACACGTTCCAGTCTTTCGATGACCATGAAGAAGACAATGCCGATGACGGTGATCAGGATGATAGCGGCGAACTGCCGGGTGGTGTTGAAGTTCGAGGCGGAAACGAGGATCAGGTAACCGAGCCCTTTGTCAGCACCGATGAATTCGGCGACGATCGCACCGATGACGCAGAGGACCGTCGCGAGCTTGAAGCCCGCGAACATGTTGGGCAGTGCATGGGGAAGTCGGAACTTCCAGAAGGTCTGCCATCCGGAAGCGCCCATGGATCGAGCCAGATGGATCATTTCGCGCGACGCCGACTTCAGCCCCATGACGGAGTTGATGACGATCGGAAAGAAAGCCAGCAGCACGACGATGACGATCTTCGGTGCGAGGCCGTAGCCGAACCAGGTGAGGAGCAGCGGCGCGATCGCCACCTTGGGAACCGTCTGCGACGCGACGATCAGCGGATAGACCGAGCGCTCCATGAGGCTCGAATAGGTGATCAGGATTGCCAGCGGCACACCGATCACCACCGCAAAGGCAAACCCGATGACCACCTCGCTGGCGGTCATCGCAGCGTTCGGCAGCAGCCGGTGCCAATAGGCGCCAAACTCAGCCATGATCGCCGTCGGCGCCGGCAGGATGTAGGATGGAACCTTCAGTACGCTGACGGCAACTTCCCAAAAGACGAGCAGGATCAGCATTGCCCAGAAGGCCGGCGGAATCATGCCGATCAGACGATTGACCAGGCTGACACGAGTGACAGCGGGAGTATCCGCGATGATGGCCATGATTAGTACTCCTCTCGGAAGACACCGAGGCCCTGGAAAATTTTCGTCAACTCGCGCGTGTACTGGTTGAACTTCGGGTCCTCGCGCATTGCCAGGCGACGCGGCCGCGGCAGGTCGATCTCCATGATCTGCTCGATGCGTCCAGGACGTGGCGACATGACGACGACCCGATCGCTCAGAAAGATTGCTTCCGCGATGGAGTGCGTGATGAAGAGCACGGTCACGCCGCTATCGGCACAAAGCCGGAGCAGATCGATCTGCAATTGGTCGCGCGTCATGGCATCAAGCGCGCCGAACGGTTCGTCCATCAGGAGAAGCGGGGGGCGGTGCAGGAGGGCGCGACAGATCGAAACGCGCTGGCGCATGCCGCCCGAGAGCTCCTTGGGATAGGAGTCCTCGAACCCCTGCAGCGAGACCATCTTGAGCAGTTGCTTCGCCCGCTCGCGGGCCTCGCCGAGATCGGACTTCCGGATCTCGGCCTGGATCATGATGTTCTGCAGCGCGCTGCGCCATTCGAGCAGCACGTCCTGCTGGAAGACGACGCCAGCGTCGGAATTGGGGGCATCGATGTGCTTCTTGCCCACCGTGATGCGACCGCTGCTGACCGACATCAGGCCGGCGATCAACATCATCAGCGTGCTCTTCCCGCAACCGCTCGGGCCAAGCACCGAGACAAACTCTCCCGGCTTCACGTTGAGGTTGATATCCGTGAGCGCATGGACCGCGCCCTTCCGGCCATGAAAGGTCTTGGATACACCCGACACCGAGATGTAGGCATCGGCGGCTCTGATCGTGGTGTGTGGTGCTGGCATGACATTCATGGTGGTGTCGACGGCCTTTCGACCGATCCCCCTCTGCTGCCTCGAAAGGCATGTTGACTATCGGCGGCGGTCGCTCGCTAGACCGCGCGGATGGCGCCTCCGTCGACGCGGATCACGCTCCCGGTCATGTATGAGGCCGGAACACTCGCCAGGAACGCCGCCACGGCGCCGAATTCCTCGACCGTGCCATACCGGCCGGCGGGAATTGTCGCAGCGGAATCGCGGGCGACGTCCTCGAGGCTGCGGCCGGAACGCTGTGCCTGGGCGTTGTCGATCGATTGGGTCCGCGCCGTCGCGATGCGCCCGGGCGCCATCACATTGACCGTAACGCCGTCGGCGGCGACCTCGCCGGCCAACGTTTTCATGAACGCCACGAGCGACGAGCGAAGCGCGTTCGAGATCGGCAGATGCGGGATCGGCTGCACCACGCCGCTCGAAGCGATTGTGATGATCCGGCCCCAGCCCTTCGCGCGCATGGCCGGGAGCAGGGCGAGCGTCAGCTCCATGACGGGGCGGACCATCTTGTCGTACTGGGCACCCATCTCGGCGACCGCCACGCCGCTCGGCATTCCGGTCGGAGGCCCACCGGTGTTGTTGACGAGAATGTCGACATGTCGCCCGTCGTATCGCGCCGCGTCGAGGATGCGCTCGGTCGCCGTCGCATCGGCGAGATCGGCCGCGACAAAGTCGCACCGCTCCCGCTGCGCG
Source organism: Kaistia sp. UC242_56 (assembly GCF_044452255.1). NCBI lineage: Bacteria > Pseudomonadati > Pseudomonadota > Alphaproteobacteria > Hyphomicrobiales > Kaistiaceae > Kaistia > Kaistia sp. UC242_56. Next base: position 407,326 of record NZ_JBIOAN010000001.1, read on the forward strand.
TCCGGCAGTTCGGCGCGCGCCGTCTCCAGCCCGTCGAGCGAGCGAGCGGAGAGCGTCACGCTAGCGCCTTCGGCGAGCAAGGCCCGGGCTACGCCGAGCCCCAGGCCCTGGCTGGCGCCGAGCACGAGCGCGTGCCTGTTCTTCAGTCCGAGATCCATATCATCCACTCGTGTGGGGGCTGCGGCGAGCCGTTCCAAGCGCTCGGACACCGGTGCAACAATCGCGCCGGCGCCCGATTCCGTCACTCCTTCGGCAGATAGCTGCCGTCGTAGATCAAGTCCGGCGTCAGGCCGGGCTTCATGCCGCTGTATTTTTCGAGAAGGGAGATCGTCTGCTCGATGTCTTCCTTGGCGACCCAGCCGAAGATCTTGCCCTTGCTGGCCTTCGTCTGCCGGTAATCCGGCATGACCTTGATCTCGGCAAGGATCACGTCGCGATCCGAGTCCGGGCGCGCCTTCTTGATGATGTCGGCCGCGCCTTCCTGATCGGCATCGACGTCGGCCTTGCCCTTGATCAGCGCGGCCAGGAAGCCGCGCACGACGTCAGGGTTCTTCGCAAGGTAATCCTTACGCACGATGACGCTGCTGCCGAGGATATTGACGCCGTAATCGGCGAACAGGATCGGCTTCTCGATCGCCGCAAGCTTGGCGATTTTGTCACCGTCGGGACTGGCCCAGACGTTCACGAAATCAATGTCGCCCTTGAGCAAGGCCACCTGCTCGCCGCTGTTGATGATGATCGTCTCGAAACTGTCCATGTCGATGCCGTTGGCCTCGGCGAAGGCATTGATCATGCCGTCGGACAAGTTGCCCGCGTCGGTGCCGAAGCGTTTACCTACGATGTCCTTAGGCTTGAGGATGCCCGAGCCCTTCAACGAGACGATCGACGACGGATCCTTCTGCAGCAGGCCCGCGACGGCGATGAGTTCGTTGGAGCCGGAGGCCTGCGAAGCCTGAGCGGTGGCGCCGAGGCCCGCGATACCGATGTCGAAGTCACCACTGGCGACGGCCTTGATCGTCCCGGTACTGCCGTTGCCGTCGGTAATGGTGACGTCGAGACCCTCGGCGGCGAAGTAACCTTTATCAGCCGCGACGAAAGTCGGCGCGTCGACACCGCCCGTGATGTAGGCCAGGCGCAGGTTCACCTTCTTGAGATCCTGCGCGAGAACTGGCGAGAAACTGAGTACGCCGGCGATCGCCAGCGCCGCAATCGGTGCGGTAACCCGCATGAATTTCGTCATCTTTCGTTCCCCTGCTCCGCCTTTTTCGGCTTGGCATTCAAATGGTATGCCACGGGAATATCTGGAGTCAATCCAATCTGTCCCGCGTTTGTCCAGTAATTATGCTTGTCCATATTTTGAGCATAACGCTAGGAAAACGGCAGCATCGGCGGCGGCCGGAATCGATGCTAGGCCGTTCTCGGAACTAGGGATTTTCTGCTCGCACAGCGCCGCCGCGACCTTGGTGCCGCAGATTGCGTCAACGTCCGTTCAGCCGATACCAGGGCTCTGAACTCGGCAGTTCCCAGTCCCGGTAGAATTCTTGAATATGAGGCAGGAGAAGGGTTGAAAGGTGACCCCGGGTTTGTTCGTCCGGACGATCGGGCCGATCCAGATCCGCCGCGAGCCGATCGAGCGTCGCGTCCCTGTCGACGAAGGTAAAGCTACCGTCGCGATAGACGACGCGCCCCTCGATCATGGTCGCCCTGACATGCTCGGTCTTGGCGCGATGGATCAGGGCCGTGACAGGCGCAACGGCTTCGGCCGTGAACGGCCGCGTCATGGCGCGATAGTCAAGCACCGCCATATCGGCCCGCTTGCCGACGGCGATCGAGCCGATTTCGGCGCCGAAGCCGCAGGCATTGGCGCCATTCTCCGTCGCCATGCGGAAAATCTGCGCGGGCGTCAGCGGGGTTTCATAGAGGCCAGGCACACAATGGAGATGTTTGACGAGCCGCATCTCCTGCAGCATGTCGCGATCGTCATTCAGGCCCGCCTCGTCGATGCCGAGGGCAACCGGAATGCCGCGCTTGAGGAACTCGCTCACGGGGGCGATGCCACTACGCAGCCTCAGGTTCGAGCTGGCATTGTGGCAGATGCAGACGCCGTGACGATGAATGAGATCGAGATCATTTTCGTCGACCCAGGTCCCGTGACCGAGAGTCAGGTGCGGTCCCAGCAAGCCGATATCGGCCAGATGGGCGACGGAAGACTTGCCGAAACGGCGCTGCGAGAAGGCGTGCTGGTAGACCGTCTCCGACAAATGAAGGTGGATGCCCACGCCATATTTGCGCGCCCAGTCGGCGGTCAGCGCCAGCAGCCGATCCGATGCGCGCTCAAGGTTGATCGGCGCGAGCCAGAGCCGAACCAGCGGGTCCTGCGCGCCGCCGAAGCGCTCCATCATCGGACCAAGATAGTCCGCCTCGAAGTCTTCGAGCCGAAAGTGCGAGCGCTGCAGGAAAGCAGCCGTCTCGTCGCGTATCTCACCCGGCAGCGAGGCGACGAAGATCTCATCGTCCTGGTAGACCAACCGATGCTGGTCTCGATTGCAGCAGGCATAGCTGACCCGCATGCCGATATCGCGATAGGCGTTGATGACCGCGTCGGCGCTCGCCACCCAGCCGGAGACCGGCGCGGGCTGCATGCGGCCAAGATGCTGCACGGCGGTGACGCCGGAGGCGATCAGCTCGAAGGCCGAATAGAGCGTATCGAGATAAGGATCGGGGCTGCGGTGACGCCACTGGTGCGTCAGCCAGAGTTCGAGCGGCAGATCGGGGCTGCCGAGTTGCACCGGCGTCATGCCGACATGATGATGGCCGTTGACCAGACCCGGGATAACGAGACTGTTGCCGTCACCAATGACCTCGACGCCGGGGTGGCGCGCGGCGAGATCGGCGAAGGCGCCGATCTCCGTGATCCGTCCTGCAACCTGCAGGACACCGCCGTCATTCAGCGTTTCGACGTTGTCGTCGTCGATCGCGCGCAGCAGCACGTGGCGCCCCCGCACGATCGATGTCCCGGGCTCGTGCCGGCTGGCTCCCTGGCCGATGATCATGCCCGCCTCCCCCGTTGTCTGCTAGCGCAGGATGCCCGCCTTGGTCGCATTGGCGATCGCGGCTTCGTGCACCGGCACGAGATCGGCGAGCGTAGTGATCGGCTTTTGCAAGAGCGCGTTGGCGGGATAGATCTCCGCCGCCGCGAAGTGCGACTGATACATGTGCCAACGCGAGCGCAGCAGCGAATTCCCCATGCCGGTATCGCGCCGCCCCGCCTGCAAGGCCTCGATATCGATCATCGCGCTCGCCGCAACGCTCTCGTCAGAAGCGGCCTCGAACGCCAGGTAATTGCCGTTGTAGTCGACGATCTGCGACTGGCCGCCTTTCTCGTCCCCCGTTAGGGAAAAGCCGATACCGCCGGCGACGTTGGTGCTGATCAGGTAGCACATGTTTTCCGCTGCCCGGCAGATCTTGGCGGCCTCCGAGCGCGCGCTGATTGGCTCGTTGGAGGGGTGCAGCAGCACTTCCGCACCCCGCATCATGAAGACGCGCGATAGCTCCGGCACGATGATCTCGCCGCAGGGGAAAATGGCCAGTCGCCCCAGTTCGGTATCGGCGACCGGGAAAATGCCGTCCTCGCCATAGGCGGCGGTGTATTCGTCGAGAATGTCGTGCGGCGAAGTCCAACTGGCCGTGTTGATGCGCCGGTAGCGCAGAATCACCGCGCCGTCGGGATCGAGCAGGAAGGAGGAATTGAAATAGCGGTCCGGCCAGCGCGGATCGACCTCGAAATGATTGCCGGCGACGTAGATTCCGAAGCGGCGCGCCACGTCGGCCAGTCGCTCCGTGATCGGACCGGGGATCGTGGCGCAGGCGCGCTCGATCCAGTCCCGGACCGGCGTCGCGCGAGGCGGGCCCTGGAACGCGAATTCCGGCAGCACCACCAGCCGCGGCGGTGTCGGCCCTGTACAGGCCGCCTCGATATGGGCGATCGCGTTCGCGAGGTTGCCTTCGATGATCGTCCAGGCCTCCTCACGGGTCGTGGCATCACTCGCCACGACGCTTCCGATCTGAATGCAGGTGGCGCGCCAAGGCTGGATAGCCATTTCGATCTCCCTATGCAGAGCTGACTCTTTGGGTACCCCAATGGAATACCAATGGAACACAAATATCGTCAAGACCGGTAAATGATGCTTCTTTCGGCATGAGATGACGAAATGCCAATCATTGACACTCGGTATGTCATTGGTCTACCACTCGAAAAACGAGGATATTCATGGATCTGCACATCGCCGCAGTCGAGACGTCCGGGCGTAACGCCCGAGGCACTGCCGAGGTCAGCCTGAGTGACTTCGCCTATGCCCAGATCCTGGAGCTGATGCTGGCGGGGAAGCTTCAGGCCGGGGCGGTCCTCCAGGAACGAAAGCTTGCAGAGATGCTGATGATCTCCCGCACACCCGTGCGGGAAGCGCTCGGCCGGCTGGAGACCGAGTCGCTAGCCACGCGCGGCCAAGGGCGCGCGCTCGTCGTCTGCGACGTCGGCGTCGAGAAATATGTCAGCCTGCTGGACCTGCGGCGAATCCTCGAAATCGAGGCTGCGGCTCGCGCAACCGGCCGCGTCACTGTCGAGAAGGCGGAAGCGGTGGCGGCGGCAATCGATGTCCTCGTCCAGTCCCCCCAGACCACGCCGGCACAACATTGGAAAGTCGATGAAATGGTGCATGGCACGATCGCGGAGGCAGCCGGCAATCCCATGCTCGAGGCGGCGATCCGCGACCTCCGGCGCCGAACCCACATCTTCAACACGTCGCGAATACCGCATCGTATGCTGCCGGGTGCGACGGAGCACCTCGAGCTGCTCCACGCCGTGACCGGCGACGATCCGGAGAGATCGCGCCGCCTGATGGGCCAGCATCTCGACAATGTCCGCGATGCGATCATCGACTTCATCCTGGGGACAAGACGAACATGAGCGCCATACTGATTGCCGGCGCCAATCGCGGGATCGGCCGGGAATTCGTCCACCAGTTTACCGACGCCGGCTGGACCGTGCTGGCGACGGCGCGAGATGCAAACGGACAGCAGATACTTGCAGAGGCCGGAATCGAAGCCCTTCAGCTCGACATCACGGATGACGCATCGATCGCGGCGCTGGCCGAAGCGCTCCGAGACGTCGCGCTCGACGCAGTGATCGCCAATGCCGGCATATCCGGGGACGTCACGCTCCCGACCGAGGCGGTGACATGGCCCGAAATGCATCGGGTCATCGACACCAACGCGCTCGGCGCGATCCTGCTCATGGCCGCCCTAAAGCCCAATCTGTTGGCCGGCGAGCGTCGCCTCGCTATCGGTATGTCGAGCCTCATGAGCTCAATCGCCTCAAACAACTGGGGCACGCAATATTGCTATCGCGCCTCGAAGACGGCGCTCAACGCGATGTGGCGGTCCCTCGCCGACGAATGGCGGGAGGATGGCATCACCTGCGCGCTGTTGCGGCCGGGCTTCGTCAAGACGGACATGACCGATCACCAGGGCATGGAGGTCGCGGTCAGCGTCGCCGGGATGCGCGCCGTGGTCGAACGCCTGACGATCGCCGATACCGGCCGCTGCATCGGCTTCGACGGAATGGACGTTCCATGGTGACGGCAGGAGAAGTACGCGGAATGGCCCCAAGGCTCCATGTCGTGATCGCCGGAAGCGAGACCGCGACCGGCGCGGCGCTCGCCGATCTCTATCGGAACTCGGGCGCGCAGGTTTCCCGGCTCCCTCTCGATGGTGACTCGGAGCCGGCGACGGCAGATCTGGCCGACAGGCCGATCGACATCCTGATCTTCGCCGACGATTTCCGGGCCCCTCGCCGGCGAGCGGCGGAGTTGCAGCGGACCGAATTCGAGGCAGGGCTGCAGCGGCTCGCCTTCAAACCGTTCCACATCGCCAATATCCTGAGGCCGGCGCTCGTCGCGGCGCATGGCAAGCTGGTGCTGCTGACCCGCTCCGACGCGGGAATGACGATTCCGGATCGCGCGGGCACCTATCTCGAACGGCCTTTCCGCGCGGCAGCCCATGCGCTTTGGCGCTGCCTCTCTGTCGAATGGCATCCGGAGATCACCTGCCTTACCATCGCGCTCGATACCCCGCCTGGGATCGATGCCGGTCTGCTCGCGACCATCGCCACCGCGCCGAGCCCGCCTGAAGGCAGCCCGTTGCTCGACCGCGTCGGCAAAGTGCTGCCCTGGTAGTGACTCAAGGCGACGCAGGCGTCGCCCCTGCCTCGCGCTTCAGCCGCTCGATCGTCATCAGCACGCGTTCCGGCGTCGCCGGCGCGTCCATGCGCGGTGCGATCCTGTAGTCGGCGACGCTCGCCGCCGCCATCCCCAGCGCCTCAAACACGGAGAGCGCCAGCATGAAGGGAGGCTCGCCGACCGCCTTCGAGCGCCCGATCGTGGTCGCCCGGTTCACGGACCAGTCCGCCAGCTTCACGTTGAAGATTTTCGGTATGTCGGAGGCGACGGGGATCTTGTAGGTCGAGGGCGCATGCGTGCGCAGCCTGCCCTTGCCGTCCCACCAGAGTTCCTCGGTGGTCAGCCAACCCATGCCCTGCACGAAACCGCCTTCGATCTGTCCGATATCGATCGCCGGATTGAGCGAGCGACCGACGTCGTGAAGGATGTCCACGCGGTCGACGCTGTACTCGCCGGTCAGCGTGTCGACCGTCACCTCGGAACAGGAGGCGCCATAGGTATAGTAGAGATAGGGATTCCCCCTGCCCGCATCGCGGTTCCAGTGGATGCCGGGGGTGCTGTAGAAGCCCGACGCCGACAGGGGAATGCGCGCGAGATAAGCCTGCTCCGCCAGTTCCGGCCAGCCGATCCGAAGGTCGCCGACAAGCACCGCGTTCGCCTCGAAGCGGACAGCCTGGCGTTCGACGCCATATTTCCCGACGACGAACTCGATGAGCCTGTCCCGGATCTGCTCTGCCGCATGGGCGGCCGCCATGCCGTTGAGGTCCGAACCGCTGGACGCGGCGGTCGACGAGGCGTTCGGGACTTTGTCGGTCGCGGTCGCCATCACCTTTACCTGCGCGATGTCGATCTGCAGCGTCTGGGCGACGACCTGCGCGATCTTCGTGTGCAGCCCCTGCCCCATCTCCGTGCCACCATGGTTCAGCTGGACAGAACCGTCGCGATAGACATGGATCAGCGCGCCGGCCTGGTTGAGGGCCAGCATGGTGAAGCTGATGCCGAATTTGACCGGCGTCAGCGCGATACCGCGCTTGCGGATGGCCGAACCGCGATTATGGGCCAGGATCTCCGCCCGCCGACGCGAATAGTCCGCGCTCGCCTCGAGCTCGCCGACCAGCCGCGCGAGAATATTGTCGCCGATCGTCTGGTGATAGGGCGTCACGTTGCGATCCGTCTCGCCATAGAAATTCGCCTTGCGGATCTCGAGCGGGTCCTTGCCGAGTGCGTAGGCGATCTCCGCGATCCAGCGCTCGCAGGCGAGCATGCCCTGCGGACCGCCATAGCCGCGAAATGCCGTGTTCGAGACCGTGTTCGTGCGCAGTGGCAGCGAGCGCAGGCGAACGGCTGGAAAGAAATAGGCATTGTCGGCATGGGTGAGCGTGCGGTCCGTAACGCCGCGCGACAGATCGGCGGAATGGCCGCAGCGCGCCGCGAAGACTGCGTCGACCCCCTCGATCCGGCCCTCATCATCGAAGCCGACCTGATAGTCGACGACGAAGTCGTGCCGCTTTCCGGTCATGGTCATGTCGTCGTCGCGGTCGGGCCTGAGCTTGACGGCACGCCCGAACGCCCGCGACGCGATGGCCGCAACGCAGGCGAACAGATTGCTCTGCGATTCCTTGCCGCCGAAGCCGCCGCCCATGCGCCGGATGATGACATTGACGGCGTGCGCCGGCACGCCGAGGACGCGCGCGACCATGCGCTGGACCTCGTCCGGATGCTGGGCGCTCGAATAGACCGTCATGTCCCGGTCCTCGCCGGGGATCGCCAGCGCGATGTGACTCTCCAGATAGAAATGTTCCTGGCCGCCGATGGCCATCGACCCGGCCAACCGGCGCGGCGCCTGCGCCAAGGCAGTCTCGGCATCGCCCCGTTCGAGGGTGAGTCCCGGCGTCACCAGCGCGCCGCCCGCTGCACGGGCCGCCGCGACGTCGAGGATCGGCGGGCGCTCGCGATACGAGACCTTTGCCAGCCGCGCCGCACGGCGCGCGATGTCGCGTGTTGTTGCGACAACGGCGAAGAGAGGCTGGCCGTGAAAAGCGACGAGATCGACCGCAAAGACGGGCTCGTCATTCTTGTGCGATGGGCTGATGTCGCGCGCGCCGGGAATATCCGCCGCCGTCAGGACTCCCACGACGCCCGGCACGGCGCGCACCGAATCCAGGTCCATCGAGAGGATCTCGCCATGCGCAATCGTCGCAAGTCCCAGGCTCACATGCAGCGTGCCCGCCGGCTCAATCAGATCATCGATATAATCAGCAGTTCCCGAGACATGCTTGTGCGCGGAATCGTGGCGCTGCGGCGTATGCATCCCGCCCGCGGCGCGGATGGTTTCGCGGATCGTCACGAGAGCACCGCCTGACCACGGCTTTGCGCCGAACTGCCGTCGTGCTCGTAAAAGAACCGGACGAGCAGGTTACGCGCCACCAGCATCCGGTAGTTGGCAGAAGCGCGCCAGTCCGAGAGCGGCTCGAAATCGTCGGGATACGCGGCAAGTGCCGCCTCCACCGTCGCGATCGTCCAGGGTCTGCCGACCAGCGCTGCCTCGACCGCCCGGGCGCGGCGCGGGGTCGCCGCCATGCCGCCATAGGCAATCACCGCATCGGTGACGGCGCCACCCTCGACGCGGAGACGGAATGCGCCGAGCACGGAGGAAATGTCCTCATCGCGGCGTTTGCTGACCTTGTAGGCGGCGAGCCGGTCGGCGGCATGCGGCAAAGGCACGGTGATGCTCTCGATGAACTCGCCCGGCGCGCGGTCCTGTCGGCCATAGGACAGGAAATAGTCCTCGAGCCGAACCGTCCGCCTGCTGCTGCCCCGGCGCAGCATGAGTTCCGCTCCGAGCGCGATCAGCGGCGGTGGTGTGTCCCCGATCGGCGAGCCATTGGCGATATTGCCGCCAATGGTTCCCATGTTGCGGACCTGCGCGCCCCCGATGCGGTCCCACAATGGGAGCAGTTGCGGCAGATGGAACGCGATCGTTTTGCGTGCCCGGCCATAGCTCAAGCCGGCGCCAAGGCGGATCGAGCTGTCGCCTACGCTGACGTCCTGCATTAGATGGCCGATGAAGACGACGGGCGAGATCGGGCGCAGGAACTTCGTGACCCAGAGCCCGACATCTGTCGATCCGGCCACCAGGGTTGCCTCAGGCTGTTCGACCAGGATCGAGGCGAGATCGTCGGTGTCGACCGGAACGAGGAACCGGCCCCCGCCAGAACGAACATCCACCCGGCGCCCGTCCTGCAAGGCCACCAGCTTCGACGCCATGTCGACGCTCGCGACCCGGAGCGCGTCGGAATCCGCCGCGCCATAGGCGGAGATCGCCTCCGCGGCGCGCAGGATCGGCGCATAGCCGGTGCAGCGGCAGAGATTGCCCTGCAGCGCCGTCTCGATATCGGCACGCTGCGGCACGGGATTGTCCAGCCACATCGCGTAGAGCGACATGACGATGCCGGGCGTACAGAAGCCGCACTGGCTGCCATGCTGGTCGACCATGGCCTGCTGAACCGGATGCAGGACGCCACCTTCGCCCGACAGATGCTCGATCGTCAAAACATGGCAGCCATCCAGCGACCCCATGAGGCGGATGCAGGCATTCACGCTCTCATAGGTGAGGCCCGTCGCGTCGAGCCGACCGACCAGCACCGTGCAGGCCCCGCAATCCCCCTCCGCACAGCCTTCCTTCGTGCCGCGCAGCACGCGCTCAAGTCGCAGGAAATCAAGCAAAGTGCGGTCCGGCGCGACGTCCGCCAGCTCCAGACGCTGATCGTTCAGATAGAACACAATGCTTGAACGCACGTCCGGCATCTGCACACTTTCGTATTGGAATACGTTAGGTACATTATTGGTATTCCAATCCGGATCGAATGGCAACCCGCCCGGTCGCCTTACGATTGCGGCAGTTTACGAAGCGGCTCAGGACGGCTTCCGCCACCTATCGCCATTCCATTCCTACGCATCGGCTCGACGGCGGCACGGGATCGGTGGCGGCTTTCAGGACGCGCCCCTGCGCTGCTGTCCGTCGTGAATGACGGCGCAAAGCGGTCGCTTCAAAAAACCTATGGCAGTTCACCACTTTGCCATCGGTGGCCCCGAATTACCTTGCCCGCGCGACCGCAGGTCCGCTTTGCGCCCATAGTGACTAGCCGCCAGAGACTTCGATGCGCTAGGTGGTGATCTAATAGTTGTCGGTGGATGACGGGCTAGCGATCATTTTACCGATGTCGCCAGGGACGCCGACCCGGCCCGGGGCGATCATGTCCGCGAACTGCTTATTGACCTCCGCCGTGTCACGGACGAGATCGCAGGCAATCGGTAGCGCGGCGCCGAGCGCCACTGTGTGGGCGGTGATGCCGCGGCTATTTCCCTAACGGATCACCTTGCAAAAGCGAACCGTAGACTGCCGCAGAGGCTCTTAGGGTTGGTCGTGAGCCACAGCCCCTATGAGGGTCGCAAACACTTCAGCCGCCTCCGAAGCGGAGCAGTTCCCACGCGTGACGGCACTCGTCAACGCGTCTCCTGCAGCAACCAAGGCCATGCTCGCCAATGCCAGCGCTTCCGCCTGCAGGCTGGAGTGAGGCCGTAAAACGGCTACGAACATCTCAACCACGTTGTCGACCAGCTCTTGGTAAACGGTCAACTTTTCCTCGCTCCCAGCGAGGGCAGCGCCCACCGAATGAAATTCGTCGCCCTGGTCGGTTCCGCAAGCCAGATAGGCTTTCGCTAAAGCCAAAATGGTCTGCTTGGCTGGCCGACTTCCCTGAGCCATTGCTATACGAAACGCAGTGAGGCGCTCCGTGTCGATCCATCGATAGAGCTCAATAAGCAATCCCGTTCTGGTCTCGAAGTGCTCATAAGTCACGGGCTTCGAAACGCCAGCGCGCACTGCCAAGTGGGCCAGCGTCAGCCGATCTGCACCTTCTTCGCGCACGATCAAACGCGCCGTTTCAAGCAGTTGCTGCCGCCGTTCAGATTTTGAGAGACGGCCCACGCTGCGGCTATCGACCGTGGCATTTGACTTTTCCACTTGCGAATCTACTTTTAGTAACCTACGATATGTAGGTATTAATAGCGCAGGCGGTATCGTTATGTCAATAATTTCTGGAAGTGGGCAAGCGCCTGTTTTGATAATCGGCGGGGCGGGTGAAGTTGGCCGGTGGGCCACCCGCTTCCTGCGGAAGCTCAATCGCGATGTCCCTATCCTCATCGGTGGTCGAGACGAGCAAAGTGCGGGTCGGGCTGCTGCGGCTGTCGAGGGCGCGTCGCCAGTCGCAGTTGATCTGGCTGACCCCAAGCTGGGGCTCGGCGAACTCCACGTCTCGGCCGTCGCAACGCTTTTCAGCGATGAGACGGGGGCAGTTCTCCGCTGGGCTCAGCAAAGGAAAGCCGGGCACGTCAGCATCGCAACTAGTATCGGTGAGCTGGGCTTGGAAACGGCCGCTTTCATGCACCAGCCTGCCGCCGCACCAGTCGTCCTGGGTACCGAGTGGCTGGTTGGCACAGCCAGCGTGCCTTCACTGCTGTTCGCTCAGGAATTCAGACGTGTCGATGACATTCGCATCGAGGCAGTGCTGGACGAACAGGATGTGTTCGGACCCGCGGCGCGTATGGATCTTGAGCGCCAGATTTACGCGGGCGCCACCGCTGTCCTCCGGAGAGATGGGGCGTGGCGGTGGTGCAGTGGCGAAAGTACGACGTCTAGGGTGCGCGCAGTAGACGGCACAGAAATGGACGCCAATATCTTTTCGCCTAACGACGTCTTGCTGCTCGCTCATGCGACCGGCGCACCCAACGTCCGATTCGACCTCGCCATGGGAACCAGCTCGTCCCGACGTGCCGGCGGCGCAATGTCCACGGAGATCATCATCAATCTTGCGGGACAGGATCACGCGGGACGACCCCTTACGAAGCGTCACGCGATCATTCACCCCGGCGGACAGATGCCGTTGACCGGCTTGGGTGTCGCGCTCGTCCTGGAACGCCTGGCGGGCCTCGCCGGCGATGCGCCGCAACCAGGCCTCTATTTTCCAGCCCAACTCATCAATCACTCTCATTACCTGGACCGGCTACGAGCCGCAGGCGGCGAGGTTTTCGAGTTGGAGCCAATTCCACACAGGTCGCGCGGCTCGGATCAACCCCAGAATGGACCAGAAGATAAACAACCCTAGCGATGTATTGGCAAGCGCGGGGGGACCATCCCGTGCGCCACTGGGCAATCGAGGCCAACGGTGCCTCGCTCCCCGTCGTTGAACAGGGCGAGGGCCCCGCTGTTCTCTTCCTGCACGGCTCTCCCGATACGGCGGAACGTGGCGTAGCCGATGCAAGCTGTCTGGGGTTTGGCGGCAGCTATTCCCCAGACGATCCCTCCAAGTATAGCGGCGCCTACAACGCGGGCGATCTGCGATCTCCCGTCTTGAATTCGAAGAGTCGCGATCTGATTGGCAGTGGATCAGCGTTGAGTTTTTATGCCTCGCTTCATTTCTGCCAACAACGAGACTTTCTACAAGGTCAGCGTATCTTTCATCCATAGGCTTCCAGGACGGCTCACTTCCTTCATATAGTCGACGAAGGCGCGCACGACGGGCGACAGTTCGCGGCGGCTTGGGAACACCAGGTTGACCTCGACAGCCGGCGGGGACCAGTCCGGCAATATATCGACAAGCTGCCCCGCTAGGATCTGCGGCGCGCAGATATAGCCGCTCAAGAGTCCCAATCCGGCACCGTTGGCAACCAAGCGGTGAATGGTGAGCGCTTCATTGACCGAGAGGCGCGGCTTGACTTCGACGCGCACGGTCTCCTTTCCCCGGGAAAAGGTCCAGGGCCTCGCCCTGCCATCCGGGCCCGGCATATCGATCGTCTCATGTCCCGCAAGATGGTCGATCGATGACGGTCTCCCTCGGCGCTCAAGATAGGAGGGGGCGGCGCAAAGATAGCGGCGTATCTCGCCGAGCTTCACCGCGACCATCCCCGAATCCGGCAGCGGCCCCATGCGGACCGCGACATCGACCGCCTGCGCTACGAGGTCGGCGGGGCGGCTGTCGAGATCCAGCGAGATTTCGATATCGGGATAGAGCAGAAGGAACCCAGGCAATTGCTCGGCGAGCACATTGACGCCGAACCCAACGCCCGCGCTGATCTTCAGCAGACCGCGCGGCTGCCCCGCGAGGCTGCGGACATAGTCCAATGCATCACTGAGATTTGCGATGATATCGGTGCTGCGTTCGAGCAGCGCCTGCCCTGTTGGTGTCAGCACGACGTCGCGCGTGGTCCGCTGGAACAATCGGGTTCCGAGTTGCGCCTCCAGCCGGGCGATCGCGCGGCTGACGTTGGATTTCGGCATGCCAAGTGCGCGCGCTGCCGCCGTAAAGCTCTTCAGCGACGCGACCTTCTCGAACATCTGCAAGGAGTTGATGTCCAACATGCTGCATTGTCGCACTTATCGGCACAGTCTGTCCAATATCGACGGCAAACTAAACCTAGGTGCAACGATCTCGGCATGCGACAGCATAGTCTCGCCACCAAAACGCGAGGATTGACCTGATGATTGAAACAATCTTGGTCGTGGGCGCGAGCGGCAAGTTCGCCGGGCTCGTCGTTCCCGAATTGGCGCAAAGGGGCGCCAAGATCCGCGCGATGATCCATCACGCTCGCGACGAGCCTGCCGTTCGCAAGGCAGGTGCGCAGGACGTCGTGCTCGGCGATCTGACCGACCGTGCGAGCGTCGCCGCCGCGCTTCGGGGCGTTGATCGCGTCTTCTACATCGCACCGGTTGCGCTTCCCGAAGAGGCTACCGTAGGCAACGCCTTTGTCGATGCTGTGATCGCGGCCGGCGTTCGTCGTTTCGTGTTCTCATCGGTCATTCATCCGGTGTTGAGCGGCCTTCCCAACCACGCGCTGAAGGCGCCGGTCGAGAATGCGGTCCTCAATTCGGCGCTCGAATACACCTTCCTGCATCCGACCGTGCTGTTTCAGAACTTTGCCGGGGCTTGGGACGGGATCGTCAGGACCGGGGTCGTCGCCGAGCCTTGGTCGAATGACACCCGCTTCAGCCGGGTCGACTATCGCGATGTTGCCGAAGCGGCCGCGATCGCGTTGACGCAGGATCGGCTTCTGTATGGAACGTTCGAGCTGTGCGCCACGGGATGGCTGAATCGGCATGACGTTGCAGCGCTTATCGGCGAGGTGCTGGGCCGTGAGATTGTGCCCCAACGGATGGATCCGCGCACGCTTCCTGCCAATACGCAGGCGCTGCGCCCGATGTTCGACCACTATGATCGCATTGGTCTGCGCGGTAGCGCGCTGACGCTCGCCGCCATTCTGGGCCGCGAGCCGCGCACACTGGGCAGCTATTTCGAAGAACTTGCCGCCGGTGCCGGATCGAGAGCCGGCCTGTGAAAGCCGGCACGGCCGTGGTGATCACCGGCAACTTTACCCTCCAGAGGAGATTTCGCCATGACCATTCTCGTCACGGGCAGTACGGGGACGATCGGGGGGCAGGTACTGGCGCATCTTCAAGGTCTGAGCGTCGATATCCGCGCGTTGACGCGCTCGCCAGAAACGGCGCAGCTCCCCGCTGGCTTGATGGCGGTCCGCGGCGACCTCGCCGACCCGGATTCGGTGCGCGCGGCCCTCGAAGGCGTCAGCACGCTGTTCGTGCTCGCCCCGAATGTCGCAGATGAACTGACACAAGCCATGCTGACGCTGACGGTCGCCCGCGAGGCCGGCGTCAAGGGCATCGTCTATCTCTCGGTGTTCGGCGGCGACGCCTATGCCGACGTGCCACATTTCGCCGGCAAATATACGGCCGAGCGCATGATCGAGGCGCTCGATCTGCCGGCGACGATCCTGCGCCCGGCCTATTTCATCCAGAACGATCTGCGCCAGAAGGACGGACTTCTGAAGGCCGGCGTCTATGGCTCACCGATTGGCGCGAAGGGCGTCTCGATGGTCGATATCCGCGACATCGGCAAGGCCGCAGCCATCGAACTGGTACGCCGCGAGCAGGCTGCGGCACCGCTTGGCCGCGAGACCTACGCCCTGGTTGGCCCCGACGGCCTGACGGGCGAAGGGATCGCGGCCATCTGGAGCGAAGCGCTCGGACGCCCGGTTCGCTATGGCGGTGACGATCTCGCCATCATGGAGCAACGTCTGAAGACCATGCTCCCCGCCTGGCACGCGCTCGACCTGCGCCTGATGTTCAGCCGCTATCAGACGGAAGGCGCGGTGGCGGCCGCGGACGACCTCGCGCGCCTGACCAAGCTGCTCGGTCATGCCCCGCGCTCCTATGCCGCTTTTGCCAGGGAAGCCGCCGCCCAATGGGCGACTGCCTGAACCCCCTCCCCCAGGAAGGAGACCTGCCATCATGACAATCCAACCTCTATCGCCCGACGACGCTCCGGCTGTCGCCGCGATGCGCGAGGCTGCCTCGGCCCATAAGGGCGAGCCGCTCGGTCCCGAGGCGCGGCCGATGTTCGACGCCATGATTGCCGCCACGGCCGCCGCGGCGGATGTGCAGGTTGAGGCCGCGACCGTTGGCGGGATTGCGGGCTTCTGGCTACGGCCGGCGAATGCGCGAGCGGACGCGCACATGCTCTACATCCACGGCGGCGGTTACGTGCTCGGCTCGGCAGAGGTGTTCCTCCATTTCGCGGGCCAGATCGCGGCGCGCGTCGGCGCGAATGCCTTCGTCCCCGAATATCGCTTGGCGCCCGAGCATCCGTTCCCGGCCGCGATCGACGATGTCGTCGCGGCCTATCGCGGTCTGGTCGCGGAAGGGGCCGAACGGATCTTGGTCGTGGGCGACTCGGCGGGCGGCGGCCTGACGCTGTCGCTGCTGTCGATCCTCGCCTCTGAAAACGCCAAGGGCACGGTGCTTCCGGCCGGTGCGGCAGTGATGTCGCCCTGGACCGATCTGGCGCTCACCGGCGAGAGCTTCGAGACGCGAGCGGAGGCGGACCCGATCTTCACGCGCGGCGTGCTCCAAGGTTTCGCCGACATGTATCTCCAAGGCGAGGATCCCACGAACCCCAGGGCGTCGCCGCTCCGTGCAGGTCTCGACGGCCTGCCACCTGTTAAAATCGATGTCGGCGACAATGAAGTGCTGCTCGCCGATTCCGTCCGTTACGCCGACCGGGCGCGGGCGGCGGGCGTCGAGATTGCGCTGTCGGTCTGGGAAGGCATGCCGCATGTGTTCCAATCCTCCCTCGGCCAGTTTGTGGCCGCCGAGCAGTCCGTGAACGCCATCAGCGACTTCCTCCGCCGGAGGCTCGTTGCCCCGGCTGACAACGTCGTTCTGTCCAACCCGCTCAAAGGAGCCTGATCATGACGCGCGTATTGTTTGTCGGGCAAACGCCCGAAACCGTTGACTTTTCCGATCCCTCCCTGCCGCCCGGCTTCAATGCTGAGAAAATCCGCGAGGGATTCGAGGTTGCGGAGACGTCCATGCGCGAGCGCGGTTGGGACAAAGACCTATGCATGATCGCGCCCGACGACAGCGGCATCGCCATGCTGGCCGCGCAACTGGCGAAGGCGGATTATGACTGCGTGGTGATCGGTGGTGGCCTGCGCATCCCGCCCAAAGGGTTGCCGTTCTTTGAGCGGGTCGTGAACGCTATCCACAAGGGCGCTCCGAAGGCGGCGATCGCCTTCAACACCCGTCCCCAGGATACGGCGGAGGCCGCAGCGCGCTGGGTCGGCGCCGATTGATCATATTCTCGCATTGAAGTGGCGAGGTCACGGCGTCCGTGACGTTCCGTGGCCTGGCGCAATGGCACGCGCATCCGAAATTCGTCTGCCTTGCGCCAATAGGAGACCTCACAAAGCGCGTGTCCGGGCGTCCGATATAGGGCCGGGGGCGGACTGGCCGATTTTGGCTGGCGGTGTGCAGATAGCAGCCGTTCCGCCTCCGACCCCATCTCGGCCGTTCGCCTCGTTTCCGTCATCGCTCCAAAGCGGACCTCCGATCTGAAACTGAATTGTAGTATCCAGTTTACGATTGGACCGGCGACGAGCGTGGAAGCGGACCACGCACCAGTCGTTGGGGATGTTTCTGGGCTCGGTAAGGTCTTCTTATTGAGAGAGCACGTGATGTCAGGTTACTTCGGTTCGGAGGAGCAACAGCGCTTGCAAAGGCAGGCCGAGGCGAACGCTGACTTGTTCGACAAGACACCCGGCGCGTGTCAAACGGGCCGCACCATGGGTTGTGATGACCCCAACAAATTGGGATGGGATCGGGTTGCCGAGTTTCTAGATCGTGACGGCATCTGTGGATTCCGCCTTCTCTCCACCAACCAGGCTGACCAGATCGGCGCTCGGCTGCTAGGACAGGATTATCGCTTCGATACGTGGGATGTCTTCCTTGCCTCGCGCGCCGCTGCGCTCACCGCTGCGGAAGCAATCCTAGCTCGTGGGCTACCAGACGGGTTGGTCGAACTTGACCGACCAACCGATCCCGAAAGCAAATATATCAAACAGATTCAGGGGTTGATGAACGCGGCGGGGGTCGTTCCGTTCTCTGGCTCACTACTCACCGGGGCCCTTGGCCCGGCGACGACCTCAGTCATCGGCGACTGGGACGGGGAGATAGTGGCGGCCGCACATTGTTACCTGCCTCACAATGCCCACAGCCCCTATCACCGATATGCTTGGGGAGGACTCGTCGCCGTATTGGAATCGCAGAGGGGAAGAGGCCTCGGTAATTACATTAATGCACGGATGGTTGTGAGTGCCTTTCGCGACCTCGACGCCACCCACATATACGAGCTCGTATCGGCTACTAACGTCTCCTCGCGAAAGATGGTCGCGGCGTCCGGGCTCCGGCTAGAGCCGACACTGATATGTGGTGTGGTGGCAGCGAACAGAGGCGCTCGCTTCACCCGATAGCTGATGCGACAGGCATCTGGATGGGGCTTGAGACAGAATTGCCAATTCTGTTTCACGAACAGCTTCGCTAATTGTACGGCGCCTTTCAAACTCTAGCTCCCCAAACCCGCCGTTCCGCTTTCCACCCCTGAGTCGCCGTTTGACCTGCTGCCCGACAGCGGGTGTTGTCGGCAGCGGGCGGATGGCAGGTACCGACCCCATTTCCGCCGCTGGGGTTTGGGGTCAGCAGTCCTGAAAGCTGCTATTATCGGTTGCTTGGTGTTGATTGTGAATCAGAGCCTGAGTCACACTGTTTTTTGCTCATGTAGACGGTGATGCCCCCTAAATGAAATGGCTCTTTCCCGGTCAACTGAGAAGCCTGTCCGCCGGCATAGATCAATGTTTGATGAAAAAGCCTCATTCGTAAGCAGTCGGATTTCCTTACACTCGACCCCTGCGGCTATCCCCTCCGCAAGTGCTAAAAGCTGCTTTCCGAAGCCGTTGCCTTGCGGGTCAGGTGCGACCGCAATATTTTCGATCCAAAGGTGATCGGGGTGCTGCACAGTTTCCATCAGCCCCACCAATCTCTGTCCGGAATAGAGCAGATTGATGTGCTCTTTCACGGCGCGATCATAGTCCGCAACCATAGGGCGGTTCACGTCCAATGATGGGCACCCACTTCGCGTAAGCCGCCCGGACAATCTGACGGATTGCCTCTGCGTCTGTCTGCACGGCTCTACGGAAGGTCGTTTAAACTGACGTTCATCATACAATCCAAGTCCAACGGTTAGCTGGAGCGCAATATCAAGACTAAGCAGCAGCTTTGCTACCGTGCAATCGCAGGAGCTTGTAACTTGTAGAGTTAACTTCCGAGCCTGCAATGGGTCAGCTCCGGCCTCGGATATTAATTGGCGACATTTCCGCTTCTCGTTTGAAATCTCAACCGCGGATTGTCCGCTCCCGGCCCCGAAACGGCCGCTGGAAATATTTCTTCGGCAGGATGAGTTTGATGGCGCTGTGGGCCACACTGGGGTGAGATCTTGACAGGCCGCTTCTGGCAACGCGATGACAAAAGCGGATGTCTACCCTCCCATCGCGAACCGACTTCGGCGACGAAGCAGATCAGCGCATCCGCGAGCGGCTGCGGCTGACCCGGTTGCTGCTGCGCGATTTGACGACCGGAAGCGGCTCGCTCGCCCATGATTTTCTCGACATCCTCGACCAGTCCGAGACCGACCCGCTGCTCAAACTCGTTGCCGTACTCGCCGTGCTTAGCCATTGCGAGGCCGGCACTAACCCGTCGCTTTAAGAGGGGCATTGCGCCGCCGCATCAGCAATGGCTATCGCGGGCAGGCAAGTGGCTTTACGGCCTACAGGCGATAAAGCAGCCGCCCGACGCGACAATCGCCCGCTGGCAGCTCGATCGCCTCGGATGATGTCGCGTCGACGATCAACATTCCGCCCACGTATGGCTGCGCTTGGCGCTGGGCGTCGGCGCGCAGCGGCGAGCAACCAGGGGCAATCCGTCGCTACGCGGCCATCCGCGCCGCGACCCGGTCGCGCGGCTCGACCGAGCCTTGGCTCAGTTGGAAGGCAAGTGCCGCAATGGCTGAGCCTAGTCCAGCGCGCTCAGGCGATGCTGAGCGCATCGAAGCCCTAGCGCAGAGCGTTGCTGAGAAATCGCGGCGGCTTATTGGAGAGGCGAGCGACCCGCTGGCGGCCGCCGACCTGATCGCCCGCGCGGGTCCCGAGGCCAGCATGGTGGCGATGCACGCCAATACGATCTCGCGAAGCGTGTCATCGGAGACCTCGCTTTCGTCCGATATGGCCTCGGCCTTGTCAATGCCCGGTCGGACCTTGCAACGCTATCTGGCCTCAACCGACCAACAATTGACCCAGTTATTGGCTACGGGTTCGGTGACATCGCAATTCGGATCGGACCCACAGGAAGCGATTTTCGAGCTCGAGAGCAATTCCAATAAGGCTTACGCTGTTCGCCCCGAGGACATCCTGCCAGCTCCAGGCCTCGCTCGGCGTATCGAGGACGAAGATGGTCCGCAAAAGACCGGTTCGGCGGCCTGGCAAGCCGGCAAAGCTATACTGCCCGGGCCGAGTTTGCCGGGACCAGCTCGCGCAACTGGATGCGGATCAACATGTTCGTCGAAGGGCCGGCACTCGATGGCGATGAGGTCCTTTTCTGTCTCCATGACAGCTTTCCCAAGAACGTCCGGCGAGAACGCTTCCGTGGCGGAAGCGCAAGGATTGCCGTGACGGCTTGGGGCGGATTTACCGTTGGCATCTGGCTTCCAAGGTAGCGGATCGAGCTCGAACTTGACCTCGCGAAGCTGCCCAATGCGCCCAATGCGATCCGCACTCGCAAAGATGGGGCGCAAAGCCGACCGTCCGCTGTTGGGAAGTGAACCAGTGTCTGCTCCTGGCTCGAAGCGGTCGCTAAACCTCGATACCAGACTGGCCGCTTCCCAACCCATCTCCGCCATCGAATCAAGGCCTATGGAACGGTAGCTCTTGGGACATGGTATCCGCCGCTGCTCGACCGAAATGCCGGCGCTAAGCCGACCCTTCGCTATCCGACAGATCGGGGCCGATCAGGATCCGGTGCTGGCCGCTCTCGATCCAGAAGCCGGCCTGTCCGAGCCAGAATGGCCCCGGGCTTTCCCGCCTCGGGAAACCCGGCCGCTGCCGCTCAATGCGCATCTTGCGCCAGCGCATCAAGGAGATTGGCGACCGCCCGCACGGTCGAGCGTTCGACCGAGGCGTCGGTGAAGCCGCCGATATGGCTGGTCAGCACCACCTTCGGATGATCGAGCAGCGACGAGTGAGCCGGCGGCTCCGTCTCGAACACGTCGGTGGCGTAGCAGGCGACATGGCCGGAATCGAGCGCCTCGAGCAGGGTCTCGGCATCGACCAGGCCGGCGCGCGCCGTGTTGACCAGCACCGTCGCCGGCTTCATCGCGGCGATCCGCTCGGCGGTGAGCAGCGGCCGGCCGTCCTCCGGCAGCGGCGCGTGCAGGCTGACCGCGTCGACGCCGGTTATTGCCCCGTCGAGATCGACGCGGGCGAAATTCGGATGGACGATGCGGTCGGCATTGGCGAAGGGATCGTATCCGCGCACCCTGGCGCCGAGGTCGAGGCAAAGCTGTGCCATCGTCGCGCCGATCGCGCCGAGGCCGACAATGCCGATGGTCACCTCGCACATCTCGCGGCCGATCTGGCGCGGCCATTCCCCCTTGCGCATGCCTTCATGCGTCCAGACGATCTGGCGCAGCCCCGCCAACGTCAGCGCGAGTGCCAGTTCGGCGACGCCGCGCGCATTGGTTCCTTCCGCCCGGCGCAGCTCGATGCCGCGATCCTCGATCGCGCGCAGCGGCAGGTTGTCGACGCCGGTGCCGTTGCGGCTGATGACGCGCAGCCGGTCGGCCGCTTCCAGCACGCGCTCGCTCACCGGCTCGACGCCGGCCAGCCAGCCGACGCAGCCGGGGAGTGCCGCCATCAGCGTCGCCTCGTCGGGGGTGGCACCCGGCGCCGGCATAGCGAGGCTGTAGCCGGCCGCCTCGAGCATGGCGAGCGCCGGGTGACCGCCCTTCGACAGCGAGCGCGGCGTGATCAGGATCCGGTTCATCGTCAACGACCCGTAGCCCGCGCGGCGATGGCGGCGATGGCGTCAAACTCGGGACCGGAGACCGGGATCTCGATATCGAACACTTCGGCGATCACCTGGGTCCAGCCATGGATGAAATAGGTCCATCCATCCTCGACCTGTAGCTGCCGCTCTTTCTCCTGCGCGCGCGCCTGGTCGAGGAAGACGAGATCGCCGCGATAGTTGAGCTCCCAGACCACAGCCCGCTCGGGAAACACGCCCGCGTCGGTGAGCGGCGAGCCAGGCGCGTCCTTGCCGAGGCCGGTGGCGTTTATGACGAGGCTGCCCGGCTTCAGGCCGGCGAGGATCGCGTCATTGTCGCGTGCGTGGGGTGCCAACCGATATTCGACAGGGATGTCCGCGCCGATGGCGCGATGGATCGCCTCGATATGGTCGAGGCGGGACTGCGAGCGGTTGGAGACGACGATGCGCGAGGGACGGTCGGCGCCGCGCGACGGCTGCATCAAGTGCCAGGTCAGCGCAATGGTCGAGCCGCCCGCGCCCATGGAAAACAGCTCGGCGCCGGTATCGGCGAAATGGTTCGGCGAGAGGAAACCGTCGATCGAGAGGCCCGACGAGATCGGGTCCTTGGCATGACAGATCAGCCGGCCGTCGCGCTTCGACAGGCAGCTCGTCTCCTCCATCAGCAGTGCATGCGGGTCGATCTCGTCGAACATATCACGGCAGGCGGCGAAGAGATCGAGCTTGTGCGTCGTCACCAGTGCGCCGAGCGAGAGCGGATCGTCCCTCAGGAAGGCGACCGCCTCGCGATAGCGCTCCGGCTCGTCATGCGGCACGAAGTCGATGCCCTGGATCGCGACGTCGCCGAGGCCGAGATGGCGCGCCCATTCCGGAAACACCTTCATGATCGAGGATTTCGCGGTGGTGACGCCGATGAAATAGAAGGTCGGTCGCGTCGCGGGCTGGTAGCTCATGAATTCCCCCGAATTTCGGCGATGCGCGCCACGGCGGCGCGCGCATTGGCGGTGATCTTCGACCAGTTGCCGGCGGCAATGTCGGCGCGCGTGGCGATCCACGTCCCTCCGACGGCGGCGACTTCCGGAATGGCGAGCCAGTCCGCCAGATTGTCCATGCTGACGCCGCCGGTCGGATTGAAGCGGATGCCGGTGTGGAGATACGGGGCTGCGATGTTCTTCAGCATGGACGGGCCCCCTGCTGGCATGGCCGGGAAGAACTTCACCATCCGGCAGCCGGCGCGAAGGGCTGCCTGGAGGTCGGTCGGCGTCATGATGCCGGGTGCGAAAGGCAGGCCGCGTTTGGCGGCATGGGCGAGCACACCGGCGTCGAGGCCGGGCGACAGGGCGAAGCGGGCGCCGGCATCGACCGCCTGGTCGAGCTGCGCCTCGTCGAGCACCGTGCCGGCGCCGACCAGAAGCTCCGGCCGTGCCCTTGCGATCGCCTCGATCGTGGCGCGGGCGGCAGCAGTGCGAAAGGTGATCTCGGCGACCGGCAGGCCGCCCTCGATCAGCGCGTCGGCAAGCGGCAGCGCAGCGGCCGGATCGTCGAGCGCGATCACCGGCACCACCGCATGGGCGGAAAGGGCATCGAAGATGGACATGGCACTCAGTCCTGCGTGGCGAGAATGGCTTCGATCTCGGCTTTTGTGCGCGGCCGATAGTCGGCGTTCGGCACGGCTTTCCATGAGGCACCATCGGCGACGATGCGCTTCGCCATGCCCCCGGAGCGGGCGATGAGCCCGTAATCCTGGCCGGAATCGCTCGGGTAGCAGAAGCTCATAACGAGGGGCGAAGCGCCCGTATTGACCGAGCGGTGGATCCAGAGCGGCGGCACATAGACCATCACGCTCGGTCCGATCTCGAGAATCTTCGTCTCGCCCTCCGGCGATTCGAGCAACATGAGCCCCTCGCCCGTCTCGCCGTAATACGTCTCGGGACGGTTGCCGATCGCGTGGATATGGCCGCGCGTCACGAAGAACTCGTCCCCGATCTTGCCCGGCTCCATGAAGGTGGTGCCGAAGATCAGATCGCCGCGCGCGGCGGCGGGGCGCACTTCATGGACGTAGTAGACGATGCGGTCGCCCTCGCGGGCAACGGAGTCCGCGAAAGCGGCGTTGTCGGCGTAGATGCCGTCGAGATCGGCGAGGCGCTTCTCGTAGCGGCCGGT
This sequence comes from Kaistia sp. UC242_56, assembly GCF_044452255.1. Classification (NCBI taxonomy): domain Bacteria; kingdom Pseudomonadati; phylum Pseudomonadota; class Alphaproteobacteria; order Hyphomicrobiales; family Kaistiaceae; genus Kaistia; species Kaistia sp. UC242_56. Next base: position 431,224 of record NZ_JBIOAN010000001.1, read on the forward strand.
GGCGGCGGACAGCACGCCGCTGGCGGGATCGATGCGGTGGGATGTGGGGGCAATGGCCATAGGGGTCTCCAGATCGGTAGCAACACTACTCAATCGGTATCGCAATGCAATTGTTTTGGGCGAACCCGGATTAATTTCGGACTGTTTCGCTATTAATTGATCTTGTAACGTCAAATTTATGTAGTATCAGTACGTAGCCGACGCGGATGGTGTCGGCGCTTGCCGGGCGCAGGCGTCCTCGCCCAAACACGCCGACCTCGCTCGTCGAGCTACCGAATTTCGGGAAACACAGCGGCAGATGGCAGAGAGCCAAGCCGCGCCTCACAGCTCTGGGAGGAGCTTCATGACCCACACCATCGCCAAGTCGGCCCCGGGCCTGCGCGCCTCGTTGCTGGCGCTCGCCTCCGCCGCCGCCCTGTTGACGGCCGCCGGCAGCGCCCTCGCCGAGGACGTTGCACCGATCGCCGGCCGCCCCGAGCCCGTCGCCAACGAGGCCGGCACCAAGGCCAAGATCGCGATCATCGGCTTTGCCAACAATCCCTACTGGGTCGCGGTCCAGAAGGGCGCCGAGACCGCCAACGACGTGCTGAAGTCGCGCGGCGGCGAAGTGCGCTGGATCGTCGGCGGCGCCAATATCGACGTACCGACCGTCAACCAGGCCATCAACGCCGCCGCCACCCAGGGCTATAACGGCATCGGCTTCTTCATCGCCGGCGAAGGCAATTGCGCGCTGGTCAAGAAGCTCGTTGACGAGAAGAAGATCTCGATGGGCGCCTACAACACCTTGTTCCCCTGCGTTGAAGAGGCCGGCGGCGTCATCAACTATGCTCAGGACCAGGTCACGGCCGGCAAGAACGCCGCCGCTGAACTGATCAAGGCGGTCGGCGACAAGGAAGGCAAGGTCGGCGTCATCGTCAGCCAGTTCACGGCGCCCGGCTCCGAACAGCGCCGCAAGGGCTTCGTCGAGGGGTTGCAGGGCTCGAAGCTGACCGTCGTCAATGACGGCATCGAGGCCAAGGATTCGGCCGGCGCCACCTTCGCCGCCGCCAAGGACTTCCTGACGTCGACGCCGAACCTCGTCGCGCTCTATGCGACGGCCGGCGGACCGTTCGGCGCGGCCCAGGCCGTCAAGGCGGCCGGCAAGCAGGACGACATCAAGGTGATCGGCTACGACTTCACCAAGGAGAACGTATCCGCGATCCGGGATGGCAGCATGTTTGGCGTCACCGGCCAGGACGAGTTCGGTCAGGGCTACAATGTCGCGATCGCGCTGTTCAACAACATCGTCGCGCAGCAGAAGGCCGAACCGGTTCTGCAGCCGGCCGTCAGCCTGTTCATGACCAAGGACACGGTCGACCAGCTCGACCCGGACAAGCTCCCGCTCGGCACCGTTCCGAAGCTCTGAGCAACTAGACTACAAGTTCGTCATGCAGGACCGGGTTGAACGAATGTCCATCGAAGATGAAATCGCCCTCGAGGTCGTCTCCGTCGACAAACGCTTCGGCTCGGTCCATGCGCTTTCCGATGTCAGCATGCGGTTTCGCCGCGGCAGGGTCACGGCCCTGCTCGGCGAAAACGGCGCCGGCAAGTCGACGCTGATCCGCGTCTGCTCGGGCGTCCACCAGCCGGACTCGGGCGAGGTTCTCGTCTCGGGCAAGGCGGAGCGGATGTCCGGATCGCTGGCTGCCAAGCGGATGGGCATCGCTGTCGTCCAGCAGGAGCCGCAGCTCGTCAGCCAGATGACGGTTGCCGAAAACATCTTCCTGGCGCGCCTTGGCTCGCGGGCGGGCACCAGTCTGCATCATCGCTCCGGACTGGTCGCGGAAGCGGAGACGCTGCTCGCCGGCCTCGGCCTCGATAAGGAGCTTCCCGATCTCGGCGGCCGTTGCGCCGGCCTCTCGGCGGCCGAACGGCAGCTTGTGGAGATCGCCCGGGCGCTTGCCGCCGACCCGCATGTCCTGTTCCTCGACGAGCCCAATTCCAGCCTGACCCGCAAGGAGACGGACCGCCTGTTCGACATCGTCCGCCGCCTGCGCGATCGCGGCACGGCGGTCGTCCTCGTCAGCCATCGTCTTGGCGAGGTCTACGAAATCTCCGACGAGGTCATCGTCATGCGCGACGGCCGCAAGGTGGGCGAAGGATCCGTCGACGCGCTGCCGAAGCAGCAGGCGATCCAGCTGATGGCCGGCGAGCGGCTGAAGGCGGCGCTCGATCTCGCCGAGAGCGCCACGCCAAAGGCGTCGCCCGCCGGCGCCGTGCCCGTGCTTTCGGTGCGCAACGCCTCCGGCCTCGCCTTTTCCAATGTCTCCTTCGATATCCAGGCGGGCGAGATCGTCGGCATGGCCGGGCTCGTCGGCTCCGGCCGCACGGAGATCATCCGGGCCATCATCGGCGCCGACCCGATCTTTGGCGGCGACGTCCGCCTCAACGGAAAGTCCGTGCGCTTCGGCTCTCCCCGCTCGGCGCTGCGCGGCGGTATCGCCTTCATCACCGAGGAACGGCGCACCTCCGTCTTCTATGGCCACAGCATCAGCTTCAACCTGACGTCGAACGTGCTGGAGCGGTTCGGCCGCTTCGGCTTTTTCAGCGAACGCAAGCGGCGCGCCTTCGCGCAGGAAAGCGCGAACGAGATCGGCGTGAAGGCCGACAATGTCGATGTCGGCATCCGCACGCTTTCCGGCGGCAACCAGCAGAAAGTGCTGCTCGCCCGCGCGCTCGCTTCCAATCCGTCGCTCCTCATTCTCGACGAGCCGACCCGCGGCGTCGATGTGCGCACCAAGGCGGACATGTATCGCCAGATCCGAACGCTCGCGCATGAAAAGGGGCTGGCGGTGTGGTTCGTTTCCTCCGAGCTCGACGAGATCCTCCAGCTGGCCGACCGCATCGTGGTAGTGCGCGGCGGCGAGGTCGTCGACAGCCTCGCCCGGGGGCCGGAGGCGGCGCGCGTCGTCGCATCGGCGCTGGGCGAAAAGATCGAGGACGCCGCGACCACCGTTCTCGCATCGGGCATGGCCTGACATGAGCGCGGCCCCCAAGGAGCCCGCACGCAGAGGCGGCCCCGAAACCATGATGAACAAGGGTAATAGGATGAGTATCGCCAGCCTGAAGCGTCTGCCTCTGCTCAGGGGCCAGGAGGCCGGGCTGATCGGCGTGATCCTTGGCCTTTCGATCGCCTTCTCCTTCGTCAATCCGAGCTTCCTGACGACGGACAATCTGCGCAATGTTCTGGTCGCGGTGGCCGTGGTCGGCATCATGTCGATCGGCCAGTGCTTCGTCATCATCGCCCGCGAGATCGATCTTTCCGTCGGCTCGGTGATGGGCCTCAGCGGGCTCTGCGGCGCCTGGCTGATGGCGGCCGGCCTCAATCCTTGGCTCGCCATCGTGCTGGCGATCGGCGTCGGCGCCACCGCCGGCCTGGTCACCGGCCTGATCGTGGTGGTGTTCCGCGTCAATTCCTTCATCGCGACGCTCGGCATGCTTTCGGTCGCGCGCGGCCTGACCCAGGTGATTTCGGGCGGCCTGCCGATCATGGTCGACCCGTCCGTGATGTTCATCGGCCAGGGCACGTTCTTCGACATCCCTGTCCAGGTGCTGATCTTCGTCGGCCTCGGAATCATCTGCCAGTTCATCCTGACCCGCAGCGTGGTCGGCCAGCGCATCGTCGCCGTCGGCGATAATGACGAGGCGGCGCGGCTCTCCGGCATCCCGATCAACACGACGCGCATCGCCGTTTTCGTCGCCAGCGGCGCGCTCGCCGCCATTGCCGGCATCGTCTACACCACGCAGGTCAGCGTCGCCGAGGCACAGGCCGGCACCGGGCTCGAGCTCGACGTGATCGCGGCCGTCGTCATTGGCGGCGCCAGCCTCTCGGGCGGTCGCGGCTCGATCCTCGGCGCGATGCTGGGCGCCTATCTGCTCGGTGCGCTGCGCAACGCTTTCATCCTGCTGGAACTCTCGCCCTTCCTGCAGCAGATGAGCGTGGGCATGGTCATCGTTCTCGCCGCCATCTTCGACCAATTCCGGCAGGGCTCTTTCCGGCATGCGAACGTCATGCCATCGTTCCTGCACATTTTCCGCTCCCGCACGCGGTAGCGCCGGCCGGATCGGCTCAAGGATCAAATGACGATGCAAACTCACGTCTCCGCCTTTGTCGGCGGGACCGGCAACATCCTCGAAGTTGCCCGTGCTCTGCGCGATGAACTGAGGAAATCCGACCGCAAGGTCTGCGATGCGATCATCAGCGATCCGCGTCGCATCCTGTCGTCGACGGTGGCGGAGACGGCGCAGCTTGCCGGCGTCAGCCAGCCGACCGTGATCCGTTTCTGCAACGCGATCGGCTGCGACGGCTTCCAGGACTTCAAGCTTCGCCTGGCGCAAAGTCTGGCGCTCGGCGTGCCCGCGACCCATTCGGTGATCACCGATGCCGACAGCCCGAACGAAGTCGCGCGCAAGATCTTCGACTATACGATGACCAGCCTCGACTGGGCGCGCAACCGCCTCGACTCGGCGGCGCTGGTCCGCGCCGTGGAAGCGCTGGTGCTGGCGCCGAGGATCGAGTTTTTCGGCTTCGGTGCATCGGGCATCGTGGCTCTGGACGCCCAGCAGAAATTCCCGATGTTCGGCGTTCCCTGCGGCGCCGAGATCGACTCGCACCAGCAGGTGATGGTCGCCTCGTTGCTGAAGCCCGGCGACGTCGCCGTCGCGATCTCCAATACCGGCACGACTCGCTCGACCGTCGAGGTGGCGAAGCTTGCCCGCGAGAACGGCGCCACGGTGATCGGCATTACGGGCAATGAGGGCCCTCTCTCAGACGCCTGCGACATCGTCCTGCTGACCGAAACGCTCGAAAACACCAACATCTACACCCCGACCATCTCCCGCATCGCCGCCCTTGTCGTCGTCGATATCCTGTCGACGGCCGTGGCGCTGCGGCGTGGCGAGGCGCATGTCGAAAGCTTCAAGCGGATGAAGAAGACCCTGAGCCAGATGCGATCGACAGCCCGGATCTGACGGCAGAGACCTTCCGGGCCGGCCGGCGCGCCATGGCTTCCCATGCCCGGCCTGCCGAGCGAAACCACAACCCATTAGAAAGCGGCGATCCCATCATGTCCTCTACCCCGACGAGCCTCAGCGCCACCGACCTCGCGCAGAGGATCGATATCAGCGCGGTGCAGGCATTTCACACCGAGGCGGATGTGCGCGCGCTCGCGGCGCTCGCCATGGAGAACGGCTTCATCGCGGCGCATGCGCTGCCGAACTTCGTGCCGCTGCTCCGCTCGCTCGTCCCGCAGGGAGGCGCCACGCTGGTCGGCGGGCCGATCGGCTTCCCCTCGGGCGGCCACATGGCCGCGATCAAGGCTGCCGAGGCCGCTGCGCTCCGCGAGGCCGGCGCCGACGAACTCGACATGATGCTGAATGTCGGCCGGCTCAAGTCGGGCGACCTCAACTATGTCCGCGACGAGATCGCCGCGGTGCTCGAGGCCGTAGCTCCCGTTCCGCTGAAGGTCATCCTCGAGCTGCACCATCTGACAGATGCCGAGATCGAAACCGCCGCCGACATCGTCGCCGCGAGCGGGGCTGCCTTCGTCAAGACCGGCACGGGCTGGACGCCGGCCGCGGCGACGCTGCCGCGCATTCGCCGCATCGCCGCCGTGGTGGCGGGACGCGCCGGCATCAAGGCCTCGGGCGGCATCCGCGATCTTCCGACCGTCGCCGAGATGGTGGCGATCGGCGTCACCCGCTTCGGCATCAACACGGCCTCGGCCATCGAACTGGTGCGCGGCATCGACGCCCTGCCGGGCCAGCGGCTGGTGATCGTCCCCGTCGACGAGAAGGCCTGATCCATGGCCCGCACGGTTCTCGCGCTCGATCTCGGCACGGGCGGCGTCAAGTCGGCGCTCTATGACGCCAGCGGTGTCTGTCTTGCCGAGCGGGTGCAGACCTACCGCACCTATTTCCCGGCTCCCGGCCTGCACGAGCAGGATCTCGGCGAATGGTGGGATGCGGTCTTGAGCAGCATCCGCGCGCTTCTCGGCGCCGAGGGTGTCGATCGCTCGTCAGTGGGCGCGATCAGTATTTCCGGCCACAGCCTCGGCTGCATTCCGCTCGGCGACGACGACCAGCCGCTGATGCAGCGCGTGCCGATCTGGTCGGATGCGCGCGCCGATATCGAGGCGGAAGCGTTCTTCCGACGCTTCGACTATGAGCGCTGGTACGGCCTGACCGGCAACGGCTTTCCCGCCCCGCTCTATCCGATCTTCAAGATCCTCTGGCTGAAGGCGAACCATCCCGCGATCTTCGCGCGAACCCGTTCGATTGCCGGCAGCAAGGATTTCATCAACCTGCGCCTCTGCGGTCGCCATGCGACCGATCCGTCCTACGCGTCGGGCAGCGGCGCCTATGACCTGCACGCCCGTGCCTTTTCGGACGAGATCCTCGATGCCGCCGGCGTCGACCGAAGCCTATTCCCGGAAATCGTGCCCTCGACCGCCATTCTCGGCACGGTCCTGCCCGGGATCGCCGCCGAACTCGGCCTGCCGGCCGATGTGGTGGTCGTCGCCGGCGGCGTCGACAACAGCTGCATGGCGCTCGGCGCCCGCACCTTTTCCGAAGGCGATTTCTACGGGTCGATGGGCTCCTCGAGCTGGCTGACGATCTCGTCGGCGAAGCCGGTGCTCGACAGCCGCGTCCGCCCCTTCGCCTTCGCGCATGTCGTGCCGGACCAGATCATCTCGGCCACCTCGATCTTCTCGTCCGGCACCAGCCTTGCCTTCGTCAAGGACATGCTGATGCCGGGGGAAGCCGTCGGCTATGACGAAGTGTTCACGCTGGCCGCCAGCGCGCCCTTCGGCGCCAACGGCCTTCTCTTCGTGCCGACGCTCGGGGGAGGGACCAGTCTTGAGGGTGGGCAGGATGTGCGCGGCGCGTTCGTCGGCCTCGATCTCGGCCATGACCGGGCCGACATGCTGCGCGCGACGATCGAGGGCATCGCGCTGGGGCTGCGGGTCGCGCTCGACGAATTGCGGCGCCTCGCCGGCGTCAGTCGCACGATGACCATCGTCGGCGGCGGCGCGCGCAGCGCGCTGATGCGGCAGGTGTTGGCCGACATGCTGGACTGCACGATCGTGAAGACCTCGATCGACCAGCAATCCGCCTCGCTCGGCGCCGCAGCGCTGGCGATGGTGGCGACCGGAAACTGGTCCGACATGAGCCCGCTTATCCGACTGCACGGCGTCGAGGACCGCCATGAGCCTGACGCCAGAATGGCGGATCTGGCCGGACGAATGCTGCAGGCCTATCGCGCTGCCGCCGAGGCCCAGCGGTCACTGGCCCCCCTGCTCTCCGGTCTCCGCGCCTGACTGGCGCGGCAGCACTCTCACACCTTGCTCAGGCATGCTTCGGGCCGAGTCGATATTGGGATGCGTGCAAGGTGAACGTCTAAATGGGGGCCGGCAGCGGACCGGCCCGGTCATGGCTGCCGCTATGCAGAAAGCAGCCGTTCCGCAGTCGCCCCCCATCTGGCCGCAGCGACGCCATGCCTGGCGCCATCTGCGGCATTCGCCCCCAACGCGGCCATGCAGCGTCATATGCGACCCTGAAGCTGCCGTTTGTCGCGTTTCCAATATTGTCAAAGGTGCAGCCATGGTCGGCCCTGCCGTACCGCCTGCTTTAGCTGGGGTTCCCGACCCGCAAGATTGCGCCCGCCATGGGTTCCCGATCGAGCGCGGCTTTGTCGAGCCCCAACCGCGCGGTCGTGACGTACAGGGTCGCTCCGTCACGATCAAAGGCGCAGCTTGTCGGTCGCGATACGGGAAGTTCGATCCGCCGGGTGAAACGTCCGTCCGGTTCAATGCGCTGGATCGCGCCGGCATTGAACAACGTGCTCCAGATCGCGCCGTCCGGCCCGACCAGCAGGCCATCGGGAAAACCATCGTCCGGGCCGAAGGTTGCGAACTGTCGGCGCGGCCCGATTTTTCCGGTCGCCGGGTCATGAGCATAGGCATATATGGCCGGGGCACGGGAATCGGTGACGTAGAGCGTCCGGCGGTCCGGACTCCAGTCGAGCCCATTCACGAGCGTGAAGCCATCGTCCATCACGTGCCAGGAGCCATCGGGGTCGTAGCGATAAAGGATGCCGGTGCCGTGGCCAAGCGCGCCATCCATCAATCCGATCCAAAGTCGCCCCTCGGTATCCAGACGGCCATCGTTTAGCCGGAAGCCCTCTTGTCCATGCGGTGCCGTTGCGATGCGTCGGACGTTGCCGTCATCGCCCACGGTGGCGAGATCGCAACCGAGCGCGACGATGAGTGTGCCATCCGTGTGCTCGGCGACCATGCCGATCGGGTCGGACATGCCAATCGCTTCGTTGCGCTCGGTAGCTGGATCGAAGCGATTCAACGTGCGTCCCTCGGTATCCACCCAGAGCAATTGGCCATGGCGCTCGCTCCACAGCGGACATTCCCCGAGAATCGGCAAGCCGGCGAAGGCGACCGAAACATGGCCGGACGCTGGTGCGCGCGCCTCTGGCGCGCTGACGGCGATCCGGTCCCAGGCAGCGGCCATCTCTTCCGGCGTATCGGCCGCGATTGCCGCGAGGTCTCGTGGATACGAGACGCCCGACGCCTCCCGGGCCCTTGTGGCGACGAATTGACCGTTGGCGGCTCGCACTATCCAGCCGGTAGCCTTGCTCTGGGAGGATAAGAGATAAAGCGCACCGGAAGCTACAGCAGCCGGCCTTAGTTCGTCCGGGTCCTCTTCGACGCCCCACATCCGCGTTTTGGCCACAGGCGAGATGGCGTTCACCATGATACCGTTCGCCCCGCCCTCCAAGGAAAGGATGTTAACGATTCCAATCGTGGCCATCTTCGCCGCGGCATAGGCGGCCAAGCCTTCCTGCGCATATTCTGGATAGATGGCGCGGTCTGACGTGGTGAGCAGGATGCGGCCATAGCCTTCGCGGCACATGGCTGGCCACGCTGCCTGCGCCAGCCATAGTGGCGTGTCGATGCCGAGCCCGACCATGCGGTCGAGAAACTCCGGCTCCAGGGCCTCGATCGCCTGATAGCCAACCCAGCCAGCATTGTGGATCAGCACGTCGAGCCGACCATGTTCCGTGACAATCCCGTCCACCAGTTCCGTGCATTCCGCGCGCGAAGTGATCGGGCCGGGCACTGCAATGGCTCTGCCGCCGCTCGCGACGATCCTTGCCGCCGCCGCTTCGGCCACCGCGGGATCACTGCCCTCGCCATCCGGGCTCGTGCCGCGGTCCTGCACGAATACCGTCGCGCCGCGTGCTGCGAGTGCATCGGCATAGGCGAAGCCCAGTCCGCGTCCTGCGCCCGTGACCAAAGCGACCCGATGAGTAAAGTCGATCATGAGATACCTCCTGGCGGCGAAGGTGCGATCGACCGGGGTTCTCGTCCAATACCGATGATGCGACGCCGTGATAGGCAAAGCCTATCGTTGCAATGCCGCCTCCAACCCACCGGTCGCCGGATCGGGCTCGCCCATACGCCGGCAGAGCAAGAGTTCGAAGCATGCCGCGTCACCATCGATCGGGCGATAGGCGATCTCATCGGGGCGGATCGAGGCCATGCTGGCGGGCACGATGGCGATACCGGCCTCGACCGCGACGAGCGACAACACCGCGTGCATGCCATGCGCCTCCTGCGTCACGCCGGGCGTGAAGCCGACCGCTGCGCATAGCCGTGTCACCAGGTCGTGAAAGCCAGCTCCCTGGTCCCGGGGCCAAGAGACGAATGGCTCTCCGGCGAGTTTCTCAATTGCGGCGCCCGGCGCGTTGGCCATTGGGTGAGACGTCGGTAGCGCGATGGCGAGCCGATCCGTATCGAAACGCGTCGTTTGAAGACCACCGGCGTCGCCGAGGGGAGGAATGACAATGGCTAGGTCGAGGTCATCTGCCCGCAGCGCGGCAATTTGCGCGACCGTGGTCATTTCGCGCAGTTCGATCCGCACGTCGGGATGATCGCGCCGAAAGCTGCGTATCATTTCCGGGAGGCGGCCATACATGGCGCTGCCGACATACCCTAGGCGGACACGCCCTCGTTTGCCGGCAGCCGCGTCGCGCGTGGCCGCAACCGCGTCGTTTGCGGCGGCGAGCAGTCGGCGCGCTTCGCCGAGCAGCACGGCACCCGCAGGGGTGAGCCTCACCGTCTTCCGGCCGCGCTCGACCAGAGTCGCGCCAATCTCTTCTTCCAGTCGCTGGATCGCGGCAGTCAGAGGGGGTTGCGACATAGCCAGTCGCTCCGCCGCCCGTCTGAAGTGCAACTCCTCGGCCACCGCCACGAACTGGCGCAACAACCGAAGATCAATACGGGGCAGACTATCGTCGTTCATACTGCCTTGGCCATTTGGAATTTGATCCCTATCACAACCTTTAGCTGCCGGGAGCCGATTGGGGCGTAGCATACGTAGCCGGACGAACGAGACAGGTTTCGCTCTATGTTAGCTGGAAGCGGCCTGATTGGTATCCACCCCAAGACAGACAGGCAGGGAACATATCTGCGCGGCTAAGCGGTCATCCGCGATGAGACGGATGACCGCTTGAATTCAGATTTCGGTTCGCTCCGCCAGGAGCAGCGCGCCCTCTACATCGACACCGAGGTATTGGACAGTGTTCTCAATCTTGGAGTGACCGAGCAATATCTGGATCGCACGGATATTGCCTGTCGCCTGTAGATCATCGATGCCTTCGTGCGGCGAAGCGAGTGAGTTCCATATTCCTCAGGGCGCAGACCGATCGCGGCCACCCACTCGTCAACGAGGCGTTGCATACTGCCTCGTGCTCATGTGCTTTGCGTGATCGACCCGGCTCGGGAATACATATTCCTCGACCGAGCCGCCTCGCCGTTCTAGCCAGGCCAGAAGGCTGGCTCTCACGTCGCTCGTGATCTCGAATTGACGGAACGACCCGTCTTATCCTGAATGACGATCGTCCGGGTTCTGATTTCCGGCCCGGCGACGACATCACGGATCCTGATCTTGACCAGGTCGCAGCCGCGAAGCTTGCTGTCTATCGCAAGATCAAACAGAGCGCGGTCACGAATGCGGCGCTCACGATCGAGAAAGAATCGAACGGCCCAAATCTGCTTCTGCGTGAGCGGACGTTTCGTTCCCACTTTCTTGCCAGCATTCCAAGCTGCGCGCTCGCGGCTGGCATCATCCTATTGAGAATGGCCCATGTGAGTTCTCCTCGGCCTTGATCGGCCGGGCATGAAATGCGCGACTCACACCGTTCGGGGGCCGGGAGCGCACTGCCCGGTTCTGGCTGCCTCAAGCGAGAAGCGGACATAATACCGATGAATGTCGCGGGCCGGAACTGGTCCTTGGTGGCGGTTCGGAAGGTCCGCTGCAGGCCCATATCCAGCAGGGCTTATGAGCACTGAGTCTGCGCTATAGCTCTCCCAAATGGGACAGAAGCCCGCAAACGGTACGCGACCAACCATGCCATCGCTTCTTTGTCCCATGCTATCGCACCTGATCGCGGCCCGTTTCCTTTAGGACGTCGATGAAAGCCCTTAGGGCAGATGGAACATGACGGTTGCCGGGATAGTACAGCGCGAGGCCCGGTATCGGCGGACACCAATCCGCCAGGACCATGACAAGCTCCCCGGACCGCAGCTTTTTGCGAGCGAAAGCCTCCGGGACATAGGCAATGCCAAGTCCATGAGAAGCGGCCTGGACCATCAGGTCGCTGTCGTCCAGCGTCAGTGCGCCGGGCACGTCTATCGCCAGTTCTTCGCCACGTCGGCTGAATTCCCAGCGGTAGCGTTTTCCGCTCGGTAACCGCTGGCGAATGCAGATGTGACGGTGGAGATCGTCCGGCGTGACCGGTGGTGCGCAATCGACCAGATAGGCCGGAGAGGCAACCGCGACGAAGCGGGCATCGCCACCAATCCGTACGGCAATCATATCCTGCGGGATGGACTCGGCGAGCCTCACACCGGCATCGAAGCCTTCATTCACGATATCGACGAGACGCCCGTCGGAAACGAGATCGAGTTCCACCTTCGGATATCGGGCGAGATACCGTGGAACGACATGGCCGAGCAGCAGCCGTGCGGCACTCTTGTTGGCGTTGATGCGCAACTTGCCGCCCGGCTCTCCCCGCTCCTCGGCAAGGCTGTCGAGAGCCGTGTCGAGGTCTCGCAGCAACGGATCGAGGCCAGCAAGCAGCCGGGCGCCGGCATCGGTGAGCGATACGCTGCGTGTCGTGCGATTGAGCAACCGGATGCCAAGCATCCGTTCAAGACCGATCAAGTTATGACTGAGGGCCGAGCGTGAGGTTCCGAGTGCATCGGCGGCCTTGCGGAAGCTGCGGTACTTGGCCACTGCGGCGAAGGCTTCAAGATCCTTGAAGGTCGGCTTTACCATTGGTGAAGAATCCGCACGAAGTCATCCCAGTTTGGAAGACTAATATCACCAATTGCGCCGCTCTATCTATTGGTTCTCGCCATGAGACGGAGCATTTCTATGAGCAAAAATTGGTTTATCACCGGAGCCTCCTCCGGCCTCGGCCGGGAAATGACGGCCCAATTGCTGACCCGCGGCGACACCGTCGTCGGAACAGTTCGGCGCGAGGGCGCGCTTGCCGATCTCCAGCAGCAGTTTGGCGACAGGCTCGTACCGAGGATGCTCGACCTGACGGACACGGACGGCATCCGAGCCACCGTTGCTGATGCATTTTTTTGTCTGGGCACGATCGACGTCGTGGTCAGCAATGCCGGCTATGGTTTGTTCGGCGCAGCCGAGGAAGTCACGGATGCGCAGATTGACCGACAGATCGCGACCAATCTCACGGGCTCGATCCAGCTCATTCGAGCCGCGTTGCCGCATCTGCGGCGGCAGGGCGGTGGCCGCATCATTCAGGTGTCGTCGGAGGGCGGACAGATCGCCTATCCGAATTTCAGCCTCTACCACGCCACCAAATGGGGGATCGAAGGCTTCATCGAAGCGGTAGCTCAGGAAGTCGCGCCGTTCGGGATCAAATTCGTGATCGCCGAGCCGGGACCGACGGCGACCAATTTCGGAGCCGGGCTTGTTCATGCGCAACCGATGGTCGAATACGACAACACGCCGGCCGGCGAAGTGCGGCGAGCGATCGCGGAGGGAAGCTTCGACCTTAAGGGCGATGCCAAGCGGACCGTCGCTGCCATGATTGCCGCGGGCGACGAGGCGGAACCAGCATTGCGGCTTGTCCTGGGCAGCACTGCTTATAATTCGATCTCGCCGGCCCTTTCGCAGCGGCTCGCCGCCGTCGAGGCACAGCGCGACCTCGCATTCTCTGCCGACCGGGATTTGTGAGCGAACAGGGTGTGCTATCGCCCTTTTGCCATCCGTGGCAAAAGGGCCTTCCGTCAGGTCTGTTGTTCGAGAGGGGTCACGGATGGAATGATGTGCCCCCAGCGCGGCGTTTGCGCGTCAATCGCGTGGAATATCGCCCCTCAGTACAATCGGCGGGTAGTGGCGGACCGGACGGGGTCCGAGCGTCTAGATTGAAGTAGTTCTGCCGCTCGACGTGGTCCCAAGCAATGTCCGCTTTCAGGAAGTCCTCATTATTGCCCGAATAGCAGACATGGGGCGCAAAGCCGACACTGTTGCGATGAGGAGCGTACGCCTTGCCCCCCGACCCAAGTGGTCCAGCCAGGACGCCTCATCCTTGGGCCCGTGGTGTTGGCGGGCCACTCAATGGCATTTCGTGTTGCTGCCCGACCTAGGTTTACGCAAGATGAGACAGCCATAAGTGGAGCCAACCGAGAGCTAGAAATTGCCGGTGGACCTCATCCTGATCTCGACCCGCTCAGATGCGGCCCAAGCCGCTCTCCTGATGGCCGAAACCAACGTTCGACCGTCTTTGTGGCCAGCGATGTCGAAGAGGCGTCCCGACATGATCTCGCTGGACGAAGGTCGAACCAATTAGGTTTCGGCGGCCGCGACATCGCTATGGTTAGCCACCGCGCAGGCGTGTCAACCAACGATGAGCGGCTGAACTCCTGCCGCCTTGTCTCTGCCACGCATCGACCGGAGCGTCGGGGAAACCGCATCGTTCGGGCCCATTCCGCCCGGCGCGCTGGCCGCCGATCTCTCGATCGCCGCGCCGCCGCATCCAGGATTGGAGCTTAGAGCTCCAGTATCTGCCTCGATCAAAGCCGCATCGCTGAAAGAGCCAGTTGGAACCTCGCTCCTCCCGTCAGATGTGTCGAGATGATGCAAAAGCGCTGGGGCAACCCGAAGGTGGTAGGCAGTGGGGTACGAGCAAATGCCCATCGCCGAATCTATGCAAAAACAATTAGTTAATCCAAATCAATGGCGGAGAGAGAGATTCGAACTCCCGATACCCTTGCGGGTATGCCGCATTTCGAGTGCGGTGCAATCGACCACTCTGCCACCTCTCCGCGGTGGCGCTGTCAGCGCGATTGGCCTGATACATGGGTCGGCAGGCGATGACGCCGCTGGCGTGCCTCGAACGTGCCGTCAAGCCGGCCAGTAGATGCGCTTCAAGGGGACCAACTGCTTCGTCTCGACGTCGAGCTTGTCATAGACCTCGATCAGCGCCTCCACCAGATCGTCGATCGACATCAAGTGAACCGGAATGTTGGCGCGCTCGGCTTCATAATGTGCGTCCTTGCTGAAACCGCCCGTCGAGACGTAGAGGCCCTTGTCCTGGGGATGCCGACCGCCCAGGAAACTGCGGATCGCCTGAGCGCCCATCGAGCCTTGCCTATGTTTTACTTCAACGATGATGCGAGGGGCTTCAAATCCAAATCCATCGGGCGACGCCACAATGTCCTTGCCACGATCTGGTCCGGATGGCGACACCTGTGTCTTGTAACCCATTGCCCGCAACAATCCGGCGACAAGTTCCTGCATGTCGGACCAATCGAGGGCAGAAAGGCGATCTTTGGTGAACTCGATCGCCTTGCTCTGAATGCTCTTGAAAACATCCTCTTCAGCCTGAACCTCGTTCCGGACATCCGATTCTGGTGCGGGCTCATGGGAACGCATCGCGCGGCGCAAATCGGCCACGACCTCATCGGACAAGAGGAACAGCGTCGAGATCGCCCCCAGGCTGTTGCGGCTGGAGACAGACAGCAGGTCGCGCGACACCTCCCCTTCCCAGGCAACGCGGCGGACATTTGGATCTGCCTCGTCGACGGTAGGATCCCACTCATAGTCGCCGACCAGCTTACCGACGAGATAGACGCGCCGGCCGGGATCATAGGTGACGACCGTCTCGCCTTTTTTCATCTCCGTGTTGAAGCGGTAAATCTGGCCAGTGGCCATCGCTGCGCTTTGCTGAGACAGCTCCGGCCACTGCTGCTTCACCCTGGCTAGGATAGCGTCCCTACTGTGCAAGGCGCCTAGATTACCAATTTCGCGCCAGCCTATCGCAACCACGCCGCGCTCTTTGAATACGTCGTAAAGCCTGCCTTTGCGCTCCGCGCGCACCATCCATGCGTTCACTGGCTCATTCCCCCCCCTAGCCCCTTCATTGAGACCGAGCCTAGGTTGCGGTGAGATGGCAAATCAAGGGCCGATCGCCTCTTGTCTCAGCGCTCGCTGCGGCTACTGTCGCCGGCTGAATGCGCAATGGGATGAGACATGCTAACCGGTGAAATTCGCTCGAAGGTCGATCAGGTCTGGAACGCCTTCTGGGCAGGCGGGATCGCCAATCCGCTCGAGGTGATCGAGCAGATCACCTATCTGCTGTTCATGCGTGGGCTGGACGATATCCAGACGCGGGAAGAGAACAAGGCAAATACGCTCGGCCGGCCGATCGAGCGCGAGATCTTTCCGGAAGGCATCTATCGCACCGTCCGAGACGACGAGACAGGAGAGATCAAAGAAGAGATCCCCTACTCCATGCTGCGGTGGTCGCGTTTCAAGGACGTCGACCCGGCGCGGATGTTCTTCCTGGTCTCCGACAACGTCTTCCCCTTCCTGCGCGACATGGCCGAAAAAGGCACAGCGCATTCGGAACACATGAAGGGTGCGCGCTTCACCATCCCGACGCCGGGCCTGCTCACCAAGGTGGTCGACCTCCTGGCGGATATCCCGCTGGAGGATCGCGACACCAAGGGCGACCTCTACGAATATATGCTCGGCAAGATCGCCAGCGCCGGCCAGAACGGCCAGTTCCGCACGCCGCGCCACATCATTCAGCTGATGGTCGAACTGACGAAGCCGACGCCGAACGACGTCATCTGCGACCCGGCCAGTGGCACATGCGGCTTCCTGGTCGCGGCCGGCGAATATCTGCGCGAGCACCACAAGAGCCTGTTCCGCGATACCGAGCTGAACCGCCATTTCCATAGCGGCATGTTCCACGGCTACGATTTCGACCAGACCATGCTGCGCATCGGCTCAATGAACATGCAGCTGCATGGCGTCGAGAATCCGGACATCCGCTATCGGGATTCGCTGGCCTCCGGCCATGCCGATGATGCCGACAAATATTCGCTGATCCTTGCCAATCCGCCCTTTGCCGGCTCGCTGGACTACGAGACGACGGCCGCCGACCTTCTCTCGATCGTCAAGACGAAGAAGACCGAGCTTCTGTTCATGGCTCTGTTCCTAAAGCTGTTGAAGCCCGGAGGGCGCGCGGCGGTCATCGTGCCGGACGGCGTGCTGTTCGGCTCGTCCAAGGCGCACAGGGCGATTCGCAAGATGCTGGTCGACAACCACAAGCTGGATGCGATCGTCAAGCTGCCATCCGGCGTGTTCAAGCCCTATGCCGGCGTGTCGACGGCCATCGTCTTCTTCACCAAGACGAATTCCGGCGGCACGGATCATGTCTGGTTCTACGACCTGCAAGCCGACGGCATGAGCCTGGACGACAAGCGCCAGATGCTCGTCTCCGAAGACAAGTTCGGGCCGGTGCCAAAGTCGGCGCTCACGGCAGAGGAGCACGCGAAAAACAACTTGCCGGATGTTGTCGTTCGCTGGACAGACCGAGATGGCGCCGAGCGCACGAACCCGCGCACCGGCCAGAGCTTTACGGTCACGCGGGAAGAGATCGCGGCGGCCGAATACGACCTGTCGCTCAACCGCTACAAGGAGGTCGTGCACGAAGCCGCCGACCATCGCCCACCGAAGGTAATCATCGCGGAGCTACTGGTTCTAGAGGACGAGATTGCCAACGGCTTGAAAGAGCTGGAGGGGATGCTGTGAACACCCTCGCTGCGACTTTTGGTGATATCTGTGAGTTTAAATACGGAAAATCGCTTGCTGCGGACAATCGCATTCCCGGTGATGTCGTTGTTTACGGGTCCAATGGTCCGGTAGGAAGTCACAACGCCGCATTGTCGGATGGACCAACGATTGTGATTGGCCGGAAAGGCTCGGTCGGCGAAGTCCACTATTGTCAGGGGGCAAACTGGGCGATTGATACCACTTACTATATCGATGCGACTTCAACCGACTGCGATTTGAAGTGGCTCAGTTATGCGCTCAGCTCGTCGCGGATCCGCGAGCTCAACAAGGCAGCAGCCGTCCCTGGTCTGAACCGAAATGACGCTTATCGAGAGAACGTGCTCGTCCCGCCGCTCGACGAGCAGAAGCGGATTGCGGCGATCCTGGATAAGGCCGATCAGCTGCGCCAGAAGCGCCGCCAGGCCATCGGGCTGCTCGACAGCCTCACCCAGTGGATCTTTCTGGAGATGTTTGGGGATCCAGTTACCAATCCGAAGGGGTGGGCTGTGAAAGAGCTGGCCAGCCTCGAGCGGTTTCTAACGAGCGGATCTCGCGGATGGGCACAGTATTATGCGGATCGAGGACGCCCCTTCATTCGAATCCAGAATCTCAAAAATGGGAAACTATCGAGAGACGACTTGGTATTTGTTGACGCGCCTGACAACGCCGAGGCGCGTAGAACTGCCGTTCAGAGCGGAGACGTGCTCATAAGCATTACGGCAGACCTTGGTCGGGTTGCTGTAGTTCCCTACGATTTGGACGGAGGCGCCAATATAAATCAGCACATTGCGCTATTTCGGCCGAAGGGAATAAATTCTACTTTCTTAGCCTCTTACCTTGCCAGCGAGGGTGGAAAGCGACAGTTCAACGCGTCAAACAGGCAAGGCGTGAAGGCGGGACTGAACTTCAATGACATCAGAAGTTTGAAAGTTCCCGTTCCTCCCCTGGATATGCAAACCAAGTTTGAAGAAGCGCTGGTCTCACTTGAGGCTAGGCAATATCAATATTCAATTGCCGAGAACAACGTCGAAGACCTCTTCGCTTCCCTTCAACACCGCGCCTTTTCTGGCCAACTCTGAGGCAGCATGACGATCGGCACCTACAAGCTCACGCTGCCGCCCGAAATGCTCCGGCGCGGATTCTGGCTCTATGCCTGGCGCGTTGTCGGACCGTCCGGCGAAGAGTTCGTCTATGTCGGTCGCACAGGCGACAATTCGAGCCCGAACGCCTCGCCTGCCTATATCCGCATGGGACAGCATCTGGGCTCCGCCAAGACCCAGAACGCCCTTCGCAAACATCTGACGAACAAGGGCATCCCGCCCGAGCAGTGTCGCTCGTTCGAGCTCATCTCGCACGGCCCGATCTATCCCGAGGTTGAAAAACCCGGCGAATTCAATCATGAGGATAAGGTGCTGCGGAAACTACTGATGGTTGAGCACTTGCCGTTGCGCGATATCGTTGGCGCGATGGAAAAGCAGCTGGCCAGAGATCTCAAGGACGTTGGCTACGCCGTGCTCAACACTGTCAAATGGCGCCACGACGTCGCTCCGGAACTGTGGAAGCCGATCCGAGCGGCGTTCGCGGAACACTTCCCCAGATTGCAGGGCTGATGAATGTCCAACTTCGCCTTTCTCGCTGCCGAATTTCCCGAGATCTTCGACAACGCGAAGCGGGCGGAGGGCTATGTTTCCGGCGATCCGCGCACGGCAGCCTTCTATGCCCGGCGCACGGTCGAGCTCGCCGTGCAATGGGCCTACAAACACGATAGCGGGCTGCACTTTCCCTATGAAGACAAGATCTCGGCGCTGATCCACGAGCCGAGCTTTCAGGAGCGTGCGGGCCAGGCGGTCTTCACCAAGGCCAAGCTGATCATCCGCATCGGCAATCGCGCCGTGCACGAGACGCGCGACACCTCGGCTCAGGACGCCACCGATGCCGTGCGCGAACTCTTCCATCTCTGCTTCTGGCTGGCGCGCACCTATGGCAAGGCCCCGCCAGCGGACGGTCTCGCCTTCGACGCTGCGCAACTGATCCGCAAAGACGATCTGGTCAGGAAGGCCTTTGCCGAGCTGACGCGCCTGAAGGCGGAGTCTGAGGCGAAGGACAAGGCATTTGCCGAGCTGCTACGCGCCAAGGGCGATCTCGACGCAGAGCTGAAGGCGGCCCGCGCCGAGCGCGACCGGATCCGCCGCGAGAATCAGGCGCGGCCGGATACGCATGACTATTCCGAAGCCGAGACCCGAGACCGCTATATTGACCTGTTGCTCAAGGAAGCTGGCTGGAAGCTCGACCAGCCGCGCGACCGCGAATTCCCGGTCGACGGCATGCCCAACGCCGAGGGCAAGGGCTTTGTCGACTATGTGCTCTGGGGCGACGACAACAAGCCGCTGGCGCTGGTCGAGGCCAAGCGGACAAAGCGCGACCCACGCGCCGGCCAGCAGCAAGCCAAGCTCTATGCCGACTGCCTGGAAAAGCAGTTCGGCCAGCGGCCGCTCATCTTCTGCACCAATGGCTACGACCACTGGATCTGGGACGACGCAGCCTATCCTCAACGCAAGATCTCCGGCTTCTACAAGAAGAGCGAGCTGCAGCTGCTGATCCAGCGCCGAGTAAGCCGAAAGGCGATCGGGGGCCTTCCGGTCGACAAGAAGATCGTGGAACGCGACTACCAGCATCGCTCCATTCGGCGCGTGACCGAGGCCTTCGAGAAGAACAAGAGCCGCAAGACCCTACTCGTCATGGCCACGGGATCGGGCAAGACGCGCGTCTCGATTGCGCTGGTAGATCTGTTGATGCGCGCCGGCTGGGTCAAGCGCGTGCTTTTCCTTGCCGACCGCGTGGCGCTGGTCAACCAGGCTGCCCGAGCCTTCAAGGCCCAGCTGCCGGACGTGTCGCCGGTGAACCTCGTGACGGAAAAGTCGGGCGAAGGACGCGTGTTCCTGTCGACCTATCCGACGATGATGAACCTGATCGACGAGCGGCAAGGCGGCAGCGCGCGCTTTGGCGCCGGCCACTTCGACCTGATCATCATCGACGAGGCGCACCGGTCGGTCTACCAGCGCTATGGTGCCATCTTCGACTATTTCGACAGCCTGCTCGTCGGCCTCACCGCAACGCCGAAAGACGAGATCGACCGCAACACCTACGAGCTTTTCGACCTTGAGGACGGCGTCCCGACTGACGCCTATTCTCTCGATAAGGCGATTGCGGATGAGTGGCTGGTGCCGCCGCATTCCGTCTCCGTTCCGCTCAAATTCCAGCGCGAGGGCATTCGTTACGACGAGCTCTCCGACGCGGAAAAGGAAGAGTGGGACATGCTGGAGTGGGACGAGGAGGACGGCGACCCGCCCGACAGCGTCGATGCCGAAGCGATCAACAAATGGCTGTTCAATGCCGACACCGTCGACAAGGTGTTGGCCCATGTGATGACGGAAGGGTTGAAGGTCGCGGGCGGCGACCGCCTCGGCAAGACCATCATCTTCGCCAAGAACCAGGCACACGCCGAGTTCATCGAGAAGCGGTTCAACATCGCTTATCCGCAGCTCGCCGGCCATTTCGCCCGCATCATCACCTTCAAGACTGCCTATGCGCAGAGCCTGATTGACGACTTCTCGAAGAAGGACGGCAACCCGCACATCGCCATTTCCGTTGACATGCTCGACACCGGCATCGACGTGCCGGAGATCGTCAACCTCGTCCTCTTCAAGCTTATCCGTTCGAAGACGAAGTTCTGGCAGATCATCGGTCGCGGCACGCGCCTTTGCCCGGATCTCTTCGGCCCGGGCGAGGACAAGGAATTCTTCCGCGTTTTCGACTACTGCCAGAACCTAGAATTCTTCCGCCAGAATCTGCCCCCTGACGAAGGGCAGAACGCAAAATCCCTCACCGAACGCCTCTTTGCCGCGCGGTTCGATCTGGTGCAGGCCCTGGACGGGAAGGAGGCTTTGGAGAAGCCGCCAGGCGTCGCGGAAGCGGGTTCTGGCTTCGATGCGGGCCCCGACGTGCCGCCGGACGAAACAACGATCCGTGACGGCGCGCTCGCCTTCCTGAAGACCTATGTCGCCACGATGAACCTCGACAACTTCATCATTCGCGGCAAGCGTGCGCTGGTTGAGAAGTATCGGACGCCGGAAGCCTGGGGTTTGCTGAGCGAGGACGTGCGTAGGGAGCTCATCGACGAACTCGCTCCCTTGCCGAACGAGATGAAGAGCGAGCCGGAAGAGGCCAAGCGCTTCGACCTGTTGATGTTCAATCTGGAGATAGCGCTGCTGAAGGGATCGAAGCGTTTCGACAAGCTGAAGAAGCAGCTGGTGGATATCGCCTCGGCGCTGGACGAGCAGACGGCCATCCCCGCAATCGCCTCCCAGCATGCGCTGATCCTCGACGTGCTGTCCGATGTTTGGTGGGAAGGGATCACAGTGCCGCTGCTGGAGCTGGTCCGGCTCCGGCTGCGCAATCTGGTTCATCACATCGAGAAGCGGAAGAAGGCGATCGTCTACACGAACTTCGCCGACGAACTTGGCGAAGGCAAGGAGCTGGAATTGCCCCAGGTGGGAGAGATTGACTTTGCTCGCTTCAAGCGAAAGGCACGTCATTTCCTGCGCGCGCACGAGGACCATATCTCGATTGCAAAGCTGCGCCACGGCAGAGCGCTGACAGCGACCGATATGGACGAGTTGCAGGCCATGCTTCTCGCTGCAGGAATCGGCGACGCCAAGCACTTCGAGAAAGCGACCGAAGTCGCTCACGGCTTTGGAATCTTCGTTCGTTCGCTGGTAGGCTTGAATCGGGCTGCCGTGGCCGAGGCGTTTTCCAGCCTTCTGTCCGACACGACCGCGACATCGGATCAGATTGAATTCATTGACATGGTGATTGAGCACCTGACCGAGAAGGGCGTCATGGATCCCGGCCTCCTATACGAGAGCCCCTTTGTCGACGTTGCGCCAAGCGGTCCAGAGACGGTATTTCCGCTCGCCGACGTGAAGCAGCTGGTATCGGCTATCCGCACTCTCAACGACAGCGCACTGGTGAGCCACACTCCAGCGCCGAGCTTCGCCCAGGCGGGAAAGTAATCGTTCGGTCGCACACACCGCCCGCGACATCTGCACCAGCGCCAGAGCGCCACGTATCGATTACCGCTTCAGGGGAGCTCACTGGCAGACGCGGATGCCGCTGGAGCTAAAGAACAGAGCTCGGAATGCCGGGCCAGCCCTGAGTCGCCGCAGACGATTTCTGACGGCCAGGCAGGATCGGACGGTCGGCTTGGAGGGTGTGGGGTGAGCCCGCCAATGCCTGAGCGAATTCTTATGAACAGCCGCTGTTGGTAAGGTGCCCCGCAACGCCCAGCTTCCAATGAACAGGCCGAGTATGTAGCATCAGAGCAATCTCGCGCGCCCAAACCCCGGTCAATCGGCTTATGGATGTCCGAGAGGCTATTCCAAGTGACTTGCGGGGGCGCAGTGGGCACGTTTCTTTGGCGCGGAGCGTTCCGCTCAATCATTTTTTGGATCATCGTCGCGGCAACGGTGGCGGCGATCGACATCCTAACCCCATTGGATGTTCGTCTGATCGCTGGTCGCATCGGAGCCGCCTTGGCACCCGTGCTGCAGGGCGAGCATGTCCCATCCGAGGCTATGGAGAATCTAAGCAAGCCGGACTTCGCCTTTTCTCTAGCAGGGCTGCTAGTTTCATTTGGCGCGGGCCTATTCCTCGCTTTCGCGCTCCTTCACGCATTTGCAATACGATTTTCACTTCGGCGGGTGGGCCGAGCATTCGATGCCTATGGGGATCGCCCCTCCTTCGCAAGGGCGTATGAAACAAGCGTTTACCCGAGGTTGATCGCACATCCGTTGCTCGGCCATGCGTGGCGCGAGTTCGATGAAACGCTCCTCAAGGGTGACGTTGATAGTGGTGGCGTCATAGGCAACACCGTCCGCCCCCAAAGCTTCATCAACTACGGTCTTGTCCGGGAACGCCTAGCGGGTCTCAAGCTGATCACCAGCATCCCGGGTTACTTCGTCGGGGTCGGGCTGTTGCTGACCTTCACGGGAATTGTCTTGGCGCTGTCAAAGGCAGGCAATGCAACGACAGCGTCCCTGGTCAATAACGACACGCCTGCCATGATGAAGGCAATGTCGGATCTCCTCGAGGTCGCTTCGTTCAAGTTCGTTACGTCGATCGCCGGCCTCGGCATGTCGATTCTGCTGGCCCTTCTCTTCAAGGTCCTCGTGGTCGGCATCGAATCGAGCTTCGTTCGATTCTGCGATCGCGTCGAGAAGCAGCTTCGATATACCGCGCCTCAGTCGATCGCTGTTGAGATGAACGAGACCGCCAAGGAACAAGCCACCCAGCTCAAGGAAATCAACAGCGACCGCTTCTTTTCCCGCATGGGCGAGCAGTTGTCTCCCCAGATCGGCACGGCCTTCGCCGGAGCAATCGAGCCGATGACGCAGAGCATCAGCGATGCGATGCTAACCATGGCAAACCGCAGCGAGAGTGGCGTTGGCGAACTGCTCGATCGGTTCTCGTCATCCGTTCAGGGAAGTGCGGGAACCGAACTAAAGCAATTGGGCGAGACGCTGGCTCGCATGCAGTCCACTCTGGAAACGACTCAGAAGGGTTTGCACGGAACTGGCGAAGAATTCGCCATCCGCATGACAGAAGCCGCCAACGCGCTTCGCGAGACCTTCGATCGCGCCAATAGCAAGCTGGACTCAGATCTCAGCACGGCCGCCTCCGGAGCGTCGGCAAAGGTCGAGGACGCGATGGGCCGGGTCATGCAGCGCCTAGAAGGCCAAGTCGGTTCGCTCATGACCAGCATGGCAGACTTTGGCGCATCCAACGCAGCCAACCTGGACGAGACACGCAGTAAGGTCGCCGATGCACAGAACGCGGCGGTTGCAAGCATCTCGGCCGCATCAACAGAAGCCGCCAAGGCGCTAGAAACCGGCATTGCCGAGGCGCTCTCAAGAGTAGCCACGGAGGTGGAGCGATTTGCTGTCGCGATGCGCTCCGGCGAGGCAGCCCTATCCGGGCAGGCGCAAGCAATCAGTAATGCAGCCGAGCAGACCCGTCAGGTCGCCACCTCGTTTGGCCAGACGGCGACCGATGTTCGTGCAGCCAGCGGCCCGCTTCTGCAATCTAGCGATCGTATCGCGCGCGCGTCGGAGCAGATGGGAGTGTCCATCGATCGCGCCACCACCAGTCTGGAAAGTGGGAGCGCCGCAACAACTGCTCTCGCCGGTTCCCTGGCGAGCCAGTCGCAAGAACTGATGGCGATCTGGGAGAATTACCGATCCCAATTTGACAAGGTCGATGAAGCGTTGGGAAGCGCCGTCCGGGAGCTGGGCAGCGCGACCGAGGCACAAGCGGCCACACTGGGCCGATATGCGAAAGATATGAATGCCGACTTGGCCAAGGTGATGGATAGCCTTCGCCCGCTCCTTGATGGCCTTGAACAGAATACCGATGCCATAGCCGACAGCGTGGAAACGCTCGCTAAAACCATGACACGCGTCGCAGCGGAGTGATGCGATGGCGTTTATCGATGACAGCCCAGGACAAGATCACCATAGCGAAGAAGACGAGAACTATTTCGTCTCGATGACCGATATGATGGTCGGCATCCTGTTTATCTTCATCATCATGCTGATGGTGTTCGCGCTGAATTTCAAACAGAAGACCGACGTCTCTGTCGAACAAATCGAACGTCTCGAACAGGCTCGCCGGCAGGCCGAATTGGTGGCGGAACGTCTTGGCTCTCTCAAGGAACAAGTGCGCGCCGAACTGCAGCAGATCAACAAATCGGATCAGGTCCGATCTGCCTTACTTCAGCAGATCCGCGCGCGTCTCGCAGCCCAGGGCCTCGACGTTCAGATTGATCTTGCCAACGGCGTTCTGCGACTGACGGAGGACGCGGTTCGCTTCCCGGCAAGTAGCGCTGCGCTGACCGGTCCCGCGTCGGCAAATGTGCGCAAGATTGCCCTGGTGCTCCGGGAAGTGCTTCCCGCATACGCGTCATGCGTTCCGACCCAGAATGTCACCTGCGCAACAGATCCCGACGCAACTTCGGTCGAGACGGTATTTATCGAAGGGCACACTGATGTAACCGGCGCTGACGAAGCTAATTGGCAGCTTTCTACGGAGCGAGCCGTGAATACCTATCGCCAGATCACGGCCTCCGAGCCCGTGTTGCGCACGCTCACCAATCGCGCCCAACGCGAGATCATCTCAGTATCCGGCTACGCGTCGACCCGACCCGTAATCGACGAAACGAACACGGTTGCCTATGCCAGCAATCGCCGGATCGATCTGCGCTTTGTGATGGAGGTCGATGGCGGGAAACGGCTGCAAGAAGTTCTGGAGTTGACCGACGAGATGGAAGGACAGCTGCAGAATCTGCGCTCTGCTATCGATACCGCCGATGTCAAATAGCCTTCACAATGCTTGCAAGGGCCTTGTCCAATGGCTTGCCATATCGCCAAGCCCGACATCAGCCGTCACTCCACTGGCGCAGTTGGCCAGTCGTCTGGAGCAGAGCGGCAATAGCATTGAGCGACGTCCTGCGAACGACTATGACCAGATTGCCACCCATCTTCGGAGCGAACTTGCCACGGGCGCGTCGCTGACCAATCGGCAACTGAAACATGCCGCTTGGTGCCTATGGTCAACGACACCTGCCCTGACCGAGAATCCAGAACAGGTCTCTGCGCTCCTTCGTCAATTCAGCAATGCGGATAGTGACCGACCGTTCCGAACACTGGCGACCTCCTTCATGGCATCCTTTGCCAGCGATATGCCGAGCCGCCTTGAGACTGCCGACACGCTATCAACTCTCTCGCAGAAATGGGGAGGTCCGTGGGGCACACTGCATCAGAGATTCCGTCTTTTTGATCTTGAAGTCGGCCCGCAGCGCTTAGCCGATGCCGTGATCGCACAAGACAAGCCCGCACCCGAGATTCTCAAAGATGCCGGCCTCAGCGCGATCAACGCTCAGTCCGGTTATGCAAAGGCGGTTACACGAGCGCTGCTCGACCGGCTGTCGACAGAGCGGGATATCGACCATATGACGCGCCTGGCGCGTATTCAACGATACGCAATGACCAGCGAAGGCAAGTCGATCTATGATGACTTGCGGCCAAACCTCATCGAGGCCCTGCTGCGGCCGTTCCTGCAACAGAACATCAACAAGGCCATTCGCGACGCCTTTCTCAAAGTCGTTCTGACGCTTCTCGGCGATCCGCGTCTCAAACCGGGCAACTGGGCCTTCGTGCCGAACCCGTTGCGCGAAATCGTCCAGCGCTGGCTTACCGAGCTATCGCTTCGTCAGTTCTTCGACATTGTGGACCTTACTGCGAACGACCGAATGTGGCGGGATCGCCGAGCGTTCTGGGAAAGCGCATTCGAAAAGAACCTAGTCGACGGCGCCTGGGTCGCGTTCGGCCCCGAAGGAAGGCAACTGGCGCGAGAGGCTTTCGGAACAACCGCAGAATTTGCAACGCTCGCATCTGGACGACGCCAGATCGAATCTGGGCATGCGGTCCTTCTTCTGCGTATTGGCAACGGCGTGGTTGCCGATTGGAGCCACAACGGCAAGTGCAATATTTGGTCCGATGCATCAGACCCGAAAGCACCGAAACTATTCGAGCGTTCTTATGAAGCAGACCGTATTAGCATCCACAAAGGTCCGGGAAATTTCGAAACAGAATCGCTCCTGAGCCTTATGCACGTAGGCAAGTGGCAGGATAGAGTCGCCAAGCGGCTTCATGAAATGACTGGCATCAGGATCACACGATCAGACTACGGGAGACCTTGATGGCCCAAACCTTCGTCACGCAACCTACGTTGTCTGGTGCAACAATCAAGCTTTCGGAACGATCAATGTTTCGTAGCAGGCCGCTGCCTTTCGCTGAATGGCGCTCGACTGACGAAACGTCACTTTCTGCCATCCGCTATTTGAGGCGGCTCGTTGACGAGGGGCATGCACGGCCCGGAGACGCAGGACTGGCGGTAGATTCCGCGAGCATCGTCGCGATGCCGGCTTCGGTCGCTGATCATCTTGCTGTTCCTCCCTTGGCGTCATTGACCTTGATGCTAACCATCGAAGGCCGGGTCGAGAGCCCAGACGGCTTGATCCGTTTCGTCTGGCAAGATCGCAACATGCGTCGCACGACGCCAGACATCATCGGTCCGTTCGCCAACATCGGCGGCGAGACGGGGCGCCTGGCGGCGCCAATCTTCGCGCTCCTCGAGGCGGTCCAGCAATACAACGCAAGTCACGGCCAACCAGGAGAGGCAAGAATTGGCCCCTGGCTAGGCGTCCAGCATGTCCTTGAGACCGTCACCGGCCAGACGGTCACAACCGACAAGACATTGCAGAACCTTCGTATCTTTCAAGCCGGCGCCTTTGCGCTCGACGTGCGTGAGTCGGCAGGCGGCCCGCAGATCACGCCAGTGCTGATGGCGCGCGCAATGCGCCAGTCCCTCGCCGACGAAGCCGACTCGCCCGAATCCAACAATGGCGAACTGTCAGAGCCCTCAGATCGACGCCCCGACAACGAAGCCGATGCCTTGCTCGTGCCCGAGATGCAGCGCGCCTTCCTGGCCGAATTCAATCGCCAGCGCGGCAAGACGCGGCCAGCCATCCCTCTTGGCCGCAATGCGTTCGTTCTGATCGAGCCAGAATTGCAGGTCGCCCTGGATGTCGTGAAGGCGGCGCAAAACGCCCCTCCGGCCGAGCGGCGCAGCTTCATTGCCAATCCGCGCGCATTCCTGGATCGGGAGTTGGGGGAAGCGGCCGACCCAACAAGTTCGGTGTTCGTCGAGACGCAGCAATATTCCTCGCGTGTGATCGGCTTGGGTCGATGGGAGAAGCCGAGTCTAAGCTGGCTGACAAAGCACAGCACAGGATGGCTACCGGAGAGATTTGCGCTTGCGATCGGCGACCGCCAGTTCGATCTGACGCCTGACGATGTGGAGACGCTCAAGACGCGTGTCGAAGAGGCTACCTATCGATTCGCAGAAACCGTTGAATTCAAGGACCAGCCTATTCCCGTTGCGGAGGCTATCGACGCGCTTGAAAGCCTTCAAGGGTTCCACGAACCAAGTAAGCCCGCTGTGGAAGCTCTTCCCAATCCATCCGATTTGGCGGACTCGGATACGCCCAAGTCGAAGGACACAGACGTCCTTCTGATTGACGATCACATTGAAGGCTCCGGATTTTCTGCCACGATCACACCACGCAAAGTCCCCCTTTTCGAAAACCTTCCAACCGATCTGTTGCAGTCCAATCGGCCAAAACCACATCAGGAAGAAGGATTTGCCTGGCTAGTCCGCTCATGGGCTTCCGGGATGCCGGGCGTGCTTCTGGCCGACGACATGGGGCTCGGCAAGACCTTCCAGGCGCTCTGTTTCCTGGCCTGGTTCAGATCCAACCAGAAGGCTGCGGGCAGGCGCGGGCGTCCCTTTGAAGGCCCAGTCATCGTCGTTGCACCCACGGCCCTGCTGCTGAACTGGGAGGCAGAGGCCAACTTGCATCTCCTGGATGGGTGCCTCGGCGAGTGCCTCAAGGCATTCGGCCCCGGCCTCTCCCGCTTGAAGACCAAGGGTGGAGCAGATTGGACGCCGGAGGACGCGCTGGACATCGAGATCCTACGGGACGCCGACTGGATCCTGACAACCTACGAGACGTTGGCGACCTATCATCGCGTGTTCGCTCGCGTGCCCTATTCTATAGGGGTCTTCGACGAAATGCAGAAGGTGAAAGCACCCGACACACTTAATACCACCGCGATCAAGACGCTGAACGTCGACTTCGTGATTGGCATGACGGGCACGCCGATAGAAAATCGCCTCGAAGATCTGTGGTGCATATTGGATCGGGTCGGCCCCGGATATCTTGGGGGCCTGCGCGAGTTCTCCAAGACGTATGTTACGGAATCGGCAGAGCCTCTGAAGGCCTTGAAAGCCAAGCTGGACCAGCCGACCGCGTCCCATCCGCCTATCATGCTGCGACGGATGAAACAGGATATTCTCGAGGGGTTGCCGTCTAAGACCTTCAAGACCTATCCGGTCTCAATGCCACCAGAGCAATCCGCTGCCTATGCGCGTGCGGTCGCCTCGGCGAAGGATGGCGATCGCTCCATGGGCGCGATGCTCAAGGCCATTCATGCATTGCGCGGCATCTCCCTTCACCCGCACGGAAACGTCGGTGTCGACGTATATGATGCCCAGTCCAGAAAGCGATGGATCGGTCAGTCAGCGCGGGTTGGGATGACACTCGACATCCTCACTGAAATCCAGCGCTCGGGAGAAAAGTCGCTGGTATTTATCGAGGATCGTGCCGTCCAAGCTGCTTTTGCGTCGGTCGTAGCTGCCGAGCTCGGGCTGGACCGGGAACCCGACATCATCAATGGAGCCCTGGCCGGCGACAAACGTCAGGCTGTGGTTGAAAAATTTCAATCTCTACCGAAAGGCTTTGCGGTCCTGATTCTGTCGCCAAAAGCCGCTGGCGTCGGCCTGACGATCACAGCCGCCAATCACGTCATTCACCTGAGCCGGTGGTGGAACCCGGCGGTTGAGGATCAATGCAACGACCGCGTATATCGAATTGGGCAGTTCAGGCCGGTCACGATCCATGTCCCGATTGCTGTTCATCCGGCACTAGGGGATGCGTCCTTCGACAAAAAGCTCGACGCACTTCTCGATCGCAAGCGAACGCTCTCGCGGGACATGCTCGCCCCCCCGGTGGCGGATGGAGATGTAGCCGAGCTGTTCTCTGGTGCAATTGATTGAACGCTCCGAAGACGTCGGTCCTCCTAGCCCGCAACGATTGAGCTTCTCAAGCCACCACGGACAGCGCGCGAAACCCCATAGTCATTGCCAAGTCGGGGAAGCTCGCTGGCAAGCACCAGCTCTATTGCAGCTACGGAACGGCATCTGGGCCGCAGAGCCTGCACTGAACCACCGTAAGCGATGTCAGGCCGTTTCATATTCCGAGACACGGCTGAACTGCTTCAAGCCGACAACTGCCGATTGCTTCGTTGTGAGACAGCCTCTTAGAGTGACCTTCCTGATGGACCAGAGCGTTAGCTCCCAATGCGAATCGGCCCAAGATCTCGGCGATGCAGTTAAATTCTCAGTTTCTTCTCCGCTTACTGTCTCTTCAGATGGGGAGCAGCGCCCAAAGCTTCAGTTTAGATGCTACCGGGATCGCCGTAGACGGCCGCTTGAGCGAAGCCACTAAGTATCTCAATCTCCACAAACCTGCTGAGCTAAGGAAAGGCCTTCTGGCATCGACCGTTGTTATTTCGACGGATGGTTCGACGACAATCAAGCTGAAGGGAGCCCCAAAGGTTGAGGCCGCCCTGTTTAATCGAGCTGCAGCGACCGCCTGGCGTCGCCATCACCTTGATCAACTAGATCGAGAATGGCCGCAGATCGAGCGCCTTGTTGGAGAAGTCCGTGGCTGGCAGGCTCCGGCTATGTATCCCTCCGCTTGTCGCTTGGCCTCTGTGCTGGGGCGCGCGACCGCGCTTGAAGAGCGGCTTTCACGCACACTCTTGTCTTCGGTCATCGACGAAAACAGGGCAGCACAGATCGCGGCACTCCGTAGCTTTGTCGAGCAACCAGTGGCCTTTAGAAATTCGGCGATCTCTGCTTTCGTGCCAGCGGAACTGGAGCGCTGGAAAGAGTTCTTTGACACGATCGAGAGCAAGCCGCTGACGCCCGAGCAACGGCTGTCGATCGTCGTGGACGAGGATGCAACACTGGTCCTAGCCGGTGCAGGGTCGGGCAAAACCAGTGTAATCACGGCCAAGGCCGCCTATCTTCTGACGGCAGGAATTCGTCCTGCAGAAGAGATCCTCCTGCTGGCCTTTGCCAAAGCCGCAGCGGCAGAAATGTCCGAGCGTATCGAGGCCCGCTGCGGCATCCCGATCGAAGCCCGAACATTTCATGCGCTGGCCTATGAAATTATCGGAGCTGTCGAGGGCGCAAAGCCTGCCCTGGCGGGGCATGCGACGGATGACGTGGCTTTTCTTGACCTGATCCGGCAAATACTGCGCTATCTGGTTAAGCGGCTCTCCGAAGTCTCCCGGGCGATAATTCGATGGTTCACTGAGTTCTTGGTTGAGCCGAAGGACGAATGGGATTTCGCTACTAAGCATGCCTGGTATCAGCAGGTCGAGAAGCTAGACCTTCGCACCCTGCAAGGAGAGCAGGTCAAAAGCTATGAAGAGCTGACGATCGCGAATTGGCTGTTTCAGAACGGCATCGCTTATGAGTATGAACCCAGCTATGAGCATAAAGTTGAGACGGGTGGCCGCAGGATCTACACGCCGGATTTCCGGCTGATCGAAAGTGGCGTCTATCTTGAGCATTTCGGCGTGCGGCGCGATCGCGGTGCCGATGGGGTAGAGCGCCTCGTCACGGCGCCGTTCGTTGACCGAGATGAATACATCGCCGGCATGACGTGGAAGCGCCAGGTCCATGCCGAGAACCAGACCATTCTGATCGAGACCTACAGCTATGAGCGCCAAGAGGGGCGCCTACTCGAGGCCCTCGCAGAGAAGCTGGCGCCCTATGTGACCCTCAACCCGCGCCCGGGAGAGGAAATCTACGATCGCGTCGCCAGCCTTGGGCAGATCGATAGTTTCTCGCGTCTGCTGGGCACTTTTCTACGGCAGTTCAAGGGTGGCGGATACGATCTCGAAAGCTGCTCGCAAAAAGCCCAGAAGCTCAAACTCGGGGTCCGCGCTGAGGCCTTCCTGCACGTCTTCGATCCGGTCTATCGCGAATATCAAAGCCATATGAGGGACCGGATTGATTTTGAAGATATGATCCTACGAGCAGCGAGATACGCGGAGCAGGGCCAGTTCAAGAGTCCGTATCGGCACATACTCGTCGACGAGTTCCAGGATATCTCACAGAGCCGCGCGAAACTGATCAAGGCGCTTAAGTCTCAGCATGAGGATGCCCGGATATTTGCCGTTGGGGACGACTGGCAGTCGATCTATCGCTTCGCTGGATCGGACATTCACATAATGCGCAATTTCGGCGAGGAGTTCGGCGGCTGCTTTGGTCCAGAAACTGGTGTCCACCGAACCGTAGATTTGGGACGAACCTTCCGATCAGTCGACAAAATTGCTTTGGCGGCGCGGGCTTTTATCCTGAAGAATCCCGCTCAGATTACAAAGACTGTCGTGCCTGCCGGCACCGCAATGGAACCGGCTATTCGAGTGGTATGGACCCGGAAGGACACTGGAGACGCAAAGCTCCATGAGGCTTTAGTTGAACTTTCCGCACTTCCGGCGCCCAGAGATCGTCAGACCAGCGTTTTATTGCTTGGCCGCTATCGTCACGTTGACCCCGGCCTTCTTGCACTGAAGCAGCGGTTCCCTCAGTTGCGCCTGGATTTCAAAACGATCCATGCCTCCAAAGGGTTGGAGGCCGATCACGTCATCCTTCTGCGAACCGATGCAGGTCGCACCGGCTTTCCCTCCGAGATTGCCGATGATCCATTGCTGAGCCTAGTGTCGCCAGAGGCGGAGCCGTTTGAAAACGCTGAGGAGCGACGGGTTATGTATGTCGCGATGACCCGAGCGCGGTCGACGCTGACGATAATGGCCTCTGAAGCTCGGCCATCGGCCTTCGTTCAGGAACTCCTGGAGAACCCCGAATACGGGCTTTCCCCGGCAATATCGACCGAGGGACGACCCGAAATATGCCCGGAATGTAACGGGCGACTACTATCAGCGCGATCGCAGGCCGGGAAGGCGTTTTATCGATGCGAGCACGTCTCTCACTGCGGGAACATGCTTCCGACCTGTCCCCAATGCCAGGCCGGCCTCCCGGTCCGATCTGATGGCAAAAACCATTGCAGCTCGTGTTCGGGGGATCAGCCAGCCTGTCCCGCTTGCGAAAGTGGTTGGTTGGTGAAGAGAAACGGCCGCTATGGGGATTTCTACAGTTGTGTGCGTTTTCCAAAATGCGAGGGGAAGGCGCGGGAGATCCAGTAGATCGTCGCGCTATGAACCAACGTCCGGCACCACATGCCGATTGCCGAGTCAGGGAAGCTCAGTGGCGAGCACCAGCGCCATCGCAGCTATCGGACAGCACCCGGAACGCCGAACCAGCCATAACTCACCGTAGGCGATTTGATCCCTGCTCCGGACGCGGCGGCCATCGATCGAGAGGTGCGTGTCGTGGGGCTGCGCGCGATATAGATCAAAAATCGGCGGCCGCATCGAAGCCACCTGTGCGATTGACCGCAACGCTGGCGGCCTGCTCTACCAGTGATTGCGCATCTACGGGGCAGCTGAACGCCGCCGACACCTGCGCATAGGCTGATCCAGGTGATCAGTAGATCGAACGAGCGCGCTGCGGGGTAGTGAGACGTGTCCCAATCATACCTGTTCCATATCGGCGGCGACGGATCGCTCAGCGAAATGACGCCCCAGCCCTATGACAACGAGGACCACATCCAGCGGCTTCTCGCAGAGCATCCCGCCATCCTGGGCGGCCAATACCGGGACCAGGAGCCCCGTCGCTGGGCTTTGATCCAGAGAGAGGTGCCTGTCCCCGATGGCGCAGTCTCCGATCGGCGCTGGTCGCTCGATCATCTGTATGTCGATCAAGACGCCATACCGACGCTCGTCGAGGTGAAGCGCAGTCGCGATACGCGCAGCCGCCGCGAAGTGGTCGGCCAGATGTTCGACTATGCCGCTAACGGCCCGTCCTACTGGTCAATCGGCGAACTTCGGGACGCGTTCGCCAGAACGCATGCAAGCCTATCAGAGGATTCCGGCGAGGCACTCCGGATGGTGCTCGGCGAGGAGACTGATGCCGAGAGCTTCTGGTCACTGCTTGAAGAAAACCTCCGCTCGGGTCGAATCCGGATGATATTCCTCGTGGATGAAATGCCGCCGGAGCTTCTTCGGATCGTCGAGTTCCTCGCCAGGCAGCTGCGGACCGCTGAGGTCTATGCGGTTGAGGTGCGGCAGCACGTCGGCAAGAGCGGGCAGGTTCTCGCCACGAGCATTCTCGGCCAGCTCCAGAATGATGATCAGAAGGTCACCGCCGGCCGAAGTCTGGTCGCCCCCTCTCTAGACGAATGGTTCTCGACCTATCGGCAGCGGCATGGCGTGGCTTCAGAGGCCATAGCGGACACAATTCGAGCGTGGGCTGAAGCTCAGGGGCTGGAACTCTTCATCACGGCCGCGCAGACTCCATCAATCGGCTGGTCTGTCCTGGAAGGTGAAGCACGGCGCTATCCCCTCCTGCTGACCGGCAATGGCAAGGTTGCGACCTCGCTGGCGTATTTGGCCTCATCGCCTAAATACGCAGAGGAGGCCGATCGCCAGCATCTGGTAGACGCGCTCAGGGCGACCGGTCTCGAGTTTTCTCTTAGCTCGCTGAATGGCGACATCCGCATTCCGATCTCGGCGCTCGATGATCAAGGCAGACGCGAGCGCTACCTCAAGGAACTCCAGCGGGTCATCGAACGAATTCGAGCCTGATGCACGTCGCTCTGGCGGTCGGTGCTGCATCGGACAGCGATTGCCGACGCAGGGGTGCTCGCTAGCGAGCACCAGCGCCATCGGAGCCTGTCGCCACACCGGACGAGCGAGTTCCCGCTCGACTAAAGGATGGAATCGCCGACTCAGCAGAACTCACTGGCTGGCGTCGATGAATAGATACCAACGGAACAGCGTCCAGAACCGCGCTTGGTCGGCGACACCTCTGCGCGACCTGCCGTAGTTGGTGCGCACTATCGAGATCAATGACGCCCCCCCCCCCCCCGAGTCGCCGCTTACTTTGAACCAAATTCTTTCATCAGTTCATCAGGAAGCCCTATGCGATACACCTCCCAGCCTCCAGGGCTAAATCGCATCAGGACATTGAGGACGCCCTTATCTTTGTCACCAATCGACAGACGAAACCTAGTTGGCGAAGTGAAGAACGCATAGGTGATCGAATCGGTGTTCAGGCTGAGGTCCTTCTGAGGGAAGTGATCGTTCGCGAGCGTCTGATCTTCAACTTTGATATTAATCGTGGGCGCTGCGATCTTGCGCCTCTCGGCTCTGCGCTTCTCGTCGTCACGAATAAGTTGAACTAGGTTTTGCGAATTGACGTAGGTATCTATGGCGCGGTCGATTACGACAGGACCGGCGAGAGCCATTAGTCCTGCTGCGAATTGATCCTCCTTGGCATTCTTGACCGCCCCCGCGACCATGGCAGCTCCCAGCTGCTCCTTAAGACCCGCGCGAACTGTGAGCCAATCGATCTTTTCGTCGAGCGCCAGGGCATCGCCGGTGGTCGCGGAATGGTAGATCGACCATATCGCGAAATATGGCGACGCCACGTAGAGCAGCGCCGCAGCCACGGCACCGACAACAATCATCTTCTTCATAGAGAGCCCCCGCCCTGTAGCTTCAACATCCGGCTCCCAGCGAGCCCCGTATTCGTTCCAGAATTTTAGTTTCCAAATACTGTCAGTTTGGCACGCTCCATACCAACAGGCCAAAATGCCTCCGTCGTTGCTCTCTAGACTAGTTGGAATGTCGATTGCCGAGTCAGGGGAGCTCGCCGGCGAGCACCAGCGCCATTGCAGCTACCGGAACAGCATCTGGAGCACCGAGCCAGCCCTAAGTCACGGTAAGCGATCTCCGATCGTCGTGCTCGACGGAATAAACATCAGCTCTACCAATTGCTCCCGGATTCTTACGCATTCCGCACCGGGACGACGCCGACTGCGAATCATGTTATCCGCTGAAGGAGACTGAAAAATCACAACATAGGTTGCAGAAATTCAATGGCCGAGCCCGAAGGCTTCGTGAGATATGTCTTCGCCTACACGAATAGGCGTCCCAAATCGCCCGATGAGGTTTTTTCGCTGCCTGTCGTGCGCGCTCAACTGCTGGCAATCTCAAGATATCAACAGACT
Source organism: Kaistia sp. UC242_56 (assembly GCF_044452255.1). Taxonomy (NCBI): domain Bacteria; kingdom Pseudomonadati; phylum Pseudomonadota; class Alphaproteobacteria; order Hyphomicrobiales; family Kaistiaceae; genus Kaistia; species Kaistia sp. UC242_56. Next base: position 467,378 of record NZ_JBIOAN010000001.1, read on the forward strand.
TCGTCGAGAGATCCAATTGGTAGCATTCAATTCGACTACGCCACCACACGAAAAAAGGCTTTCGACTTGCTTCCCAACTTCCGGAAGGCAGTCGGAATGGCTCAGCAATCGAACGGTGCGCTTGTTCTAGGCGGTATCGGCGAGCTATTGCGCCGGACTAATCCCGAGCTCATAGCTGACATCGCTTCAAGGCTCGATGGATTGTCAGTTCCGGTGATTGACGCCATGACGCTGAAGACCTGGAATGAGCTTTCGAACGCTGACCGGAGCCTGATCTACTTAGAGGCAAAATCAGCTGCGCTGCTTCGAACGGGCTCAATTCGTGCTGGCATCTCAGCGAGCACCAAGGAACGGCAATCGCCACCAACGCAGAATCAAAAACGCGCCGTGCGCGCAGTTGAGCTATACGCAGAAAAGAGAGCATCGGATCTCTCCGTCTTTGTTGAGTCGCTCCGCAGCACACTCTCTTCCAACGGCACAATGACACCCTCAGTTCTCGCCAAAGCGCTGAACGATGCCGGTGTTCCTTCCGCACGTGGCAAAACCTGGTCCTTCAATGCGGCGAAGAATCTGTTGAGGCGCCTCGACACATAGCATTCGTCTGAAGGACATATTTGCGAATGTAAGGATCCGATTTTCTTTCAAGCTTCCAGAGACGCTTTCTCCCCCGAGATTCATCAGCGTTATTGCTGACAACCTACAGGAGAGAAAAGCTTCCATCGAAGCTGGCGAAGAGCCTTACGAATGTCAGTTCGAAACAGGTGGTGTCCATTGACCTGCATGCGGCTCCGTTCTCGGCCCTCAAGGGCCACACGGTCGTCGAGACAAGCTCGACGCCTCACTGGTTTGCTTCGTGCCGACTACAAACCAGCGAGAGGAAGATGCGGCTTCGCAGAGCTTCCTTCTTTTTGCGCGTTCGCAGTCGACTGACTGCTGGTGCAACCCCCTCAAGGCGTCCTGCTCATCACAGGGGAGCGCTTGAAACGATATCCCGTTCGGGTGCGGACCCTCTTAGTCGACGTCTCGTTTTCGCCGGACCGTTTATCTCAATGCCGCTATGTGCTCCCGCAGGGGAGCGATGACGAGCATAGTATAGCAGACGACCCTGCAGGGGTCGGGTTCTATTCCCGAGGTCAACGGGATAGTCAGGAACCTGAGTGGCCCCTCCGGCCTGCATGCGCCCATGCGCATGTTGTCCAGGTGAGCGAGATCGTGATACTCGCCGGTTGAGCAGGGGAGCGCCAGGGCGCGCAATCACGCAATAAACGACGTCAGATCGCTCCCGTGGAAAGGATCGCGCCGGTGAGCTTCCCTGTGCTTCGACTCGTTCTGTCGGGGAAGTCGCCGCAAGTGGCCGAGCGCATGCTGCGCCAATGGTCCAGATAGTGAAAAATCACAACATACGTTGTCGGAATTCAATGCTGGAATGGAAGCGCTCTATCAGAGACCTATATGACCCGCTTTCGTCCGATGCTCCTTTCCGGTGACATTGAAGCGACCCATCCACTACGAGCTTCCGGAAGCCTTCATCCCAAATCTGCGTTCCCTGCCTTCCGGTGTCTCTTACTTACGTTCTTTCTTAAACATTTATTAAGAAAGTAAGTAAGAGACACCGAACGGACGGGAATGAACAAGGGAACTGAGATCCGGACGCGAAGCTACGTCTGTGTTCTCTGGCTCTGTTCCGGTCATAGGTGAAGCCACCCCGTTCCCTGAAGCCAAAATAAGGACGAGCCGGCTTGCGGTGAAGCCGGACATTCGCCCTTAGCAGGTTCGGTGCCATGTCTGCAGCCACAGAAATGCGACTGATGTGGAGCAGGAGCAACTTGGAAACGCAGTTGGACGGCAGGGCTATGGCAGCCTTGAAGCGCCGATGGATCTTGAAGGAGGTTTCAGGTGACCGTGGATGAGTTTGGATTTCCGCGACGCGGCCACCTACCTCCTTCCTCGATATTTCCCACTATCTCTCGCTATCCGTCTCTCTGCGTATTCCTCTCAGTGATAGGTTCATCTCCCCTGTCGGCTAACCCTTCCGGAACTGCTCGTCTCCGGTCTTTCTGGGAATAGCTATTGGCTCTGGCTGGGTCTGCGTTTGTGAGGGATGCATTCTAAGAGTCGCTGAGTGCGTTCTTCTTGTGAGACGTGCGTCGCTGCCCTGAGTGCTGCGGTTCGCGCTAGCAAGCTTCCCTGGCGATCCCTGAGCATTCCTCATAGAGGTGCTAAGGTTGACAGTTTTCGAAAAAACGCGAAATCGGCTCCGAAGTGTCAACAAAAGGTAAACTTGTTGTTACGTTTCAGGCAATTCTGGGCTGTTTAGTTGTCATCCGAGACTGATCCGGATGGTGATTTGGCCCTCGTGAGCCGCATTTCCGGCCGCTAAGTTTACATTATGTTGTCGCCACATCGGTTGAATGTAAACTTTCCATACTCGTTATAGGTGCGAGGTGTGCGACCTCGACATAGGAGGTTAGGACCGCCGGAGCTCGCGGCGCCCCGACGCATCCCCATCGAGTCCCTTGCAGCCTTCTAGGACTTCGCCTCCCTACCCCAGTCGCGCCACGAGGTTGTCGGCAGAGAGGTGCGAGTAACGGCGAAGCATCCGGAGCTCCTTATGACCGCTGATGGTCGAGACTTCGATGACGTTCAAACCGAGCTCGAACAACCTGCTGACGCCCTCGTGGCGAAGGTCATGGAAACGGAGTGCCTCGATCCCGGCCCTGACCAGCAGACGCCGCCATGCCTGCTCCAGCGATCCCGGCGACATCGGAAAGATGCGCGGCTCATCCGGACTGGCGCTGCCCTTCCATCTGACCAGCGCGTCGAACGCACGCTGGGACAGTGGAACCTCACGACTCTCACCGTTCTTGGTCACGTCCAGCGTGATGACGCGGCGATTGTGTGAGAGATCGCTCCAGGCGAGTCCCAGAAGCTCACCACGACGCATACCTGTCTCGATGGAAAGGATCAGCAGCGTCTTGAGATAGGGCGTCTTACCCCCATCGCAGGCGAGCAGCAGGCGCTGCTCTTCGTCGTTCTGCAGACGACGCTTGCGCTCGTTCTTGACGCTCGGTCGACGCACTAGCTTGGCGACGTTGCGACCGAGCGGATATCCCCAGTCCCGGATCGCGACCTCAATGACGTGTGAGAGGATCGCCATCTCCCGGAGGGTCGTCGCGGGACTGACCGAGGCAAGGCGCTCATCCCGGAACGACGAGATGTCAGACGGAGAGAGACCTACCAGCGTCCGATAGGCGATCTCATGGCGCTCCATGACGCCAATGCGCTGGATCTCCTGCGGCGCACCACGCTTGGTCGGAGAGACCTCTTCGCGGTAGCGCTTCAGCAGATCCCCGAGTGTGGTGGACTCGAGGATCTTCGTGTCTGGCGCTGTGCCGTGCTTGTCGACCTCGGCTTCCAGAGCTCGAGCCCAGGCTTCGGCCTCGGTCTTCGTGTCGAAGCTCTTGGCGCGGGGCTTGGTCCCACGCCTGCGCACCTGCGCCTGCCATCTGCCTCTGAGTTTCCGGATCGTCGCCACGCTGTGCTCCTGGTCATTGAGCACATTGCGTAGGACGCCCCTGGCTAGAGACCAAGGAGGTCGGCAGCGAAAATCGGCAACTCAACGCCCCAGATGGACTTGCAACCTCGGTTTGCACATTGTCCAATTGGCAACGCCTAAGCGGGGGGCCGATATGGAAATTGAGAAGCAGATTGAGCGGCTTGTATTAGAAGACAGCGACTTTCAGCAGCTTGAGGCTGAATTCAACTGCTTCTGCCCGTTCGAGGCGATGGGAATGGTAAGGGCGGAGATACGACACGGAAATCTGCTGGCCTATTTGCTGGATCCATTTCGTCCTCACGGGTTCGAGACCCGAATATTGAGATGTTTTTTGATGGCTGTTGCCCGTCACGCTACGATCCCAGCTCACACCGAGGCGCTGAGGCCGCTGGATGTCCATCTGCTGGACCTTCAAGATGCCGAGGTGCGGAGAGAATGGCGCAACATCGATCTGCTCATCATTCTCTCATCAGCAAAACTTGTTATTCCAATCGAGCTGAAGATCGACGCTTCGCAAGGCAATGAGCAACTGAAGCGCTATCGAAAAATCATCGAGGAAGCCTGGCCAAAAGACGAGGGCTGGAGACACATATCTGTCTTCCTGTCGAAACGGGATGAAGAGCCCGAGGACGGCGATCACTGGTCACCGCTAGCTCTGTCTGCTGTGGCGGCGGAACTAGAGGGATTGAACAAGAGCAGCGTCGGCGTCTCCACAGCTGCACCGCTCCTTGAATCATATCTCAGAATGCTCAGGAGGCATCACTTGGAAGACGACAGGTTGGACAATCTGGCTCGTAAGCTATGGTCTCGACACGGGGAAGCTCTGGCATTTTTAGCGGACAACCGACCGGATGCCGTGGGCAACTTATTCGCATCCCTGCGTGATCGGCGGCAGGACATTGCCGAGCGTATCAGCGGGCCTAATCGCGGCATGGCGCCCGACTTCGATCAGACTAACGTTCTTCGTTTTGGGTTCAAACCATGGGACGAACTGCCAGGATTTAGAAGCGCTCAGTGGACCGAAACCAAACGACTGATCCTGCTCGAACTCAAACGAGAAGGCACAAAACTGGTAGCCTATCTATATCTCGGACCGGGCCAGTCGAATGATCGAGAGAGATACTGGAGTGCAGTAGAGGGTGCACGCCTTCACAGGCCCACTTCGCGCCCTGGGAGGGAGTGGATGTGCTTGGCAAAAAGCGAAATTTTCAAAAGCAAAGAAAACGATGAAATCGATGTTGAGGTCTCCATCGAGTTAGTCATATCTGCCCTCAGCGCTTTCTCCGCCAACGTCTTTCAGCATTTCGATCCCATACTATCTCGCATGGACCGCACCACATCGGCGAGTGCGGAATCCGAGCTAACTAGCTGAGCCAACAAGACAACCCTCTTCAGAAAATGCTTCGGGAACCAACATGGATACCGGAGCCTCAGCACGTCTCAGTCGCCGATACCCTTTAGAACGGCGCCAGCGCTGAACTGGAGCGACTCCACTTTGTCGACATCGAGCGGGTAGCAGATCGTCGTGATCGACATGCCAGCTTCCATCGAATCTCGCTGCTCGGCACGCATCGCCTCACAGCGCTCGTTAGTCATCACGAACGGCATCATGACAACCTTGGGGGGCTTCTCGCCGAAAACAAATACGCTGAGCAGCAGGGCATACATTCTAGCACTCTCCGGTTGCGCACCGACTGCCGGTGCGCCTCCGATCGTGCTAGGACGGGGTTGGAGGGGTGCCAAGGACTGGTCCTCGCGGTCCACCTGCAGAACGAGAGCCATGAACTCCGACAAGCCGACCCTGACCCAGGTTCAGATCATCCAGTCCCTCGCTGAAGCCTTGTCGTGGTTCGAGAAGGAGATCAGCTGGGGTGTGAGTCCTGGCGAACTCAACCATCTGACCGGACGGATCGGCGAACTCTACGCCGCCATGATCACGCGCGGACAAATGGCGCTGGATACCAACCAACACGGATACGATGTCGTCTCGGCCGTCAACGAACGGATCTCGGTCAAGACCATCACGACCTCGACCCACGTCAGCTTCAATCAGAACACGTTCCACTACGTCGACCGGATCATGGTGCTGCGGGTGAATGTCGATGACGAGAAGGGTGTCTCGGTTGAGGAGTTGCTCGACACCTCAGTCCAGGACGCCAAGCCGCTCTTGCGCACACAGGGCGGTAAGCTCGTCTATCCGATCTCACGCGGCAAGCAGGAGCAGAGACCCGTCGAGGACCTGGAGATCACCGCTCAGGCATCCGTCGCCGATCTCGAAATCGTTCAATATGAAAGCGGTGCGATCCGGATCTATCGCCAGGGCAAGACCGTGCCGGAGGCAGTGAAGACATTGCTGAAACCGATCGCGACGGAGATTGGGGTGGATCTGTTCAACTCCAAGGGCGGACTGAAGAACACGCAGCAGCTCGGTGCGGACGTCATTCGCACGCTCAACGCACGAAGCAGCCTCTAACAGCTGGTTTTCTCGGCCGAGTGCCTAGGTCGTGGCCCTACTCGAAATCCGTCGAGCCGGACAAACTTCAACAGCCGCTCGGCCCGTCGGTGATCGACTAAAATCCCAGCGATTTCATGAAGTTAATGGCGGAGAGGGGGAGATTCGAACTCCCGATACCCTTGCGAGTATGCCGCATTTCGAGTGCGGTGCAATCGACCACTCTGCCACCTCTCCGCGGTGGCGCTGTCTAGCGCGATTGGCCTGATACATGGGTCCTCGGACGATGACAAGCCCCTTCGCTACCTTTCCAACGCCTTGTGGATCATTGCCCTCTCGGCACCCGGCCCCCGCCCAGCTTTGACACCGACCCCGGCAATCGCGGCCGGACAGAGGCACGTGGGCCGCCGGATGGAAACTCGGCGCCGGGACTTGGCCAGACGGCAAAGGCCCGGGAAAGGTGGCAGAAGCAGCTTGCGTGTAGTAGAAGCGGGTCGCAGGTAGCGAGGGACAGTCGGTCCGTGGGCTTGGCTTGGGCTTGGGCCTGGCTCGGAGAGCTAAAAGCAGGTGGCTGGCGGACGGCAGATGAGGGGGGGGCCGCAAACGGGAGAGCAAACGGACTGTCTGTGTGCCGCTGTGGGCAACCAAGCTGCCGCGGCAGACGGGGCCGGCATGGAATTGGGCTCGGGAGGGAAGACTCAGCCCCCCGACACCGCAAATCTGCCCAGCCCATCACCCGTGCCAGGGGCCCAGCCCCTATCCCGCGAAGTGGCCGGCTTCATCTCAAAACGGCAGCAGAACACCGGCGCACCCATCGACGAGGGCACACGCGTCCGGCGGGGCGGCCGTCGGTCGCGGAGGGAGTCGAACGCTCGTTGCCAAGCCCACCAGCATGGACGACTGAACTTGCAGCAGCCCGCGTCGCAACACCGCGAGGCATCAATTGGCCTGGCACGCTCCCCTGCCCCACCCCTCCCCCCCAGAACCCCCGTAGCCGTCGCAGGGGCGCGAGGCCTTGGCGGGGCTGGCTTTTGGGAGTCCGGGGCGGGCGGTTTCGCTTGACAGACGGGGGCTCGTCCCTATAAGTGCGCCCGGAATGGCGGCGTGGCTTTCGGCTGCGCCATTTCCATTTCAATGAACCCTGACTGAAGAAGCGGACCCTTCGAGGTCACGCTGAACAACTGGATAGAACAATGTTCGCAGTCATCAAAACGGGTGGCAAGCAGTACTCGGTTGCCGCCAATGACGAACTGGAAGTCGAGCTGCTCGAAGGAGCGCCCGGCGATATGGTTACCTTCGGCGAGATTCTCCTCGTCGGCGGCGAAGCCGGCGTCACCATCGGTGCCCCCTTCGTCGAAGGCGCCTCGGTCTCGGCCGAGATCATCGACCAGATGCGCACGCGCAAGATCCTGGTCTTCAAGAAGCGCCGCCGTCAGAATTCGAAGCGCAGCCGCGGCCATCGCCAGCACCTGACCATTGTCCGGATCACCGAGATCCTGACCAATGGCGCCCAGGCGTCCGGCAAGAAGGCCCCCAAGGCCAAGGTTGCCAAGGCTGCAGCACCCGCGACCGACACGGCTCCGGCCGCTCTCGTCAGCGGCGGGCTCGACAGCTCCAACCTCTCGCTGATCTCGGGCATCGGCCCGACCATCGAGAAGAAGCTGCGCGCCGCCGGCATCACGTCCTGGGAGCAGATTGCTGCCTGGACCGATGCCGACATCGCCAAGTATGATGAAGAGCTCGCCCTGCGTGGCCGGGTTGTTCGCGAAGAGTGGGTCCAGCAGGCCTCTGAGCTTCTCGCCGGCAAGCCGCCGCGCGCCAAGATCGACCAGGCAGAGCTGAAGTCTGGCGAAGATCGCTGAGCCGCGCTTTCTAGCGCGCCCCTAACAACGGATCGGGAGTTCGATCATGGCACACAAAAAGGCAGGCGGTTCCTCGCGCAACGGTCGCGATTCCGCGGGTCGACGCCTCGGCGTCAAGAAGTTCGGCGGCGAAGCCGTCATCTCGGGCAACATCATCCTGCGCCAGCGCGGGACGCAGTGGCATCCGGGCACCGGTGTTGGCCTCGGCAAGGATCACACGATCTTCGCTACCGAGGAGGGATTCGTATCCTTCCGTCGTAAAGCCAATGGCCGCACCTACGTCTCCGTCGTCGCTCCGGCGGCGCTGGAGGCTGCAGAATAACCGGCTTTCATTTGGGAACGCCGGCGTCGCATCGACCCGGCCGACCGTGACGGTCAGAAGACAGGGGAGATGGGACACCATCTCCCCTTTTCTTTTGGCCCGACCGGGAGGCACCAATGCGGGACCAGGATTCGGAAGACACGCTCGACGACGAAGAACGGACCGTCCTGACCGCGCGGCTCGCTCTGCGTCGGCCCAGGACGGAAGATGCGGCGGTTCTCGCCGCGGCGATCGACAACCCGCGCGTGGCGATGAACCTCGTCAGCGTGCCGCATCCCTTTCGCCGCGCCGATGCGGAGGCCTGGATCCAGCAGGGCCGCAATTCGGCCTTCGGCCACGCGCATATTGCGGTCTCGCAGGGCGATGGCAGCCTGCTCGGCGCCAGCTTCCACCGGCCGAGCGCGACGCGTCCCGACGGTCATGATCTGTCCTTCTGGGTGGCGGAGCGGTTCTGGGGCCAGGGTTTCGGCACCGAGATCGCGCACGCGACGATCGATCATGCCTTTGGCGCAGGCGGGGTCGAGCGGCTCTGGTGCGCAGTGCGGGTGACGAACGGCCCGGCCCGCCGCGTGGCGGAAAAGTGCGGCTTCCAGTTCCGCGATACCGGCATGGTGCGCTCGCTGTCGGCGCGCGGTTCCGTTCCGGTCGAGCATTTCGTGCTCGAACGCCGGGTCTGGCAGAGCCTGAAGGCCTGGGGTCGCCCGACCCATGGCGACGGCGCCGCGACCTTCCTGTGGCCCCGCCCCTTGCAGGAGGAGGGCGAGCGATGATGACGATACGAGCGATGCTGCCCGAGAAGACGATCCAGACCGCCAACCTGCTGCTGCGCCCGCTGCGGCCCGGCGATGCCGCGGCCATTGTCGCCGGCCTCGACGATTTCGAGGTCACGCGATGGCTGGCGCGGGTTCCCTATCCCTATACCGACGACGAGGCCGAGCGCTTCCTTGCCTGGGAACGGTCGCAGCGCCCGGTCAGCGCCGAGCAGGTCTACGCCATCGATCGCGATGGCATGATCGGACTGATCTCGCTGCGCGACGCCGGCCCGGAGCCGGTGCTCGGCTATTGGCTGGCGCAGGCCCATTGGGGCAAGCGTTATATGAGTGAGGCCGTGGCGGCCCTGGTCGACGACACCTTCGCCGATCCCGACGTCACGACGATCCAGTCCGGCGTGTTCGAGGGCAATGAGCGCTCGCTCGCCATCCAGAAGCGGCTCGGTTTCGAGATCGTCGGTCGCTCGATCCAGCATAACCTTGCGCTTGGCCGCGATCTTGCGCATATCGACACAGCCCTGACGCGCGCGCGTCACTACGAGTTGAAAAAATGAAATTTCTCGACGAAGCCAAGGTCTACATCCGCTCCGGCGACGGCGGCGCAGGCTGCGTGTCGTTTCGTCGGGAAAAGTTCATCGAGTTCGGCGGCCCGGATGGCGGCGACGGCGGCCGGGGCGGCGACGTCTGGGCCGAGTGCGTCGATGGTCTCAACACGCTGATCGACTATCGCTACCAGCAGCATTTCAAGGCCAAGGTCGGCGTGCATGGCATGGGCCGCAACCTTGCCGGCGGCAAGGGCGACGACGTCACCCTGAAGCTGCCCGTCGGCACGCAGATCTATGACGAGGATGGCGAAACGCTGATCGCCGACATGACACATGTCGGCCAGCGCGTGCAACTGGCCCGGGGCGGCAATGGCGGCTTCGGCAATGCCCATTTCAAGACCTCGACCAACCAGGCGCCCCGTCGCGCCAATCCCGGCCTCGAGGGCCTGGAGCGCTGGATCTGGCTGCGGCTGAAGCTGATCGCCGATGCCGGCCTCGTCGGCCTGCCCAATGCCGGAAAGTCGACCTTCCTGGCCGCCGTCACAGCCGCCAAGCCGAAGATCGCCGATTATCCCTTCACCACGCTGCATCCCAATCTCGGCGTCGTGCGCAGCGACGGCCGCGAATTCGTCATGGCCGATATTCCCGGCCTGATCGAAGGCGCGCATGAGGGTGTCGGCCTGGGCGTCCGTTTCCTCGGCCATGTCGAGCGCTGCCGCGTGCTGCTCCATCTCGTCGACGGCACGCAGGAAGATCCGGCCGAAGCCTATCGCATCGTCCGCGCCGAGCTCGACGCCTATGGCGACGTGCTGGCTGAGAAGCTCGAAGTGGTGGCGCTGTCCAAGGCCGACGCCATTCCCGAGGAAGAGCTCGAGAAGCGCAAGAAACAGTTGGCCAAGGCCTGCGGACATACGCCGCTAGTTCTCTCCGCCGCCACCCGTGTCGGCATGGAAGGGGCGCTGCGCGCCATCGGCCGCATCATCGACGAAGGCAAGCTGGAAGACCCGAACATGCATCCGAGCGCCAAGGGCGAACCCTGGCGACCGTGAAGCTCATGAGACTATGCCGGCGGACTTCTGCCCGCCGGCCTCCCTCCTGAGCCTTGCAACGGGGCGTCGCCCCATCGGATCGAAGAGCACAGACACCATGAGCCTGATCGTGGAACAGACCGCCGACATCGCGGTGAAGCTCAAGCCGGAGAATTTCCGCCGCATCGTCATCAAGATCGGTTCGGCGCTGCTGGTCGATCGCGCCACCGGCCGTTTGCGCGAGGACTGGCTGGCCGCTCTCGTCGACGACGTGGCGCAGCTCGCCGCCGGCGGCCGCGAGATCCTGCTCGTCTCATCCGGCGCCATCGCGCTGGGGCGCGGCGTTCTCGGCCTGCCCAAGGGTGCGCTGAAGCTGGAGGAAAGCCAGGCCGCCGCCGCCGTCGGCCAGATCGCGCTGGCGCGGGCCTATTCCGAAATGCTCGGCCGCCATGGCCGCACCGCGGGCCAGATCCTGCTGACGCTGGGCGATACCGAGGAGCGGCGGCGCTATCTGAACGCGCGCTCGACCATCGGCACGCTGCTGAGGCTCGGCGCCATTCCCGTCATCAACGAGAACGACACGGTCGCCACCAGCGAGATCCGCTATGGCGACAATGACCGCCTCGCCGCCCGCGTCGCCTCGATGATGGGGGCGGACCTGCTGGTGCTGCTCTCCGATATTGACGGGCTCTATACCGCCCCGCCGCAATCCGACCCCAACGCCACCTTCATTCCTGTGGTCGAGCGCATCACCGCCGAGATCGAGGCGATGGCCGGCGGCGCCGGCTCGGAATTCTCGCGCGGCGGCATGAAGACCAAGGTCGAGGCGGCCAAGATCGCCACCGTGGCCGGCGCCGCCATGCTGATCGCGCTCGGCAAGCCGCAGAACCCGCTGAAGAGGGTTTCGGATGGCGCCAAGGCGACCTGGTTCCTGCCGGAACTGAACCCCGTCACCGCGCGAAAGAAGTGGATCTCGGGCCATCTGGAGACGCGCGGCGTGCTGGTGATCGACGATGGCGCGGTCAAGGCGCTGCGCTCGGGCAAGAGCCTGCTGCCGGCCGGCGTCCGGCGCATCGAGGGCCGGTTCCAGCGCGGCGATGCGATCATCGTGCAGGGGCCGAATGGCGAGGAGATCGCGCGCGGCCTGGTCGCCTATGACGCGGCCGACGCCGAACGCATCGCCGGCCGCAATACCAAGGAAATCGAAACGATTCTCGGCTTTGCCGGCCGGGCTGCCATGGTCCATCGCGACGACATGGCGCTTCGCGGCGAATAGGAAGATCATCATGACCACCTCCCTCCTCCGCGAGACGACGAACGGCAACCAGGCCGAGACGGTCGAAGCCGTGATGCTCGATATAGGCCGCCGCGCCCGCGCCGCCGCCCGGCGCATGGCGCTGGCCTCGACCGACGCCAAGAACGCGGCGCTGAAGGCGATGGCCGCGGCGATCCGCACCCGCGCCGACATCATCCTCGAGGCCAATGGCCGCGATGTCGCCGGCATGAAGACGGAAGGCGCCGCGGCATCCTTCCTCGACCGGCTGACGCTGACCCCTTCCCGCATCGAGGGCATCGCCGCGGCGATCGACGAGATCGCCACCCTGCCCGATCCCGTCGGCACGGTGATTTCCGCCTGGGACCGGCCGAACGGCCTGCATCTCGAGCGCGTCCGCACGCCGCTCGGCGTCATCGGCGTCATCTATGAGAGCCGTCCCAATGTGACCGCCGACGCCGGTGCGCTCTGCCTCAAGGCCGGCAATGTCGTGATCCTGCGCGGCGGCTCAGACTCGTTCCATTCCTCCGCCGCCATCCATGCGGCGCTCGTCGAGGGCCTGGTCGCGGCCGGCCTGCCCGCCGACGCCATCCAGATCGTGCCGACCCGCGACCGCGCCGCCGTCGGCGCCATGCTCTCCGGCCTCGACGGCGCGATCGACGTGATCGTGCCGCGCGGCGGCAAGAGCCTGGTAGCGCGCGTGCAGGAAGAGGCGCGCGTGCCCGTCTTCGCCCATCTCGAGGCGATCGTGCATGTCTATGTCCACGCCAAGGCCGATCTCGACATGGCGAAGACGCTGTTGGTCAACGGCAAGATGCGCCGCACCGGCGTCTGCGGCGCGACCGAGACGATGCTGATCGACCGCGCCATCCTGGACACCCATCTGGTGCCGATCCTCGACGCCCTGGTCGCGGCCGGCTGCGCCATCCGGGGCGATGCAGAAGTCTGCGCGCGCTTCCCGGCCGCGACGCCTGCGACCGAGCAGGACTGGTCGACCGAATATCTCGACGCGATCATATCGGTGAAGGTCGTCGACGGCGTCGACGAGGCGATCGACCATGTCGAGACCTACAGCTCGCACCACACCGACGGCATCATTACGCAGGATGAGGCGGTCGCGGCCCGTTTCCTGGCCGAGGTCGATTCCGCCATCGTCGTGCACAATGCCTCGACCCAGTTCGCGGACGGCGGCGAGTTCGGCTTTGGCGGCGAGATCGGCATCGCCACCGGCCGGATGCATGCGCGCGGGCCTGTCGGGCTCGAGCAGCTGACTTCGTTCAAGTACCGCGTCAACGGCACCGGGCAGACGCGGCCGTGAGCCTCGGCGAGGCCGAGATCCAGACCGTGATGGTGGACCCGGCGCTGCGTTCGGCCCTGAAGCTGCCTTTCGCGGCGCCCGGCCAGCGCATCGGCCTGTTCGGCGGCTCGTTCGATCCGCCGCACCAGGGCCACCTGACCGTCAGCCTGATGGCGCTGCGCCGGCTGAAGCTCGACGCCGTCTGGTGGCTGGTGACTCCGGGCAATCCGCTCAAGGACCATGCCCCGGAACAGCTCGGCCGCCGCGTCGCGGCGGCGCGCGCCATGGCGCGCCACCCGAAGATCCATGTCACCGCCATCGAGGCGACGCTGAAGACCCGCTTCACCGCCGACACGCTGGCGATCCTGTCGCGGCGCCTGCCCGGCGTCGAGCTGGTCTGGCTGATGGGCGGCGACAATCTGCGCCAGTTCCATCGCTGGCGCGACTGGCGCCGGATCGCCCGGCTGATGCCGATCGCCGTCTATGACCGGCCGGGCAGCACCTTCACCGCCACCGCCGCGCCGGCCGCCTTCGCGCTCCGCCGGCGCCGTCTCCGCGAAATCGACGCGGCCCGGCTGCCGACGCGCCGGACTCCGGCCTGGATCTACCTGCACGGGCCCCGAATCGCGCTTTCTTCGACGGAACTGCGCGCCAAACGCAATAAGAGTGCCGCCGCGTCTTGAAAGCGCCACAGCGTCGTGCCTATGTGCTTTTTTGCACGATTTCCATCGCGTGGAGCGCATCCGCTCCTGGCCAGATCGAAGGCCCAGCGCGCCAATGGCGAAAGGACTGACCACTGACGACGGCAATGCAGCCTGAGGACGCCATCCAGCGCGCGCCTCACCGAGTGGCCGTTAGCCGGCAGATTGCGGCGGACGAAGCTCTCAAAGCGATCCTCACCACCCTCGAAGATTCGAAGGCTGAGGATATTGTTTCCATCGATATCGCCGGCAAATCCGCCTTGGCCGACTTCATGGTCGTTGCCACGGGCAGGTCGCAGCGACATGTCAGCTCGATCGCGGAGCATATCAGCCGCGACCTGACTTTGGCCGGCGGACGCGTCGCACGCGTCGAAGGCGTGCCCCATTGCGATTGGGTGCTGCTGGATGCGGGCGATGTCATCGTCCACATCTTCCGGCCCGAAGTCCGTTCCTTCTACAATCTCGAAAAGATGTGGTCGGCGGACGAGTCGCTTTCGGCGCCGACCCCTGCCCGGGAACAGCCCGGCAGCTAAGGCCGTTCGATGCGCATCCTGATCGCCGCCGTGGGTCGGCTGAAAGCCGGCCCCGACCGCGCGCTCATCGAGCGCTACATCGACAGGGCCTCGCAGGCCGGGCGCAGTCTCGGCCTGACCCTTTCTGTCCGCGAATTTGTCGAGAGCCGCGCCCAGCGGCCCGACGAGCGCATGGCCCAGGAAGCGGCGACGCTGCTTTCCGCCCTCCCCGACGGCGCCATTCTGGTCGCGCTCGACGAGCGCGGCGAGACGCCGTCCAGCCCCGCCTTCGCCAAGCGCGTCGGCGACTGGCGCGACCAGGGCATCCGCGACCTCGTCTTCGCCATTGGCGGTCCCGACGGCCATGGCGACGCCATCCGCAAGCGCGCCGACCTCAAGCTCGCCTTCGGCGCCATGACCTGGCCGCACCAGATCGTCCGCCTGCTGCTGGCCGAGCAGGTCTACCGCTCGATGACGATCCTTTCCGGCCACCCCTATCACCGCGAATAGGCCGCCCTATATCGTCTGGGGCCCGTCGCGCTTCGGCCGCAATCCGCCGTTACGCTCGGGTAGTTGGAGGGTTGACGAGGTGTTAACACTTCGCTGCCAAATCTCGTCGCTGTTAACTCAGCTTTAGCCGTCGGGCGCCTGCACTTGGTTCGCATTCGGGTCTCTTTGCTGCCTCGACAGATGGGTCCCGTCATCAGTCGGGCTGCCCTTGTCGCGGCGCTGGCCGCCGGCACCGCCCTGCCCTCGCACGCCGTCGATTCGCCCCAGCCCACGGCCCAGGCCCAGCCGGCACCGCAGGGCGGCATCAGCGAGACCGAGCAGCAGCGCGCCGCCCGCCGCGCCGAACTCGACGCCATTACTCACGATATCGAGGTCACCGCCGAGCGCCAGGCGGCGCTGCGCTCCGAAATGGACCAGCTCGACCAGGACCGCATGACGCTGAACAAGTCCCTGATCGAAACCGGCGAACGGGCCCGTGGCCTCGAGCGCCAGATCGACGAGGCCGAACAGCGCATGGGCGGCCTGCTCGACGAGGAGAAGACCGTCCACGCCTCGCTGAGCGCCCGCCGCGGCGTGCTCGCCAACGTGCTGGGCGCTCTGCAGCGCATGGGCCGCAAGCCGCCGCCGGCGATTGTCGTCCGCCCCGAGGACGCGCTCGCCTCGGTCCGCAGCGCCATGCTGCTCGGCTCCGTCGTGCCGGAACTGCGCGTCGAGGCCGAGGCGCTGGCGACCGACCTGCAGCACCTCGTGGCGCTCAAATCGGAACAGTCACGCGAACGTGACCGGATGCGCGCCGACGCCAGCGCGCTCGCCGAAGAGCGCACCCGCATCGAATATCTGGTCGATGACAAGCGCAAGGCGCGCGCCCGCTCGGAGCAGCAGCTCGCCGAGGAGCAGGCGAAGTCGGAACAGCTCGCCAAGAGCGCGACCAGTCTCAAGGGGCTGATCGCCGATCTCGAAGGCCAGATTTCCGCCGCCGCGGCGGCCGCCGAGGCCGCGAAGCAGTCGGAAGCGGCCAATCAGGCCGCCATGGACGATGGTCGCGCCTCGCGCCGGCCGGAAAACCTCGGCGCCGCCGACCGCATCGCGCCGGCCGTCGCCTTTGCCTCGACCAAGGGCCTGCTGCCCAAGCCGGTCAATGGCGTGCAGCTGAAGACGTTCGGCGACCCGGATGGGCTGGGCGGTACCAGCCAGGGCCTGTCGCTCGCTACCCGCGCCTCGGCACGGGTTTCCTCGCCGTCGGACGGCTGGGTGGTCTATGCAGGACCGTTCAGATCCTACGGACAACTCTTGATCATCAACGCCGGCGGCGGATATCATATCCTGCTGGCAGGTATGGAACGGATCGACGTCGAATTGGGACAGTTCGTTCTCGCAGGGGAACCTGTGGCGCTGATGGGATCGCGGTTGCTGGCAAGCAGCAGCACCGTAGGCATTGGCGCAACGCAGCCCGTGCTCTATGTCGAATTTCGAAAAGACGGTAACTCGATCGACCCGGCCCCATGGTGGGCCCGATCCAACGACGAAAAGGTTGGCGGATGATACGCAACGCTTCGCTCCTCCTGGCCGGCACCATCATCGGCGCAACGGCCGCTGTGACGCTCACCCAGGTTCCGAGCCTGATTCCGGGCGTCGCGCATGCCGCCGTCTCGGATACCTACCGGCAGCTCAATCTGTTCGGCGACGTGTTCGAGCGGATCCGCTCGGACTATGTCGAGCAGCCGGATGACAGCTCGCTCATCGAGGCGGCGGTCAATGGCATGCTGACCTCGCTCGATCCCCATTCGAGCTACATGAACCCCAAAGACTTCAAGGACATGCAGGTCCAGACCCGCGGCGAGTTCGGCGGGCTTGGCATCGAAGTGACCATGGAGGACGGCGTGGTCAAGGTCGTGTCGCCGATCGACGACACGCCCGCCGCCAAGGCCGGCATCCTGGCCGGCGACCTGATCGTGGCGCTGGACGGCGAAGCCATCCAGAACATGAATCTGAACCAGGCCGTCGACAAGATGCGCGGCGCGGTCAACACGCCGATCACCGTGACCATCCAGCGCAAGGGCACCGAGAAGCCCTTCGACGTGAAGATTGTCCGCGACGTCATCCGCGTCCAGTCGGTCAAGTCCCGCGCTGAGGGCGACATCGGCTACCTGCGCATCTCCTCGTTCAACGAGCAGACCTTCGACGGCCTCAAGGCCGCGATCGACAAGCTCAAGGCGGATATCGGCAAGGACAAGATCAAGGGCTACATCCTCGATCTGCGCAACAATCCGGGCGGTCTGCTCGACCAGGCCGAATATGTCAGCGACGCCTTCCTCGAAAAGGGCGAGATCGTCTCGACGCGCGGCCGCCATGCCGACCAGAACATGCGCTACGACGCCCATCCGGGCGACCTGACGGACGGCAAGCCGGTGATCGTGCTGATCAATGGCGGTTCGGCCTCGGCTTCGGAAATCGTCGCTGGCGCCCTGCAGGACCAGAAGCGCGCCACGATCCTCGGCACGCGTTCCTTCGGCAAGGGCTCGGTGCAGACGATCATCCCGCTCGGCTCCAACGGCGCGATCCGCCTCACCACGGCGCGCTACTACACGCCGTCGGGCAAGTCGATCCAGGCCAAGGGCATCGATCCGGACATCCAGGTCGTGCAGGACCTGCCGCCGGAGCTCAAGGACAAGATCACCGACACCAAGGGCGAGGCATCGCTCAAGGGCCACCTCACCAATGAGGGCGGCGGCGACGAGGGCACGGGCTCGCAGGCCTATGTCCCGCCGGAGGCGAAGGACGACAAGCAGCTGCAGCAGGCGATCGGCCTGCTCGACGGCAAGCAGGCCAATGCGGCCTTCCCGCCAAACGCCGCGGCCGCTGTGCCGAACTAATCCAAGACGGCGCCCCTCGGGGCGCCGTTTTTCTTTGCGCGGCGCCACGGCCTCGAGACCTACGCCAAGGCCGCTCCAGCGCCCTGCAGACGCCTGGGACGGCCGGCACCGTGCCGGCGGCCCCCATACTCCCGGCGAAGCGCAGCAGGGCCCCAGGCGCCCGCTCCCCGCCTTCGCACGCTTGGAAGCAGCGGTTGAGCTGGCCTGTGCACAGGCGACCCTGTCACGCTCGATCCCTTCGAGCCATGCTATCGTCGCGCCAACGCAATCCCCGCCCCATCGCTTCGAGGGGCAAATTCCGAATGGTCCATCATGTCCGCCAAGAAACCCGTCGATCCCACCTCGCTGCCCTACCGTCCCTGCGTCGGCACCGTCGTCTTCAATAGGGATGGCCTGGTGTTCATCGGCGAACGCTCGCCCAATGCCGAGCTGACTCCCGGCGATCCCGTCTGGCAACTGCCGCAGGGCGGCATCGACAAGGGCGAGGATCCCCTACCCGCCGCCCGCCGCGAGTTGTTCGAGGAAACGAGCATCCGGACGGTTTCGCTGCTCGCCGAGGCCGAAGGCTGGTTCGACTACGACCTGCCGCCGGAGCTGGTCGGCATCGCGCTCAAGGGCAAGTATCGCGGCCAGCGGCAGAAGTGGTTTGCCTTCCGCTTCGATGGCGACGAAAGCGAGATCAACGTGCTGGAACCTGGCGACGGCAGCGCCGAGGCGGAGTTCATCTCCTGGCGCTGGGAGCCGCTCGAGCACCTGCCGTCGCTGATCGTGCCGTTCAAGCGCAAGGTCTACGAGCAGGTCGTCTCGGCGTTCCGGCATCTGGCGCCCTGAAACCGGCGGGCCGGACAGATATCTGTATGCTTAACAGATGATAAGGCGGACGTTCATTCTGGGTTCAGCATGGGGCGGCTACAACCGGGTCACCAACAAAGAGGATGACCCAGATGAAGAGAATTCTTCTCGCCACCATCGCCCTGTCGATGTTCGCCACGCCCGCCGCCTTTGCCCAGCAATACCGCGGCGACCGGGACCAGGGCCGCGGCCATGGCGGCTACGAGCAGCAGCATCGCCAGCCGCAGATGAAGAAGCACGACTACCGCAAGCGGTGGTCGAAGGGTCAGCGCGTGCCGTCCCAGGCGCGTGGCAACCGGGTCGACTACAAGCGTCATCATCTCAAGGCGCCGCCGCGCGGCTACCAGTGGGTCGAGAATGACGGCCAATACCTGATGATCGGCATTGCCAGCGGCCTGATCGCGGCGATCGCCAACGCCGGCCGGTAAGGCCATCGATCCCGGCGACGGCCTTCAGGCCGTCGCTACTTCCGGACAGTCCGAACAGCAAAAAGCCCGCCATCGACCGGAAGGTCCATGGCGGGCTTTTCTGTATCTCGATCTCGCGGCCGGAGCCGCGAAAGATCAGTGTCCGAGGGCTTCGCGGATATCCTGAAGCTGCTGCAGCTTGGTCTGCGCCACCGTGCGTTGGGCGTCGTCGCGGGCATCCGCGACGTCTTCCTCGGCATTGCGGATCTCGAGCGCGAACGCTTCGGGATCGAGGCTTTCCAGCGGAATCGCCTGCTCGGCGAGGATGGTCAGGCCGGCCCCGTTCACGTCGGCGAAGCCGCCGCGCACGAAGAACTTCTGAACACCGCCGCCAACCTGGGTGACGACAACGCAGCCCGGCTTGATGGTCGCCATGAAGGGAGCATGGTCCTTGAGGACCGTGAACTCGCCATCACTGCCCGGGACCACGACCGACACGACCGACTCCGAAAGCAGGAGCCGCTCGGGTGAGACGAGTTCGAACGGGAACGGTTCTGCCATGTTGGGCTCTTTCTCTCGTCAGACGATCAGGCTGCTGCCGCGAGCTTCTTCGCCTTGGCAATCGCTTCCTCGATCGTGCCGACCATGTAGAAGGCGGCCTCGGGGAGATGATCGTAGGCGCCTTCGCAGAGGCCCTTGAAGCCCTTGATCGTGTCTTCGATCTTGACCTGGACGCCCGGCGAACCCGTGAAGGCCTCGGCGACGTCGAAGGGCTGCGACAGGAAGCGCTCGATCTTGCGGGCGCGGGCGACGGTGAGCTTGTCCTCTTCGGAAAGCTCGTCCATGCCCAGAATCGCGATGATGTCCTGGAGCGACTTGTAGCGCTGCAGGATCTGCTGGACCTGACGGGCGACTGCGTAATGCTCTTCGCCGACGATCGCCGGGGTCAGCATGCGCGAGGTCGAGTCGAGCGGATCCACGGCCGGGTAGATGCCCTTTTCCGAGATGGCGCGCGACAGAACGGTCGTGGCGTCAAGGTGGGCGAAGGAGGTGGCCGGCGCCGGGTCGGTCAAGTCGTCGGCCGGCACGTAGATGGCCTGCACGGACGTGATCGAGCCCTTATGCGTGGTGGTGATGCGCTCCTGCAGCTGGCCCATGTCGGTCGCCAGCGTGGGCTGGTAGCCCACGGCCGACGGGATACGGCCGAGCAGAGCCGACACTTCCGAACCCGCCTGGGTGAAGCGGAAGATGTTGTCGACGAAGAACAGCACGTCCTGGCCCTGATCGCGGAAGTTCTCGGCGACGGTCAGGCCGGTCAGGGCGACGCGGGCGCGGGCGCCCGGGGGCTCGTTCATCTGGCCGAACACGAGCGCGCACTTCGACTTGACGGCCGGATCGGGATTGTGCGGATCGGCATTCACCTTGGCGTCGATGAACTCGTGGTAGAGGTCGTTGCCCTCGCGGGTACGCTCGCCCACGCCGGCGAACACGGAGTAACCGCCGTGCACCTTCGCGACGTTGTTGATCAGTTCCTGGATCAGAACGGTCTTGCCGACGCCGGCGCCGCCGAACAGGCCGACCTTGCCGCCCTTGGAATACGGTGCCAGCAGGTCGACGACCTTGATGCCGGTGACCAGGATCTCGGCCGAGGTGGCCTGCTCCGAATAGGACGGAGCGGGAGCATGGATCGGACGCAGGCCTTCGGCCTCGACCGGACCGGCTTCGTCGATCGGCTCGCCGATGACGTTCATGATGCGGCCGAGCGTACCGACGCCGACGGGAACCATGATCGGACCGCCGAGGTCCTTGACCCGCTGGCCGCGGACGAGGCCTTCCGACACGTCCATGGCGATGCACCGCACGGTGGATTCGCCGAGATGCTGGGCGACCTCCAGTACGAGGCGGTTGCCGTTATTGTCGGTTTCGAGCGCGTTCAGGATCGCGGGCAGATGGCCATCGAACTGCACGTCGACGACGGCGCCGATAACCTGGGTGACGCGGCCGGAGCCGGCCTGCTGATTGGTGTTCGCCATGGTGTTCAACCTTCCAAAAATCCGGTCAGAGCGCCTCGGCGCCCGAAATGATCTCGATCAGTTCCTTGGTGATCATCGCCTGGCGCGTCCGGTTGTAGCGGAGCGTGTACTTCTTGATCATCTCGCCTGCGTTGCGCGTGGCGCTATCCATCGCCGACATCTTGGCGCCCATCTCGGACGCCACGTTTTCGAGGAGAGCACCCAGAATCTGGACCGAAATGTTGCGCGGCAGCAGATCCTCGAGGATCCCTGCTTCGTTCGGCTCATATTCGTAGTTCGGCGCGACCGCGCCGGCATCGCCGGCCGGGAGCTGCGCCGGAATCACCTGCTGCGCCGTCGGGATCTGCTGAATCACCGAGCGGAACTTGGCGTAGAACAGCGTCGCGACGTCGAAATGGCCGTCTTCATAGAGCTGCAGCAGCTTGCGGCCGATCGCGTCGGCATTGACGAAGCCGATCTGCTTGACCGTGCGAAGCTCGATCAGCTCGATGATTTCCGTCTGGAACTGGCGGCGAAGGATGTCGTAGCCCTTCTTGCCAACGCAGAGGATCTTCACCGTCTTGCCGTCGCGCTGCAGGCGCAGCGCGTGATCGCGGGCGAGACGGGCGATCGACGAGTTGAACGCACCGCAGAGGCCGCGCTCGGCCGTGCAGACGACGAGAAGATGCGTCTGATCGGAACCGGTGCCGGCCAGGAGCTTCGGACCGTCGTCGGTGTTGACGCCAGCCGCCACGTTGGCGAGCACTGCGTTCATGCGCTCCGCATACGGACGCGCGGCTTCCGCGGCAGCCTGGGCACGACGCAGCTTCGCCGCGGCGACCATCTGCATCGCCTTGGTGATCTTCTGCGTCGCCTTCACCGAGGCGATGCGATTCTTTAGTTCCTTGAGGCTCGGCATGAGCGTCCCTGTCGGTCGGACTGAGATCCGGGTCGCACGAGGCGACCCGGTTCAGACCTGGATTCAGGCGAAAGACTTGGCGAAACTGTCCAGCGCGGCCTTGAGCTGCGCACGGAAGTCGTCATTCAGCTCGCGCTTGTCGCGGATGCCATCGAGAAGCGCCTTGTGCTCGCTGCGAAGCGAAGCCAGCAGGCCTGCCTCGAATGCGCCGACCTGGTTGACTTCGATGCGATCGAGATAGCCGTTCACGCCGGCATAGATCACCGCGACCTGCTCCTCGACCTTCAGCGGCGAGAACTGCTGCTGCTTCAGGAGCTCGGTCAGGCGGGCGCCGCGATTGAGCAGCTTCTGCGTCGTCGCGTCGAGATCGGAGCCGAACTGCGCGAAGGCAGCCATTTCACGATACTGCGACAGCTCGCCCTTGATCGGGCCGGCAACCTGCTTCATCGCCTTGATCTGGGCGGCGGAGCCGACGCGCGACACCGAGAGGCCGACGTTCACGGCCGGGCGGATGCCCTGGTAGAACAGGTCGGTCTCGAGGAAGATCTGGCCGTCGGTGATCGAGATCACGTTGGTCGGGATGTAGGCCGACACGTCGTTGGCCTGCGTCTCGATGATCGGCAGAGCGGTCAGCGAGCCATTGCCATTGTCGTCGTTCAGCTTTGCTGCGCGCTCGAGCAGGCGGGAATGCAGGTAGAAGACGTCGCCCGGATAGGCTTCGCGGCCCGGCGGACGGCGCAGCAGCAGCGACATCTGGCGGTACGCCACGGCCTGCTTCGACAGATCGTCATAAACGATCAGGGCGTGCATGCCGTTGTCGCGGAAAAACTCGCCCATGGCGCAACCGGCCATCGGGGCCAGGTACTGCATCGGAGCCGGGTCCGAAGCGGTTGCCGCGATGATGATCGAATATTCGAGCGCGCCGCGCTCCTCGAGCACCTTCACGAACTGCGCGACGGTCGAACGCTTCTGGCCGATGGCGACATAGACGCAATAGAGCTTCTTGCTCTCGTCGCCGCTGTCGTTGATCGACTTCTGGTTCAGGATGGCGTCGAGCGCCACGGCGGTCTTGCCGGTCTGGCGATCGCCGATGATCAGCTCGCGCTGGCCGCGGCCGATCGGGATCATGGCGTCGATCGCCTTGAGGCCGGTCTGCATCGGCTCATGCACCGACTTGCGCGGGATGATGCCCGGCGCCTTGACGTCGACGCGGCGACGCTCGGTGAACTCGATCGGGCCCTTGCCGTCGATCGGATTGCCGAGCGCGTCGACGACGCGGCCGAGCAGACCCTTGCCGACCGGCACGTCCACGATGGCGTTGGTACGCTTGACCGTGTCGCCTTCGGCGATGTCACGGTCGGAGCCGAAGATCACGATACCGACATTGTCGGTCTCGAGGTTCAGGGCCATGCCGCGGGTTCCACCGGGGAACTCGACCATCTCGCCGGCCTGGACATTGTCCAGACCGTAGACGCGGGCAATACCGTCACCGACCGACAGAACCTGTCCGACTTCGGAAACCTGAGCCTCGGAGCCGAAATTCTTGATCTGCTCCTTGAGGATTGCGGAGATTTCAGCGGCGCGGATGTCCATCAGCCGACCTCTTTCATAGCGATCTTGAGTGAATTGAGTTTGGTGCGAAGCGACGTATCGATCATGCGGCTACCGACCTTGACGACCAGGCCGCCGATCAATGCCGGATCGACATTCGAAGAAAGCGTGACGTCCTTGCCGATCTGCGCCTTGAGCGCTTCCTTCAGCGCTGCGGTCTGCGGATCGGAAAGCGGCTCGGCGCTGGTCACCTCGGCGGTGACCTCGCCGCGATGCTTGGCGAGAAGCTGGCGGAAGCCAGCGATCATGCCGGGAACGGCGAACAGGCGGCGATTGCTCGCCGCGACCTTGACGAAATTGCCGACCAGGCCGCCGATTTCGGCACGCGCCAGAACGGCCGAGACAGCGCGAAGCTGGTCGTCCGCGGCGAATACCGGGCTCTGGACGAGGCGGACGAGATCGTCGCTCTCGCTCAGCAGGGCCGTGAAACGGGACAGATCGGCGTCGACGGCGTCAACCGCGCCGCTCTCGAGGGCCAGATCAAACAGTGCCGTCGCGTAACGTCCGGCGACCCCTGATACGAGAGTTTTGTCTTCTGCCACCTGATCCTCGCTCTGTGACGCGCCCCCACTTCCGGGTTGGTCCGGATGCTGCACGCAACGCCTTGAACGTATTGAAGATTTTTTCGACGGATGGAAGCCGTCAAAAACGGCATTCCCCGAAGCCGCGCGTTCGTTAGCACAGCATCCGGCGACTCGCAACAAGGCCCGTCCCCGGAATCGACCAGAAAGGCCGGCAAGCGCCCTCCGCGCCGGTCAAAGGAAGCTCTGCGGATCGATATCGACCTGGACCCGGAGGCTGCCGCGCACGGGCGGTGCCTCGGCCAGCCACTGGCGCAGGAAGGCCTGCAGGTCGACGGACCGGGGCGCCTGCACGAGAAGGCGGAAGCGGTGGCGCCCCCGCAGCACCGCCAGCGGCGCCTCGGAGGGCCCGAGCACCATGACAGGGCCACTCTCCGGCGCGCTCCGGCGCAGCGCCATCGCATAGCCATAGGATGTGGCACGGTCGGCGGCTGAGATGATGATCCCGGCCAGCCGTCCGAAGGGCGGCAGCACGGCGATTCGCCGCGCCTCGATTTCGCGGGCGTAGAACGCCTCCCGGTCGCCGGATGCGATCGCCGCGATCACAGGATGCTCCGGCGCATAGGTCTGCAGCAGCGCGCGGCTCTCGCCGCCGGCGCGGCCGGCGCGTCCGGTCACCTGCGCCAGCAGCTGGAACGTCCGCTCCGCCGCCCTGGGGTCGCCATGGGCAAGCCCGAGATCGGCATCGACGACGCCGACCAGCGCCAGCAGCGGAAAATTGTGGCCCTTGGCGACCAGCTGGGTGCCGATGATGATGTCGGCGGCGCCCCGGCGGATCGCGTCGAACTCCTCGCGCATCTTCTTCACCCCACCGAGCAGGTCGCTCGACAGCACGATTCGCCGCGCATCGGGGAAGCGCGTGGCCACCTCCTCCGCCACCCGCTCGACGCCCGGTCCGCAGGCGACGAGGCTGTCCTCGGCGTCGCAGACCGGACACTGGTCCGGCCGGCGCTCGTGGTGGCCGCAATGGTGGCAGACGAGCTGGCCGCGAAAGCGGTGATCGACCAGCCAGGTCGAACAGTTGGGACACTGGAAGCGATGGCCGCAGCTGCGGCAGAGCGTCAGCGGGGCATAGCCGCGCCGGTTGAGGAACAGCAGCGCCTGGCCCTTGTTGGCGATCGTCTCCTCGATCGCCTGGATCAGCGACGGCGCCAGGAAATGGCCGCGCTCCGGCGGGTCGATGCGGAGGTCGATCGGCTTGATTTCCGGCAGTTTCGCGGCCGCATAGCGGGCCGAGAGCACGAGGCGCCGATAGCGGCCCTGATCGGCATTGACCCGGCTTTCGATCGATGGCGTCGCCGAGGCGAGCACGACCGGGAAGCCGCCTATGTGCCCGCGCACCACCGCCATGTCGCGGGCGTTGTAGATGACGCCCTCTTCCTGCTTGTAGGCGGTATCGTGCTCTTCATCGACCACGACGAGCCCGAGCTTCTGGAACGGCAGGAACAGCGCCGAGCGCGCGCCGACGACGGCCTGCACCGCGCCCGTGGCCACGCCGCGCCAGACCCGTTCGCGCATCCGGGGCGGCATTTCGGAATGCCACTCGGCCGGCCGATGGCCGAATCGCCGGGCGAAGCGGTCGAGGAAATCGACCGTCAGCGCAATTTCCGGCAGCAGCACCAGCGCCTGCTTGCCAAGGCGCAGCGTTTCGGCCAGCGCCTCGAAATAGACCTCCGTCTTGCCCGAGCCGGTGATGCCGTCGATCAGCGTGACCGAAAACGCCCCCTCGTCGACGCTGGCGCGCAGCAGCTTCGCCGCGTCGTCCTGGCCGGGATCGAAGGTCGGCCGGGCAAAATCGGGTTCCGGCGGCAGGGTCAGGGGCGGCGGCGGCAGCATCACCGCTTCGAGCACGCCCTGCTCCACCAAGCCATTGACGACGCTCGAGGAAACGGCGGCAAAGCCGGCAACCGCGGTCTTGGGCATCGGCTCGCCGCCGGCGAGCGCGTCGAGGACGCGCTGGCGCGCCGCCGTCATCCGGTCGGGCTCTCTGCCGGCCAGGCGCAGCGCGGCGACCGCGCGCTCCGGCTCCAGCGCATCGGGCGCGCGCAGCACCATCCGAAGCACCATGCCGCGCTGGCTCAGCGTGTAGTTCGCGACCCAGTCGACAAACCGGCGCAGCGTCTCGTCGAGCGGCGGCGAATCATAGTGATGCAGGATCGCGCGCAACCGGTTGTGGCCGACCGAGGGGTCGACGGGATCGTCCCAGACCGCGCCGATCATCTCGCGCGGGCCAAGCGGCACGCGCACGATATCGCCCGGCGACAGCTCCATACCGGCCGGCACTTTGTAGGTGTAGGGTCCATCCACCGCCAATGGCAGCAGGACGGACACGGTGCGGCCCAATTCCAATCCGAAATCCCCGGAGCGACGAAGCAGTCGACGTTGCCGCCTTCATGCCCCAGATAATAGCCTTCCCTCAATCAGGCGAGCACCATGATCCTCGAACATGCCCTTCTTACGGTGAAGCCAGGCCAAGCCAGCGCCTTCGAGGACGCCATGAGCAAGGCAGCGCCGCTGATCGCCGCCAGCCCCGGCTTCCTGGGCCTGGAGGTGCGGCCGTCGATCGAGGCGCCCGGCACCTACCTCCTGCTGGTGCGCTGGGAAAGCCTGACCGATCACGATCCCGGTTTCCGCAGCTCCGATCGCTACCAGCACTGGAAGGCGCTGCTGCACGACTTCTACGATCCGTTTCCGACCGTGACCCATTTCTCCGAGCCGCTGCTGCTTTAGGCGAGGCGGGAGGTGCCCCCCAAAAGGGCCCTCGCCCAACCCTCCCCCCAAAGAGAGGACCTCCAGACAAATGTGGTGCAAGTCCCGACTTCCAACATCCTGAGGAGGCTTGCGCAGCAAGCCGTCTCGAAGGACGCACCACCTGAGGGCAAATCTCGGTACCGACACCGCTCTGCGTGCTTCGAGACGGCCCTCCGGGCCTCCTCAGCATGTTGAGGATTGTATTGCGCGTCTCCCTATGAGAGGCGCCGTGTTCGCCGCAATGCGCCTCTTAACCCGGCATAAACCCCGTTCGCAGGTAATGGAGCCATGTCCACACCGCCCCTCGTCATCGCCGCCCGTGACACGCTCGAGCAGATCGAAGCGTGGGGCGAGCACCTGCGCGGCGAACGGCGCCTGTCGCCAAAAACGCTCGAAGCCTATTCGCGCGATCTCGACCAGTTTCTATCGTTCCTGACCAGCCATATCGGCAATCCGCCGACGCTCGCCGATTTCGCCGCCATCCGCACGGCCGACCTGCGCGGTTTCATGGCGACGCGGCGCTCGTCCGGTGCTGGAGCACGAACCCTGGCGCGCGGCCTGGCCGGCATCCGCTCGTTCATCGGCTTCCTGGAGCGCGAGGGACATGCCAATGGCGCCGCCTTCCGTGCGATGCGCGCGCCGCGTCAGCCCAAGACCCTGCCCCGGCCGCTCGCCGCCGCCTCGGCCTTGCGCGTCGTCGAGATGGATGAACAGCTCGACGAGGAGCCATGGGTGGCGGCCCGCAATGCCGCCGTGCTGGCGCTCTGCTACGGCTCGGGGCTGCGTATCTCGGAGGCGCTCGGCATTCGTCGCGCCGACGCACCGCTCGATCCCGCCGCGACGCTGCGCGTGACCGGCAAGGGCGGCAAAATCCGCCTGGTGCCGGTGCTGCCGGTGGTGGCCGAAGCGGTCGCGGAATATCTGCGCCTGGCGCCGTCTCAGTCGAAGCCCGATGGACCGCTGTTCCTCGGTGTCCGGGGCGGGCCGCTCAAGGCGCGCATCATCCAGCTTGCCATGGAAAAGCTTCGCGGCGCGCTCGGCCTCGCCGAAAGCGCCACGCCGCATGCGCTGCGGCACTCCTTCGCGACGCATCTGCTCGCCAATGGCGGCGACCTCCGTGCCATCCAGGAATTGCTGGGCCACGCCAGCCTGTCGACGACCCAGGTCTATACCGCAATCGACACGGAGCGCCTCCTCGCCGTGTTCGAGAAGGCGCATCCGCGCGCCGGCAACAACAGGCAGGCCTGAGCTGCGAGACGAAAGCAAGACCCTCACCCCGCCCTCTCCCGCAGACGGGAGAGGGCGTTCTGGCGGGCGAACTTAATCGACTGTGAGTCTCAACAAGCTCGACCGCCCCTCGCCCGCCTGCGGGAGAGGGATGGGGTGAGGGTCTTCTGGCGGCTACACCGCGACGAGTTCGAACACCGCCTGGTCGATCGTGAACGAGCCGTCGGGCTCGATCGCGAAATGCTGGCGCACCGGCTCCGACATCGCCGCCTGCAGGGCGCGAATCGCCGCGACTTGAACTTCCGGCGTCCGCATCCGCCCAACCCAGGCGTCGAAATTGAGCGGCAGGCGGCGGCGCGTCACGCCGACGACGGCAAAGCCCGCCCGCGCCGCGATCTCCGTCCATTCGGCCACGGAATAATTGCGCACATGCGAGGGATCGCGCAGCATTTCGAAGGTCTGCAGGAAGGTGTCGCTGACCGGCACTTCCGGCGCGATGACGTCCGAGATCACCGCCGTGCCGCCGGTCTTCACAACGCGCCGCGCCTCGCGGATGCCCTGGCGGACATTCTGCCAGTGATGGGCCGAATAGCGCGACAGCACCACATCGAATTCGCCGTCAGCGAAGGGCAGCTTTTCCGCCGCGCCCTGCTGCGTGGTCAGGTTGCCGAAGCCGCGCTTGGCCGCCTCGGCCGCGACCGCCTCCAGCATGCCGGCCGACAGGTCATAGGCCACCACCGAGGCGACGACCGGCGCGACGCCATAGGCCACATGGCCGCCGCCGCAGCCGAGGTCGATGGCGCGGGCGTCCGACGTGCGGGCGGCGATCTCGACCATCTGCTGGAGGTCGGCGCCCTGGGCGTGGACGATGCTGGAGACATAGGCCGAAGCCTGGGAACCGAACTGCTGCACGACCAGGCCGTCATGGCTCTGTCGCGGGGCGGCGGCGTCTTGGGTCGATTGGGTCATGGCTGGTTTTCCGCGCGGTCGATCTTGTCGGTGGTGATCATCGGCCGTCGCCGCAGGATTTGCCAGCCGGCGGAAACCCGTACCAGATCCTGTTTTATCCTGGTATAAGCGGTGACATGATCCCGGAAACCGATACCGTCCGACGCCGCGAGCTCGGCGAATTCATCCGCGCCCAGCGCGAGCGGCTGCAGCCGGCCATGTTCGGCCTCGATCCCGGCACGCGGCGACGCACGCCGGGGCTGCGCCGCGAGGAGCTGGCGCAGCTTTCCGGCGTCAGCTCGACATGGCTGAGCTGGATCGAACAGGGCCGGGAGATCTCGGTCTCGGCGACGGCGCTGGGGCGCTTGGCGCGGGTGATGCGGCTGACGCCGGCGGAGCGCGCCTATCTGTTCGATCTGGGCGGCCGGCGCGACCCGCAGGCGGGCGAAGACAACAGCGCCGATGCCCTGCCGCCGGGCCTCGCCGACACCCTGCTGGCGCTGCCAACGCCGGCCTATGTGCTCGACCGGTCCTGGACGGCGATCGCCTGGAACGCCGCGGCGGCGCATCTCTTTGTCGGCTGGCTCGACGGCAAGCCGCCCGCCGCCAGTGTTTCATGTGAAATGAACCTGCTGCGCTACCTGTTCACCTCCCCGGCAGCCCGCAGCCTGATCGAGGACTGGGACAGCCGGGCACGACGCATCGCGGCGGAATT
Organism: Kaistia sp. UC242_56; assembly: GCF_044452255.1. Lineage (NCBI taxonomy): Bacteria > Pseudomonadati > Pseudomonadota > Alphaproteobacteria > Hyphomicrobiales > Kaistiaceae > Kaistia > Kaistia sp. UC242_56. The sequence continues at coordinate 497,102 of NZ_JBIOAN010000001.1, forward strand.
CCGCGCCGATTACAGCCGGCATCTGGAAGCCCCGGAAATGCGAGCCCTCGTCGAGGAGCTGACGCGAGCGAGCCCGTTCTTCGCGGAAGCCTGGGAGGCGCGTGCGGTGGTCGACCGCGAGGGCGGCCTGCGCACCTTCACCCATCCGCAGGACGGCTTCCTGCGCTACGAGCAGATCACCTTCCTGCTGGCGCGCCATCCCGACATCAAGCTGGTGATGCTGGCGCCTTCAGGCGCGGGGTAGCGCCCGTCGACTTCCGCCCCTCGCCGGCATCTCCAACGCACGCGGTCATCCCGGCGAAGGCCGGGAGGTGGATTCACATTTGAAGTGCAACACTTGTTGTGAGAAGGCCTCGGCCGGGGTTTGGAAGCCGAGGCATTTGCGCGGCGTGTTGTTGTAGGCGGCCATCATGCCGATCAGCGTACGGCTGTCGAGAGTGGCGAGATCGGTCTTGCGCGGCAGGAAGCGGCGCATGCGGCCGATGGCGTTCTCGATGCCGCCCTTCTGCCACGGCGCGTGCGGATCACAGAAATAGGTGTCGATGCCGATGGCGCCGAGTTCATAGTGGCGGGCGAACTCGGTGCCATTGTCGAAGGTGACGGTCTTGCGGCAGGCCGGCGGCAGGGTCTGCAAGGCCGCGGTCAGCGCACCGGCGACCGGCTCGGCCCGCTTCGAGGGCAGCGGGCTGCCGATCAGCACCCGGCTCATGCGGTCGTGCAGAAACAAGAGGTTCTGGCCATAGCGAGCAAAGGCCATCAGGTCGGCCTCCCAATGGCCGGGCGTCTGGCGGTCCAGCACGTCGCGAGGCCGCTCGGCCAGCGGCACCCGATGGCGCATATGCAGGGCCGGACTGCCGCCCTTGCGGGCGCGCCAGCCGCGCCGCGACTTGGCCCGGGGCAGGTAGTTGCGCCAGGTGAAGTCGTTGTGCTGGCGGATCTGGGCATAGATGAAGCGATAGATGCTCTCATGGCTGAGGCGCATCGGGCCGTCGCGCCGGAGCCGGCCGGCGATCTGCTCGGGCGACCAGCCGGTCTTCAACTGGCCGAGCACCCGCTCGCGCAGGGCGGCATCGCGATCGAGCCGGCTACCGTTCCAGCGCCGCGCCTGCGTCTGGGCGTCGGCATAGAGCGGCTGATAGCCCACCTGGCTGCCGGTGTTGCGCTTCAGTTCCCTGGCAATGGACGATGGCGCGCGACCCAAAGCTGCAGCGATCTTCCGGATCGAGGCGCCTTCGTCTGATAGACGGGCAATCTCGATCCGCTCCTCAAGCCCGAGCTGGCTGTACTCTCGTCCCATCGCAACACCTTAAGCTGGTGTTGCACTTCGTTTGTGAACTTAGGGGATCCATACAGCCATGCGGACGGGAGGTTTGCTCGATACGTCTCCAGCTGGATGGATCCTCGCCTTCGCGAGGATGACGCCGGAGGCAGACGGGCTTGTCAGTTGTCTGGATGGCAAGCGTGGGGTCGCCATCCAGTTGAAGCGGCGCGGATCCCAAAAGATCAGGCGGCGACGACGCCGTAGCGGGTGGCGGCCTCGATGGTGAGGCCGGTGCCGACCGAACCGAAGGTGTCGCCGTCGACGACGCGCGCCTGGGGCACGGTGCCGAGGATCGCGGCGTGCACATGCGCCAGCCGCGTCGAACCGCCGGTCAGGAACACCGCGTCGATCGCGTCGGCGCCGAGGCCGGCATCGCGCAGGCAATCCTGAATCCGCGCCGCGATCTTGTCGGCGAGGCCGCGCGTCTTGTCGACCAACACGGCCCGATCGACCGTCATGGCGAGGCCGCGCTCGATCCAGTCGAGCAGCACCTGCACCTGCGGCTCGTCGGACAGCGCGATCTTGGCCGCCTCGACGTCGATGGCGAGGCGGTGGCCGCCATGCTCCTCGACGACATGGATCAGCCGCTCGATCAGTTCGGGGTGCTGCGCCTCGCGGCGCACCTCATGCAGTTGCTGTATGACGCCGCGCTCATAGAGGCGGTTGATCGAGGACCAGGTGGCGAGGTCGTGATAATAGCCGCCGGGAACCGGCAGGCCGGCCCGCTTCATCCCCGTGCCGAAGCCGAGCAGCGGCATAGCCGTGCCGATCGAGAGATAATGGTCGAAATTCGTGCCGCCGATGCGGATGCCGTCATTGGCCAGGATGTCGTCCATCCGGTCGGCCTTGTGCCGGCGCTCGGGACCGAGGCGTACGATGGAAAAATCCGAGGTGCCGCCGCCAATATCGGCTATCAGCGCCACTTCCTCGTGGTTGACCTGCCGCTCGTAGTCGAGCGCGGCGGCGATCGGCTCGTACTGAAAGGAGATGTGCTTGAAGCCGACTTCCTTGGCGATCGCCTCCAGCGCTTCCTCGGCCTTGCGGTCGCCGTCGGGGTCGCTGTCGACGAAGTGCACCGGCCGGCCATGCACGACCGCGTCGATCGGCGCGCCGGAGACTTCTTCGGCCCGGCTTTTCACGATGCCGACATATTGCGAAATCACGTCGCGGAACGAGACCCGGCCCCGGCCGATGGCGGTCGATTCATGGATCAGCGAACTGCCCAGCACGGATTTCAGGCTGCGCATCAGCCGGCCATTGGTGCCGTCGACATAGGCGCGAATGGCGGCGCGGCCAACGGCCGGCGGCGCACCATTGGGCGTGTAGAAGATCGCGCTGGGAATGGTGACGCTCGCCCCTTCGAGCGCGACCAGGGCCGGGCCGTCGGCGGTGGAAACCCCGAGCGTCGTGTTGGACGTGCCAAAGTCGAGGCCGCAGGCTACCATGATCGAGAACTCCGTGAAGGGCCGGTCTGGTTAAGGGGTCGAGACGACCGGATCAAGGCCCGCGAACGGAAATATCGCCGCATTGCAGCATAGTTCTTTCAGCATGAAACCAATGTTGATTTGGTCTCATCGAAGGCATGTCGGATGCACGCAACGTCTGGGAGGCGCCGATTCGCGGTGCCGGGGATAGGGGAATAGACGATGCGAACCGTAACCATTGACGAGGCGTTGAACGCCGCCGGAACCGGGGCGTTCCAGCGCCGCCTGTTCCTGATCTTCGGCCTCGTCTGGACGGCCGACGCCATGCAGGTGCTGTCGATCGGCTTCACCGCGCCCTCGATCGCCAAGACCTTCGGCCTGACCTTGCCCGTGGCGCTGCAGACCGGCACGATCTTCTTCGTCGGCATGCTGATCGGCGCGGCCCTGTTCGGCCGCCTCGCCGACCGCATCGGCCGCCGCAACCTGCTGATCGTCACCGTGCTGCTGGACGCCTTGTTCGGCCTCGCCTCGGCCTTCGCCACCGATTTCACCATGCTGCTGGTGTTCCGCTTCATCACCGGCCTCGCCGTCGGTGGCACGCTGCCGGTCGACTACGCGATGATGGCCGAATTCCTGCCGGCCAACCGGCGCGGCCGCTGGCTCGTGGGCCTCGAAGGCTTCTGGGCCGTCGGCACAGTGATCGTCGCGCTCGCCGCGTGGTATGCGGCGGCCCAGGGCATGGTCGATGGCTGGCGCTTCATCTTCATCATCACCGCGCTGCCGGCGCTGATCGGCCTCGCTCTGCGCTTCTGGGTGCCGGAATCGCCCTTCTACCTGCTGCGAACCGGCAAGCCGGCGGAAGCCAAGGCGGTGCTGGACCAGATCGCCACGACCAATGGCAAGCCGGTGCTGGGCGGCCAGCTGGTCGACAAGCAGGAGGCCCGCCTGCCGCTCTCCGCCCTGTTCTCCGGCCCCTATGCCCGCCGCTCCTACCTGATCCTCGCGGCGTGGCTGCTGGTGTCGATTTCGTATTACGGCATCTTCGTCTGGCTGCCGGGCAAGCTGGTCTCGGCCGGCGAGCACTACGGCTTCCTGCGCGGCTATGGCTTCCTCGTGCTGCTAGCATTGGCCCAGATCCCCGGCTATGCGCTGGCCGCCTATGGCGTCGAGCGCTGGGGCCGCAAGCCGACCCTGATCGCCTTCCTGCTGCTTTCCGCCGTTGGCTGCTTCCTCTACGCCATCCTCACCGATCCGACCGCCATCGGCGCCGCGATGATGCTGATGAGCTTCGCGCTGCTGGGCACCTGGGGCGCGCTCTACGCCTTTACGCCGGAGCTTTACCCCACCTCGCTGCGCGCCAGCGGAATGGGCCTGGCGGGCGCCATGGCGCGTCTGGGAGGCCTTCTCGCCCCCACGGTAGTCGGCGCCGTCGTCGCCTACTCGTTCAACGTCGCGCTCGGCCTGTTCTCCGTGATCCTGCTGCTCGGCGCCCTCGCCACGGCGGCGATCGATGTCGAGACCAGGCAGAAGCCGCTAACGTAGAGCGGCTGGGGGCGCAAACCCTCACCCCTACCCTCTCCCGCAAGCGGGCGAGGGGCCCCGCCTGTGTTTGTCGAGGCACCGAGCCATGGAAGAGCGCCGGCCGAAAAGCCCTCTGCCGCGTACGGGAGAGGGCGGCTGGGGGGCTTGCTTGGCCATTCCGTCATCTCGACAAAACGAAAAAGCCGGCGCCCTTCCGAGGAGGGGCGCCGGCTTTTTGTCGTCTGCCAAATCGCCGGACAATGCCGGCGACGGCGAAAAAGATCCTACATGTGGATCGGCTTGAACCAGGCGGCCAGCGCCGCTTCCTTGACCGATTCCGACATCGTCGGATGGGCGTGCGTCGAGCGGCCGAGATCCTCGGCCGAGCCCGCGAACTCCATCAGCACCACGGCTTCATGGATCATCTCGCCGGCGCCCTTGCCGACGATATGCGCGCCGAGCAGGCGATCGGTCGACGCATCCGCCAGGATCTTGACGAAACCGTCGGTCGCCAGCATCGCACGAGCGCGGCCATTGGCCGAGAACGGGAACTTGCCGACCTTGTAGGCGATGCCAGCGGCCTTGAGTTCTTCCTCGGTGGCGCCAACGGTCGCGACTTCCGGGCTCGTGTAGACGACGCTCGGGATCGCGCCGTAATTCACGTGGCCCGCCTGGCCGGCCAGGATCTCGGCAACCGCGACGCCTTCGTCCTCGGCCTTGTGGGCCAGCATCGGGCCGGCGATGACGTCACCGATCGCGTAGATGCCGGGGACGTTCGTCTGGTAGTGGCCATCGACCTTGACGCGCTTGCGCTCGTCCAGTTCGACGCCGGCGCCTTCGAGGCCCAGGCCTTCCGTGAACGGACGGCGGCCGATCGCGACCAGCACGACATCGGCTTCCAGCGTCTCGGCGGCGGCCTCGCCAGCCTTGGCCGGCTCGACGGTAACCTTCAGCGTCTTGCCGCTGGTGTCGACGGCGGTGACCTTGGTGCCAAGCTTGAACGCGAAGCCCTGCTTCTCCAGCAGACGCTGGAACTGCTTGGCCACTTCGCCGTCCATGCCGGGAAGCACGCGATCGAGATATTCGACGACGGTCACTTCCGCGCCGAGGCGACGCCAGACCGAGCCGAGCTCGAGGCCGATGACGCCGGCGCCGACGACCAGCAGCTTGCCCGGAACCTTGTCCAGTTCCAGCGCGCCGGTCGAGGTGACCACCCGCTGCTCATCGATCGCGACGCCGGGAAGCGGAGCGGAGTCGGAGCCCGTGGCGATGACGATCGCCTTGGTCTCCAGCGTCTCGGAGGTGCCGTCTTCCTTGGTCACCACGACCTTGCCGGGTGCTGCGATCGAGCCGGTCCCGATATGGCCGTCGATCTTGTTCTTCTTGAACAGGTAGGCGACGCCATCGACGTTCGACTTCACCGTCGCGCTCTTGTGCGCGAGCATGACGGGCAGGTCGAGCTTGGGCTTGGCGACCTTGATGCCGAGCGCGTCGAGATGGCCGACTTCGTCGAACATCTCGGAAGCGTGCAGCAGGGCCTTGGACGGAATGCAGCCAATGTTGAGGCAGGTACCGCCATAGGTCGCGCGCTTCTCGACGACGGCGACCTTCAGGCCGAGCTGTGCTGCCTTGATGGCGCAGACATAGCCACCCGGACCGGAACCGATGACGATGAGATCGTAGGACATGGGGTCTCCCGGACGATTTTGGCGTTAGCCAGCGGCGCTTTCAGCGCAAAAACAAATGGCCGGACGCAGGACGGGGTGCGCGAGGCGCCTATCCGCTGCTCCGGCCGGCTTGATGGAAAGGCGCGCCCGAAACGGCGCGCGGTCTTGATGGGTCTCCGCCCCCGCCACCAGAAGGCAGCCCGAAACGCGGGAGCGCGCCGGGACTGCCTGAGGTTGGGGGACGAAAGCCATATTCCGTCCGCTCGATCAGAGATCGAGAACCATGCGCTGCGGATCCTCGAGGTTCTCCTTGACGCGCACCAGGAACGTCACGGCTTCCTTGCCATCGACGATGCGGTGATCGTAGGAGAGCGCCAGATACATCATCGGGCGGATCTCGATCTTGCCACCGACGACCATCGGCCGCTCCTGGATCTTGTGCATGCCGAGAATGCCCGACTGCGGCGCGTTCAGGATCGGCGTCGACATCAGCGAACCGTAGATGCCGCCATTGGTGATCGTGAAGGTGCCGCCCTGCATCTCGTCGATCTTGAGCTGGCCGTCACGAGCGCGCTTGCCGAGGCCGGCGATCGTCTTCTCGATGCCGGCGAGCGACAGCTGGTCGGCGTCACGCAGGACCGGAACGACAAGGCCCTTATCGGTGCCGACGGCGATGCCGATATTGTAGTAGTTCTTGTAGATCAGGTCGGTGCCATCGATCTCGGCGTTCACAGCCGGGATTTCCTTCAGCGCCTGGATCACGGCCTTGGTGAAGAAGCTCATGAAGCCGAGCTTCACGCCATGCTTCTTCTCGAACAGATCCTTGTACTGGCCGCGAAGCGCCATCACCGCGCCCATGTCGACCTCGTTGAAGGTCGTCAGCATGGCGGCGGTGTTCTGCGCATCCTTGAGGCGGCGCGCGATGGTCTGGCGCAGCTTGGTCATGCGGACCCGCTCTTCGCGCGCGGCGTCATCGGCCGGAACCGGCGCGCGCACGGCGACCGGGGCGGCCGGTGCCGGAGCGGTGGCGCCGCCGGCGATGGCGCCGAGCAGGTCGCCCTTGGTGACACGGCCATCCTTGCCGGTACCGGCCACGGCCGAGGTATCGACGCCGCTTTCAGCGGCAAGCTTGGACACGGCCGGGCCATTCGAGCCGGCAGCGACGGTCTTGGCCGGGGCCGGAGCCGGGGCGGAAGCGGCGGGGGCAGCCGGAGCGGCCTTCGGCGCTTCCGTCTTGGCAGGCGCGGGGGCCGCGCCGGCACCGGCGGCGGCGATCGTGCCGAGCAGCGCGCCGACGCCGACCGTATCGCCATCCTTGGCGGCCACGGCCTCGATCACGCCGGCGACGGGCGAGGGAACCTCGATGGTGACCTTGTCGGTCTCGAGTTCGACCACCGGCTCGTCGACCGCAACGGCCTCGCCGACTTTCTTGAACCACCGCCCAATCGTCGCCTCAGTCACGGACTCGCCGAGGGTCGGGACGCGGATTTCGGTTGCCATGGCTTGGGTCTCTTACCGTTCGAACTTGGTGGACGTTCAGGATGATACGAAGTTTTCGGCGGCGCAGCGAGGCGCCGCCGTCTTGTCAGGGTCTTGTCAGGCGAGCGCGTCTTCCAGGAAGGCGTTCAGCTGGGCCAGATGCTTCGACATCAGGCCCGTCGCCGTCGCCGCGGAAGCCGCACGGCCGACATAGCGAGCGCGGCTCGACTTGCCGCCGACCTGGCCGAGCACCCATTCCAGATAGGGCTCGACATGGGCCCACGAACCCTGGTTCTTCGGTTCTTCCTGGCACCAGACGATCTCGGCGTTCTTGAAGCGGCCGAGTTCCTGGACGAGAGCCTTGAGCGGGAACGGATAGAGCTGCTCGACGCGCAGAAGATAGACGTCGTTGATGCCGCGCTTCTCGCGCTCCTCATAGAGGTCGTAATAGACCTTACCGGCGGTAAGGACGACGCGACGGATGCGCTCGTCCGGAACCAGCTGGATCGGCTCGTCCTTGAGGAATTCCGCATCGTCCCACAGCAAGCGGTGGAACGACGAGTCCGGACCCAACTGGTCTAGCGTCGACACGGCGCGCTTGTGGCGCAGCAGCGACTTCGGCGTCATCAGGATCAGCGGCTTGCGGATGTCGCGCTTCAGCTGCCGGCGCAGGATATGGTAGTAGTTCGCTGGCGTGGTGACGTTGGCGACCTGCATGTTGTCTTCCGCGCACATCTGCAGGAAGCGCTCGAGACGGGCGGAGGAATGCTCCGGACCCTGGCCTTCATAGCCATGCGGCAGCAGGCAGACGAGGCCCGACATGCGCAGCCACTTGCGCTCACCCGACGAGATGAACTGGTCGAACACCACCTGGGCGCCGTTGGCGAAGTCGCCGAACTGGGCCTCCCACAGCGTCAGCGCATTCGGCTCCGACAGCGAGTAGCCGTACTCGAAGCCGAGCACCGCTTCTTCCGAGAGCATCGAGTTGATGACCTCGTAGCGCGCCTGACCCTCGCGGAGATTGTTGAGCGGGATGAAGCGCTCCTCGGTCTCCTGGTCATAGAGCACGGAATGGCGCTGCGAGAACGTGCCGCGCTCGACGTCCTGGCCCGACAGGCGGATCGGATTGCCGTCATTGGCGAGCGTCGCGAAGGCGAGCGCCTCGGCGGTCGCCCAGTCGATGCCGACGCCGGTCTCGATCGCCTTCTTGCGGTTGTCGAGGAAGCGCTGGACGGTACGGTGGACATGGAAGTCCGCCGGCACGTCGGTCAGCTTCGCGCCAAGCGCCTTCAGCGTATGGATTTCGACGCCGGTCTTACCGCGGCGCGGCTCATCATCGGCGGCGGCGGCCTTCAGGCCCGCCCACGCGCCGTCGAGCCAATCGGCCTTGTTCGGCTTGTAGGACTGGCCCGCCTCGAACTCGACCTCGAGCCGCGAACGCCAGGCAGCCTTGGCGGCCTCGACTTCCTCGGAGGTGACCAGGCCCTCGGCGATCAGCTTCGACGAATAGATCTCGACGATGGCAGGATGGCTGCGGATGTTCTTGTACATCAGCGGCTGGGTGAAGCCCGGCTCGTCGCCTTCGTTATGGCCGAAGCGGCGATAGCAGAACATGTCGATGACGACAGGCTTGTGGAACTTCTGCCGGAACTCGATCGCGATCTTGGCGGCGAAGACGACCGCTTCCGGATCATCGCCATTCACGTGGAAGATCGGCGCCTCGATCATCTTGGCGACGTCGGACGGATAGGGCGACGAGCGCGAGAAGCGCGGATTCGTCGTGAAGCCGATCTGGTTGTTGACGATGAAGTGGATCGAGCCGCCGGTGCGGTGTCCCTTCAGGCCCGACAGGCCGAAGCACTCGGCCACGACGCCCTGGCCGGCAAAGGCCGCATCGCCATGGAGCAGCAGCGGCAGCGTGCCGGTGCGGACATAGTCCTTGTGCAGGTCCTGCTTGGCGCGTGCCTTGCCCAGCACGACGGGATCGACGATCTCGAGATGCGAAGGGTTAGCGGTCAGCGACAGGTGGACCTTGTTGCCGTCGAATTCGCGGTCGGAGGAAGCACCCAGATGGTACTTCACGTCGCCCGAGCCCTCGACGTCGTCGGGCGCGTAGGAGCCGCCCTTGAACTCGTGGAACAGCGCGCGGTGCGGCTTGGCCATCACCTGCGTCAGCACGTTCAAGCGGCCGCGATGGGCCATGCCCACGACGATCTCGTGCACGCCGAGCGTGCCGCCGCGCTTGATGATCTGCTCGAGCGCCGGGATCAGGCCCTCGGCGCCGTCAAGGCCGAAGCGCTTGGTGCCGGTGAACTTGACGTCGAGGAACTTCTCGAAGCCCTCGGCTTCGATCAGCTTGTTCAGGATCGCCTTCTTGCCTTCCGGCGTGAAGGTGATGGCCTTGTCCGGCCCCTCGATGCGCTCCTGGATCCAGGCCTTCTCGACCGGATCCGAGATGTGCATGAACTCGACGCCGAGCGTCGAGCAATAGGTGCGCTTCAGGATTTCCAGCATCTCGGGGATGGTGGCGAATTCGAGCCCGAGAACGTTGTCGATGAAAATCTTGCGGCTGTAGTCGGCCTCGGTGAAGCCATAGGAGGAGGGATGAAGCTCCTCATGGTCGCCGGCGGTCGCGATGTGCAGCGGATCGAGATCGGCATGCAGATGGCCGCGCATGCGATAGGCGCGGATCATCATGATGGCGCGGACGGAATCGCGCGCCGCCTGCTGGATCGCCGCTTCGGACAGCGGAGCGGCCGCGGCCGCCTGGCCGTTCGCTGCGGGAGCAGCGGCCTGCGCCGCCTTCGCCTTCAGCTTGTCGGTGACCGTCTTTTCGATCTGGCCCCAGTTGCCGTCCATGGCCGAGACCAGCTCGCCATTGGCATGGAGCGGCCAGTCGGCCCGCTTCCAGGGCGCGCCGCGCGCCTCGGCCACGACAGCCTTCGGATCATCCTTCAGCGCCGAGAAGAACGACTGCCACTCCGGATCGACCGAAGCGGGATCGTTCTGATAGCGCGCGTAAAGATCCTCGATATAGGTGGCGTTGCCACCATAGAGGAAGGAAGAGGTCGCAAAGGCCGCGTTGGCTTGCTCGCGTGACATGTGCTGGCTGAGGAGCGCCACGCTCCTCTCTCCTTGATCGCGCGGCCACGCGCCGCGCTCTTGTTGAAAAACCGACATTCCGGCACTCGGAATGTCGGTCTTGTCGCTTAGCCCTTCAAGACCTCAACCAAGGTCTTTCCAAGGCGCGCCGGCGACGGCGACACCCGGATACCCGCGGCTTCCATCGCCGCGATCTTGTCTTCCGCGCCGCCCTTGCCGCCGGAGATGATCGCACCGGCATGGCCCATGCGACGTCCCGGAGGCGCCGTGCGGCCGGCGATGAAGCCGACCATCGGCTTCTTGCGGCCGCGCTTGGCCTCATCGGCCAGGAACTGCGCTGCGTCTTCCTCGGCCGAACCGCCGATCTCGCCGATCATGACGATCGACGTGGTCTCATCATCGGCCAGGAACATTTCCAAAATGTCGATGAACTCGGTGCCCTTGACCGGATCGCCGCCAATGCCGACGGCCGTGGTCTGGCCGAGGCCTTCCTGGGTCGTCTGGTACACGGCCTCATAGGTCAGCGTGCCGGAGCGCGAGACGATGCCGACCGAGCCCTTCTTGAAGATGTTGGCCGGCATGATGCCGATCTTCGAGGCGTCGGCGGTGACGATGCCGGGGCAGTTCGGGCCGATCAGGCGCGACTTGGAGCCGGACAGCGAGCGCTTGACGCGCACCATGTCGAGCACCGGGATGCCTTCGGTGATGCAGACGATCAGCGGGATCTCGGCGTCGATCGCCTCGCAGATCGCGTCGGCGGCGCCCGGCGGCGGCACGTAGATGACCGAGGCGTCGGCGCCGGTCGCATGCTTCGCTTCGGCGACGGTGTCGAACACCGGCAGGCCGAGATGGGTCTGGCCACCCTTGCCGGGCGACGTTCCGCCAACGACCTGCGTGCCGTAGGCGAGCGCCTGCTCGGAATGGAAGGTGCCGTTCTTGCCGGTGAAGCCCTGGGTGATGAGCTTGGTATTCTTGTCGATCAGGATGGACATCAGACGGCTTCCTTCACGGCCTTGACGATCTTCTGCGCGGCATCGTCGAGGTCATCGGCCGGGATCACGTTCAGGCCGCTCTCGCGGATGATCTGCTTGCCGAGTTCGACATTGGTGCCTTCGAGGCGCACGACCAGCGGAACCTTGAGGCCGACCGTCTTCACCGCGGCGATGACGCCGCGCGCGATGACGTCGCACTTCATGATGCCGCCGAAGATGTTGACGAGAATGCCCTTCACCTTCGGATCGGAGGTGATGATCTTGAAGGCAGCAGTCACCTTCTCTTCCGAGGCGCCGCCGCCGACATCCAGGAAGTTCGCCGGGCTTTCGCCGTAGAGCTGGATGATGTCGAGCGTCGCCATGGCGAGGCCGGCGCCATTGACCATGCAGCCGATCGAGCCGTCGAGCGCGATGTAGGCGAGGTCATACTTGGACGCCTCGATCTCCTTGGCGTCCTCCTCGGTCTCATCGCGCAGCGCCAGCATGGACGGCTGCCGGTAGAGCGAGTTGGAGTCGAACGACACCTTGGCGTCGAGGACCTTGAGGTTGCCATCGGTGGTGACGATCAGAGGATTGACCTCGAGCATCTCCATGTCCTTGGCGACGAAGGCCGTATAGAGCTTCGTCACGACGTCGTTCGCCTGCTTGGCCAGCGGGCCGCTAAGGCCGAGCGCCTTGGCGACGGTGAGGCCGTGATGCGGCATGATGCCGGTCGCGGGATCGACGGAGAAGGACTGGATCTTCTCAGGCGTCGAATGGGCGACTTCCTCGATGTCCATGCCGCCTTCGGTCGAGACGACGAAGGAGATGCGCGAGGTCTCGCGGTCGACGAGGATCGAGAGGTAGAATTCCTTCTCGATGTCCGAGCCGTCCTCGATGTAGAGGCGGTTGACCTGCTTGCCGTCCGGGCCGGTCTGGATCGTGACCAGCGTGTTGCCGAGCATCTGCTCGGCGAACGCCTTCACTTCCTCGATCGACTTGGCGAGGCGCACGCCGCCCTTTTCGCCGGCTGCGGCTTCCTTGAACTTGCCCTTGCCGCGACCGCCGGCATGGATCTGCGACTTCACGACCCAAAGCGGACCGCCGAGTTCCTTGGCCGCGGCTTCCGCCTCGGCTGCGGAGAAGATGGCAATGCCGCGCGATACGGGGGCGCCGAATTCCTTCAGCACCGCCTTCGCCTGATACTCATGAATATTCATCGATGACGTTCCGCCTTTGGGGATCGTTGTCTTGGTGCGGGTCTCGGGCGATCAGGCGCCGAGAGCCGGGGCAATCTTGACGCAGGCCTCGACGAGGCCCTCGACCGAGGCGACCGACTTGTCGAGCATCGCCTGCTCGGCCTTGTTCAGTTCGATCTCGATGATACGCTCGACGCCGTTGGCGCCGATGACGATCGGCACGCCGATATAGCGGCCCTTGATGCCGTACTGGCCATCCAGCAGCGCTGCCGCCGGCAGGACGCGCTTCTTGTCCTTGAGGTAGCTCTCGGCCATGACGATCGCCGAGGCGGCCGGGGCATAGAAGGCCGAGCCGGTCTTCAGCAGGTTCACGACCTCGGCGCCACCGTCACGGGTGCGCTGGACGATCTCTTCCAGGCGCGCCTTCTCGATCCAGCCAAGCTTGACCAGATCGGTGAGCGGGATGCCGGCAACCGTCGAATAGCGGGTCAGCGGCACCATGGTGTCGCCGTGGCCGCCGAGAACGAAGGCCGTCACGTCTTCGACGGAGACCTTGAATTCCTCGGCGAGGAAATAGCGGAAACGGGCCGAGTCGAGCACGCCGGCCATGCCGACGACCTTGTTCGCCGGAAGGCCGGAGAACTTCTGCAGCGCCCACACCATCGCGTCGAGCGGGTTGGTGATGCAGATGACGAAGGCGTTCGGCGCGTACTTCTTCAGTCCGGCGCCGACCTGCTCCATGACCTGGAGGTTGATGCCGAGAAGATCGTCGCGGCTCATGCCCGGCTTGCGCGGGACGCCGGCGGTGACGATGACGACGTCGGCATCCTGGATGGCGGCGTAGGAGGATGCGCCCGACAGGTTGGCATCAAAACCTTCAACCGGAGCAGCCTCGGCGATATCGAGCGCCTTGCCCTGGGGAACGCCGTCGGCGATGTCGAAGAGGACGATATCGCCCAGTTCCTTGATGCCAGCGAGAAGGGCGAGCGTGCCGCCGATCTGACCGGAACCGATCAAAGCAATCTTGGCTCGAGCCATGTACAGGTCTCCCGATGGAGGTTTACCTAAGCGTCATGTGGCAGATGTGCGTCTGCCGGAACGCGCGTGGTCTAACCCCATTGTGTGACGGGTGCAAGTCAGTCGAGCGCCTTACGTGGCGGCAATCCGCCAAATATCGCAGCAGTTTACGTTAGCGTCATGTCTCGACAATGAAGCCGCGGTGCACTTGAAGCAGGTATTCCTCGGACCGCATTTCGGTCAGGCGCGACGCCGTGCGGGCAAATTCGAACGCCTCGGTGCCGGTTTCGGCAAGGTAGAGATGGTCCGGTTCGGCCGCTGCCGAGACGATGATGCGGACATGTCCGTCATAGAGTGCGTCGATCAAGGTGATGAAGCGCTTGGCTTCGTTCCGCCTGGAATCGTCCATGACGGGAATGTGATCGATCAGCACGGTATGAAACGCATGCGCGACGGCGAGGAAGTCGCTCGCGCCAAGCGGCTTGCCGCAAAGATCGGCAAAATCGAATCGGGCCACGCCATCCATGGCCTGGGGCACCACAACGTCCCTACCCAACACAGCGAGGGTCGAGGGCTCTCCATGTGACGCTTGCGTCAACTGGAGCCACGCAGCATCCAGCGCCGAGTCGGCTTCCGGGCCAAGCGGGGTGAGATAGACCGGGGCCTTGCCGATCTTTTCCTGCCGGTAATCGGTGCGGGCCGCGAGCCGCACCACCTCGACCCGCTCCTTGAGCAGGGCGATGAAGGGCAGGAAGTGATTCCGGTTGAGGCCGCCGCGATAGAGATCGTCGGGATCGACATTGGAGGTGGCCACCAGCACGACACCGCGCGCGAAGAGCTGGGTGAACAGCCGGCCCAGGATCATGGCGTCGGCGATGTCGGTGACCGTGAACTCGTCGAAGCAGAGAAGCTGCGTCTCGGCCGCGATCTCCTCGGCCACCGGCAGGATCGGATCCTCGCCGGAAACCGTCCCGGCCTTGATCGCCTCGCGCATGCGGAAGACGCGGGCGTGGACGTCGGCCATGAAGTCGTTGAAATGAGCCCGACGCTTGCGCTGCGGCGCGGCGCGCTCGAAGAACAGGTCCATCAGCATGGTCTTGCCGCGGCCGACATCGCCATGGATGTAGAGGCCGCGCACGACCGGCGTCGCCGCCTCACGCTTGCCGAACAGCCAGCCGAGCGCGCTCGACTTGCGGGCGAGACGGCGCTCCGCAAGCCGGGTGTTGAGGGCATCGAACTTGGCGACGAGGGCGCGCTGCGCCGGGTCTTCCTCCAGCTCGCCCTTGGCGACGAGCTCGCGATAGGCGTCTGCGACGCGCGAAACGACCGGCAGGCCCTGGCTCACCCGAATTCCCCTACCCGGCCCTCATGGACGAGGACCGGTCTGTTCAGCGATGGAAGGAAACCGCCGCGCCGCCCGTGGTCTGACCGTTAAACTGGGTCTTGCCGGTCGAGTTCAGGCTGGCGACCGAAACGCCATTGGCGCCGGCCAGCACCACCTGCGAGCCCGAAAGGCTCCAGGCCGAGATCGACTTCAAGGTCGGCGACTGGCAGCCGCGCGTCGAAGCACGGTAGCCGCCGGTCCAGCTCGTCAGCGTCATGAACAGCTGGCAGCTTTCGCCGCCCGACTGCAGCGTCCAGCCGCCCAGAAGATCCGTGCGGCCGATCTCGCCGCCCGAAGCGGTCGAAACCGGCGGCGGAGCCGTCGGCGCCGACTCGAGCGGCGTCGCACCGGGCAGCCCGCCCTGATCCGTCATCGGCGCGGCCGTCTGCGCGTTCGGATCCATCGGCGGCGGCGGCAGCGTGTTGCGGGTCACCGGAGCGGAGGCAACCGGCGGCAGCGTGTCGCTTTCGACCGGCTTGGCCGAACGCTCCATCGGGCCGAGGCCGATGGCCCCGAACGAGCCGCAACCGCTCAAGGCGGCCGCCATCATGGCGACCAGGCCGATCGGCGCGAGACGTCGGGACATGAGCTTCTCCATCATCGAAATCCTCGGTGCCGCAAGAACCTACCGGCACAATCGAGCCGCTTTGAGGCAGGCGGAAAAACGGGTCGCCCCTCGCCAAACCGGGAGACCGCCGCGCGAAACGCACGAACCAGTCGATCGGGACGAGAGGAATGATGGGAGATCACTCGAAGTTCCGCAGCCTATCGTGCTTGGCGCAATACGGCATTCCGCCTGCAACGACAAGCCTCGTTAAGACACGGTTAACCAAGAAAGCGACCCGTGTGGCACGTCTGCTATTCCGGGCGATGACAGACGGCCTCGATGTTGTGGCCGTCGGGATCGAGCACGAAGGCGGCGTAGTAGTTGGGATGGTAATGCTCACGGATGCCGGGCGGTCCGTTGTCGGTTCCGCCTGCGCCGATCGCGGCAGCATAGAATGCATCAACCGCAGAGCGGCTGCCCGCCACGAGCGCGATATGGACATGCGGCTGGGTGCGCGCACCGCCGCTCAGCCAGATCTCCGGCTTGCCTTCGGCGCCATAGCCCACCACGTCGCCATATCCGGTCAATTCTCCGGGCACGCGCATCTGCTCGCTGACGCCGAGCGGCGCCAGGGCCGCCTCGTAGAAATCGATCGAACGGCCGAGGTCGCTGACCGTGATGCCGATATGATCCAGAACGCTCATGATTCCCCGGATCCCTGCCAGATCGATGCCTGGCAGGGGAACCGAACGGCGGGGCGGCGTCAAGCCCGCGGCCCTGCCCCGGATGACGGGAAATCGCCTACGGCGTCATCGGCTCGATTTCGAGCGACAGGCCGAGCTCGGCAGCCTTCTGGCGAATTTCCGCTTCGGGGCGGTGCATCGCCGTGGCGATGATATCGGCGGGTACATGCTCCACCGCGAGTTCGCGCAGACGGTCGATCGCCTCGATCGTCCAGGTAGGTTCGAGATCCTGCTTGATGGTCATGATCATCTCCTTCCGAAAAACCGATCGGTCCACGCAAACGAAAACGGCGCGGAATGGTTCCGCGCCGTTTTCTAAAAAATCGGGTCGATCGGATCAGACGCGGCGCTCGACCATCATCTTCTTGATTTCTGCGATGGCCTTGGCCGGGTTCAGACCCTTCGGGCAGGTCTGGGCGCAGTTCATGATGGTGTGGCAGCGATACAGGCGGAAGGGATCTTCCAGATTGTCCAGGCGCTCGCCGGTCGCCTCGTCGCGGCTGTCGATCAGCCAGCGATAGGCCTGCAGGAGAACCGCCGGACCGAGATAGCGGTCGCCATTCCACCAGTAGCTCGGGCACGAGGTCGAGCAGCAGGCGCACAGGATGCATTCGTAGAGCCCGTCGAGTTTCTCGCGGTCGGCATGGCTCTGGAGCCATTCCTTCTGCGGCTCGGGCGTTGCCGTCTTCAGCCAGGGCTCGATGGAGCGATGCTGGGCGTAGAAATTCGTCAGATCCGGAACCAGATCCTTGACCACTTCCATATGCGGCAGCGGGTAGATCGCGACAGGGCCCTTCACGTCGTCGATGCCCTTGGTGCAGGCGAGCGTGTTGGAACCGTCGATGTTCATCGCGCAGGAACCGCAAATGCCTTCGCGGCAGGAGCGGCGGAAGGCGAGCGTCGGATCGATCTCGTTCTTGATCTTGATCAGCGCGTCCAGAACCATCGGACCGCAATCATCGAGATCGATGAAATAGGTATCGACATGCGGGTTCTTGTCGTCGTCCGGGCTCCAGCGGTAGACGCGGAACTCCCGGACATTGTTGGCCCCAGCCGGCCGGTCCCAGACCTTGCCTTCTGTAAGCTTCGAGTTCTTCGGGAGGGTCAGCTGGACCATAGTGAGCGTCCTCGGGCGTAAGATTCGTTCAGCGACGGTCCTTGCGGACCATGAGTTTCAAACCGGACCAGGTCGCGTCGATCGCGGCGACCTTGATGTCGACGAGATCGAGCCGGAGCGCTGCATCGCGCACCACATCCTCGGTCACGTCGGTGGCAACCTTCGAGGCCTTCTTCGGCCACGACACCCAGATCATGCCGTCGCGCCGGATGGCATCCTGCAACCGCGGCAGGTCGCGCTCGACCTCGGCGCGGCTCGTCACGAACGCATGCACGGCGTCCAGCGATCGATCCGGCCCCAGCGGCGCGGCCCACTTGTCCGTCCGCACGACCTGGCCGAACGCAGCGCTGTCGGCCAGGGCTTCCAGCTCCGGCGGCAGGGAAACGAAAGCCACCGCCATGCCATCCCTGAAGCCGAGCTTTTCGGGGAGCGAACGCCCCGAATAACCGGCTGCGGGAAGCGGAGCGGCGGCCATCATCCGCCCTCAGTAAACGCGAGCCTTGGGCTCGATATAGGCGATGTCATTCGACATCGTGTAGGTGTGCACCGGCCGGTCGTCGAGCCGGATCGTCTTCTGATCCGCGTCGATGAAGGCGAGCGAATGCTTCATCCAGTTGACGTCGTCGCGGTTCGAATAGTCCTCGCGGGCATGGGCGCCGCGCGATTCCTTGCGGTTCTGCGCGGAGTCCATGGTGACGACGGCCTGGACGATCAGGTTCTCGAATTCGAGCGTCTCGACCAGGTCGGAGTTCCAGATCAGCGAACGGTCGGTGACCTTGATGTCGTCCGAACCCTTCCAGACCTGGTGGATCAGCTCATGGCCCTCGTCGAGCACTTCGCCGGTGCGGAACACGGCGCAGTTCGACTGCATGACCTTCTGCATGTTGAGCCGCATCTCGGCCGTCGAGGTCGAGCCATTGGCGTAGCGCAGGCGGTCGAGGCGGGCGATCGAGTCCTCGCCGGCATTCTTGGCGAGTTCCTTCTGCGGCTGGCTCGGCTGCACCGTCTCGATGCAGCGCAGCGCCGCCGCGCGGCCGAACACGACCAGGTCGGTCAGCGAGTTGGAGCCGAGGCGGTTGGCGCCATGCACGGAAACGCAAGCGGCCTCGCCCACGGCCATCAGGCCAGGAACGATGGTGTCCGGGTCGCCGCCGACCTTGTTCAGCACTTCGCCGTGATAGTTCGTCGGGATGCCGCCCATGTTGTAATGGACGGTCGGCAGGACCGGGATCGGCTCCTTGGTCAGGTCGACGCCGGCGAAGATCTTGGCGCTCTCGGAAATGCCGGGCAGCCGCTCATGCAGCAGCGCCGGATCGAGATGGTCCAAGTGAAGGTGGATATGATCCTTCGCCTTGCCGACGCCGCGGCCTTCGCGGATTTCCATGGTCATGGCGCGCGAGACGACGTCACGCGAAGCCAGGTCCTTGGCGGAAGGGGCATAGCGCTCCATGAAGCGCTCGCCCTCGGAATTGGTGAGATAGCCACCCTCGCCGCGCGCGCCCTCGGTGATCAGGCAGCCCGCGCCATAAATGCCGGTCGGGTGGAACTGCACGAATTCCATGTCCTGCAGCGGCAGGCCGGCGCGCAGCACCATGCCGCCGCCGTCGCCGGTGCAGGTATGGGCCGAGGTGGCGGAGAAATAGGCGCGGCCATAGCCGCCCGTGGCAAGGATGGTCTTGCTCGAGCGGAAGCGATGCAGCGTCCCGTCCTCGAGGCAGAGCGCCACGACGCCCCGGCATTCGCCCTCTTCCATGATCAGGTCGATGGCGAAGTATTCGATGAAGAACTCGGCCGAATGGCGCAGCGACTGGCCATAGAGCGTGTGCAGGATGGCGTGGCCGGTGCGGTCGGCGGCGGCGCAGGTGCGCTGCGCGATGCCCTTGCCGAAATTCGTCGTCATGCCGCCGAACGGGCGCTGGTAGATCTTGCCCTCTTCGGTGCGCGAGAACGGCACGCCGAAATGCTCGAGCTCATAGACGGCCGCCGGCGCGTTGCGGACGAGATATTCGATCGCGTCCTGGTCGCCCAGCCAGTCCGACCCCTTGACGGTGTCGTACATGTGGAAGCGCCAGTCGTCCTCGCCCATGTTGCCGAGCGCGGCCGAAATGCCGCCCTGGGCGGCAACCGTGTGGGAACGGGTTGGAAACACCTTGGTAATGCAGGCGGTCTTCAGGCCGGCCTCGCTGGCGCCCAGCGTGGCGCGCAGGCCCGCGCCGCCTGCGCCGACGACGACGACGTCGAAGGTGTGGTCGATGAAGGTGTAGGCGCGGCCGTTGATGGACGCGCTGGCGTTGGCTTCAGCCATGGCTTCAGCCTCCGAAGCTGATCTTGAGAAAGGCGAGGATGGTCGCCACACCGACGGCGACCGCGAAGAACATGTTGGCGACCAGCGCGACGATCTTCAGGCCGCCATGCAGATAGTCTTCGATGATGATCTGCATGCCGAGCTTCATGTGCCAGACGCCGGTACCGATCATCAGCACCATCAACAACGCCACGAAGGGGTTGGCCAGGGTCGCGACGACTTCCGGATAGGGCTTGCCGGCAAGCACGATGACCAGGATGACGAACAGGATGGCGAGGACGGCAAGCGCGGCGCCGGTGAGCCGCTGGTGCCAGAAATGGCCCGTGCCTTCCTTGGCCGAGCCGAGCCCGCGAACGCGGCCGAGCGGTGTACGCATGGAATTGCCCCTCAGCGGATGGCGAGCGCCACGACCCAAATCAGGATCGTCAGCACGGCGGAACCGATAATATTGGCCCAGGCGAGATTGTCGCGCGCCGACTTCGAGAAGCCCGCGCCGAAATCCCAGACGAAATGGCGGATGCCGCCGAGCAGGTGCTGCATCAGGGCCCAGCTGTAGCCGAACAGCACGAGCTGTCCGATCCAGGAGCCGAACACCCACGAGACCCAGGAGAAGGGACCCGGGCCCGCCGCCGCCGCGATCGCCCACCAGGCGAGGAGCAGCGTCCCGAAATAGAGCGCTCCCCCGGTGACGCGCTGCAGGATCGACACCGTCATGGTGATCGGCCAGCGATAGACCTGAAGGTGCGGAGAGAGCGGTCGGCTCTTCTTCGCCTCGGCATTCGACATCGTGTTCATCCTCAACCGCTTACGTAAACGTAAGCATTTAGGGTAGTGAATTTGGACTGGTTCTAACCCCATTGTGCGACGCGGTCAAAACGGTCTTTTGCATGACGCAGCGTGAGCCGGGCCGCTTTTTTGCGACTCGCCCCGGCCGGTTGCCATCATGCCCCTTTTTGACAATCGTACGAAAGCCTCAGCTCGCCGGCCTGGTCGCCATCCGGGAGACCGCAAGCGGGCATCCTGGCCGAAGCCAAAGGAGACTCCCATGCAGCGCCGCCTCATCTCGACCGGATCCCCGTTTGAAAAGGCGGCCGGCTACTCCCGCGCCGTGGTGCAGGGACCCTGGTGCTTCGTCGCGGGAACGACGGGCTATGACTATGCCACGATGACCATGCCCAGCAGCGTCGCCGAGCAGACGGAAAACGCCATGGCGACCATCGTCGGCGCGCTGGAGCAGGCGGGCTTCGCGATGACCGACGTAGTGCGCGTGCATTATCATGTGACGGACGCCGCCTTCGCCGATGCCGTCTTCCTGGTCGTGGGCGCACATTTCCGCAATATCCGCCCCGCCGCGACGATGACCGTAACCGGCCTGATCCGGCCCGAGATGAAGGTCGAGATCGAGGTGACGGCGCTGAAAGCCTGATCTCGCGCGCACGGCATGCTCGGTTCGGCTTGCATCGGGGCTTTCGCGCCGCTATCGCTGCCCGCGCATCCACCCGCCCGCAGACCCGCTCGACAAGAGAACCCGCGACATGACCACCTACAAGCTTCTTCTCCTTCCCGGTGACGGTATCGGCACCGAAATCATGGCCGAAGTGAAGACGGTCATCGACTGGTTCGGCAAGCGCGGCGTCGCGTCCTTCGAGAGCGAGCAGGATTTGGCGGGCGGCGCAGCCTATGACGCGCACGGCAAGGCGATCTCCGAAGCGACGATGAAGCTGGCACAGGAATCCGACGCCGTGATCTTCGGCGCGGTCGGCGGCCCGAAGTGGGACAGCGTCCCCTATGACGTGCGGCCGGAAGCGGCGCTGCTGCGCCTGCGCAAGGATCTGGAGCTGTTCGCCAATCTGCGTCCGGCGATCTGCTACCCGGCGCTGGCCGATGCCTCGTCGCTGAAGCGCGAGCTGGTCGAGGGCCTCGACATCCTGATCGTGCGCGAACTGACCGGCGGCGTCTATTTCGGTTCGCCGAAGGAAATCGTCACGCTGGAGAACGGCGAGAAGCGCGCCGTGGATACGCAGCTCTACACCACCTCCGAGATCGAGCGCATCGCCCGCGTCGCCTTCGACCTCGCCAAGACCCGCTCCAGCCGCGTCGCCTCGGCCGAGAAGCGCAACGTGATGAAGTCGGGCGTGCTCTGGAATCAGGTCGTCACCAAGGTCGGCAAGGAAGAATATGCCGACGTCGCGCTCGAGCACGTGCTGGCCGACAATTGCGCCATGCAGCTCGTCCGCCGGCCGAAGCAGTATGACGTCATCGTCTGCGACAACCTGTTCGGCGATATCCTGTCCGACGTCGCGGCGATGCTGACCGGCTCGCTCGGCATGCTGCCGTCGGCCGCGCTCGGCGCTCCCGACGCGACCACCGGCCGCCGCAAGTCGATGTACGAGCCCGTGCACGGCTCGGCGCCCGACATCGCCGGCAAGGGCATCTCCAACCCGATCGCCATGATCGCGTCCTTCGCGATGGCGCTGCGCTATTCCTTCGGCCTGGTCGCCGAAGCCGACCTGCTCGACCGCGCCATTTCCAGCGTGCTGAGCCAGGGCCTGCGCACGGGCGACATCTACACCGAGGGCACGACCAAGGTCGGCACCAAGGAGATGGGCGCCGCCATTCTCAAGCAGCTCGACGTGCTGTCGGCCTGAGAATAGCGAGTCTTTTCGCGAACTTTGCGGCTGAATCTTTTTGCCGGGCACCGACTGGTCAAGCTTGGGCGATCTCTGTATAAGGCCGCATTCAGATTGTACTGCTATGCCCTTGCCGGGCGGCGCGCCGCCGGTTCGACGGCATATGACGAAGGAAGAATGAAATGGCAGTTCCGAAGCGAAAGACGTCGCCGTCGAAGCGCAACATGCGCCGCTCGCACGACGCCCTGACGCAGCCGGTCTACACCGAGGACAAGAATTCGGGCGAGCTCCGCCGCCCGCATCACATCGACCTCAAGACCGGCATGTATCGCGGCCGTCAGATCCTGACGCCGAAGAGCGAAGGCTAATCCTGCGGGGGCGCTTGATACGCCCCTTGGGCCCGTTAGCCATTGACTGAAAGTTCAAGGGCCGGCACCACGCCGGCCCTTTTCTTTTGCGCAAATTACTGCTGTTGTCGCGACGGAACGGAAAGGCATTTGGCCGCTCCGGCGGGCCGGGAAATGCCGCGAGAATCGGATCTGTTCCGGTGGGATCGCGTCTCGTTCAAAGGAATGGCAGGAGTGGGTAAAGCGGTGAACGGCGACGTGTCGACACAGTGGCCGGGTCGCACGGCTGCCATCCTCTCGACCGTCGGCGAAGTCGTCTATCGCTGGACGCTGGACGACGACCGGATGGAATGGGGCGGCGACGCCGCGGCCCTGTTCGGCCTCGCCACGGCCGATGCGCTGAGCACCGGCACGGCCTTTGCCGAACTGGTCGAGGAGCCCAGCCCGTTCGCGCGCCAGGAGGCGCTGCTGAGCGGCATCGATACGGGCGACGGCGTCCCCTACCAGCTCGAATACGCGCTGCGCCCGGCCGGACCGAGCGGCCCGACGCTGTGGATCGAGGATACCGGCCGCTGGTATGCCGACGACCGCAAGAACGCCGCGCGCGCCGAAGGCGTGCTGCGCATCATCAACGAACGCCATGCGCGCGAGCAGCGCCTGTCCTTCCTGTCGCGCCATGACGACGTCACCGGGCTATACAACCGCTCCTACCTGCTCGACCTGCTGGACGAGGCGATCGCCAGCTCGCAGCGCCATGGCACCTCGGCGGCCTTCCTCGTCATCGCGATTGATGATTTCCACCTGATCAACGACGCCTATGGCTATCGTGCCGGCGACCGGGTTCTGGCCGCCGTGGCGCGGCGCATCAAGGGACGCCTGCGCGACAGCGACGCCATCGGCCGCTTCTCCGGCCATAAGCTCGGCCTCATCCTGATGAACTGCGACGAGCACGAAATGCCCTTCGCGGCCGAGCGCTTCCTCTCCGCCATCCGCGACGACGTGGTCGCGACGCCTGACGGCGCCGTTTCGGTGACGATCTCGGTCGGCGGCGTCTCGGTTCCCCGCCACGCGCAGAATCGCGACGAGGCGATGGAGCGGGTGCAGGAGAGCCTGGGCTTTGCCCGCGACACCGGCCGCGGCCGCTTCATCGCCTTCGCACCCTCAGCCGAGCGCGAGGCGGAGCGCCAGTCCAACATCGCCCTGTCGCAGCAACTAATCGGCGCGCTGTCGGAGCAGCGGCTGCGGCTGGCCTTCCAGCCGATCGTCGACATTCGAACCCGCAAGGTCGCGTTCCACGAGGCCCTGCTGCGGCTGGCCCAGCCGGACGGCACGATTGTCTCGGCCGGCCATGTGGTGCCGCTTGCCGAGCGCCTCGGCCTGTCGCGGCTGTTCGATCTGGCCGTGCTCGACCGGGTGCTGGAGACGCTGGTCCGCCATCCCGATGCGCATATCTCGCTGAACGTTTCGCCGGAGACGGCAGCCGGGCCGGACTGGCTGTCGCGCTTTGCCGATACGCTCGGCGAGCGTCCCGACCTCGGCAAGCGGCTGATCGTCGAGATCACCGAGACCAGCGCGATCCGCAGCCTCGACGAGACGGCCTATTTCATCTCGACGATCCACGATCTCGGCGCCCGGCTCGCGATCGACGATTTCGGCGCCGGCTTCACCTCGTTCCGCAATCTGCGCGCGCTCAAGGTGGACATCGTCAAGATCGACGGCAGCTTCATCGCCACTCTGCCCCGGAGCCGCGACGACCAGATCTTCGTTCGCCGCCTGGTCGAGCTGGCGCATGATCTGGGGATCGAGACGGTCGCCGAATGGGTGCAGGACGAGGAAACGGCCGAGATGCTGGCCGCCTGGGGCGTCAGCCGCATCCAGGGTCACCTCTGCGGCGCCGCAAGCCTCGATCTGCCTTGGAAATGAGGGGCTGAGTACTAAGGCCAAGTAAGGCCCTCACCCAACCCTCTCCCGCAAGCGGGCGAGGGCCTTTCCTGCGGAGCAGCTCTTCCGACAGTCCAGTCACGACGCGCCCCCTCTACCGCTTGCGGGAGAGGGTTGGGGTGAGGGTCTTGCGGTCCCTACCCTGCGAAGCGGTTCATGCCCTCGGCGAGTCGGATGTCGAACGCGGTCACGCCGTCGACGACATGCGTCGCCAGGGTCACCGTGACGGTGCCGTAGACATTGCTCCATTCGGGATGGTGGTTCATCCGCTCGGCCAGGAGCGCCGAGCGCGTCATGAACGCGAAAGCCTCCTGGAAATCGCCGAATTTGAAGACCTTGGTGATGGCGTCGCGGCCCTCGACCGAACTCCAGCCTTCAAGTTTTGCCAGCGCCTCCGCGCGCTCGGCGGCTTCCAGCTTCTGGATCATGGCCGCGCCTCCACGAACTCGGCCAGCGGATAGCTCTCCTCGATCACATAGGGTCCGCCGCCGGTCGACGCCTTGGAGGAGAACAGCACGAAACGTGTCACGTGAAACGCCGCCGCGAAAAGGCCGCCGCCACGCACGGCGAGATAGGCGGCGACGTCGCGATGCGGCGTGTTGCGCAGTCGGGCCAGCGTGACATGGGGCGTGTATTTGCGCCCTTCGGGCGGCAGGCCGATCCGCTGCAGGATCCGCTCATGCTCGGCCTGCAACTCGCTGAGCGCGCGAGACGTCGCGATCCGCGCCACGACCGAATGCGGCTTGGCGGTGCCGAACGAATCAAGCGCCGAGAACTGCAGGTCGAATTCGCGCCGCCGCACCCGCGACAGCGCGTCAGCAACTTCATCGGCGGTTCGATCGTCGATATCGCCGATGAAACGAAGCGTGACGTGGAAGTTCTCCGCGTCGATCCAGCGCGCGCCGGGAATGCCGCCGCGCAGGAGCGAAAGCCGTTGGGCAAGGTCGGCCGGGATCTCGAGACCGGTGAACAGGCGCGGCATGATCGCCCTCCTCTATCGGTGGGACGGAAGATCAGGTTCGCGGTTTGCCGGTCGGCTGTAAAGCCCTTTCCCCCTGCAGCCGCCGCCTGTCTCAAGGGCAGGGATTGCCGCGCCACTGATGGACCGCGTCGATCTTCTCCTCCAGTTCCGGGCTGATGGCGACATCCGCCGCCGCGATATCCACCTTGAGTTGCTCCATCGTCGTGGCGCCGATGATGTTCGACGTGACGAAGCAGCGGGTGGTGGCGAAGGCGATGGCCAGCGTCGCCGGGTCCATGCCGGCTTCGCGCGCGATGGCGATATAGGCATCGATCGCCTCTTCCGCGCCGGGCGTTTCATAGCGATCGCCGCGCTTGAACAGCGTCGTGCGGGCGCCGGCCGGGCGCGCGCCCTTCTGGTACTTGCCGGTGAGATAGCCCTGCGCCAGCGGCGAATAGACCAGCAGGCCGACCTGCTCGCGCATCGCCACCTCGGCGAGGTTCACCTCGAAGGTGCGGTTCAGCAGGTTGTAGGCGTTCTGGATCGAGACGACGCGCGGACCCTTGCCGGCCTCGGCGGCTGCGACAAAACGCGTCGTGCCCCAGGCGGTCTCGTTCGACAGGCCGACATGGCGCACCTTGCCCTCCTGCACCAGCTCCTGCAGCGCACCGAGCGTCTCCTCGATCGGCACCTCGTCTGCCGCCGGCTCGGGATGGCGGTAGATGGTCGGGTTGGAGCCCCAAAGCGTCACGTGCCGGTCGGGCGAATGCAGCTGGTAGAGATCGATATAGTCGGTCTGCAGGCGCTTCAGGCTCTTCTCGATCGCGTCGCGGATATGCGCGCGCGAAAGCGTCGGCTTGGCGCCGTCGCGGAACCAGGTCAGGCCGTTGCGGCCGCACACCTTGGAGGCCAGAATGACCTTGTCGCGATTGCCCCGCGCCTTCATCCAGTTGCCGATGATCCGCTCGGTCGAGCCCTGCGTCTCCGGCTTGGGCGGGATCGAGTAGAGCTCGGCGGTGTCGAGGAAGTTGACGCCCTGCTCGAAGGCGTAATCCATCTGTTCGTGGCCTTCGGCCTCGGTGTTCTGCTGGCCCCAGGTCATGGTGCCGAGGCAGATGGAGGACACCCGCAGATCGGTGCGTCCGAGCGAACGATATTCCATGACGAGAGCTCCGAGAGATTGGGCACGGCAAGCCGGATGGGCGATGGCCGGATGCGGATGGGCAGGAAGGCGAAGGGTGGGGCGTGCGGAAGACCGGTCAGCGCTTGGCTTGCGCGACCAGATCCTCCACGGCGGGAAGGATTTTCTCGACGATGATCGCAATGCCGCGGGCGTTGGGATGCATCCCGTCTTCCAGCAGCAGGCCGGGATCGGCGACGACCCCGTCAAGGAAGAACGGATATAGCATCGCGCCGTGCTTGGCGGCCAGATCCGCATAGAGGCTGTCGAAGCGCTGGGCGTAGTCCGGCCCCAGATTGGGCGCAGCGCGCATGCCGGCAAGCAGCACCGGCAGCTTGCGTTCGCCGAGCCGGGTCAGGATGGTGTCGAGCGCCTGCCGCGGCACGGCCGGATCGAGGCCGCGCAGCATGTCGTTGGCGCCGAGTTCGACGATCACCGCCTCTGCATCCGGGCCGACCGACCAGTCGAGCCGGGCGAGTCCGCCGCCGGCCGTGTCGCCGGAAACGCCGGCATTGACGACTGCGACATCAAGTCCCTTCGCCGTCAGCGCCTTTTGCAGCTGATCGGTGAAGCCCTCGCCGGGGCCAAGCCCATAGCCGGCGGAAAGGCTGTCGCCGAGCACGACGAGGCGGATCGGATCGGCCACGGCCGGGCTCATGAAGAGAGCGAGAAGCGAGATTGCCAGCGCCAGGGTCTTTTTCATCGGTACTTTGCCACCATATTGAGCCGAACGCGCCGCGATCGGCAGGACGCCGGCGTTCTCGGCTTCCTCCGTACGACGAGCCTGCCCGTCGCACGATATAGGGTCTGCGCGCGTGATTGATACTGTCCCGAACCATTCCGATGCCGTCATTCGGCTTTCTTCCGTCGAACTGGCGCTCGGAGCGGGAGCGGCGCGCGTCCATATTCTCCGCAACGTCTCCCTGACGATCGAGGCCGGCGAAAGTGCCGCGCTGGTCGGCCCCTCCGGTTCCGGCAAGTCGACGCTGCTGATGACCATGGCCGGGCTGGAGCGCGTCGACCGGGGCAGCGTGCGGGTCGCCGGCACCGACCTCGCCGCCCTCAACGAGGATGGGCTGGCGCGGTTCCGCGGCCAGAATGTCGGCATCATCTTCCAGTCCTTCCACCTGATCCCCAACATGACGGCGCTGGAAAACGTCGCCGTGCCGCTGGAACTGGCCGGGCGCCGCGACGCCTTCGAGCGCGCCGCCGAGGAACTGAAGCTGGTCGGGCTCGACCACCGGATGAACCACTACCCGTCCGCGCTTTCCGGCGGCGAGCAGCAGCGCGTGGCGATCGCCCGCGCCCTTGTCGCCCGTCCGGCCATCCTGTTCGCCGACGAGCCGACGGGCAATCTCGACGAGACCACCGGCCGCGAGATCGCCGACCTCCTGTTCAATACCTGCGCCGAGCGTGGCACCACGCTGGTGCTGGTCACGCATGACAATGCGCTGGCCGCCCGCTGCGACCGCATGATCCGCATCCATTCCGGCGTCATCGATCCGCGCCAGGCCAGTGCCGGCGCGGTTCGGAGCGCGGCGGAATGACGACCTCCACCTTGCCGCTGCCGCTCCGTTTCGCGCTGCGCGAATTACGCGGCGGCCTCAAAGGTTTCCTCGTCTTCCTGGCCTGCATCGCGCTCGGCGTCGCGGCGATCGCCGCCGTCGGCTCCGTATCGCGCGCCATGACGGACGGCCTCGCCCGCCAGGGCCAGGCGATCCTCGGCGGCGACGTCGCCTTCACGCTGGTGCAGCGGCAGGCGTCGCCGGAAGAACGCGGCTTCCTGGAAAAGCATGGCACGGTTTCCGAGATCGGCTCGCTGCGCGGCATGGCGCGCCTGGCGGACGGATCGGACCAGACGCTGGTCGAGATCAAGGCCGTCGACAGCGCCTATCCGCTCTATGGCACGCTCAAGGCCGGCGAGGCCGTCGATGCGACGGCGGCGCTGAATGCCGGCAGCGCGCTGGCGGATCCGGAGCTGTTCACCCGGCTCGGCGTCAAGATCGGCGACGTCGTGCAGGTCGGCACGGCCAGGCTGACGCTGGCGGGCGAGATCGCCGACGAACCCGACAAGCTCGCCACCGGCCTCGGCTTCGGGCCCCGCCTGCTGATCTCCAAGCCCACGCTCGACAGCACCGGCCTCGTCCAGCCGGGCAGCCTCGTGCAATGGACCTACCGGCTGCGCATGCCGGACGGCGCCCCCGACAGCGCCGTGGTCGACCTCGTCGAGGCCGCCAACAAGGCGCTGCCCAAGGCGGGCTGGCAGGTGCGCAGCCGCGACGACGCCTCGCCCGGCCTCAAGCGCAACATCAGCCAGTTCGCGCAATACCTGACGCTGGTCGGCCTCGCCGCCCTGATCGTCGGCGGCGTCGGCGTCGCCAATGCGGTCGGCGCCTTCATGGAGTTGAAGCGGCCGGTGATTGCCACGCTGCGCTCGCTCGGCGCGGCCGGTGGCCTGGTCACCCGGCTCTATCTGATCCAGATTCTGCTGATCGCGCTGCTCGGCGTGGTCATCGGCCTCGCCATCGGCGCGCTGGTCCCGGTGGTGGCGCTGCAATTCCTGGCCGACGTGCTGCCGGTCGGCGCCGAAACCGGCTTCTATCCGACCGCGCTCGGCTATGCCGCGCTCTATGGCCTGCTGACGGCGCTGACCTTCGCGCTGGTGCCGCTCGGTCGCGCCGGCGACATCGCGCCGACCGCGCTGTTCCGCGACGGCGCCGCCTTCGGCAAGATGCGGCCCCGCCTTGCCTTCCTGATCGCGGCCATCGTCTCGGCGGCGGCGCTGGCGGGGCTCGCCATCCTTCTCGCCTATGATCGCCGCATCGCCTTCTATTTCGTCATCGGCGTCGCGGCTTCCTTCCTGATGCTGCGGCTCGTGGCCTGGGCCGTGACGGCGCTCGCCCGCCGCGCGCCGCGGTTGGCCTCGACCGAATGGCGGCTCGCCGTCGGCAACATCCACCGCCCCGGCGCGCTGACCGGCTCGGTCGTGCTGTCGCTCGGGCTCGGCCTCACCGTGCTGGTGACGATCGCGCTGATCGACGGCAATCTGCATCGCCAGCTGACGCAGTCCCTGCCCGACCGCGCGCCGAGCTTCTTTTTCCTCGACGTGCAGAATGCCGAGGCCCCGGCCTTCATGGATTTCCTCAAGAAGGAGATCCCGGATGCAACGGTCGAGAGCGTGCCGATGCTGCGCGGCCGCATCGTCGCCCTGAACAAGACCCCGGCCGACCAGGCGACGCCGACGCCCGAGGTTGCCTGGGTGCTGAAGGGGGATCGCGGCGTGACCTTTGCCGCCACCATTCCGAAGAATTCGCGGCTCTCCGAAGGCGAATGGTGGGCGGCCGATTATGCCGGCCCGCCGCTCGTCTCGATGGAAGCGGGCGTCGCGCGCGGCCTCGGCCTCAAGACCGGCGACACCGTCACCGTCAACGTGCTCGGACGCGAGATCACGGCGACGATCGCCAATCTGCGCGAGGTCGAATGGGAAAGCCTGGCGATCAACTTCGTCCTGGTGTTCTCGCCCTCGGCCTTCACCGGCGCGCCCTACTCCGTGCTCGCGACCCTTGCCCATCCCGGTGTCGCCGATCCGGCGGCGGAGGCGAAGCTGATGCGCAACGCCGGCACGGAATTTCCCTCCGTCACGGCGATCCGGGTCCGCGAGGCCCTCGACCGCATCTCCTCGATCCTGGATCAGCTGATGCTGGCAATCCGCGTCGCCTCGTCGATCGCGCTGGCCGCGTCGGTGCTGGTGCTGGCGGGGGCGCTTGCCGCGGGTCACCGGCAGCGGCTCTATGATGCGGTGATCCTGAAGACCCTCGGCGCGACGCGCGGCCAATTGCTGAAGGCCTTCGGGCTGGAATACGGCCTGCTCGGACTGGCTACGGCGGTCTTTGCCGTGCTGGCCGGCTCGCTCGCCGCCTGGGGCGTCGTCGCCGGGGTGATGGGCCAGCCCTTCACCGTGTTTCCTGTGACCGCGCTCGCCGCCGCCCTGATCGCCGTGGCGCTCACCATCGGCCTCGGCCTCGCCGGCACGTGGCGATTGCTCGGCCAGAAGGCGGCGCCGGTACTCAGAAACCTGTAGTCGCACCCGTCCGCATCGCGTACGATTGTTCCACTTGGGCCGTGCTGGATCTCTTGCACGGATCGATCGGGGTGCCCATATCGCATGGGAACCCGAGGGCTTGCCGCCAGGCGGAACCGAAGAGGTTGGGACGCTCGGTGGCGGAAACGGGGGTTTCGCGGCGACGCAGCCGCGGATTTTTTATTTCGGAGAGGACTTCGATGGCAGATTTCGACAATCGCGTCTCACCGTTTGGCGCAGCGCGTGCCGAAACCGGTGTTATCGATCAGGGCCTGCGCAGCCATATGCTGCAGGTCTATAACTACATGGCGATCGGCCTGATGATCACCGGCGCAGCCGCGCTCGGCATCTTCAAGCTTGCCGTGACCAGCGACCCGTCCCAGGCTGTCGCGCAGATGCAGAATGGCCTTCTGCTGACCAGCCTCGGCAAGACGATCTACACCGGCCCGCTCATGTGGGTGCTGATGCTGGCCCCCGTGGGCCTCGTGTTCTGGCTCTCCTTTGGCATCCACAAGATGTCGACGGCAAAGGCTCAGGCCGTGTTCTGGGGCTATTCGGCCCTGATGGGCGTCTCGCTGTCCTCGATCTTCGCCGTCTACACGGCGCAGTCGATCACGCAGGTGTTCTTCATCAGCGCCGCCACCTTCGGCGCCATGAGCCTGTACGGCTACACCACGAAGCGCGATCTGACCGGAATGGGCTCGTTCCTGTTCATGGGCCTGATCGGCATCATCATCGCTTCGATCGTCAACATTTTCATCGGATCGTCGGCGCTTGGCTTCGCGATCTCGATCCTCGGCGTGCTGATCTTCGTGGGCCTCACCGCCTATGACACGCAGAAGATCAAGGAAATGTACTATGTCGGCGACGATGGCACGGTTGCCGGCCGCAAGGCGATCATGGGCGCGCTGACGCTCTATCTCGACTTCATCAACCTGTTCCTGATGATGCTCCGCCTGTTCGGCGACCGCCGCTAAGGCGCGATCGAGACCCCAATCGAAGGGCGCGGCCAAGGCTGCGCCCTTTTTTATGTGTTTTTTCGCGAGCGCGCGGCGAAGTCCTGGCCGCGCTGGAGCTCGCAGTATTCGAGTGCCTCGCCAATGTCTCCCCTCCCCGACGATCTCTACATCCGCCCGGCCTGCGTCAACGATCTGAAAGCGATCACCGGGATCTACTCGCACTGGGTGCGGTTCGGCACGGCGAGCTTCGAACTCGACCCGCCGGACGAAGCGGAGATGCGGCGTCGGCACGAGGTCCTGGTGGATAGCGACCACCCTTATCTTGTGGCGGAAGGCGGCGGGGAAATCCTCGGTTACGCCTATGCGGGGCCCTATCGGCCGCGGCCGGGCTATCGCTTCACGGTCGAGGACTCGATCTATCTGGAGCCCAAGGCGCAGGGGCTCGGCGTCGGCAAGCGGCTTCTGACGGAACTGATCGCGGCGGCCACCGTGGCCGGCTTCCGCCAGATGGTCGGCGTGATCGGCGATTCCAGCCACCAGGCCTCGATCCGGCTGCATGCGGCGCAGGGATTCCGGCTGGTCGGCATTTTCGAGAATGTCGGCTGGAAGCATGGCCGCTGGCTGGACAGCGTGCTGATGCAGCGCGCGCTCGGCGACGGCAGTGACGAGCCTCCGGCCGACTGATGGACAGCAGCCACAGGCGGCGGCGCTTCCCGAAAGACAGAGGCCTTAGCCCCGTTCGCGCGGCGTACCCTTCGCGAAGCGATTGCCCTAGCTCTGGACGACCTTGAGCTTGGTATCCAGCACAGCCAGAACCTGTCGCAGATCATGGCCGCGCTTCATGATGTAGCCGCCGGTCGCGATCACGGCGTAGGCGCCCTGGCGGTTGCGCAGTTCCGGATCCTTGACGACCTTGTAGAGCGGCATCTCGGACGAACGGCGGAAGATCGAGAACACCGCCTTGTCGCGCAAATGATCGATCGCGTAGTCGCGCCACTCGCCGGCCGCCACCATGCGCCCATAGACACGCAGGATCTCGTTCAGCTCGAGTCGGTTGAAAGCAATCAGGGGAACGGACTTCGCCGTCTCCGGTGGGATCAGCGACACCAGCGTGGCGCTGCCACCGGATCCCGCCTTGTCTTCACCTTCGCTCAATGGCGCCTCCTGCAGCGAGCCGCATTGTCATCGAGCGGTCATGATCGCTCCGTTCGGCCAAGCTGGCAAGGCGCGGCTCGTCCGCCGGACCAAGGAAAGACGCGACTCGCCGTTTCCAACGGGCCCGGACGAACCTCACGAAGCCGTGAAGGAGGCGTGTAAAATTCCTTTATTCCGCCCTTTTTCGGCCCGGCACCGGCCGCATTGGCCCGGCAATATCACACCATCGCTTCGAACGGTCCGGCTTGGCCAAGGCTTCGGAATTTCTCAGCCCCCCAGCCCCCCGGGGTCCTCAGTTGAGCCGGACCACCTTCGAAGTCAGTCAGTCGTCGAATTGCATTCCCCTCCCAAAAGGTTCCTGAGGTCGGCTCTGCCGGCCTTTTTCTTTGCCTGGACGCCAAGCGGGGGCCTCCGGCCTTGAAACTCGGCCGGCGACCGGCGATATCAGCGCCGCCCGCGTGAGCGACGACGCCCGATGGCGCCAGCCGCCCAGGCATCGACCTCGCGCCGGGACGCCGACAATACCGGAGAGAAAAGCGTGTCTGAAAACAAGCCCGCCGCCGAGACCCGCACGTTTGAGGCCGAGGTCTCGCGCCTGCTGCACATGATGGTGCATTCGGTCTATTCCAATCGCGACGTCTTCCTGCGCGAACTCATCTCCAATGCCGCCGACGCCTGCGAGAAGCTGCGTACGCTGTCCCTTTCCGATCCAAAGCTGATCGAGGGCGGCGATGCCTTCCAGATCGTCATCGAGGCCGACAAGGAAGCGCCGAGCCTGGTCATCGCCGACAATGGCATCGGCATGGACCGGCAGGAGCTGATCGACAATCTCGGCACGATCGCCCAGTCCGGCACCCGTGCCTTCCTCGAAAAGGCCGGCGACGGCGCCAAGGGATCGGCGCTGATCGGCCAGTTCGGCGTCGGCTTCTATTCCGCCTTCATGGTCGCCGACAAGGTTTCCGTCGTCTCGCGCAAGGCGGGCTCGGACGAGGCCTGGCGCTGGAGCTCCGACGGCAAGGGCGCCTATGAGATCGAGCCGGCGGATCTCGCCGATGCGCCGGCGCGCGGCACGCGCATCGTGCTGCATCTCAACCCCGACAATGCCAGCTACGCCGAGACCGACACGATCGAGCGTATCGTCACGGCTTACTCCGCCCATGTGCCCGTGCCGATCGTGCTGAAGCTCGCCGACGGCACCGAGGAGTCGCTGGCCGACGGCAGCGCGCTCTGGCGCAAGCCGAAATCGGCCGTGACGGAAGAGGAATACAAGGAATTCTATGGCCATGTCGGCGGCCGCTTCGACGAGCCGGCCGTCACGATCCATTACCGCGCCGAAGGGCGGACGGAATATTCCGTGCTGCTGTTCGTGCCGTCCTCGCGGCCGTTCGACCTATTCGAGCCGGAGCGGCAGGGCCGGGTGAAGCTCTATGTCCGCCGCGTCTTCATCACGGACGAGGCCGAGATCCTGCCGCCCTGGCTGCGCTTCGTGCGCGGCGTGATCGATTCGGAAGACCTGCCGCTCAACCTGTCGCGCGAGATGCTGCAGAAGAACCCGGTGATCGAGGCAATCGGCAAGGGCGTCACCAATCGCATCCTGGCCGATCTCGACAAGTTGGCGACCGACGATCCCGAGCGCTTCGTCAAGGTCTGGGAAGCCTTCGGCGCCGTGCTCAAGGAAGGGCTCTACGAGGCCCCCGACCGCCGCGACGCGCTGTTCAAGCTGGCCCGCTTCAAGACGACGACCGGCGGCGACAGTTGGCGCAGCCTGGCGGACATCGTCGCCGCCTTCCGGCCGAACCAGACGGCGATCTACTACGCGCTCGGCGACGACGCGGCGACGATCTCGGCCTCGCCGCATCTCGAAGGCTTCGCCAAGCGCGGCGTCGAGGTGCTGATCCTCTCCGACGCGGTCGATGCCTTCTGGGTGCGCACGGCGCTGGGCTTCGACGGCAAGCCGTTCCAGTCGGTGACGCAGGGCGCAGCGACGCTCGACCTCATCCCGGTGCTGGAAGCGGAAGCCGCCAAGGACAAGTCCAGCGAGGAGAAGCCGGCTTCCGAGGCAGCGCTCGCCGCGCTGACGCTCCGCCTCAAGCAGGCGCTGGGCGACAAGGTGGTCGAGGTGCGCGGATCGAACCGCCTGGCGACGAGCCCCGCCTGCCTGGTGTCGCCCGAATTCGGACCCGACCGGCAGTTGGAGAAGATCCTGGCGAGCCGCGACGGCGCCGGCGGCCGCTCGGCGCAGATCCTGGAGCTCAATCCCACCCATCCGCTGGTGGCCGGCCTCGCCGCCCAGGCAGCAGAGGGCGGAGCGGCGGCCGAGCGCGTCGACGCCGCGGCCCCATTGCTCTTCGGTCTGGCCCGCATCCTCGACGGCGAGGCGCCGGACGAGCCGGCCGCCTTTGCCAAGGCGCTGGCAGGACTGATGGAAAAGACGGTCGCCTGACGGCGACGCATGTCGTGACAAAAGAAAAGCGCGGGCACGTCCCGCGCTTTTTTCATGGAGATGGACGAACGCTGGGCCCTATCGAGCCCGCCCCGTCACCACTCCGCGCCTTTTTCCGAAAATGCGGCGCCGAGGATTTCGCCCGGCTCGCCATTCGCGGTTTCGGCCTGCAGCAGGATGGCGCAGCCATCGGCATTGGCCTGATGATACTCGCTCATCGGCAGGTCGACATCGACGGGTTCGCCGCGCCACATCGCGATCGGTCGAAGGCGGGTGACGACATTGTAGTAGCTCAGCGTGCGGTCCTGGTTCTCGCCCTTGCGGATCGGCACCGCGACCTGCCGCTTGTAGAGCGCCAGCCAGATCGTCGCCTTGCGCTCGCGCGGGATGGTGCTGTCCGCGGTCTCGCCGATTTTCACCCGGATCGCATCGCCGACCATGTCCATGCTGACGGGAACGGCCAGTGGCGGCTTGGTCTCGAGCGCGGCGTCGATCGCCGCCCGGTCGCTGCCGACGACGTGCGAGGTGCCGTTGACGATCATCTGCGGGGTGTAGATCTGCCGGTCGCCGCGGGCATTGGCATAGGCCTTCTGCCGGTCGGTGAATTCATGGCTGGCGAGCGTGTCCTTCCAGCCGAGATAGTCCCAGTAATCGACCGGCAGCGACAGCGCGACGATGTCCTGGCGCTTGGCGAAGTCCTCGAGCATCTCGTCGGCCGGGGGGCAGGACGCGCATCCCTGGCTGGTGAACAGTTCCAGCACCGCCGAAACCTTAGTGGGCCCCTGGGCCTTAGCCGCAAGCGCCGGGACCGCCAGCAGGCACAAGGCCGCCAGGATCCAGCTGGTTTTGGGATGGAACATGCGTGCAACTTATCCTGATCGCCGAGATCTGCCACCCGCGGTGGGTGCCATTCAAAAATAGTTCGGGGATCGATCGTAAGCCATTCAATTAAGGGTGACTGCTCGTGAGGGAACGGTCTGAAATCCCTCGGCCACATGGCTCAAGTCCGTGTGGCAGTTGAGAAAACCGCCACACGGGGAATCAAGAAATCGCTAAAAGCGCGATACGGTATTGGTTCAGGCGACCAAGTTCCGCAGCACGTATTGCAGGATGCCGCCATTCTCGAAGTAGTCGAGTTCGTCGAGCGTATCGATTCGGCAAAGCAGCGGCACGACCTTCTGGCTGCCATCGGCGAAGGTGATCTCCGCGTCCAGCATCTGGCGCGGCTTCAGATCGCCGGCAATGCCCTTGATCGTCACGATCTCGTCGCCCTTGAGGCCGAGCGTCTGCCACGACGTGCCTTCCTCGAACACCAGCGGCACGATGCCCATGCCGACCAGGTTCGAGCGATGGATGCGCTCGAAGGACTGGGCGATGACGGCGCGGATGCCGAGCAGCTTGGTGCCCTTGGCCGCCCAGTCGCGCGACGAGCCGGTGCCATATTCCTTGCCGGCGAACACCACCAGCGGAACGCCCTCGGCCTTGTACTTCATCGCCGCATCGTAGATCGGCATTTCGGTGCCGTCCGGCCAATGCTTGGTGAAGCCGCCTTCCTTGCCGCCCAGCATCTGGTTCTTGATGCGGATGTTGGCGAAGGTGCCGCGCATCATGACTTCATGATTGCCGCGACGCGTGCCGTACTGGTTGAAGTCCGCCGGGCGGACCTGGTGGTCGCGCAGATAGGATCCAGCCGGGCTGGTTTCCTTGATCGAGCCGGCCGGCGAGATGTGGTCGGTCGTGATCGAATCGAGGAACAGGCCCATGACGCGGGCGCCGAGGATGTCCGTGACCGGCTCGGGCTCGCGCTGCATGCCAACGAAATAGGGCGGGTTCTGCACATAGGTCGACTGGTTGTCCCAGGCGTAGGTCTCGCCCTGCGGCACCGAGATCTTCTGCCAGTTCTCGTCGCCCTTGAAGACGTCCGCATACTTGGTCTGGAACATCTTCTTGGTGACGTTCTCGCGGATGAACTTGGCGATCTCGCGGTTCGAGGGCCAGATGTCCTTGAGATAGACGGGCTGACCGTCCGACCCCGTGCCGAGCGGCTCGGTCGTCAGGTCGATCTGCAGCGAACCGGCCAGCGCGTAGGCGACGACCAGCGGCGGCGAGGCGAGATAGTTCGCCTTGACGTCCGGATTGACGCGGCCTTCGAAGTTGCGATTGCCCGACAGCACGGCGGCGGCGACCAGGTCACCCTGGTTGATGGCGGCCGAGATATTTTCCGGCAGCGGACCCGAATTGCCGATGCAGGTGGTGCAGCCGAAACCGACCAGGTTGAAGCCGAGCGCGTCGAGGTCCTTCTGAAGGTCGGCGGAGGCGAGATATTCCTCCACGACCTGCGATCCCGGCGCGAGCGAGGTCTTCACCCACGGCTTCGACTGGAGGCCCTTGGCGACCGCGTTGCGGGCGAGCAGGCCGGCCGCGATCAGCACGCTCGGATTCGAGGTGTTGGTGCAGGAGGTGATGGCGGCGATGGTCACGTCGCCATGTCCGACCGTGTAATCCGTGCCCTCGACGGCGAAACGCTTGGCGGCTTCGCCCGGCTTCTTGAACTCGCCTTCAAGCGAGGCCAGGAAGCCCGTCTTGGCGTCGGAGAGCAGCACGCGGTCCTGCGGGCGCTTCGGACCGGCCAGCGACGGCAGCACGGTGGTGATGTCGAGTTCGAGCACGTCGGTGAAGACAGGATCGGCCAGGCCGGGCTCGCGCCACATGCCCTGCGCCTTCGAATAGGCCTCGACCAGCGCGATGCGCTCGGGCTTGCGGCCGGTCTCGTCGAGATAGGCGATCGTCTCGTCGTCGACCGGGAAGAAGCCGCAGGTGGCGCCGTATTCCGGCGCCATGTTGCCGATGGTGGCGCGGTCGGCGAGGGACAGGTGATCCAGGCCGGGGCCGAAGAACTCGACGAACTTGCCGACGACGCCCTTCTTGCGCAGCATCTGCGTCACGGTCAGCACGAGATCGGTGGCGGTGATGCCCTCGTTCAGCTTGCCGGTCAGCTTGAAGCCGACGACTTCCGGGATCAGCATGGAGACCGGCTGGCCGAGCATGGCCGCTTCCGCCTCGATGCCGCCAACGCCCCAGCCGAGCACGCCGAGGCCGTTCACCATGGTGGTGTGGCTGTCGGTGCCGACGCAGGTGTCAGGATAGGCGACGGTCTGGCCGTTCTCGGTCTTGGTCCAGACGGTCTGGGCCAGATATTCGAGATTGACCTGGTGGCAGATGCCGGTGCCCGGCGGCACGACGCGGAAGTTGTCGAAGGCCGACTGGCCCCACTTCAGGAAGCGGTAGCGCTCCTGGTTCTGCTTGTATTCCTCTTCGACATTCTTGCCGAAGGCCTGGGCATTGCCGAAGAAATTGACGATGACCGAGTGGTCGATGACCAGATCGACCGGGACCAGCGGGTTGATGCGCTTCGGGTCGCCGCCGAGATTGACCATCGCGTCGCGCATGGCGGCGAGGTCGACCACGGCCGGAACGCCGGTGAAGTCCTGCATCAGCACGCGGGCCGGACGATAGGCGATCTCGCGCTCGTCCTTGCCGCGCGACACCAGCCATTCCTTGACGGCGAGGATGTCGTTCTTGGTAACGGTGCGGCCGTCTTCGTTGCGGAGCAGGTTCTCGAGCAGAACCTTCAGCGAAAAGGGCAGCGTGGAGATGCCGGGAAGCCCGTTCTGCTCCGCGTCCTTCAGGCTGAAATAGACATAGCTTTCCGCGCCGACCTGAAGAGTCTTGCGGGATTTAAAGCTGTCGGGATGCTCGTTGCTCACGATACGGATCGTCCTCGTTTCTGTCGCGGAAACGCATGGCCGAAGTCGATGCACGAAGCGTGCCCGACCCGGTCAGGCGCACCCAAGATGGCGGCGGAGTTTGGCTCGGCACGCGGTCCATCCCTGGGGTGGTGACGCAGGTCTTGACCGCGGCGCAACCGGCGCGCCGGGTTGCAGGCCTTATAATGAATTTCGTAAGGAGAAGCCAGATCAACGAAAGTCGCCGCGCTTGGAATCTTTCAAAGCTGCTCAAACGCAAGAAGACCCAGCGTCACCTTCCGGCAGGATTGGCGCATGAATCGTCGACAAACCCGCCTGTCGGCCGAGACGATTGCCGTAAGCCGCGGCGGCCGCACCATTTTCGAGCAGGTTTCGTTCACGCTCGGCGCCGGCGAGATGCTGGCGGTCACCGGCGCCAACGGATCCGGCAAGTCGACCCTGTTGCGCGCCGTGGCCTCCCTGCTGCCGCTCGCCGCGGGCACGATCCGCTTCGAGGATCCCGCCAGGGAAGACGCGCCGATCGCGGAAAGCGTCCATTATTTCGGCCATCAGGACGGTTTGAAGCCGGGCCTGAGCGTGCGTGACAACCTGGCGCTGTGGGCGAAGTTTGCCGGCCGCGCCGGGCTGCCGGCGATCGAAGCGCTCGAACAGGTAGAGCTCGATCACCTCGACGACCTGCCGGCCGGCTATCTCTCCGCGGGGCAGAAGCGGCGCGCCAGCCTCGCCCGCCTGCTGGTCGTGCAGCGCCCGATCTGGCTGCTCGACGAACCGACCTCGGCTCTCGACAGCCGCTCGGAGGCGATCTTCGGTGGCTTGCTGGCGCAGCATCTGACAGAAGGCGGACTGGCGCTGGCCGCGACACATCGTCCGCTGCCCGTCGAAAGCCACGCGACGCTCGCGCTCGGTGCCGCATGACCGGCTTCTTTTTCGCGCTGGTCGGACGGACGGTGCGGCTGTCGCTGGGCGCCGGCGGCGGCGCCTTTGTCGGGCTGATCTTCTTCCTGTCGGTGGTCGCCGTGGTGCCCTTCGGCGTCGGGCCCGACATGCGGCTGCTCGCCCGGATCGGGCCGGCCATGCTGTGGATCGCGGCGCTGCTCGCTACCCTGCTCGGCCTCGACCGTTTGTTTCAGGACGACCGCGACGACGGCAGCCTCGACCAGTTCATGCTTTCCGGCCTGCCGCTGGAACTGGTCGTGCTGGCCAAGGCGATCGGCCACTGGCTGGCGACCGGCCTGCCGCTCGTGCTCGGCGCGCCGGTGTTCGGGCTCATTCTCGGCATGGATGCGCAGGCGATCGGGCTGGTGACGCTGACGCTTCTGATCGGCACGCCGGCGCTGATCCTCATCGGCACGATCGGCGCGGCGCTGATCACGGCGCTCCGACGCGGCGGATTACTGGTCGCGATCCTGGTGCTGCCCTTCACGATCCCCGTGCTGATCTTCGGCGTCAGCACGATCACGGCGGCCACCACCACCGGCATGCCGGTGCTGAATCCGATGTTGATTCTCGTTGCCCTGACCATGGCCAGCGCCGTGATCGGCCCGGTCGCCGGCGCCGCGGCGCTACGGGCGGGGATGGAGTGAGTCCTCTGATCCGGCTTTCGGATTCTCCACCATCATCCTGAGGTGCTTCGCGTGAGCGAAGCCTCGAAGGAGGATCCAGCGGGCACTCCCTCTTGGAGCCGAAGTTCGGCGAAACCCGCCCGCAATCTCCATCAAGAGCATTCCCTTGACCCTCCTTCGAGGCCCGGCTTTGCCGGGCACCTCAGGATGATGGTCGAGTTTGAGAAATGCCATCTGGAGATCGGACACGGTCCCCGATCGAAAACAAAAAACGCGGCCCGAAGGCCGCGTTTTCATCGTGCAAACAAGGCCAGTCGATCAGTGGCGGAAGTGGCGCATGCCGGTGAAGACCATGGCGAGGCCCGCCTCATCGGCGGCGGCGATCACCTCGTCGTCGCGCATCGAACCGCCGGGCTGGATGATCGCGGTCGCGCCCGCTTCGGCCGCGGCCAGAAGGCCGTCGGCGAACGGGAAGAACGCGTCGGAGGCGACGACCGACCCCTTGGCCAGCGTCTCCGGCAGACCGGCCGTGCGGGCGGCATCGGCCGCCTTCTTGGCGGCGATGGTCGAGCTGTCCACGCGGCTCATCTGCCCCGCGCCGACGCCGACCGTGGCGCCATCCTTCACATAGACGATGGCGTTCGACTTGACGTGCTTGGCGACGCGGAAGGCGAAGAGCAGGTCGTCGAGCTCGGCATCGGTCGGCACCCGCTTGGTGACGACCTTGAGATCCGCCTTCTGCACGCGGCCCGCGTCACGATCCTGCACCAGCAGGCCGCCCGCAACCGTCTTGACCGTCAGGCCCTTGGCGGATGCATCCGGCAGGCCGCCGGTGACCAGCAGGCGGAGGTTCTTCTTGGCCGCGACGATCGCGATGGCTTCGTCAGTGGCATCCGGGGCGATGATCACCTCCGTGAAGATCTCGACGATCTTCTTCGCGGCGTCCGCGTCCAACGTCCGGTTCAGCGCGACGATGCCGCCAAAAGCCGAGACCGGGTCGCAGCGCAGCGCCTTGTCATAGGCTTCGGCCAGGGTCGCGCCGGTCGCGACCCCGCAGGGATTGGCGTGCTTGATGATCGCGACGGCGGCCGTCTCGGCCGGGTCGAACTCGGCCACCAGTTCGAAGGCGGCGTCGGTGTCGTTGATGTTGTTGTAGGAGAGCTGCTTGCCCTGCAGCTGCTTCGCCGTCGACACGCCGGGGCGAACCTCTCCGGTCGTGTAGAAGGCAGCCTGCTGGTGCGGGTTCTCGCCATAGCGCATGATTTCGCGCAAGGACCCGCCGAACGAGCGCCAGGCCGGCGCCGGCTCTTCAAGCACGCGGGCGAACCAGTTCGACACTGCCGCGTCATAGGCGGCCGTGCGGGCAAAGGCCTTGGCGGCCAGGCGCTTGCGGAAGGCGAGCGGCGTCGCGCCGCCATTCGCGTCGAGCGCTTCCAGCACCGAGGCATAATCGGCCGGGTCGACGACGATCGAGACGAAGCCGTGGTTCTTAGCGGCGGCGCGGGTCATCGCCGGGCCGCCAATGTCGATGTTCTCGACGGCGGTGGCGTAATCCTCGGTCGAAGCGATGGTCTTCTCGAACGGGTAGAGGTTGACGGCGACGAGGTCGAAGCCCTCGATGCCATGCTCTTCCATCTCGGCCGCGTGCTGCGGATCGTTGCGGATGCCGAGCAGGCCGCCATGGATCTTCGGATGCAGCGTCTTGACCCGGCCGCCGAGGATCTCGGGGAAACCGATGACATCGGCAACATTGGTGGCCGGCAGGCCGGCGTCGATCAGCGCCTTGCAGGTCGAACCCGTGGCGACCAGGGCGACGCCGCGCTCATGCAGCGCACGGGCGAAGTCGAGCAGGCCGGTGGAGTCCGACACCGAAAAGAGCGCGCGCTTCATCGGAACGAGTTCGGGAAGGGCGACCTTTGACGGCGGTACGGCCATGGAGTCCTCGCGGGTTCAAATGCTGAAGGCCCGCGCGATACCACGTTTTTTCCCGCCATGCAGCCGCTTTACGCACCGAGCGGCAGATCGTCTCCGTGATCGTCGTGATTGCGCATCCGTCCGCCCGGTTCGACGACGCGGTGCAGGATCCATTCCACCGAAGCCTGATGCAGCGCCCGGCCATAGACGACCATCTGATCGGTGCGCCGGCTGCCGCGAATATCGGAGAGGCGAATGCTCTCCTCCAGCAGCACTTCGAGATCCGGCGTCTCGAACTGCCAGGCCGAGCCATCCGGCAAGGCGAGGAAGACGCCCCGGCCATTGTTGAAGCGCGTCGCCTCGACGGCGGGATGCAGGTGGAAGCGCAGCGCGAAGGCGTCGCGGCCGCCGCGCGCGATGGTGTTGCCGCTGGGCGTCGTGAACGAATCGAGGCCGTCTATGCGGTCGCCATAGGCGGACAGCACCAGCTTGCGCTCGTGCCGGATGCCGAAGCGCGCGACATAGCCGTCATGCGCCGCGATCAAGACCGTCTCGCTGCGATTGTCCTGGCGGGAGACTTCGACGCGGTTCGGGCCGGAGAGGATCGCCTCGCCCAGCTTCGCGGCGAGATAGCCGCTGTTGAGGAAGCGGCAGGACGAGGAATCGTTCAGCGTCACGGTCGAATGCGCCGCCGTGGTGCGCGCCATCCGCCGCAGCGCCGTGGCGCCCGGCCCCGGCACGCCGCAGTTGACGATCAGCGGCTGGCGGCCGGAGCTCATCTCGAAGGAGAGGCAGCCGGCATGCGCCTCGAGCGAAAGCACCGGCCGCGGCGCCGGCCCCGTGTCGACCAGCATCACCGTATCGCCGGCATCGAGCCGCTGATAACCGGCATAGGGCGCATTCTTGCCCGGCGCGCCGCGCGCATCGTCATACGCGAGGACGGTCGCGAGCAGGCCAAGCTGGGTTTCGCCCATGCCGTTGAACTTGGCGAAGGAGCCGTCGCCATGCCGGAAGAAGCGCAGCATCGGCATCATGCGGTCGATGGCGCCGAGAAGGGCCGGCGAAGGCTGCTGGCCGCGGGCGGTGAAGGCCTGGCGGAGCGGCAGCAGGTCGACGAGGATTTCCAGCACCGTGCCGGGATTGCGGCCGACATGGCCGCCATCCGGCAGGATCTGCCGCGCCAGTTCCTGGTCGAGCCAGCGCGACGCCTGGCGCACCAGGCGCGGCTGGTCGGAAAGCGACAGGCCGGCGGCGGCCAGCGCCATCATCACGCGCAGGCGCGGCAGGCCGGGGCGCACGTCGCGCGCCACCCGGCGCAGATGGCGGACCTGCTTGGTCAGCGAGCGCATGAAGCGGCGATAGAAGCCGTGGTCGCAGCCCTCGAGCACCAGCGGCGTCTGCGCCAGCCAGGACAGGATCCGCCGCGCCATGACGTCGGGATCGCGCGCGATCGGATCATGGCTCTTCTGGAAGCGGATCCATTCGTCGAGCAGCGCGCGGGCATTGGAG
This sequence comes from Kaistia sp. UC242_56, assembly GCF_044452255.1. Lineage (NCBI taxonomy): Bacteria > Pseudomonadati > Pseudomonadota > Alphaproteobacteria > Hyphomicrobiales > Kaistiaceae > Kaistia > Kaistia sp. UC242_56. The sequence goes on from NZ_JBIOAN010000001.1 coordinate 541,348, forward strand.
CGCGAGACGGCGAGGTCGGAGGCGCGCAGATGGCGCAGCCAGCCGAAACTATGCAGCCGCTCGGCCCAGGCGCGCGACGGCGCCTCGATCTCGAAGACCGAGAAGCCGGCAACGTCGACCACCTCGCCGGCAAAGACGAAGCGGCCGGCATAGATATCGTTGGCGATGGTGGGGTCGGCAGTGCGCAGGTCGGTCGGCGCGATCAGCAGCCTCTCGGGCACCTGGCCGGAATATTTCCACCGATAGAGCGCGCTGGCGTGGAACGCGTAACGCGCTCGTCGCCATGCGGACGCGAGTGCGAAGCGGACGAGCCGACCCCGACCGGATCCTGCTCCGAACGCCATACTCTCTCGCTCCCTCATCTACAGCTGAAGTCGTGCTGACCCGAATTTCGACGGTCCGAAACGAATCAGTCGGCCAGCGATTCGAGCAATCTAATTGCGGATTCGCTCAAATTGAAACCGTTTCCCGGCGCCTAGAGGCGCCGGAAGCGGGCGGCGAAGAAGCCGTCGAGCCCGGAAAGCCGCGGCTCGGCATTCGGCAGGTCGGATGGCAGGGTACGCAGGAAGCCGTCGCGACAGATCGCCTCGACACCCCCCACCTCCTCCGGCCGGATCGGCTCCAAAACCAGCGGTAGGTTGGCCAAGGCCAGCGCAACCTGGTCCTCGCCCTCGGCCTTCTCCAGCGAACAGGTGCAGTAGACGAGCGTTCCGCCGGAGACCAGCATCGAGGTGGCGCGCGCCAGCAGGGAGGCCTGCAGATTGGCCAGCGTCTTGATGTCGCCCGGCCGCTTCAGCACGGCGACGTCGGGGTGGCGGCGGATCGTGCCGGTCGCCGAGCACGGCGCGTCGAGCAGGATGGCGTCGAACAGCCGGTTGGGCTGCCAGGTCTCGACATCGGCGGCGATCGTGCCGATCTGCAGCTTCAGGCGCGACAGGTTTTCGCGCACCCGTTGCAGGCGGCCTTCATTGATGTCGACGGCCATCACCTTGGCGCCGGCGGCGGCGAGCTGGGCCGTCTTGCCGCCCGGAGCCGCGCAGAGATCGGCGACGTCGAGGCCCTCGACCTTGCCGAGCAGCTTGGCCGGGAGCGCGGCGGCGGCGTCCTGCACCCACCACTGGCCTTCGGCGAAGCCCGGCAGTGCGTCAATCGGTCCGTGCGCAATCAGGCGTACGCTGCCGGTCGGCAGGACGATGCCGCCGAGCTTCTCGGCCCAGCCCTCGGGATCCGACTTGACCGACAGGTCAAGCGACGGCTCCAGCAGATGAGCGGCGGCGATCGCCTGCGTGGTCTCGGCGCCATAATCCTTGACCCAGCGCTCATAGAGCCAGTCGGGCACGTTGAGGCGAACCTCGTCCTGCGAGGCGAGAATGGCGTCCCGCTGCTCGGTGAGGCGGCGCAGCACCGCATTGACCAGGCCCTTGAAATGGCGCGCGTCGCGATCGGCCTCGGCGGTCTCGACGGCAATCGAGACGGCGGCATGATCGGGCACATCCATGAACAGGATCTGCGCCGCGGCGACATGCAGGATCGCCGGCAGCGGGCCGGACTTGCGCGGCAGCGCCTTGTCGAGGAAGCGGCCCAGCGCGTCGTCGATCTGGCCGCGACGGCGCAGCGCAATGCCGAGAATGGCGCGCGCCAGGCCGCGCTCGCGCGGATCGAGCGTTTCGAACGGCCCGTCCGTGGCATCGATGGCACTATCGAGCGGGCGATGATCGACCAGCACCGCCATCAGCGCGGTGGTCGCGGCAAGGCGGGCGGCGACGCCCGGCGCGAGGCGGGGCGCACGCGGCGCGTTGCGGTTCGGACGGGTACCGGCCGGCGTTGTCTTCTTGCTCAACCCCACGGCCCCCGGCCCTGCGAACCGCCGGAGCCATTGCCCCACGGCCCGCGCGACGGACCCGAAGCGGGACGGCTGGAACGAAAGCCGCCCGGCAGGTTGACGCCACGACCAGCGCCCGCGCCCGGACCGAAGCCCGCAGCCTGGCCGCCGGATTCGGCTTCCATCGCCATCAGCGCCGCGATCCGGTTGTCGGTATCGGGATGAGTAGAAAAGAGATTGTCCATGCGCTGCCCGGATAGGGGATTGATGATGAAGAGATGCGCGGAAGCCGGATTGGCCTCGGCCGTCTCGTTGGGGATCTCGTGCGCTCCGCGCGCGATCTTGGCAAGGGCTGTCGCGAGCGAACGCGGCGAACCGCAGATCTCCGCCCCCAGCCGATCGGCCGCATATTCGCGCGTCCGGCTGACCGCCATCTGCACCAGCATGGCGGCCATCGGCGCGACGATCATCATGACGATCGTCCCTATCATGCCAATCCCGCCGCCCTCGCGGTTGCGGTTGCCGCTGAACAGGAAGGCGAAGTTGGCCAGCATCGAGATGGCGCCGGCCAGCGTCGCCGTGATGGTCATGGTCAGCGTGTCGTGGTTCTTCACGTGCGCCAGTTCATGCGCCATCACGCCGGCGATCTCGTCGCGGGAAAGCGCCTGCAGCAGGCCGGTCGACGCGGCAACGGCGGCATTCTGCGGATTGCGGCCGGTGGCGAAGGCATTGGGCTGGGCAGAATCGATCACATAGACTTTCGGCATGGGCAGGTTGGCGCGCTGCGCCAGCTGCCGGACGATGCCGTAATACTCCGGCGCGCTGCGTTCGTCGACCTCATGGGCGCCGTACATCGACAGCACCATCTTGTCGGAGTTCCAGTAGCTGAACACGTTCATGCCGGCGGCGATGACGAAGGCGATCATCATGCCGCTGGATCCGCCGATCAGATAGCCGATGCCCATGAACAGGGCGGTCAGGGCCGCGATCAGCAGGGCAGTGCGCATGATGTTCATCGAGAACTCCGGGAATGACTCCGAGGATGGTTGGCGGGCCGGCTGCGTTGCAGCGGCCCACCGCTTCGACCTATATGATGGGAGGAGGCAGGTCGACCTGCAAGCGGCGGCCTGGCTGGAATCCGCAGGAATGCAAGCCGTTTCCGCCTCTTGATAGCAACGTGCGAGGCCCTCATGAGCGACGAAGTCGAAACCCCAACCCCGCCGCGCCCGCTCACCGAAGCCGCCCGCCGCGCGCTGGCCGAGGCGGAGGCCCGCCGGACCGAAATCGACGCGGCGACGAAGCGCCCGCGCGAAATCCTGGGCCGCTCCGGCCCGGAACCGATCCGCTATGGCGACTGGGAAAACAAGGGCATCGCCAGCGATTTCTGAGGGTGGGACGGGCGCACTCTCCTGTGCTAGCCTCCCCCCACACACAGCGGATCGGGAATGCCATGCCATTGTCAGTCAAGCTGGACCCGGATGCCGAGGCGCGCCTGAAGGCGCTGGCGGAATCACGTCATCTCAATCCGGACGTCATGCTGCAGGACGCAATCGTGGAATATCTCGATCGCGAGGAAGCACGCCTGGCCTTCCGGACAGAAGCGTTGGCGTCGCTCTCCGCTTTCCGCGAGGACGGGCTGCACGTAACTCTGGAAGAGACTGAGGCTTGGCTCGATAGCTGGGGCACGGATGCGGAAACGCTTCCGCCGGCTTGCCACAAATAGTCCTGACACCGGGTGCGCTTGCCGGCATAGAGCGATGCCGTAACCATCTTTTCGCCCGCGATCCCGATGCGGCACGTCGCGCCGCATCGGCGATAAGGAACCAGTTGCAGGTCCTATCGGGCGCGCCGATGGTAGGCAGGCCCTTTCCCGGCACGCCGGAACTGCGCGATTTGGTAATTCCATTTGGCCGCGCCGGCTATGTCGCGCTCTATCACCACGACATTCCATCGGACCGTGTGCTGATCCTTGCCTTCCGGCATCAGCGAGAGGCCGGCTACTGAGCCGGCCTCTGCAATTTTCTACCGCTTGTTCTGGCGGTTGGCGACCAGGTCGTCGACGACGGTCGGATCGGCCAGCGTCGAGGTGTCGCCGAGATTGCCGAACTCGCCCTCGGCGATCTTGCGCAGGATGCGGCGCATGATCTTGCCCGAACGGGTCTTCGGCAGGCCGGGCGCGAACTGGATCAGGTCGGGCGAGGCGATCGGACCGATCTCCATCCGCACCCAGGCAACCAGTTCCTTGCGCAACGCATCGGACGGCTCGACCGTCGCCATCAGCGTGACATAGGCATATATGCCCTGGCCCTTGATGTCGTGCGGATAGCCGACGACGGCCGCTTCCGAGACATGCTCATGCGCCACCAGCGCGCTCTCGACCTCGGCCGTGCCCATGCGATGGCCGGAGACGTTCAGCACGTCGTCGACGCGGCCGGTGATCCAGTAATAGCCATCCGCATCGCGCCGGCAGCCATCGCCGGTGAAGTAGGCGTTCTTGTAGGTCGAGAAATAGGTCTGCACGAAGCGCTCGTGGTCGCCATAGACCGTGCGCATCTGGCCCGGCCAGGAATCGGTGATGATGAGGTTGCCCTCGGCAACGCCCTCCAGCACCTTGCCCTCGCCATCGACGATCGCCGGCTGCACGCCAAAGAAGGGCAGCGTCGCCGATCCCGGCTTCTGGGCGATCGCGCCCGGCAGCGGGGTGATCAGGATGCCGCCGGTCTCGGTCTGCCACCACGTATCGACGATCGGGCAGCGGTCGTCGCCGACGACGCGGTGATACCACTCCCACGCCTCCGGATTAATCGGCTCTCCGACCGAACCGAGCAGGCGCAGCGAAGCGCGCGAGGTCTTCTGCACCGGCTCGTCGCCGGCCTGCATCAGCGCGCGGATCGCCGTCGGCGCCGTGTAGAAGATGTTGACCTTGTGCTTGTCGATCACTTCCCAGAAGCGGGAATTGGTCGGATAGCTCGGCACGCCCTCGAACATCAGCGTCGTCGCGCCGTTCGAAAGCGGGCCATAAACGATGTAGGAGTGGCCGGTGACCCAGCCGACATCGGCCGTGCACCAGTAGATGTCGCCATCCTGGTAGTCGAACACCTTGCTGTGCGTCAGCGAGGCATAGACGAGATAGCCGCCGGTGGTGTGCAGCACGCCCTTCGGCTTGCCGGTCGAACCCGACGTATAGAGGATGAACAGCGGGTCCTCGGCGTTCATCGCCTCGGGTTCGCAATGCTGCGACACGGTCTTGGCCAGATCGCCATAGAACACGTCGCGGCCGTTCTGCATGGCCACGTCGGCGAAGGTGCGCTGCACGACCAGCGTCTTCACGTCATCGCCAAGCTTGGCGAGCGCCGCGTCGACATTGGCCTTCAGCGGGATCTTCTTGCCGGCGCGCAGGCCTTCATCCGCCGTGATCACCAGCTTCGAGCCGCAATCCTGGATGCGGCCGGCGAGGCTATCGGGCGAGAAGCCGCCAAACACGACCGAATGCACGGCGCCTATGCGCGTGCAGGCGAGCATGGCGAAGGCCGTTTCCGGGATCATCGGCATGTAGATGGTGATGCGGTCGCCCTTCTTGGCGCCCATCTCCTTCAGCACATTGGCGAAGACCTGGACCTGGTCGGAAAGCTCGCGATAGGTGATCGAGCGGCTTTCCGAGGGATTGTCCCCCTCCCAGAGGATCGCGACCTGATCGGCGCGCTTGGCCAGATGCCGGTCGACGCAATTCGCCGAGACGTTGAGCGAACCGTCCTCGAACCACTTGATCGAGACATTGTCCGGCGCGAACGAGGTGTTCTTCACCTTGGTGAATGGCTGGATCCAGTCGATTCGCTTGGCCTGCTCGGCCCAGAAACCATCCGGATCCTCGACCGAGCGCTGATACATCGCGCGATAGGTCGGCTCGTCGATCTGTGCTCGCTTCGCCCAATCGTCCGAGACCGGATAGATCTTGTCGTGCATCTTGTTTCCTCCCTGGCAGCTCCGCTTTCGGCGAAGCACACCTTAATGCCGGCGGCATTATGCGAATCCCGGCTCTCCCGGCAAGACAGTCTGGAAACCTTCGCAGTTGTCGAAGCCCAGTATGCGCACCCGCTTCACCGCGGCGTCCTCGAGCGCGGGATGAACCGGGACGTCGTATCGGGCGAGATCGTGCACCCGGGCGAGCGGACGATAGGTCCGATCCGGGTCGCCGGCGATCACCGTGACGCCGCGAGTGGCGAGCGCCGCGAGCCAGGGCAGCAGCCGCGCCGCGAAGCCCGGGTCATAGAAGACGTCGCCGGCCAGCAGCACATCGAAATCCCCACCCGCGCTGCCGATGATGTCAGCCTGGCGTACGCTGATATCGGCGCCGTTTGCTGCGGCGTTCAGGGAAATTGCTGCGACTGCGAAGGGATCGATGTCGATCGCCTCCACATGAGCGGCGCCCGCCTTCGCGGCGGCGATCGCGACCAGCCCGGAACCGGAGGCGAAATCGAGCACGCGCCTGCCTTTGACGATTTCCGGATGATCCAGCACATAGCGCGCCAGCCCCTGTCCGCCGGCCCAGGCAAAGGCCCAGAAAGGCGGTGGCATGTCGGCGCGGTCCAGCGCCGCTTCGGTCAGATGCCAAAGCGCGGTGGCTTCATCTGCTTGATAAAGCTGGATTTCCGGAACGAAGGCGACCGGCGCCAGCCGGGTCTGGTCGACGATGAAGCGCGCGGGATCGTCGATCAATCGCCCGCTCAGATCGAGGCGGGGTCGAGCCCGCCCAGTTCGCAGATCAGCTTCCATTCGGCTTCCGTCACCGGCTGCACCGAAAGTCGCGAATTGCCGACCAGCGCCATGCCCTCCAGCCGTGGCTCGGCCTTGGCCGTCTCCAGCGAATAAGGCTTGGGGATCGGACGGATGGCGCGCAGGTCAACGCATTCCCAGCGGCCGCTGTCATCGGTCGAATCCGGATGGGCCAGCTTCGCCACCTCGACGATCCCGACGATCTCCTTGCCAATATTGGAATGGTAGAAGAAGCCGCGATCGCCAAGCTGCATGGCGCGCATGTTGTTGCGCGCCTGATAGTTGCGGACCCCGTCCCATTCCTGGCCTGCCGCGCCCTTCTTCACGAGATCATCGAAGGAAAACACGTCGGGTTCGGACTTGAAGAGCCAATAGGCCATGGGACGCTCCGGTAGAGATCGAGAAGGAAGTCGGGTCGGCCGATCAGGCCGGCTTGCCGACGGCCCAGCGCCAGGGACGCACGACCGTTTCCTTGAACAGGCCGGCCTTGGCATAGGGGTCGGTTGCGAAGACGGCGCGGGCGGCGGCCTCGTCCTCGGCTTCGATGATCAGCAGCGAGCCGACCATGTCGCCCTTGTCGTCGAGGAACGGGCCGGCGATCGCCATGCCGGTTTCCTTCAGCCACTCGATGTGAGCGGGGCGGTTCTCGAGACGAACCGGCAGGCCGTCCTCGCGATCGGTCAGAATGGCAACGAAATGCATGAAAACCTCCAAGAATTGCGGCGGCACGGTAGGCGGCCCGCTCGCTCAGGTAAAGACCTCCGCACCGACTGCGAGAGGGATCAATCGGCCTCGCGCTTCAAGGGCCGCAGCATCAGCGCTTCCGCCGCCGCGTCGATCGAGAGCGTTCCGTCGAGGATGGCGGCGACCGCCTCGGTGATCGGCATTGGCACGCCGAGCCGACGGGCCAGGTCGCGCGCCACCGGCGCCGTCGCGGCGCCCTCGGCAAGCGCCGGCGGCAGGGTCGAGCCGCTGCCCAGCGCATGGCCATAGGCGAAATTGCGCGATTGCACCGAGGAACAGGTGAGCACGAGATCGCCGAGCCCCGACAGGCCCATCAGCGTTTCCGGCAGCGCGCCCTGCGCCTCGCCCAGGCGGCGCAGTTCGGCGAAGCCGCGCGCGATCACGGCCGCACTCGCGCTGGCGCCGAATTCGCGTCCGGCGACGATGCCGGCGGCGATCGCCAGCACGTTCTTGAACGCGCCGCCGATCTCGACGCCCAGCATGTCGGTCTCGGCATAGGGGCGGAAGCTCGCGGAGCCCAGCGCATGGCAGAGCGCCATGGCGAGCCGCAGATCCATCGCGGCGATGGTGACGGCGGTCGGCAGGCCGCGCGCCACATCGACGGCGAAGCTCGGTCCCGACAGCACGGCGGGCGCTGCGGGCGGCAATGCCTCCGCCAGCACCTCGGTCATCCGCTTGGCGGTGCCGCGTTCCAGGCCCTTGGCGCAAAGCACGACCGGCGTGTCTTCGGCGATCGCCTCCAGATGCGCCGCCACCTCCCGCACCGTCTGCGCGGGCGTCGCAAGCAGGATCGCATCCGCCGCCAGGACATCGCCGATCTGGTCGGTGATCCGCAGCGAGGCCGGCAGCTTTACGCCCGGCAGGTGGGCGACATTCTCGCGCGAGCCCGCCATGTCGGTCACGTTGCGACCCCAGAGGGTTACCGAGCGGCCGGCGCGATGGGCGGCAAGCGCCAGCGCGGTGCCCCAGGCGCCGGCGCCGACGACGGCGATATGGTCGATCGTCATGGAGCCATCTCCAGCGCGGGCAACTGATCCAGGAACGAATCTAGCTCGCCGAACAGCGCTTCGTTCAGCGGCAGGTCGAGCCAGTAGAGCGCAAAGCGGATCGGCGGGCCGCCGGCATCGGGGTGCATTTCCATCTGTTCCCAGCTCTCGGCGAACTCGCCTTCGAGCGGCAGATGGAAGTACCAGCGCCGATGCTGCCGCGCCGGTCCGCCCGGCGGAGCATAATGATAGTCGCGCTCGCCGAGCAGGGTCAGCACATCCGGCGCGACCAGCCCGGTCTCTTCCAGAAATTCCCGCCGCGCCGCCTGTTCCGGCGTTTCGCCGGGTTCCATCGTCCCGCCGGGAACCTGGATGCCATATTCGGGAAAGTCCGGCTCGCGGAAGACCAGCAGCCTGCCGCGCCAGGTCGCGTAGAGGACGACCTTGCTCTTGCGGATGATGCTCACGCCTTGGCTCCCTTGTGGCCGGAGCCGAGCATGGGGGCCGCCAGATGGTCGAGCGGCCAGCGCGGACGTGCCGGAGCCGCGAGATCGTCGAGCAGGCCAAGCGCCAGCCTCTCCGCGCCGGCCCAGGCGATCATCGCGCCATTGTCGGTGCAGAGCACCAGCGGCGGCGCCACGAGCCGGAACCCGCGGGCCGAAAGCTCCGCATCGAGCCCGGCCCGGAGCGCCTTGTTGGCGGCGACGCCACCGGCCACCACCAGGGTCGGCTCGGCAAGATCCGGGAACTCGGACCGGAACCGATCGAGCGCATGGCCGATGCGGTCGCGCACCACCAGCGTCACCGTGCGCTGGAAGGCGGCGCAGAGGTCGTCGACATCGCTCTCCGACAGCGGCGCGATCGCCTCCGCCTCGATGCGCAGCGCCGTCTTCAGGCCGGAGAAGGAGAAATCGGCGCCGGGCCGGCCGAACATCGGCCGCGGCAGCGCGAAGCGGTCGGGATTGCCGCGCGCGGCGGCCCGCTCGACCGCCGGCCCGCCCGGATAAGGCAGGCCCAGCAGCTTGGCCGTCTTGTCGAAGGCTTCGCCCAGCGCGTCGTCGATGGTCGTGCCCCAGCGCTCATAGTGGCCGACGCCGCGCACCAGCAGGATCTGCGTATGGCCGCCGGAAACCAGCAGCAGCAGATAGGGGAAAGCGATGCCATCGGTCAGCCGCGCCGTCAGCGCATGACCTTCGAGATGATTGACCGCCACAAGCGGCTTGCCGGACGCCAGCGCCAGCGCCTTCGCCGTCGTCAGCCCGACGATCACGCCGCCGATCAGGCCCGGGCCGGCGGTAGCCGCGATCGCATCGAGATCGGCGAAACCGACGCCCGCCTCGTCCATCGCCGCCTGCACGACGCGATCCAGCGCCTCGACATGGGCGCGCGCGGCGATCTCGGGCACCACGCCGCCAAAGGCGGCATGGTCGTCGAACTGCGAGAGGATGACGTTGGAGAGGATTTCGCCATGCCCGTTCGCGTCGCGCGAAACGACGGAGGCCGCCGTTTCATCGCAACTCGTCTCAATACCCAGAACCAGGACGGACAAACTCACACCGGGGCCTTTCGCCGCGTATCGGGCGGCTTGCTTGCAGATGGGCGCGTCGTGACTAGACTGGCGCCGAATTTTGCCCTCATGGGGCATGTTGAGACAGGCCCTAACATCCGGACCCGACCCCGTGCAATCCGAAGCCTCTACGCCCCTCCTCCGCATCGGTACGCGCGGCAGCCCGCTGGCGCTTGCCCAGGCGCATGAGACGCGGGCCAGGCTCGCCATCGCCCACGGCCTCGACGAAGCTTCGATGGAGATCGTCGTCATCAAGACCTCGGGCGACCGGATCCAGGATCGCTCGCTTTCGGAAGCCGGCGGAAAGGGCCTTTTCACCAAGGAGCTCGAGGAAGCGCTGTTCGCCGGCACGATCGACATCGCCGTCCATTCGTCCAAGGACGTGCCGACCTTCCTGCCGGAAGGGCTGACGCTGATCGCCTATCTGCCCCGCGAGGACGTGCGCGATGCCTTCCTGTCGCCGGTGGCAGCCTCGGTCCGCGACCTACCGGAGGGAGCGGTGCTGGGCACCTCGTCGCTGCGCCGCCGCGCCATGGCGCTGCGCCTGCGGCCCGATCTCGTCGTCGTCGAATTCCGCGGCAATGTGCAGACTCGTCTTTCCAAGCTTGAAAACGGCGTCGCGCATGGCACGCTGCTGGCGCTTGCCGGCCTGCGCCGGCTCGGCCGCGCCGACCTTGCCACCTCGATCATCGAGCTCGATGATTTCCTCCCCGCCGTCGGCCAGGGCGCCGTGGCGGTCGAAGGCCGCGAGGGCGATGTCCGCGTCCGCGAACTGCTCGCCGCCATCAACGATCCCGCAACCGAGATCGCGCTGCACGCCGAACGCGCTTTCCTGACCCGACTGGACGGCTCCTGCCGCACGCCGATCGGCGGCCTCGCGACGCTTTCCGGCGACGACCTGCTGTTTCGCGGCATCGTTCTCTCGCCCGATGGCCGACAATCCGAGGAAACGCGCATGACGGCGCCGCTCGCCGACGCGGAGCGGATCGGCACAGCGGCGGCGGACGAGCTGATCGGCCGCGGCGGCAAGACCTTCTTCATGACGGGCTGAGCGATGCGGCTGCTCGTCACCCGGCCCGAGCCCGATGCGACGCGAACCGCCGAGCGGCTGCGGGCGCTGGGCCACGAGCCGGTGATGGCGCCGCTGCTGAAAACGGCCTTCCTCGATCCCCCTGCCCCGACCTTCCGCCCTTCTGCCATCCTTCTGACCAGCGGCAACGGCCTGCGCGGCATGCTGCGCTGGCCCGGCGCGGCCGACTGGCTCGACATCCCGGTTCTTGCCGTCGGCGACCGTACGGCCGAGGCGGCCCGCGCGGCCGGCTACACGCAGGTCCGCTCGGCTGAGGGCGACGGCGAGACCCTGGCAACGCTCGCCATCGCCAGCATGGATCCCAAGGCCGGAACGCTGCTCTATCCCGCCGCGGTGGATCGCGCCGGGCACTGGCCGGAGCGTCTGCTCGCCGCGGGCTTCACGATCGCGCTGGTGGAAGTCTACCGGATGGATCCGGTGGCGAGCCTGCCCGATTCGGTGGTCGCGGATCTTCGCCAGGGCCGCCTCGACGGCGTGCTGCTCTATTCGCCGCGCACGGCGAAAACCTTCGCGCACCACGTCGCCGCGCTTGATCCACAGCCGCCGGTCGACCATCTGTCGATCTACACGCTGTCGCCGAACGTCGCGTCTTCCGTGACCTTTGGCAGGATTTTCACGGGCCCCGAACCGACCGATGACGCGCTGCTGGCGCTGATCCCCCAAAGCGTGGGAACATCCCCTTCAGGCGTCCGTTAACGCATGGGCCTATACTGGGTGTAGGCGACCGACGAGATCGAGGCGAGATGAGCGACGACGACACCTTCAAGCCGGCAGGCGAAACATCCGGATCCCGGCGCAAGCGCCCTCCCGTGACGATCGACCTTGCCGCCGAATCGACCGGCGCGACGTCTCCGCCTTCGCCGGAGCAGACCGATCCCGTGTCGACGCCGGACCCGGTCGTCGAGCCGGCGCCGGACGCGCCCCTGCCGCCGCCTGCCTATGAACCCGAAGTCGGCACGCCCGAACCCGCCGCCCCGGCGGCACGCGAATCCGCCGCCGGACGCTTCGTGATCCCGGCAATCGCCGCCCTCGGTGGCGGCGTCATCGGCGGCCTGCTCGTCGCCCTGCTCTCCTCCTCGACCGGCACGGATCCAGTCAGCAGCGCCAGCCTCGATTCGCGTTTCGCGGCCGTCTCCGCCCGTCTTGACCGCGTCGAAGCGGCAACCACCGAAGCCGCGTCAAGGCCGGCAGCGGCCGGCGGCGTCGACCCGGCCCGGATCGCCGGGCTGGAAAAGGAAATCGCCGCGCTGAAGTCGGCCGCGAGCCAGCCGGCGGCGACCGCCACGGCCCCGAGCGTCGATCTCGGCCCGATCGAGAGCCGCCTTTCCGCCCTGGAAACGCGCCCGGCCCCGGTTGCGCCAGAGGCGGCCCCCGCGGCGCCACCCGTGGACCTGACGCCGCTGCAATCGCGCCTCGACGCGCTGACGACGCGGCTCGACGCCGTCGAAGCCCATCCGCCGGCCGACCCGAAGACCGAAGCCGCCGCCCGCGTCATCGCGGTGACCGCTCTGCGCCAGGCGGCGACCGGCTCCGGCCCGTTCGCCAACGAACTCGCCGCGGTCTCGGCCCTGGGTACCGAAGACACCGAAATCGCCGCGCTGCAGCCGCTGGCCGCGACCGGGGCGCCGTCCAAGGCCGACCTCATGGCCGCCTTCCCGGCTGTCGCCGATCAGATCCGTATCGCCGCCGCCAAGGTGGATCCCGGCGCCAGCCTGATCGATCGCCTGACGGCCTCGGCCGGTTCGCTGGTCAGCGTCAAGCCATCGGGACCGATGGCAGGCGCCTCAGCCACCGCCGTGGTCTCGCGCATGGAAGCTGCGGTGAAGGACGGCAATCTGGCCGAAGCGCTGCGTGAAGGCGACGGGCTCGACGCCATTGCCCGCGCGCCGCTTGCCGATTGGGCGGCCAAGGCCGGCCAGCGCATTACCATCGATACCGCTCTTGCCGGCCTCAGCGCCGCCAAGTCTTCGAACTGACGGAGCGACGATGATCCGCATCCTGGTCTATGTCGCCATCGTCTTCGCGGTTGCCGCGGGGTTCGCGTGGCTTGCCGACCGACCCGGCGACATCGTGCTCACCTGGCAAGGCTATGACTACAAGACCAGCCTGATGGTCGCTTCGGTCAGCCTGGCCGTCCTGTTCGTGGCGCTGGCGATCCTGATCTGGATCGTCGTGACGGTATTCCGTGCGCCAAAACTGTTCGGCGGCTGGCTGTCGGGCCGCAAGCGCGATCGCGGCTACCGGGCGCTGTCGCGCGGCATGATCGCGATCGGCGCCGGCGACGTGAAGCGCGCCAAGCGCTTCGCCCTGGAATCGCGCAAGATCCTGAAGGATGAGCCGCTGACACTTCTGCTGGCGGCGCAATCCGCGCAGCTGACCGGCGATGGCGCGGGCGCTAGAGCGGCCTTTGAGACGATGCTGAACGATCCGGAGACGCGGCTGCTCGGCCTGCGCGGGCTTTATGTCGAAGCGCAGCGCAGCGGCGAGCCGGAAGCGGCGCGCCACTATGCCGAGGAAGCCGCCAAGGCGTCGCCGAGCCTCGCCTGGGCGGGTAACGCCCTGTTCGAGGACCAGGCTGCCAAGGGCGAATGGTCCGCGGCCCTGTCGACGCTGGGCTCCAATCTGCACGCCAAGCTGATCGAACGTGGCGCTGCGCATCGCCTGCGCGCCGTGCTCCTGACCGCGCGCGGCCTGCAGCTCGAATCCTCCGATCCCGAGGAGGCGCGCGCCGCCGCCCAGGAGGCCGTCAAGCTGGCCCCCGGCCTGGTTCCGGCCGCGACCCTCGCCGCCCGTCTGTTCGCACGACAGGGCGACGTCAAGCGCGCCGTCCGCGTCATCGAGACGAGCTGGAAATTCGAGCCGCATCCCGAGCTGGCCGAAGCCTATTCCAATGTCCGGCCCGGCGACGCCGCGCAGGACCGGCTGAAGCGGGCCGAAAAGCTTGCGTCGCTGCGTCCCGGCCATATCGAAAGCCATCTGGCGGTCGCGCGCGCCGCGATCGACGCCCGCGACTGGGCGCTCGCACGCCGCGAACTGGCGGCGATCCCCGACCAGGAGCGTACCGAGCGTTTCTGCCTGCTGATGGCGGAAATCGAGGAAGGCCCGGACGGCCATCGCGGTCATGTCCGCGAGTGGCTTTCCCGCGCCGTGCGCGCGCCGCGCGATGCGCAATGGACGGCCGACGGCTACGTCTTCCCGGCCTGGGCGCCGGTCTCGCCGATCTCCGGCAAGCTCGACGCCTTCGAATGGCGCATGCCGACCGTGGCCCTGGCCGCCGACCAGCGCCCGGCCATAGATCTCGCCGTCGAGGACGAAACGCCGGAGCCGATCGTGATCGAGGCGCCGGCAACGATCGCCGCGCCGAAGCCTGAGCCGGTCAAGGCTGAGCCGGCTCCGACGCCGCCGCACCCTGCTCCGGCGTCCGAGCCCCCGCGCCAGACATCGCCCGCTCCGGTATCGGCCGTGAAGAATAGCGGTCCCGCCGCCCCGGCAGCCACTGTGGTGGCGCCGATTCCCGACGATCCGGGCATCGACGACGGAGACGCGGAACCGGCGGATAGGCTTCGTTTGCAGTGAGGCAGTGGAGAACGGCCGGGAAGGCTTGAAACCCGGATCGAATGTAGCTATGAACCCCGTGGATTTTACAGCAGCCCTTCGCGGCACCGGTCAAATCCCTCGGGTAAGCCGCTTTAGCTCAGCTGGTAGAGCACATCATTCGTAATGATGGGGTCACAGGTTCGAATCCTGTAAGCGGCACCACTCCCCTCCTGAAATTCACCGCGTCTACCATAGGATAGCGGGACTGGATCCGTTTGGATCCCGCCTGCGGCCACCGTTTGCTGCCATGCTGCCGTTCCTACGCTGCACCGGTCGGATCGACGCCCTATCCCTACTTCCTCCTGCCGTGGAACACGGAAAAAGGGAAGCACGATGCGACCGAGCTTGAGAGCCAAGGCTATCTCCGTCTGCGAAGACAAGATCGCTCGGAAGGGCGAAGGGGTTGGCCTGTCCTTCTATGCGTTCTTTGCGAACAGGAACGATGACCCCGAGCTTCTCATGGAAGCTGCCGAATGGTGGATCAAAACCCACGCGCTGGATCATTTCGAGAAGGCAGTCAAAATTCGGCAGATGATCCAATCCGGGCAATAGGCCCGCGCATATGCGGTCCCAGACGCGGTCGCCGCGAAGTGGCGGTCAAACCGTAAAACCCGCCAGCCCTTGGCTTTTTGGGGCCATGGGGATACCGGCATCGACCAGCGATTTTCCTGCCACCTCCCCGGCCTGCGCCTTGAAACAGACCGACACGACTTCGCCCTCAAGCGGATAGGGACTGGCGAAAGCCTTTCTCCTTCACCACGCGAGGGCAAAAGGGCATCGGGTTTATCGGGGGATGATCTTGGTCAGTGAGACGCCAGCGGCACCTAAGGGACGTCGCTCAAATTTTACGAAATTTTTAGGTTAACCGACGCTTTCCATCTCAAACCGTTCCCTGACCCCCGCAAACCGGTAGATTGATTGGCATCCGCTTTTTGCCATGAGACTTTCCGGAATGCGCGCATGACTGTGCTTGCCATCACGAACAATTCGAATGCAGGCATTGCTTCCTCATTCTCGCCAATCAGCGTCGCGGCAACGCGCAGCCGGATGGTCGGCCCCGATATTCTGCGCTCCCTGGCGATCCTGCTGGTGATGCTCGTCCATCTGCCTCTGAACGCCACGCCGGGCATATTTGTGAACGTTCGGGAATATGGTTGGCTCGGCGTCGATATTTTCTTCGTGCTGAGCGGATACCTGATCGCAACGCAGCTCTTCAAGGAAGCGACGCGGACGGACACGGTCGATTTCAAATCCTTCTACCTGCGCCGTGCTTTCCGCATTTTCCCGGCCTTCTTCGTCGTCCTCGGCCTCTACATCCTCGTTCCAGTGCTTCGCGATAATCCGGCGATGCAGCCAGTCTGGAAATTCGCGACGTTCACGGTCAATCTCGGGTTCGATCCGAGGGACGGCAACGCGTTTTCGCAGGCATGGACGCTTGCCGTCGAAGAGCAATTCTATCTCGTCCTGCCTTTGCTGGTGCTGCTGTTGTACAAGCGCATCGGAACAGTATGGGTCCTTGGCCTCGCGGGAACCTTGACCCTCGCCGGGATCCTGCTGCGTTACGCGATCTGGGATATGCAAGTCGGCACGCTCGTGGAAGCGGGCGAGTTCCGCGCCGCGTTCGCCACCTATCTTCGCGGCGTCTACTACCCAACCTATACGCGCCTGGATGGTCTGCTGTTCGGGGCGGTGCTCGCAGCGGCCCGCTTCTTCAAGCCCGAGCTCTGCAGGCAGTATCTCCCGCCGAAGGTCACGATACCGCTCGGCCTAGTATTTCTGATCACGGCGCTGCTTTGCTTCATGGACCGCGGCCCCCTAGCCGGGCAGGGCATATTCCCGGTGTTTCAGGCACAGCTCGGCGCCGTATTGGGCTTCCCGCTGATCTCGGTTGGCATCGCACTTTTGTTCTGCGCCATGCTCGACCTGGAACACGTTATCGGCCGCTGGCCAGTGCCGGGGGTCACTCTCGTCGCAACGCTGTCCTACAGCCTCTATCTCACCCACAAGTCGGTCTTCCACGTCATGCGGCTGATCGTGGGAGAGGGCAATCTGCAGGGCAACTTCGGCTTTGTCGTCTATCTCATCGCAAGCTTGGCCGTCGCCGCTGTGCTTTGGTTCTTCGTGGAGCGGACATTCCTTCATCTTCGGGACCGCCTCCTCTCCTCGTCGAGGTGAATATTCGGCGACAACCTTGATACCGGGATCGTGCCCCCCCCCCTCTTCCGCAACGGAATGCCTCCGCTTAATCTCCATCCGTCCTAAGGGGGAGGTTCAGGATGGCGGCTTTGTTTGCGGATCCTTTGCACGAGCAGTTCGGGACGTGGCCGGTGGCCTATATCCCTTATGGCGGGGCGGATTTCGGGGAGATCGCGGCGGTCGCCGCCGAAGTCGGCAATGGCGACGACGGTGCCTATCACGCGGCCTGGATCGCCGCGGCGGAACGGCTGGAAGCTGAGGCGGAGACCACCCTCGCAAGCGGCCATGAGAGCAGCGCACGTGAGCTCTATCTGCGCGCCAGCGTCTTCTATGCGACCTCGTATCACCCGCTCTATGGCGCGCCCGTCGACCGGCGATTGCTCGATGCCTATCGCCGCCAGATCGCCGCCTTCGACCGGGGACTGGCGCTCGGTGCCCGCCCGGTCCGGCCGCAGCGGATCCCGTTCGAATCGCAGGCGATGCCGGCCTATTTTATCCCGGCCGCGGGATACGAAACCGAGGTGAGGCCGCTCGTCATCCTCAACAACGGCTACGATTCGACCTCGACCGACATGTATTTCCTGTCCGCCGTCGCCGCGTCCCGGCGCGGCTATCACAGCCTTCTTTTCGAAGGGCCAGGCCAGGGCGAGATGCTCTATGAGCACGGCATTCCGCTTCGGCCGGATTGGGAAGCCGTGATCGGCGCGGTGGTGGATTTCGCCCTCGCGCATCCGCTGGTCGATCCCTCGCGCATTGCCCTCAGCGGGACCAGCCTGGGCGGTCACCTCGCGCCCCGCGCCGCTTCTGTCGAGCGACGCATCGCGGCTCTGATCGCCGATCCCGGCACGTGGAGCATCGCGGACGGCTTCCGCCACGCCTTCGCAGCCATGTTCAAGCTTCCGCCGCAGGCCGTCGCCGATCTCGGCAAACTGGACGAGAGCGTGATGCAGCGCGCAGAGCAGATGGTTCGTGCAGATCGATCCATGCACTGGAAGGTGATCCAGCGCGGCTACTGGGTGCATGGCGTGGATAATCTGCGCGATTATCTCGCTTCCGCCGAGCTCTACGCGCTGGCGGGCCGGGCCGAGCAGATCCGCTGCCCCACGCTCATCACCCAGGCGGAAAACGACCGGGCCGCAGCAAATGCGGAAACGTTCTTCGCGGCGCTCCGCTGCCCCAAGACTTTTATGCGCTTTACGGCCGTCGAGGGCGCGGCCGGTCATTGCGAGATGAGGAACCGGTCGCTGTTCAATCGCCGGACCTTTGACTGGCTCGACGAGCAGTTCGAAGGGCGGTGACCGGCGGGGGCCGATCAAGCCATGCCTTCGGGTTAAGGGCGGGCCTCGCCATAAAGCGGGCCACGCAGCCTGTCCTTGCCGTCGCCCTGGAAATAATAGGGATGGCGCCGCGCATCGGGCTGGCCTTCCAGGATCGGCAGCTGCGGCTCCATCTTCTGGCAGCCGATATCCATCAGCCTGAACTCGCCGAGCGGGCACGCCTCCGGGCGCTCGGTAAGCTGGATGTGGGTGGCGCTGGAGAGCGGCGCCGCAAACGCAGGCGGGGTACCCGACACCGCCAGGGCTGCCAGCAGCGCCAGGCTCGCGGGTGAGAAAGCTTTGATCGACGGCACGTCATCCTCCCATGGCATGGAATTGCCATGACCAGAACGGGAGCCGACGGCAAAGGGTTGCGAGGCCCGGATCGCATTCGCGGGTGGGAGGCAACGATCTGCTGCATCCAGCCGTTGGTTAGGGGGAAGAGGAGTGCCGAAATGACCCCCGAAAAGCCGAACCTTGCCGACAGCAATGAGCCCGAGGGCCATGCGCAGCTTCAATCGCACGTCCAGGGCCAGCCGCCTGTCTATGGCGAGCCCAAGGGACCGACGCCGGGCTCCCTGTTGCAGCGTCCCCTGCCGGGAAATACGCCGGACCGCGACCGGGACGGCTTTGTCGGCGGCCGCGATGTCCGCAGCCGTGGCGACGAGGTCGGCAACGGCCCGGAAGAGTGGGAGCATGCCGCGCGCGACCTGCCCGGCGAAGAGCGCAACACGAAGCCGGCCAGCGAAGACGACACAGCCGCCAATGACTGACGGCTCTTGACGAACTGGCCGTCCACACAGGCGGGGCGTCTTTTCCCGACCGCCGTTAGGTAGGTCGCTCGCAAACAACGTGTTCGAGCGGATGGCTCCGACGCCGCTCCGCCAATTAGCTTGCCTAGCAAAACCTCCGCGATCTGCGGCGCCAACAGCGCGAGACTGCCCCTTCGATGAAGATCGCGACTTTCAACATCAATGGTGTCAATGGCCGATTGCCGGTGCTTCTTCGCTGGCTCGAAGAAGCGTCACCCGACATCGCCTGCCTGCAGGAGCTGAAGGCGCCGGACGAACGCTTTCCACGGCGCGAGATCGAGAAGGCGGGCTATGGCGCGATCTGGCAGGGCCAGAAGAGCTGGAACGGCGTCGCGATCCTCGCCAAGGGCCGCGACCCCCTGGTGACGCGACGCGGGCTTCCCGGCGATGTCGACGATGCCCAGTCCCGATATCTCGAGGCGGCCATCCAGGGCGTTCTGGTCGGATGCCTCTATCTGCCGAACGGCAACCCCGCCCCCGGGCCGAAGTTCGACTATAAGCTGCGCTGGATCCAGCGCCTGGCACGCTATGCGGAAGAGCTTCTCGAGCTCGATATCCCGGTCGTGCTCGCCGGCGATTACAACATCATTCCGACCGATCTCGACGTCTACAAGCCGGAGCGCTGGCGCAGGGATGCGCTGTTTCGCCCCGAGGTGCGAGAGGCCTTCAAGGCTCTGACGGAGGAAGGGTGGGTCGACGCGTTGCGGACGCTCCATCCCGATGAACGGCTCTACACCTTCTGGGACTATTTCCGGAACGCCTGGGGCCGGGACGCGGGCCTGCGGCTGGACCACTTTCTGCTGTCCCCTTCGGTCGCCCATCGCCTCAGCGCCGCGGGCGTGGATAAGCCCGTTCGCGGTTGGGATAAGACGAGCGACCACGCGCCAGCATGGATCGAACTGGCGGATGCCGAGGGTTAGATCGGGCTAGTCAGTGGCGGGTCCAGCGCAGCATCGTGACGTCATAGCCAAGCGACCGGGCGCGGCTCTCCAGCTTCTTGCGAACCGGCTCGGACGGCGTCTTCGCGCGGGTGAGAATCCAGAGATAGCGGCCGGAGGGTTCGCCGATGATAGACCACGCATAATCCGGCGCGTGATCCAGGATCCAGTAGTCGCCGAGGAACGGTCCGAAGAACGAGACCCGCAGCTTCGCGTTGCCGCTTCCCGGCACGACCTTGGCGCGGCCCACTGCGACCCGCTCCTTGCCGTCGACGCCACCGGCGTTGCAGGTGTTAACCACCTTTACCAGGCCGTCCTGCCGAAGGCTGTATTCCGCCGTCACCGCTTCGCAGCCCCGCTCGAAGCCGTTTTCATATCGGCCAAGCTCAAACCAGCGGCCGAGATAGCGCTCGACGTCGACGCTCTTGGCCGGTTGCGGCACGGCGGCATTGCCGACCGGGCCGGCAGGGCTGCAAGCGGCCAACAGGCAGACGGCGAGAAGGGGCAGGATGATTCTTGAGGTCATGCGGTCCAAGTCGGAAAGCGCCCTCCGGTTCCCTCGGGAGACGGGCGGCGAGGCATGGAGGTTCAGACCTGACGGTGCGACACAAGCGTTGTGGCTCGATGCGGGCGTTTCCGCTAATTTGTCGCCATACAGCGGGGGCTGTGCGGCAAGGCAGGAAGCGGCCGAGACATGAGCAAGAAGCGGATTCTGTGGATCGGCGCCGCCGTGTTGGCCGTGCCGGTGGTGCTCGGCATCTATATCGCGACCCTCCTTCTGACAGGCAATTTCCACACAGTCATCGCCGGCGAACTCTATCGCTCGGCCCAGCCGACCCCGACCCAGCTCGAGCGCTATGCCCGCAACTTTGGCATCAAGACGGTGATCAACCTGCGCGGCGCCAATGAATCGGCGAGCTGGTATCGCGCGGAGATCGACGAATCGAACCGTCTCGGCCTGGCGCATGCGGACTTCCGCATGTCCTCGCGGGCGGAGCTGACGGAGGGCGAGGCCGCGGCGCTGATCGACCTGTTCAAGACCGCGCAGAAGCCGATCCTGATTCATTGCACCGATGGCAGCGACCGGACCAGCCTGGCCTCCGCCCTTTACATCGCCGCCGTCGCCCGGTTGGGCGAGGAGGCGGCCGAAGAGCAGATCTCGATCCGCTACGGGCATATCGCGTTGCCGTTCAGCCCGACCTGGCCGATGGACATGACCTTCGAGGCGCTGGAACCCTGGCTCGGATTTCACGATTCATGAAAACCCCCGCCTTGCCATCGCCTGACAGCAGGACCTGGCGCCACCCAGCCGGGCTGATCCTCGCGATCGGCCTGTTGCAGCTTCCCTCGCACGCCCTGGCGGACGCCTGGCCGCCGCTTACCCCGCCCTCGCTCGACAGCAAGCCCTCCGCCCCCACGCCGGCAGAAGGACTTCGGCCGCCGCGAAAGGCGGAAGCGGAACCTTCGGACGCGGAACCGCATTACGCCAGAATATGCGACGCCTTCGGCGAGGGATTCACCTATTCGCCGGGCACCGGTGCCTGCATCAAGATCGGCGGCTATGTGAAGTTCGGCACCAGTTTTGGGGGGCGGAACTAGTCGCGCGGCCCGATCTCGATGGAAGGCTGGTCATTCGACAGCGAATGATCGACAAAGCAGCCGCGAAAGCAATTTCCTCCGGCAAGCGATTCGCCCTCGCCGCCGTCGTTACGATCGACAAGACACAGGCATAGCAGATGGCCACCGCGAACCCTCCTTCCCCGTTGCTGACCAGCGCCTCGCCCCCTCCGGCGATCGAGCAGGCCATCGATGAGGCAGAACCGGGTCGTGGTCGACTGGCGGATGCGCCGGCGGATATTCCCGCGCGCGGATGGAAGGACATCCTGTGGCGCGTCTGGGAAAGCTCGCTTGAGGATCGCGTCCTGACGGTTGCCGGCAGCATGGCCTTCTTCTGCCTGCTGGCGATCTTTCCAGGCCTTTCCGCGCTGGTGACGCTCTACGGCCTGGTGGCGGATAATTCGACCATCAACAGCCATCTCTCCGGCCTGGCCTTCGTGCTGCCGGCCGGCGCCTTCGAGCTGATCTCCGATCAGATCACGCTCGCGATCCGCGCCTCCAGCGGTGCCCTCAGCTTCAGCTTCGCCCTCTCCTTCCTGTTCTCGATCTGGAGCGCGAATGCCGGCATCAAGGCGACGATCGACGGTCTCAACGTCGCCTATGGCGAACGCGAGCGGCGCAGCGTCATCGCGCTCAACGTCGAATCGCTGATCTTCACCCTGCTGGCGATCGCCGCCGGCATCGGCGCCATCGCCTTCATCATCGCCGTGCCGATCGCGCTGCGCTTCCTCGACATCGGGCGATCTTCCGAAGTCTGGATCAACATCCTGCGCTGGCCCATTCTCGGCTTCTTCGTCTGGGCGGCGCTGGCGATCCTGTATCGCTTCGGGCCTTGCCGCGAACAGCCGAAATGGCGCTGGGTCACGTGGGGCAGCACCGTTGCCGCGGGCCTTTGGATCCTGACCTCGATCAGCTTCTCCTGGTACGTCTCGAGCTTCGGCAGCTATGACCGGGCCTATGGCGCCCTTGGCGCGATTATCGGCTTCATGACGTGGATCTGGCTTTCGGCGACGGTCATCCTGCTCGGCGCCGAGTTGAACGCCGAAATGGAGCACCAGACCGCGCGCGATTCGACGGTGGGCCGGCCCAAGCCGCTGGGCAAGCGCGGCGCCGTGATGGCCGATTCGATCGGCAAGGCGCAGGACTGACAGAGCCGTTTCTGCCGGACGGCGGCCGATATTTGCGGCGCCATGCAACCAGCGCCCGATGGGCGCATTGCACGAGATCGGGGAGGACGGCGAAAGGCGAAGCGGGTTTGAGCTGACACCGGCCCTTCACGGTGATGTCGGCTGGATTCATGCCAGCGACGGCTCCAAATTTCGCAAAGCGAGTTCCGCCGATGGCAGATCCCCTGAGAATCGAGATCCCGACGACGGAAACCGTTCCGCTCGAGCCACCGCAGCTGGCGGGCGAAGACGGGCCCCTGCCTGCGGACCCGAAGCTGGTGATCCAGGCTTGCCTGCTGGTTCTGGCGGTGCTGACGGTCTGCTACTTCGCTTCCGACATCATTCTGCCGATCGTTCTGGCCATCGTACTGAAGCTGCTGTTCCAGCCGGCGATGCGGCTGCTGGAAAAGCTGCGCGTGCCGAGAACGCTGGCAGCCTTGCTCGTGATCCTCACCGTCTTCGGCGCGATTGTTGCTGTGGGGGCGGCGTTGTCCGGCCCGGCGACGGCCTGGGGAGAAAAGCTGCCTGGTGGCGTGGATCGACTGGAGGAGCGGCTCAAGTTCCTGAGCCAGCCGATCGGCGCCCTGCAGAAATTCCTGCATCAGTTTGATGGGGTTGCGACGGGCGTCGGCGGCGCGCCGGGCCCGACGCTCGCCGAAACGCTGATGAAGGGGACGCAGCATTTTGCCAGCGGCTTCTTCGAGACGATCCTGATCCTGTTCTTCCTGCTCGTCTCGGGCGACACTTTCCTGCGCCGGATGGTGGAGATCGTGCCGAGCTTCAGCGACAAGCGGCGGGTCGTCGACCTGTCACAGCAGATCGAGGAAAATGTCTCGGCCTATCTCGTGACCATCACCCTGATGAATGCGGCAGTCGGCGTCGCGACCGGGCTTGCGATGTGGGCCTGCGGTCTTGGTGACCCCATTCTTTGGGGCACGGTCGCCTTCCTGCTCAACTATGTCCCGATCATGGGGCCGTTTGCCGGCGTCGGCATCTTTCTGTTCGCGGGCCTCCTCACCATCGACCCCCTCGTGCAAGCGCTGCTGCCGGCAGGGCTTTATCTACTAATTCACCTCGTCGAGGGCGAGGCGATCACGCCGATGCTGCTGGCCCGGCGATTCACGCTCAACCCCGTCCTGGTGATCATCTCGCTGATCTTCTGGTTCTGGATGTGGGGCGTCCCGGGCGCCGTCCTCGCCGTGCCCATGCTCGCCATGATGAAGATCATCTGCGACGGCGTGCGGCCGCTCAATGCCGTCGGGCATTTCCTCGAAGGCTAGCGGGGCCGTTCCCAAAAATAGGGACAAAGAAAAGCCGGCGCCTTTTCAGGGCGCCGGCCAGAAGCTTTCAGGCCTGTGTCGGACGATACCGGCTTACTTGCACTGGGCGTTGATCGTGCCGGCAACGGCGACGCCGCTGCTCATGCCCGGGCTCGACAGCACCATGCGCACAGAGGAGCCCTCGACCAGCGTGGCATAGCCGGACGGCATTCCGACCTCGCCCTTGGTGCCGTTGGAGCGGGTATATTCCAGCACGACGTTAGCCTTGGCCGGAACGCCGGCGACGGAAACGCGCCAGACGCGGTCCTGGCCGCCCTCGGCGATCGTCTTGGCGCCCGCGCCCTTGATCTCCCAGCGCGACTGCTTGCAGGAAGCGTCGCGCACCGGAGCCGGCGCGGCGGCCTTGGACTTGGCGAAGCTCTCGCCGGCGGAGAAGGCCGCGACGACCGAAACGGCGGCCAGAGCCAGCGGAAGTGCGAAGCGGTTCATACTGTGTCCTCGTCGAAATGATCGGCATAGCTACCAAGACGAGGCACGGCGCGGCAAGCCTGTGCCGCGCCGTGACGCTATTTTGCGTGGATGTGTGGCCCGCGGATCGCGCCCGTCCGCCTACTGGAGCGGCGGCGGCATCGCCTGCTCGCCACCAGCCTCGACAGCAACCGGGACAGGCGCGGGGGCGGGGGCGACGGACGCCGTCGGCGTCTGGTCGACGAATTCGACATCGACGCCGGGCTTGACCAGCTTCACCAGTTCCTGCGCGTCCCAATTGGTCAGGCGCAGGCAGCCATGGCTGTTGGTCTTGTCGATCTTGCTGGGCTCTGGCGAGCCGTGGATGCCATAGGTCGGCTTGTCGAGGCCGATCCAGACGGTGCCGACCGGATTGTTGGGGCCGGAGGCGAGCTTCAGCGGCTTGTCGTTGTTGCCCTGCTGGAAATTGACCTTCGGGCGGTACCAGTATTCTGGATTCTCCGCGACCGCCTTGACCGCATGAATGCCGGACGGGACGGCAGGTCGGCGCTGCCGATCGTGGCCGGATAAGCGACGACGACATCCCAGTTCTCGTTATAGCCGAGCAATTGCCGGGTGCTCGCATCCGCCACCAGATGGGCTACCTTGGCCTTGGCATTCGGCCCGACATCGACCACCGTGATGATCGTGCCGGCCACGGTGAAATCAGCATCCGGATTGAGATTGCGCAGGAAGTTCTCGTCCATGTGGAACTTCTCGCCCAGCAGTTCGACCGGATCGCGATAGGCGAGCTTCGGCAGGGCCGCCATCTTGGCATAATCCTTCGGCATGACAGGCACGAAGGGACCGGCGACGTCCTTGTCGCTGATCGTGTAATCCATCAGCACCGGCCGGTCGGCCGCCACCTGCAGCAGGTCCCAGATCTCGGGACCGAGGCGGCCGTTCGGCGGCATGTTGTGCATGCTCTGCAGCGCCGAGATCGCCTTGTTGAGATTGCCGCCCTGGCGGCCGTCGATGACGCCGGGCGAGACATGGACGCGGTCGAGCAGGACCTGCAGCTTCAGCACCTGCGGATCGGGCTTGTCGCTCTTGGCCGGAATGCCGGCCATCGGGGCTTGATTGGCCTGCGCGATGAAATCGGCCGAGAGCGGCGCCGTGGCCCGGCGGATCGGCGCGGAAGCGGCGGGTGCGGGCGCCGACACAGGCGCGGCCGGCTCCACGTAACGCGGCGCTTCATCGGGTGCGTAGCCGGGCTCCCGGTAGGCCGGATCGCGATAGGCCGGTTCCGGGTAGGCCGGCTCGGAATAATACCGTTCCGGCTGGGCCTCTTCCGGATAGGGCTCGCGCCATTCCTGGGCATGAAGGGAGGCGCTGCCGAGCGCCAGCAGGGAGGGAACAAGCGCCACGCGAATCCAGGCGACGAACAAGGCAAACTCTCCAGCCGGCGAACGCGGCACAACGAACAAATATCACCCGCAATTTAGGCAGACACGGTTAACAATTCTTAACTGCGACGCGCTATTCCTCTGCGTCTTCCTTGGCTTGCACCCCCAACCCGCTATTCCACGACGGCCTACGCAGATGATGGACTATTCCCACAGGCAGAAGGCGCTCGCCTATGTCCTCGCCGGCATTGCCGGCTATGTCGACGCCATGGGCTTTCGCCATCTGGGCGGCGTGTTCGTGTCCTTCATGAGCGGCAACACCACCCGTCTGGGCGTCGACATCGCCATGGGCGATTGGGACAAGGCCGGCCAGGTCGCCAGCATCATCGTGCTGTTCGTCGCCGGTGCGGCGCTGGGCGCTTGGGTCGGCAAGGACGGCCGGCGCGACCGACGCGCCGCGATCCTGTGGACCGAGGCCGGCTTGCTGGCGCTCGCCGCCGTCTCAGACAATCTATCGCTCGCCATCATGGGCAATATCGCGATGGCGCTGGCCATGGGCGTCGAAAACGCTGTCTTCCAGCGCAATGGCAGCCCCGGCATCGGTCTGACCTATGTGACCGGCGCGCTGGTCAAGGTAGGCCACCGCCTCGCCGCCGCCCTGGAGGGCGGCGACAAATGGGGCTGGGTCGCAAGCCTGCTGCTATGGGCTTCGCTATGTCTGGGCGCGATTCTCGGCGCCGTCGTCTATGGAATGATCGGCCTCACCGGCCTGTGGGCGGCCTGCGCGATCGTGGCGGTCCTGGCGGTCCTGGCGGTCCTGTCGCGCTGATTTCTCGCCCGACGCCAACATTCCTGCCGTTTACGCCAGCGAGAGGCCTATTGCTGCATTGCAACAAAGATGTTCCTAGTCATGTTGCTCTGCATTCAGCGCAATGCTGGCATGACTTTTTTCGCAGTGCTCATCCTTCGAGACCCGGACTAAATTCCAATCATCAGAACGGCGACAGAGAAATCCGGCGCGGATCTGGGAAGTAGCGGTTGGTAGGGAAAGGGATCGGATGATGGCCATGAACCTCATGAACTCTTACAAGACCTGGCTCAAGTATCGCGAGACCCGCAGCGAATTGTCGCGCCTCGACAATCGCGAGCTCGCTGATCTGGGCATCAGCCGCCACGACATCAAGGCACTTGCCAAGCAGGCTGCCGGATACTGAGAATTTCACGGTTCGTCTGGGAACAAACCTCCTCCCTTGTTCCCTGCGATTAGGTGCCCACAAACCTCCTCCCTTGTGCGGCACCATCAACTAAAGCGCCCGTCGACCTCCTCCCCGACGGGCGCTTTTTTTATGCGTATTTTTCGCGGGCCGCTCGAACGAGCCGCGCCGCCGACGCCTCCCCCACTATCTTTCCGCCTGCCTCTTGAAACGGATGGCGGCGCGCGCCCATTTTCCGGTTCCGCAACCCGCGTGCCGGAACGAGCCCGCGCAACCTCCGAGAACCATCATGGCGCTATCGATCTATGAGGCCTCCATTCCGGTCTTCATCCGGGCGTTCGGAAATCTCGAGGCCATTCTCGACAAGGCCGTAGCGCAGAGCGCCGCCGACGGCATCGACCCGCAAAGCCTGGTCGACGCACGGCTCGCAGCTGACATGCTGCCGCTCGCCGGCCAGATCCAGCGCGCCAGCGACACGGCCAAGGGCGCAGGCGCGCGGCTTTCGGGCCTCGACAATCCAAGTTTCGCCGATACGGAGACGAGCTTCGCCGAGCTGAAGGCCCGGATCCAGCGCACGGTGGAATTCCTGAAGGCGATCCCGCCGGAGGCGCTCGACGGCAGCGAGTCCGGGACGATCTCGATGCGGAACGGCGCCGTGCAGCTCGACGGCAAGGCCTTCCTGCTTCGCCACGCGCTGCCGAACTTCTTCTTCCACGTTACCACCGCCTACGACATCCTGCGCCACAAGGGCATCGCGGTCGGCAAGGCCGACTATCTCGGCAAGATCGACTAGCACCTCGACCGGTTTGCCGGTCAGCGAACATTGTTGATCGAGTTTTTCACCGTGTCGTGCCGGGTCTTGAGCTTGTGATCCTGCGCAGCCTTCCCGTCCAGCTCTTCGCGGCTCGGAACGCAGCGGTCGGCCCGTCGGCATTCGCTCGCCGTCGGATTGGCCGGCGGCGATGTTCCGGCCCGGGCGCCGAGCATGCCGGCGGCAATGATGAGCGGGATGGCGATAACAATTCCGATCGTACGGAGCATGGCAACCTCCTGACGGAAGAGGCCATTTTACGCCCTTTTCCTTACGGGACTGTGATGGTCATCACCCGTTCGGCGCCGCGTCACGCGCTTGTGCGCGTGCGCGAGACCGCATCGCGCCAGCCCGCCAGCCGGGCTTCGCGGAGCTCGGCGGACATATCGGGCAGGAATGTCTGGTTGAGCCGCCAGCTCGCGGCGAACCCCTCCTCGGCCGGCCAGACGCCGACCTGCCGGCCGGCAAGCCAGGCGGCCCCCAGCGCCGTCGTCTCGAGCACCACCGGCCGGTCGACCGGCGCGTCGAGGATGTCGGCGAGGCGCTGCATCGTCCAGTCGCTCGCGACCATGCCGCCATCGACGCGCAGGACGGTCTCGCCGGCGCGCGCCCAGTCGCGCCGCATCGCGTCGAGCAGGTCGCGGGTCTGGTAGCAGACGGATTCGAGCGCCGCGCGGACGAACTCGTTCGGCCCCGTGCCGCGCGTCAGCCCGAACAGCGCCCCACGTGCCTCCGCATCCCACCAGGGCGCGCCGAGGCCCGTGAAGGCCGGCACCAGATAGACGTTCTGGTGCGGATCCGCCTGCGCGGCCATCGGCCCCGCCTGGTCGGACCGGTCGAGCAGGCCCAATCCGTCCCGCAGCCACTGGATCGCCGCCCCAGCCACGAAGATCGAGCCCTCCAGCGCATAGGTCGTCTTGCCGTCGAGCCGGTAGGCGATGGTCGTCAGCAGCCGGTTCTTCGACAACACCAGATCCGAACCGGTATTGAGCAGCGCGAAGCATCCGGTGCCATAGGTCGATTTCATCATCCCGGGCTGGAAGCAGGCCTGGCCCAGCGTCGCCGCATGCTGGTCGCCGGCGATGCCGGCGATCCGGATCGCCGCGCCGACGATGGAGGGGTCGGTGACGCCGAAATCGGCCGCCGAATCCTTCACCTCCGGCAGGATCGCCCTCGGCACCCGCAGCAGGGCCAGCAAGTCGTCGTCCCATTCGCCGGTGCGGATGTTGAACAGCATCGTGCGCGAGGCATTGGTGGCGTCGGTCGCATGCACGCGGCCGCCCGTCAGCCGCCAGAGCAGGAAGCTGTCGACGGTGCCAAAGGCCAGCTCGCCCCGCTCGGCCCGCGCACGGGCGCCAGGCACCTGGTCGAGAATCCAGGCGATCTTGGTGCCGGAGAAATACGGATCGAGCAGCAGGCCGGTCTTTTCGGTCAGGCCGGGCTCGGCCCCCTCGGCCTTCAGGGCGTTGCAGCGATCGGCCGTGCGCCGATCCTGCCAGACGATGGCGTTGTGGATCGGCCTCCCCGTCTCGCGATCCCAGAGGATCGTCGTCTCGCGCTGGTTGGTGATGCCGATGGCGGCGATATCCGAAAGCGACACGCTGGCATGGGCGAGCGCGAAGCGCATCGTCTCCAGCACGGTGCGCCAGATATCCTCCGGATCATGCTCGACCCAGCCGGAGCGCGGAAAATGCTGCGGAAATTCCTGCTGGCCGACGCCGCGCACATGATAGCTGCCATCGAAGACGATGGCGCGCGTCGAGGTGGTGCCCTGGTCGATCGCCAGAATGAAGGGGCTCATGGGTCCTCCCGAACCGTCTTGTCGATCCGGGCCTGCATCATCCGGATTCCATTGTGACGAAATCCTAGCGCCTAGGCGGAGCGGGCGCGAGATGCCGTGCGGCGGGGCGTCCCGTCGCACCGGGTTGATTTGATGTCCTTCTGCAACAGTTTGACCGGGAAAGCGGCATTCGCCGCGACACCGGGCAGAATGATGCGCGATTTCGTCCTGACGGGCGGTATGCTCGCCTGCGCCGAAGCCGGATAGTCGAGGCAATGACGGAAAGACCCCATGACACCAGTCCTAGTGCCAGCGATGGCGTGACGGACGAGATCGCGGAACTGGTCCTGCAATTCAAGGCTTTCGTTTCCGCGCTCTGGAACTCGTCCGGACGGCGCGATTTCGTGCTGCTGACCGTGGGCATCGTCACGGTCATCATCGCCACCGCAGGCATGCAGGTGGTGCTCAACGCCTGGAACAGCCCGTTCTACAACGCGATCGAGACGCGCAATTTCTCGTCCTTCCTCTATTACCTGATGGTGTTCTTCGGTATCGCCGGCGTGCTGCTGGTGCTGAACGTCGCGCAGACCTGGCTCGCGCAGATGATCACGCTGCAGTCGCGGCAATGGCTGACGCGCGACCTGATTTCCGAATGGCTGACCTCGCGCCGCCTGGTCATGCTCGGAGACGCCGGCGAAATCGGCGTCAATCCGGACCAGCGCGTGCATGAGGACGCCAAGCATCTGGCCGAACTCTCGGCCGGGCTCGGCATCGGGCTTTTCCAGTCGACGCTGCTGCTGTTCAGCTTCGTCGGCGTGCTCTGGGTGCTGTCGAGCGGGGTCGTGCTCCATCTCGGCGGATACAGCTTCACGATTCCCGGCTACATGGTCTGGTGCGCGCTGATCTTCGCCTTGACCGGCTCATGGGTGAGCTGGCGCATTGGCCGTCCGTTGATCGGCATCGGCGTCGAGCGCTATGCCCGCGAAGCGGACCTTCGCTTCGCCATGGTGCAGGTCAACGAAAATGCCAACGGCATCGTGCTCAATGCCGGCGAGCCGGACGAAAAACAGCGTCTCGACGACGAACTGGCCCGCGTCATCGACATCACCCGCCGCTTCGTCAATGCGCTCGCCCGCCTGACCTGGGTAACGGCCGGCTATGGCTGGATCGGCCTGGTCGCGCCGATCGTCATCGCCGCGCCGGCCTATTTCGGCGGAACGCTCTCCTTCGGCGAGTTGATGATGGTGGTCGGTGCCTTCAACCAGGTGCAGAACAGCCTGCGATGGTTCGTCGATAATTTCAGCCTGATTGCCGATTGGCGTGCGACGCTCGCCCGCGTGATGAGCTTCCGCCAGGCCCTGGTCACGCTGGAACAGCCGCGCTCCAGTGGCGAGCGCATCGTCTACGACCACGAGCCGCTCGGCAATCTGGAGCTCGAGAACGTTGCGGTCGACTGGACCGGCGAACGGGCGGCGCTGGACGAGGCCGACGTCACCATCGAACCGGGCGACCGGGTACTGATCATCGATCGCACCGGCTCGGCCCATGGCGCGCTCTTCTCGGCGCTGGCGGGGCTCTGGCCCTGGGGCTCGGGCAAGATCAGCCTGCCGCCGCGCGCCAAGGTGATGTTCATGCCGGAGCGGCCCTATGTGCCCGACGGATCGCTGCGCGCCGCCCTCACCTATCCCTCCGCCGCCTCCGGCTTCAAGGACGACGATCTGATCAAGGCGATGCAGCGGGTCGGGCTGGGCCGCCTCACTGGATCGCTCGATCGCAAGGCGCGCTGGGCCAAGGAGATTTCCTATGATGACGAGGAACGGCTGACCTTCGCCCGCCTGTTGCTGCTGAAGCCGCAATGGATCTTCACCGAGCAGACCGTCGACGGGCTCGACGACGAACAGCGCGGCATCTTCACCTCGATCATCAACGAGGATCTCGCGAAATCGGCCGTGGTCACCGTATCCGGCCGGGCAACGACCAGCGATTTCTACACCCGCACCATCAACCTGGTGGATGCCCCCGTTGGCGTCGGCGCGAAGCGCCCCGTCACCGCCACGCCCGAACCCGCCCTTC
Organism: Kaistia sp. UC242_56; assembly: GCF_044452255.1. NCBI lineage: Bacteria > Pseudomonadati > Pseudomonadota > Alphaproteobacteria > Hyphomicrobiales > Kaistiaceae > Kaistia > Kaistia sp. UC242_56. Next base: position 572,983 of record NZ_JBIOAN010000001.1, read on the forward strand.
CCCCGACCCGAGCGATCCCGGATGAACAAGCCGCACAGCCCGAACCGAGCAACGCCCGGCAAGCCGATTAAATCCGCCGGAGCCCATGGCCCGGCCAGGGAGAGGCTGGACGACGACGCGCTGCTGGAGCGCGTCCAGCGCCAGAGCTTTCGCTATTTCTGGGAGTTCGGCCACCCGGTCAGCGGCCTGGCCCGGGACCGCACGCAGGGCAATGACGAGGTGATCACCCTCGGCGGTTCCGGGTTTGGCGTCATGGCGATCGTCGTCGCCGTCGAGCGCGGCTGGATTTCGCGCGCCGAGGCCGTGGATCGGCTGCACAAGATGATCGGCTTCCTCGAGCAGGCCGACAGCTTCCACGGCGCCTATCCGCATTTCATGAACGGCACGACCGGTAAGGTGGTGCGCTACGCCCGCAAGGATGACGGCGCCGATCTGGTCGAGACCGCGTTCTGGATCCAGGGCCTGATCGCCGCGCAGGTCTATTTCGACCGCGCCGACGGCAAGGAGCCCTGGCTGCGCGGCCGGATCGAGGGCATGCGGCGGGCAGTCGAATGGAGCTGGTTCACGCGCGACGGCCGCGACGGTCTCTACTGGCACTGGAGCCCGAACCATGGCTGGGCGATGAACCACGAGATCCTCGGCTGGAACGAGTGCCTCATCCTGTTCGTGCTGGCCGCGGGCGCGGAACAATACGCCATCCCGCCGCTCGCCTATCATAATGGCTTCGCCCAGAGCCGGACCTTCCTCAACCGGCGACCGCAATATGGCGTCGACCTGCCGCTCGGGCCGGATGGGGGCGGACCGCTTTTCTTCGCGCATTATTCGTTTCTCGGCCTCGACCCGCGCGGGCTGACCGATCGCTATGCCGACTACTGGGCGCAGAACCTCGCCCATACCCGTCTCAACTACGCCTATTGCGTCGCCAACCCCGGCGGATTCAAGGGTTATGGGCCAGACTGTTGGGGGCTGTCGGCAAGCGACAACCCGACCGGCTATTCCGCGCATGCGCCCGACAATGACCGGGGCGTCATCGCGCCGACGGCGGCGATCTCCAGCCTGCCCTATGCGCCCGACATCGCCATGCGGGCGCTACGCCACTTCCATGACGACATGGGCGACCGGCTCTGGGGCGAATACGGCTTCTTCGACGCCTTCAGCGAGAGTGCCGACTGGGTGGCGAAAACCCATCTCGCGATCGACCAGGGACCGCAGATCGTGATGATCGAAAATTATCGCAGCGGCCTGATCTGGGACCTGTTCATGCGCGATGCGGAGGTGCGTCGGGGCTTGCAGCGGCTCGATTTCCAGAGCCCACATTTTTCGGGAACGCCGGTCGCCTGAGGCGCACAGTTTCAAGCAAGCCCCTCACCCAACCCTCTCCCGCAAGCGGGCGAGGGCATTACCGCCGAGGCAGTGTCGACGGCGAGGCTGGGCGCGATCGGCCCCCTCTACCGCTTGCGGGAGAGGGTTGAGGTGAGGGTCTTTACCGCTCCTCAAACCAGAAGCGGCTGGGCCATCAGGTCCTGGTGGCCGAAGACGCGGCGGTAGCGGGCGATTTCCTCGGCCGGGCCGGTCGCCTTGTTGGCATTGTCGGAAAGCTTGACCGCCGGGCGACCATTGGCCGAGACCACCTTGCAGACCAGCGAGATCGCCTGCAGCCGGTCGTCCTTGCCGTCCGGGGCGCAATGGCGGAAGTCATTGGTGACGTTGGTGCCCCAGCCGATCGAGAGATTGACCCGGTTGCGGAAATGGCGGGCCGCTTCCTCGATCGTGTCGATGTCCATCCCGTCCGACAGTACGATCAGTTTTTCACGCGGGTCGGAGCCATGCAGTTGCCACCAGGCGATCGCTTCCTCGGCGCCCTCGATCGGCGGCTTCGAATCCGGCCGCAGGCCCTTCCAGTTCAAGATCCAGTCCGGCGCGTTGCGCAGGAACTGCGTCGTGCCATAGGTGTCCGGCAGCATGACCAGCAGATTGCCGTCATACATCTCCTGCCAGTCGCGCAGCACGTCATAAGGCGCGTTGCGAAGCTGTTCGTCGGTTTCTGCCAAGGCCGCATAGACCATCGGCAGTTCATGCGCGTTGGTGCCGATCGCCTCCAGGCCGGCGGCCATCGCCATCTTGACGTTGGACGTGCCGACAAAATTGTCGCCAAGCCCTTCCTGCAGCGCCTCGACGCACCATTTCTGCCAGAGATAGCCATGGCGGCGGCGTGTGCCGAAGTCGGATACCTTCAGCGGGCCTTCCTGGGCCAGGATGCGGAGACGCTCGATCTTGCCCCAGAGCTTGGCCTTGGCCTTGGCGTAGAGCACGTCGAGCTCGAACCGGCTCATGCCCTTCATGGCGGCGCGGGCGCGCAGCTCGCTGACGATGGCCAGCGCCGGCACTTCCCAAAGCGTCGTCTCGCTCCAGAGCCCGTCGAAGCGCAATTCATACTGGCCGTCATCGGTGCGGCGAAGCTCATATTCCGGCAGCTGGAAGCCCTCGAGCCAATCGAGAAACTCCGGCTTGAAGATCTGCTTCACGCCATAGAAGGTATTGCCGGCGAGCCAGATCAGCTCGTTCTTCTGAAAGCGCAGCGTGCGGGCATGGTCGAGCTGGTCGCGCAGTTCCTGTTCGTCGATGACGTCGGCCAGCCGCACCGTCTTGGTCCGGTTGATCAGCCCGAACGTCGCCCGGACATCGCGCGATTTCTCGCGAATGAGCTGCAGCATCAGAAACTTGTAGAAGTCCGTATCGAGCAGCGTGCGGACGATGGGATCGATCCGGAAGCCGTGATTGTAGACGCGGGTAGCGATATCAAGCGACATACAGATGTCCATCGACAGAAGAGAAGCACGAGCTCGACCCATCCCGATGGGCCACATAACCGTTCGCGCATTCACGAGGCGAAGCAGGGTCCTCGACGCGGGAGGCGCAGTGAAGCAGCCCCGATGACAGGCTGCAAGCCGCGCCGGGCCAATTCCGCGCCCGCCTCGCCAGTTTGCGCCGCTGCGCCCCTGTTTTGCGCGCGCTTTTTTCCGCCTCGCCGGATCAGGCGGCGATCCTGGGCAGCCGACGAGGCGATTGTTGCCGTCCCGCGTCGCCAAAACGGCGGAGCACCCCGCTCCAGTATGGAATTTCTCTGATCTTTCCGCCATATATGCCCGACAAACTCAAGGCTCCGGACCGGGTCCGGACGCGTGCTGATCGGAACGTCATGAACGCCCCCTTCGCCAAGATGAATGGCATCGGCAACCAGATCACCGTGCTCGACATGCGCGGCGCGGAAACACGCCTCGATGCCGCCTCGGCGCGCGCGATCGCGGCCGACCCGCGCACGGCCTTCGACCAGCTGATGGTGATCGAGCCGCCGAAGACGGCCGGCACCGACGCCTTCATGACGATCTTCAACGCAGACGGCTCGCTGTCGGGCGCCTGCGGCAACGGCACGCGCTGCGTCGCCCTCGTGCTCATGCGCGAGAGCGGCCGCGAGACCTTCAAGCTCGAAACCTCGGCCGGCCTGCTCGACGTGGTGGCGAAGGATGCCGACACCATTACCGTCGACATGGGCGAGCCGCGCTTCGGCTGGGCCGAGATTCCGCTTGCCCAGCCGTTCGAGGATACGACCGCCATCGATCTGAGCTTCGGCCCGGTCGACGCGCCGATCCTGTCGCGTCCGGCGGTCGCCAATATCGGCAATCCGCATGCGATCTACTGGGTCGAGGACGTAGCCGCGATCGATCTCGGGCGCATCGGCCCGATTCTCGAGCGCGACCCGATCTTCCCCGAGCGCGCCAATATCTCGATCGCCGAAGTGACATCCGACCATTCGATCACGCTGCGCGTGTGGGAGCGCGGGGCCGGTCTGACGCTCGCCTGCGGCTCCGCCGCCTGCGCAACGGCCGTCTCGGCTGCCCGCCTCGGCAAGACCGGCCGCGTCGTCGATGTCCGCCTGCCGGGCGGCGTGCTCAACATCGAGTGGCGCGCCGACAACCATATTCTCATGACCGGCGCCGCCGAATTCGAGCATGAGGGTGTCATCACGCTCGGCAACGAAATCCGCATCGAGGTCGCGCCGGATACGGTCGCCCGCCGCGCATGACCATCGAGACCATCACCTTCGGCTGCCGGCTCAACACGCTCGAAACCGAGGTGATGCGGACGAGGGCGGCGGAAGCGGGCCTGACCGACGCGGTGATCATCAACACATGCGCCGTCACGGCGGAGGCGGTGCGCCAGGCGCGACAGACCATCCGCCGGACCCGCCGCGAGCGCCCCGAGCTCAAGATCGTCGTCTCCGGCTGCGCCGCGCAGACGGAAGCCGCCACCTTCGCCGCCATGCCGGAAGTCGATCTCGTCCTCGGCAATGAGGAAAAGCTCACCGCCGCCGCCTACCGGCCGCTCGGGCTCGCCATCGCCGAGCATGAACGGGTCAGGGTCGCCGACATCATGGATGTGCGCGAGACGGCGGGCCATCTCGTCGCCGGCATGGATGGCCATACCCGCACCTTCGTGCAGGTGCAGAATGGCTGCGATCATCGCTGCACCTTCTGCATCATTCCCTATGGCCGCGGTCCCTCGCGCTCGGTGCCGATGGGCGCCGTCGTCGAGCAGATCCGCCAGCTGGTCGAGATGGGCAATGCCGAGATCGTGCTGACGGGCGTCGACATGACGGCCTATGGCAGCGACCTGCCCGGCAAGCCGACGCTCGGCACGCTGGTCGCCACCATATTGAAGCTGGTCCCCGACCTTCCCCGCCTGCGCCTTTCCTCGATCGACACGATCGAGGTCGACGACGCCTTGATGCGGGCGATCGGCGAGGACGAACGGCTGATGCCGCATTTCCATCTGTCGCTGCAGCATGGCGACGACATGATTTTGAAGCGGATGAAGCGCCGGCATGGCCGCGCCGACGCGATCCGTTTTTGCGAGGCCGTACGCAAGCTCCGCCCCGATGTCGTCTTCGGCGCGGATATCATCGCCGGCTTCCCGACCGAGACCGAGGCGATGTTCGAGAACTCGCTCGCCCTGGTCGACGAATGCGGGCTGACGCATCTGCATGTCTTCCCGTTCTCGCCCCGCCCCGGCACGCCGGCCGCCCGGATGCCGCAGCTCGATCACCCGACCATCAAGGCCCGCGCCGCGCGTCTGCGCGAAAAGGGCCAGGCAACGCTCGCCGCCCATCTCGACCGCGAGATCGGCATGACGCGCCATGTGCTGATGGAAAAGGGCGGCGTCGGCCGCACGGAACATTTTACGCCGGTCACCATGCCGGACATCGCTGCCGGAACGCTTGTTTCGGCCCATATCACGGGACGGACGGCATCGGGCCTCCTTGCCACCCCACTCGCAGAGGCCGCCTGAACCATGGCAGAAGAAAAGAAGGGCCTGTTCCGCCGCTTTTTCGGCGGCGGCAAGCCGGCCGAGCCGGAACCGGCGCCAGAGCCCGAGATCGTCTCGCCCACGCCCGTCCCCGCCGCGGAGCCGGATGCGGAAGCGATCGCCGCCGCCGCCGCGATCGAGCCGGCGCCCGCCGAGATCCTCGAGGCGATCGAGGTCGAGACCGCCCGCGAGCCGGAGCCCATTGAGCCTCCGACCGTTGAGCCGCTCGCGGCGCCGATTGTTGCCGCGCCCGAGCCTGTCGCTGTCGCCGAACCGGCTCCGGCGCCTGCGCCGCGTCTCACCGGCTTCTTCACCGCGCCGGTGGCACCGGCCCCTGCCCCGGAACCCGCCCCGAAACAGAACTGGTTCCAGCGCCTGCGCGCCGGCCTATCGCGTTCATCGAGCGCGCTTTCGGACGGCATCGTATCCGTCTTCACGAAGCGCAAGCTCGACAACGAGACCCTCGACGAATTCGAGGACGTCCTGATTCAGGCCGATCTCGGCCTGACGACCGCCGCCGCCATCACCGCCGCCTTGAAGAAGGGCCGCTTTGACAAGGAGATCGACGGCGACGAAGTGCGCACAGTGCTTGCCGACGAAGTGCGAAAGGTTCTTGTCTCGGTGGCGAAGCCCCTGGTGATCGATCCCGCCCGCAAGCCGCATGTCATCCTCGTCGTCGGCGTCAATGGCACCGGAAAGACGACGACCATCGGAAAGCTCTCGGCAAAACTGCGCGCCGAGGGTCGCTCGGTCATGCTCGCCGCCGGCGACACGTTTCGCGCCGCTGCGGTCGAGCAGCTGAAGATCTGGGCCCAGCGCACCGGCTCGGCCATCGTCGCCCGCGCCATCGGCGCCGACGCCTCCGGCCTCGCCTTCGATGCGCTTCGGGATGCGCAGGCCGCCGGTACCGACGTTCTCCTGATCGACACCGCAGGCCGGCTGCAGAACCGCACCGAACTGATGGCGGAACTGGAAAAGATCATCCGTGTGATCAAGAAGCAGGATCCGACAGCCCCGCACAGCGTTCTCCTGACGCTGGACGCCACGACCGGCCAGAACGCCCTTCAACAAGTCGAGATCTTTGGACGCGTCGCGGGCGTCACCGGCCTGGTCATGACCAAGCTGGACGGCACGGCGCGCGGCGGCATTCTCGTCGCCATCGCGGCCAAATACGGCCTGCCAATCCACTTCATCGGCGTCGGCGAGGGCGTCGACGACCTCGAACCGTTCTCGGCCGACGAATTCGCGCGGGCGATAGCGGGTATCGCAGCGTGACCTGCGCCATAGATCAGCCGCGAATATCGCCCTATCTGAAGGCGTCCACCACCGAAAGCCGACCATGACCCTCGAAATCGAACGCGCCCCCAACGATCCCGCCCGCAAGGAGCTCAATCCGCTCCTGAAGCTGGCGCTCGAACTCGGACCACTCGGCGTGTTCTTCTTCGCCAATGCCCGGGCCGATATCTATTGGGCGACGGGGCTGTTCATGGTCGCCACGCTCGCAGCGCTCGCTGTCTCCTACGCGATGACGCGAAAACTGCCGATCATGCCGCTGGTCACGGGCGTCGTCGTGGTGGTCTTCGGCGGGCTGACGCTATGGCTGCATGACGACACCTTCATCAAGCTGAAGCCGACCATCGTCAACACCCTGTTCGGTCTCGTCCTGCTCGGCGGCCTCGCCTTCGGCCGCTCGCTGCTCGGTTATGTCTTCGATTCCGTCTTCAAACTGACGGATGAGGGCTGGCGCAAGCTCACCTTCCGCTGGGGCCTGTTCTTCCTGGCACTGGCGGTACTCAACATCGTGATCTGGAAGGGCGCCGACGCCTATCTCGCCGATCCCAAGGCGGCGACGGATCTCTGGGTGAACTTCAAGGTTTTCGGCATCATGCCGCTCACCTTCATCTTCACCCTGTTCCAGCTGCCGCTGATCACCCGCACGACGATCCCTGAAGACAAGACCGAGACCCAGCCGGTGCGCTGAGAGCGTACTTGGGACATTGGGCCTGCTTCTCCTGATGGAGAGCGCCGCCTGGGGCGTTCTGCGTCTGAGGTTTCTGCGTGTACGCAAAGTGACGTGAGTCGACCTCTACAGATCTCGATCTATCTGCGTCTCTGCGAAGTTTGATAGAGCGCTGCGCCAACGGCGCCGCATGGCGCCCCTCCGACAGAGCGTCCGGGCGCTGTCCTACGACGTAAGCGGGTTCGATTGGGGCGAGGCCGGTGTCGCTGGAACCCGCCTTGATCGCGAGAGAGACGGCCCGGCGTCCGCGCTGCGAGAGGCAAGGCGCGACAGCCGGGCTCCATGACAGACTGCCGTTCCCTTCCCAACCCACGGGACAGGCCAACGCGGCGAGCATCGGACCCGCCGGCATTGGCTCTGGCCCGTGGCTATGCCCCCCCATCATCGCGGCTGGCGACCCAGCTCGCACTCGCTACGGCTCTGCGATAGGCCACCCAAAGCCTTAGATGACCCTTTCGGCAGCGGGGGAACTGCTTACTGCTACCATGTGCTTTGGGTCCGGCTCTGGCCGATCGACGGCTTTGCCGGATTGCAACGGCGCTGCTTGTACCGAACGCACCGCACTCTTGCCGGATTGGCGGTCTTCCAGTTGCAGCCGGATCAGGGTCTGAGGTGTTCTCGATGGAGGATTGCGCTGGGGCGCCGGATTGCCGGGGCGGTTTGGGCTTGGGCTCGAGGTCGGCTCGGTCGCCGCCTTGGTACAGAACGTTCTTCGGTCGCGGTTCCGTTAATCGGCCGACTGGTTCGGCGGGGATCGGGCTCCTGAGCTCGAGAGCTTCGAGCCTGGGCCTCCGCGCCGTCTTCCTCGGCGCATTTCCCTTTGCCTGTGCCTAGAACGACAAAACCCCGCCGGCTTTTGGCGCGGCGGGGTTTTGTGTGTTTGTCATCGTAGAGAGAAGATTGAGTGTCTCGAAGGGTTTGTTTTTTCTGTGCTTTGCAGGCCTGGCAGCGACCTACTCTCCCGTGTCTTAAGACAAAGTACCATTGGCGCAGAGGAGTTTAACGGCCGAGTTCGGAATGGGATCGGGTTCAGGCTCCTCGCCATGACCACCAGGCCGGCGAAGCACAGAAACTGGTTTTGTCATCGATGTTCATTGTCGGTGCTCTCTTGGAGATCACCTGGGATGAGCATGGATTAATGAGAATGATCAAGCCAATCGAGTTATTAGTACCGGTAAGCTACATGCGTTGCCGCACTTCCACACCCGGCCTATCAACGTGGTGGTCTACCACGACTCTCAAGGGAATACTCGTTTTGAGGTGGGTTTCCCGCTTAGATGCTTTCAGCGGTTATCCCGTCCGTACATAGCTACCCTGCAATGCGGCTGGCGCCACAACAGGTCCACCAGAGGTACGTCCATCCCGGTCCTCTCGTACTAAGGACAGATCCTCTCAATATTCCTACACCCACGGCAGATAGGGACCGAACTGTCTCACGACGTTCTGAACCCAACTCACGTACCACTTTAATCGGCGAACAGCCGAACCCTTGGGACCTTCTCCAGCCCCAGGATGTGATGAGTCGACATCGAGGTGCCAAACGATGCCGTCGATATGGACTCTTGGGCATCATCAGCCTGTTATCCCCAGAGTACCTTTTATCCGTTGAGCGATGGCCCGTCCACGTGGGACCACCGGATCACTATGGCCGACTTTCGTCTCTGCTCGACTTGTCAGTCTCGCAGTCAGGCGGGCTTATGCCATTGCACTCGACGACCGATTTCCGACCGGTCTGAGCCCACCATCGCGCGCCTCCGTTACACTTTGGGAGGCGACCGCCCCAGTCAAACTACCCACCATGCACGGTCCCGGATCCGGATGACGGACCGCGGTTAGACATTCATATTCACAAGGGTGGTATTTCAAGGATGGCTCCACACGAGCTAGCGCCCATGCTTCAAAGCCTACCACCTATCCTACACATGCAAACACGAATGCCAGTGCAAAGCTATAGTAAAGGTTCATGGGGTCTTTCCGTCTGACCGCGGGAACCCCGCATCTTCACGGGGAATTCAATTTCACTGAGTAGGTGCTGGAGACAGCGGGGAAGTCGTTACGCCATTCGTGCAGGTCGGAACTTACCCGACAAGGAATTTCGCTACCTTAGGACCGTTATAGTTACGGCCGCCGTTTA
>NZ_JBIOAN010000001.1:587500-590000 GCF_044452255.1 Kaistia sp. UC242_56
AGCTCGGAAGCTCGGAAGGAAGAATGCTCCTCCCCTGCCGAGGGCCAAAGCGGTTTCTGGAAAGGCCGGCAGAAGGAGGGGGCTGGGCCAGGTGGATGACGGCTCGCGTCAGTTGGGCCGATCGGGCCGGGTTTCGGGCTGGATTATCCGATTGCCAGGAATGCAGGTTCGCTCGATGCGCTTGGTGGCAACGGCGCTGCTTGTACCGACGGCATTGGCACGTCGGATTGGCGGCGGTCTTCGAACTTGCGGTCGGATCAGGGTCTGCGGTGTTCTCGATGGAGGATCGCGCTGGGGCGCCGGATTGCCTGGGCTTCTTGTGCACGCGGTTCTGCCGCTCGGCCTCCGCGTTGGTACTGGGACGGTTTTTCCGGCGGTCTGGTCTGGCGCTTTCGCGTCCTGGCCTCGGGCCGAGCTAGGCTTGGGAGCTATGACGCGGCCTTACCTCGGCCCCCTCGCGCTCCGCCATTTCCCTTTGCCTGTGCCTAGAACGACAAAACCCCGCCGGCTTTTGGCGCGGCGGGGTTTTGTGTGTTTGTCATCGTAGAGAGAAGATTGAGTGTCTCGAAGGGTTTGTTTTTTCTGTGCTTTGCAGGCCTGGCAGCGACCTACTCTCCCGTGTCTTAAGACAAAGTACCATTGGCGCAGAGGAGTTTAACGGCCGAGTTCGGAATGGGATCGGGTTCAGGCTCCTCGCCATGACCACCAGGCCGGCGAAGCACAGAAACTGGTTTTGTCATCGATGTTCATTGTCGGTGCTCTCTTGGAGATCACCTGGGATGAGCATGGATTAATGAGAATGATCAAGCCAATCGAGTTATTAGTACCGGTAAGCTACATGCGTTGCCGCACTTCCACACCCGGCCTATCAACGTGGTGGTCTACCACGACTCTCAAGGGAATACTCGTTTTGAGGTGGGTTTCCCGCTTAGATGCTTTCAGCGGTTATCCCGTCCGTACATAGCTACCCTGCAATGCGGCTGGCGCCACAACAGGTCCACCAGAGGTACGTCCATCCCGGTCCTCTCGTACTAAGGACAGATCCTCTCAATATTCCTACACCCACGGCAGATAGGGACCGAACTGTCTCACGACGTTCTGAACCCAACTCACGTACCACTTTAATCGGCGAACAGCCGAACCCTTGGGACCTTCTCCAGCCCCAGGATGTGATGAGTCGACATCGAGGTGCCAAACGATGCCGTCGATATGGACTCTTGGGCATCATCAGCCTGTTATCCCCAGAGTACCTTTTATCCGTTGAGCGATGGCCCGTCCACGTGGGACCACCGGATCACTATGGCCGACTTTCGTCTCTGCTCGACTTGTCAGTCTCGCAGTCAGGCGGGCTTATGCCATTGCACTCGACGACCGATTTCCGACCGGTCTGAGCCCACCATCGCGCGCCTCCGTTACACTTTGGGAGGCGACCGCCCCAGTCAAACTACCCACCATGCACGGTCCCGGATCCGGATGACGGACCGCGGTTAGACATTCATATTCACAAGGGTGGTATTTCAAGGATGGCTCCACACGAGCTAGCGCCCATGCTTCAAAGCCTACCACCTATCCTACACATGCAAACACGAATGCCAGTGCAAAGCTATAGTAAAGGTTCATGGGGTCTTTCCGTCTGACCGCGGGAACCCCGCATCTTCACGGGGAATTCAATTTCACTGAGTAGGTGCTGGAGACAGCGGGGAAGTCGTTACGCCATTCGTGCAGGTCGGAACTTACCCGACAAGGAATTTCGCTACCTTAGGACCGTTATAGTTACGGCCGCCGTTTACCGGGGCTTCGATTCAAAGCTTGCACCTCTCCTCTTAACCTTCCGGCACCGGGCAGGCGTCAGACCCTATACGTCGCCTTACGGCTTCGCAGAGCCCTGTGTTTTAGGTAAACAGTCGCTACCCCCTAGTCTGTGCCCCCTCGCCCTGGTTGCCCAAGACGAGGGCCTCCTTCTCCCGAAGTTACGGAGGCAATTTGCCGAGTTCCTTCAGCACCATTCTCTCAAGCGCCTTGGTATACTCTACCAGTCCACCTGTGTCGGTTTAGGGTACGGTCTATAAGCGGGAGCTATTTCCTGGAACACCTTCACTGCAGCACCAATCCAATAAGGCACTACAATACACGGCATTCGTCACTACCCGCAGGCTGAGGAATATTCACCTCATTCCCATCGACTACGCCTTTCGGCCTCGCCTTAGGAGCCGGCTAACCCTGCGCAGATTAGCTTTACGCAGGAACCCTTGGACTTTCGGCGACAGTGTCTCTCACACTGTTTGTCGTTACTCATGTCAGCATTCGCACTTCCGATACCTCCAGAAGCTCTCACGAGTCTTCCTTCACAGGCTTACGGAACGCTCCGCTACCACTTGATCCGAAGATCAAATCCGCAGCTTCGGCACATGGCTTGAGCCCCGTTACATTGTCGGCGCAGGAACCCTTATTTAGACCAGTGAGCTGTTACGCTTTCTTTAAATGATGGCTGCTTCTAAGC
>NZ_JBIOAN010000002.1:0-17500 GCF_044452255.1 Kaistia sp. UC242_56
ACCCAAATCCGAACCTTCCGAAACACATCCCGAAAGACGAAGCGCAACCTGTGGACAAGGCACGGGCACAGACGCGGGAAACCGCGGGATCCCGCCGGGTACAGCTAAGCGACTGAAAAGATTAACGTTCGTTAAGAGTTGATGCGGCGCGGAGCCCGCGACCGTGTCGGCCGCCGAAGTTCGTCGTTCGCAAGCTAGGACCGGAACGCGTTCTTTGCGCCGTGCGGCAGCGCGGCCGGCGAGAGGAGAGAGAGAGAGAGAGAGAAGCGGCCAAAAACGGCCGCTTCGGGCTTTGGCGACGATTCGTTCAGGCAGGGCGCCAATCGAGGAGCGGCCGCGCCAGCGCCACCGCCTCGGGCGAGCCCGCCACGTAGTCGAACTTCTGCATCAAATCGGAGACGCTCCAGTCGATCGTCGACACGCCGCCCAGCCGCTCGATCACCGGCAGGGCGGCCATCACATCCCAGCTCCGCACCCCAAAGCCGAGGCAGGCATCCACCTGCCCCGCCACCAGCATCAGAAAGGCAGCGGTCGTCGAGCCGCAATGGCGATAGGTCATCTTGAGATCGCCGACGATCCCCCGGATCGCGGCAAGTTCCTTGTCGAGCGGCGTATCCGTGCTGAACCCGACCGCGATCACGCCACGGCTGCGATCGAGCCGCGGCAAAGGCGGCAGGGGCTGGCCGTTCAACAGCACCTCGACATCGCGCCCCCCGGATAGCGTCTCCCCCCTTGCCGGGGCATGGATCACGCCGAAAACCGGCGCGCCATTCTCGAACAGGCCGATCGAAACCGCCCAGGGGTCCATGCCGCGAACGAAGTTGAACGTGCCGTCGATCGGATCGAGCACCCATTGCCGGGGCGCATCCGGGCGGAGGACCGAACCTTCCTCGCCGCAAATGCCGTCCTCCGGGAACAGGCGCTGCAGCTCGGCGAACAGATATGCCTCGACCTCGCGATCGGCCTGGGTGACGAGATCGAGATGGCCCTTCTCCTCGACGCCCGGCTCAGCCCCGGCGCCACGAAAATAAGAGAGCCCGATCCGTCCCGCCGCCTCGGCCAGCTCAATCAATTGGTCCCGCATCGTCGCCTTGGCTCCCGCGTTTAATTCGATAGACAAATGTCACCACGATTTGACATATGTCAATGAGCCGGTAGGATTGCTTTGCCGGGAGGAGATCCGGCACGCCGGCCCTTTGCCGGCTCATTGGTCTGGGAGGACGAGATGACATCGGCAATCTGGAAGAAGGCGGTCGCCGCGGCGGGCGTGGCGTTCCTTGCGAGCACGGCAGGCGCGATGGCCGCCAGTGGCGAGCCCGAAAAGGAACTGGTCGTCTACGCGTCCCATCCTTCCGAAATGGTGGACTATTTCACCCAGGAATTCGGCAAGAAATACGGCATCCAGGTCACGACGGTGAAGGCGGGCACGGGCGAACTGCTCAACCGCATCCGCGCCGAAAAGGACCGGCCCGGCTCCGACGTGCTCTGGGGTGGCTTCGCCGATACGGGCGCCTCGGCCCCCGAACTGTTCGAGGCCTACCAGTCTCCCGAGCTCGCCCATATCGAGCCGGCGATGATCGACAAGAAGGGCTACAACACGCCCTTCGCCGCCAGCCTGATGGTGCTGATGGCCAATCGCGAGCAGGTGAAGCCCGAGGACGCGCCGAAGAAGTGGAGCGATCTGGCCGACCCGAAATGGCAGGGCAAGATAGTCCATGCCGACCCGTCCAAGTCGAGCTCGTCGCTGGCGGCGCTCAGCACCTGGCTGATGATCTATGGCCGCGGCGACGAGGCCTGGAAGCTTGTCGAGGCGATGACGGCCAATACCAACATCGTGCTGAAATCGAGCCTCGTCTTCCAGCAGGTCGGGCGCGGCGAATATCCGATCGGCGTCACCTATGAGGAGGCGGCGTTCAACTACGTTCTCGCCGACACCGCCGACATCATCTATCCCGAGGACGGGACGCTGGCGCAGCCGGAAGGCATGTTCATCGTCAAGGGCTCGCCCAATTCGAACGCTGCCAGGCTGTTCGCCGACTATATCCTCTCCGAGGAAGCGCAGCGGAAGCTGGTCGAGCATTTCCCCGGCCGTCGCCCGACGCGCCAGGGCGTGCAGAACCATCCCCGGATGAAGCCGCTGAGCGAGATCAAGATCATCGACTATGACAGCGACTGGGCGAGCGCCGAACGCGCCGACATCCTGGCCCGGATGCAGAAGATCATCGTCAAGACCCAGTAACGCCGCGAGAGGGCGGGCCGCTCTGCCGGTCCGCCGCTGCTCTCCGATTCCAGCTCGCGCGCACCGCGCGCGGGACGCGGCCGCTCACGCAATCAGGATGCGCGAAGATGACAACCTCCGTCTCGATCGATTCCGTCACCAAGCGGTTCGGCGACTCGACCGCCGTCGACAATGTCAGCTTCGACATTGCCAAGGGCGAGTTCTTCACCCTGCTCGGCTCCAGCGGCTGCGGCAAGACCACCCTGCTGCGGATGGTGGCCGGCTTCATGCGCCAGACATCCGGCAACATCCGCTTCGGCGGCAAGATCATCGACGACGTGCCGCCGCATCAGCGCAATACCGGCATGGTGTTCCAGAACTACGCGATCTTTCCGCATCTCACCGTCTTCGACAACGTCGCCTACGGGCTGCGCGCCCGGCGGCGCGGCAAGGCCGAGATCGATCGCGAGGTGAAGCGCATGCTCGAGCTAGTACGGCTCGACCATCTCGCCCATCGACGGCCGCGCGAACTCTCGGGCGGCCAGCAGCAGCGCGTCGTGCTGGCGCGCGCCATGGTCATCCAGCCGGACGTCCTGCTGATGGACGAGCCGCTCTCCAATCTCGACACCGAAATGCGCATCCATCTCCGGAGCGAGATCCGCAGCCTGCAGCGCCAGATCGGCATCACCACCATCTATGTGACGCATGACCAGGAGGAGGCCCTGCTGATGTCGGACCGGATCGCGGTGATGAGCCGGGGCCGGATCGAGCAGCTCGACGTGCCGCACAAGATCTATGCCGAGCCGAAGACGCTGTTCGTCGCCGGCTTCATCGGCGAGAACAATCTGCTGCCGGGAACGGTCATCGCCCGCGACGCCGATGGCAGCAGCCTGATCGAGCTTCCCGGCGGCCACCGCGTGCGCGGCATGGGCGGCGTCGACGCGGCCGGCCAGCCATGCCTGGTCTCGATCCGGCCGCAGGACATCGATCTAGCCCCCTCCGACGGCGCGCGGGAGACCGGCATCGGCGGCAGGGTCACCGATATCCAGTTCCTGGGCGGCACGGTGAAGCTGCTGGTCGAGATCGGCGCCGACAAGCCGATCACCGTCTCGCTGCAGGGGCGGCGCGGCATGGACATGCCGGAGGCCGGCAGCCAGCTGCACCTCGATGTGCCGCTCCAGGCGGTTCGTACCTTCAAGCCCGAGGCACGCGCATGACGACGCTGTCGACCTCGCCAAACGCGCCCGGCAGGATGCAGGCCGCGATCGGCCGGCTATTCGATTTCTGGCCGCTCGTCACCCTGGGCGCCCTCGTCATCACGACACTGCTGCTGCTTTTGCCGGTCTACAACATCATCGGGCTCAGCTTTTCCGGCACGGAGGCGGGGAAGAGCGTCTTCGAGAATTACGCCATGTTCTTCTCCGAGCCGTATTATTACCGCTCGCTGATCAACTCGTTCATCGTCAGCCTGAGCGCGACCGCGCTGGCGCTTCTGGTCGGCATTCCCGCCGCCTATTTCGTCAGCCGATACAACATCTGGGCGCGCAGCCTGATCAAGACGATCGTCGTGCTGACCTTCGTCTCGCCGCCCTTCATCGGCTCTTACTCCTGGGTGATCCTGCTTGGCCGCAGCGGCGTGCTGACCCGGTTCTTCGGCGAGTACGGCATTCCGCTGCCGTCGATCTATGGCGCCCCCGGCATCATCTTCGTCTTCACGCTGCAGTTTTTCCCGTTCGTCTTCCTGCTGGTTTCCTCCGGCCTCAAGTCGATCGACCAGAGCGTCGAGGACGCGGCGCGCAATCTCGGCTCCGGCGAGTTCTCCACCTTCGTCAAGGTGATCGCGCCCCTCCTCCTGCCGTCGATCACCACGGCGGGCCTGCTCGTCTTCGTGGCGGCCTTCACCGATCTCGGCACGCCGCTGATCCTCGGCGAGAAATTCCGCGTCCTGCCGCTGCTGATCTATGGCGAGTTCGTCAATGATTTCGGCGGCCAGCCGGTGCTGGCGAGCACGCTTTCGGTGCTGCTGCTCGCGGTGACGACGGGCGCGCTGCTGCTGCAGCGCTGGCTGTCAGCGCGCTTTTCACACGCGACCTCCGCGATCCGCCCGCTCACCATGCAGGAGCCGACGCCGGCGAAGCGCCTCGCGGCCGCCGCCTATGTCTACAGCCTGATGGCGATCGCCATCCTGCCGCTCGTGAACATCGTCGTCTCCTCCTTCCTGAAGGCGAACGGGCCGGTGCTGACGGCGCAGCTCAGCCTCGAAAACTACCGCCGCATAGCGGGCACGATCTCGCGCCCGCTATGGAACACGATCCTGTTCACCAGCACGGCGACGCTCGCTTGCGCCGTGGTCGGCACGCTCATCGCCTATATCATCGTCCGGCGGCCGGGTCGGATCGGCGCGCTGCTCGACACCATCGTGATGTTTTCCTATGCGGTGCCCGGCATCGTGCTCGGCGTCGGCCTGGTGGTGACCTACCATCATCCGCCCTTCGCGCTGACAGGCACGGCGCTGATCCTGATCATGGCCTATTTCATTCGCCGCCTGCCCTTCTCGGTGCGCTCCTCCGCCAGCTCGCTGCAGCAATTGTCGCGCGATACCGAGGAAGCGTCGGTCAATCTCGGCGCCGGGCCGGCAATGACCTTCGTCAAGGTGACAGTGCCGCTGCTCTCGATGGCGATTCTTTCCGGCGTGCTGCTGACCTGGTCGAACACGATCCGCGAATTGAGCGCCACGCTGATCCTTCAATCGGGCTCGACCGCGACCGTCAGCATCGAGATCTTCAACGAGGTGGTGAACGGCAATTTCGGCGTCGCCTCGGCGCTGGGCAGCGTCCTCATCCTGCTGACCTTCCTGCCGCTTCTTGTTCTCTTCACATTCATGGGGAAGAACGAGGAGGCCCTGGTTTGACCGAACCCGTCGGGCATACTCGGGCGACGAACCGCGCTGAAGGAAGCCAGCCTTGCCACCGAAAAAGACGCAGCCGACCGGGCGCACGCCGCGGCTTCCGGACGATCTGATCCTCGAGGCGGCCTGGCTCTATTATTACGAAGACCGCAACCAGAGCGAGATCGCCGAAACGCTCGGCGTCTCGCGCAGTTCGATCGTCGGCTATCTGCAGCAGGCGCGCGAGCGGGGCATCGTCGAGGTGCGGCTCGACCCCAAGAGCTTTGCCCGCCACCGCTATGCCCGCACGCTCCAGGAGCGCTACGGCCTGGCGGATGTGCAGATCGCACCGGGCGACACGTTCTCGCTCGAGCGGGCAGCCCTTCTCGCGGCGCGCTGCCTGCCCGACCTGCTGGAGCCCGGCGATACGCTCGGCGTGGCCTGGGGCCAGACCGTCTTCACGCTGTCGGAACATGTCACGAGGCGGGCCGTCCCCGAGCTGACGGTGGTGCAGATGGTCGGCGCGGTGAATTCGCCCTATGGCTTCGATTCCGAAAGCTGCGCCTCGCGCATCGCCGCTGCCTTTGGCGGCCGGTGCGTCAACCTGCACGTGCCGGCCATCGTTTCCAGCGCGGCGATGGCGGAAGCCTTGCAGCGCGAAAGCGTCATCGCCGCCCAGCTTTGCGAGCTCGACCACATCAACAAGGCGCTGTTCGCGGTCGGATCCTGCGAGATCGACAGCCATATCGTGACCAGCGGGATCGCCGGTCCCGAGGATCTGGCCGACTATCAGGCGCGCGGCGCGGTCGGCCTGATCTGCAGCCGCTTCATCGACAAGGCGGGCAACCATCTGCCCGGCCGCCTGGACGAGCGGATGATCGGCCTGACGCCGGACAAGATCCGGGGGCTTTCGACCGGCATCCTGGTTTCCAGCGGCGCCGAAAAGATCGTCGGCATGGCGGCCGCGCTGCAAGGTGGCTATGCCACCCACCTCTTCACGGATCTGCCGACGGCCGCCGGCATCGTCGAGCTTGGAAACGCCGCGACCGGCTAGCCCCTTCGATCGTCTTCACGCCCTGCGGAAAAGGCAGAGAGGGCGCCCCGCCGATCAGGACGCGGCCAGCGCCTTTTCGATCTCCGGCATCAGCACGGAGGACAGGCTCTCATCGCTGAGCGGGCCGACGAACTTGAAGCGGATCTTGCCGTCGCGGCCGACCAGGAAGGTCTCGGGCACGCCATAGACGCCCCAGTCGATGGAACTGCGACCCTTTTCGTCGACGCCGACGGCGGCATAGGGATTGCCCATCTGGCCAAGGAAGCCGCGCGCATTGGCCGGCTTGTCCTTGTAGTTGATGCCGACAAGGTTGATCCGGCCGTCGGCGGCCAGCCTTTCGAGGATCGGATGTTCCTCGCGGCACGGCACGCACCACGACGCCCAGATATTCACCAGCGTGACCTTGCCGGCGAGATCGGCGGTATCGATGCCGGGACGGTCAAGTCCTTCCAGCGGCGGCAGGACGGTGGCCGGCGCGGCGCGACCGATCAGCGCCGAGGGGATCAGCGACGGGTCACCGCCCTGCTCCAGCCGGATGACGAAGATCACGGCAAGCGCCGCAAAGGCGGCGATCGGCGCGGCAATGGCAAGCCGTCGTCCGAGCGAGCGCGCGGGCTTCACCTCGGTTGCGGTCATGACGAGGCTTTGGCGTTCGCGGTGGCGGCCTTGCGAGCGGAGCGCCGACGGATGCCGCGCGCCTCGAGATCCCGCATCTGCCGGCGCAGCAACACGCCATCGGCCAGGATCCAGCCCAGCACGGCGAGCACGATGATCACGCTGGCCGCATAGGCCGCGAGGATGAAGCCGGAATGCGGCCCGAGGGATTCGATCATGCCGCGGCTCCCACCGGACTTGCCGCAGCGACGAGGCGCAGCGCCCGGATGCGCCGGCGCAGGATCTCATTGCGCATCGCCATCAGGCTGAGGCTGAGGAAAAGCAGCGTCGCGCCGACGGCCGAGATCAGTAGCGGATAGAGCATGCTCGGATCGATCGTCGATCCGCTCATCCGGAACACGCTGGCCGGCTGGTGCAGCGTGTTCCACCAATCGACGGAAAACTTGATGATCGGCAGATTGACCGAGCCGACGAGGATCAGCACGGCGGCGACGCGGCCGCCCTTGATCGGATCCTCGATGGCGTTCCAGAGCGCGATCAGGCCGAGATACATCAGGAACAGGATCAGCACCGAGGTCATGCGGGCATCCCACTCCCACCAGGTGCCCCACATCGGCTTGCCCCAGAGCGAACCCGTTATCAGCGCCATCAGCGTGAAGGCGGCGCCGACCGGCGCGGTCGCCTTCGCCGCGACATCAGCAAGCGGATGGCGCCAGATCAACGTGCCCAGTGCGGCAGCCGCCATCATGCCGTAGCCGAACATGGCGAGCCAGGCGGCCGGAACATGGATGAAAATGATGCGGTAGGTCTCACCCTGCAGATTGTCGGCGGGCGCGACAAACAGGCCCACATAGAGACCCGTGCCAAGCACGAGCACCGTCGCGCCCCAAAGCCAGGGCAGGAGGCGATCGGTCAGCGACATGAAGCGCGTCGGATTGGCGAGATCGATGATGGCCATGCCGATGTCATAGGGTCGCCGGGCCGTTTTCGCAACGCGACCGATTGGGCCGCAGCGATTTCTTGCTACGCGGATGCCGGCTCAGGCGATCGCACAAGAAGCCGGCGCCGAAAAAAGAACGCCCGCATCGGTGAGGATGCGGGCGCAGTTGGGCGTTCGGGAGGAAGCCAGACTCAGGCGTTGCTGGCCGGCGTCGCCTTGGTGGTGATGACGTTGAACGAGGCCGGCTTCAGGCGGACCGTCATCCGCTCGCCGTTGATCGTCACGTCCTTGTTGGCCTTCGGCGCGACGGTGTTCGGCGCTTCCTTGGTGTTGACGGCCTTGAGGTTCGAATGATGCAGCTCGGTCGCGTGCACCAGCTCGCGATCGGCGCCGAGGCCGCGCAGTTCGACCTCGACTTCCATCGAATCCGTCAGGCTGCGGTTGAGCGCGATCACCGTCGTCGTGCCATCGGCGGGGTTGTCGATGACGGTCGCATAGAGATACGGGATCTCCGGGAAGGTCTTGGCGCTGTAGGAATCCGATTCCGCGACGCTGCGCAGGACGCGGCCATGGCCGTGCTTCGAGGCGAGCGCGAAGGGATGGAAGATCGTCTGGCGCCAGGCGTCACCGCCGGTCTCGGTCATGATCGGGCCGATGACGTTCACCAGCTGCGCCAGGCAGGCCACCTTGACGCGGTCGGCATTGTTGAGCATCGCGATCAGGGCGCCGCCGACGATCAGTGCGTCCTCGGTGTTGTAGACTTCCTCGATCAGCGGCGGAGCTTCCGGCCAGCCGGGAACGCGCATGTTCTCGATCTTGTGCGTCTTGTACCAGACGTTCCATTCGTCGAGCGACAGCATGATCTTCTTGTGCGAGCGACGCTTGGCGCCGACCGCGTCGCAGATCGCCGCGACTTCCTTGATGAACGCATCGAGCAGCTCAATGACGCCGAAATATTCGGCGGCGGAATCCGCATGGTTGTTGAAGTAGGTGTGCAGCGAGATGAAGTCGACCTCGTCATAGCAATGATCGAGGACCTGGTATTCCCAGGAGCCATAGGTCGGCATGTTGCGGTGCGACGAGCCGCAGGCGGCGAGCTGGATGGTCGGGTCGACCCAGCGCATCACTTTGGCGGTCTCAAGCGCGACGCGGCCATATTCTTCCGCGGTCTTGTGGCAGATCTGCCAGGGACCATCCATCTCGTTGCCGAGGCACCAGAACTTGATGTCGTGCGGCTTCTCGTAGCCATGCTCCTTGCGGAGGTCCGACAGCGCCGAGCCGCCTTCATGGTTGCAATATTCGAGGAACTGGCGCGCCTCGTCGGCGCCCTTGGTGCCGAGATTGACGCCGAACATCGGCTCGATATTAGCCTTCTTCGACCACTTCATGAATTCGTTGGTGCCGAACTGGTTCGTCTCGGTCGAGAACCAGGCGAGGTCGCGGCGGACGGGGCGCTTGTCGGCCGGGCCGACGCCGTCTTCCCAATTGTAGCCGGACAGGAAATTGCCGCCGGGATAGCGGATGATCGTCGTGCCGAGCTCGCGGGTAAGCTCCAGCACGTCGCCGCGGAAACCGTCCTCGTCGGCGGTGGCATGGCCCGGCTCGTAGATGCCGCCATAGACGCAGCGGCCCATATGCTCGACGAAAGTGCCGAAGATGCGTCGGTCGAGTTCGGATACGACGAAGTCGCGGTCAACGATAAGTTTGGCGTTCAACATGGGATGGAAGCTCTCGGCTTGGTCGTGAAGGAAACCGCCGCGATCCCGTTCCGGGGCCCGGTCGCGGCGGAGGTTGAAGGGTCCGGCATCAACCCTTGATGCCGGCGGAAAGCATGATCGCCTGGGTCACGCGCCTCTGGAAAACCAGGTAGGCGATGGCGACGGGCAGCGCGGCGAGCACGGCGGCGGCAAGGTTTCGGGCGTATTGGACGCCGAAGTTTTCCTTCACCATCGTGATGCCGACCGTGACCGTCATCGTGTCATCCGCGGTCGAGACGAGGAACGGCCAGAGAAAGGCGTTCCAGGCGCCGATGAAGGTGATGATCGCCAGCGCGGTCGTGACGCCCCAGTTCATCGGCAGGTAGATGCGGAAGAAGATGTCGAACTCGTTGGCGCCATCCACGCGCGCGGCCTCGCGAAAATCCTTCGGCACGCTGTCGAAGAACTGCTTGTAGACGATGACGACGACGGGAACGATCAGCTGCGGCAGGACGATGCCGAGCCACGAATTGATCAGGCCGAGCTGGCTCATCAGCACGAAATGCGTGACGATCAGGGCCTGGATCGGCACCATGAAGCTCGCCAGCACGGTGAACCACAGCGCCGTCCGGCCGCGGAACCTCAGCTGCGACAGCGCATAGCCGCAGAGCGCACCCATCATGACGACAAGCAGGGTCACCGACACCGCGACGACGACGGAGTTCACGTACCACTGGCCGATCTTGGTCGTCGTCAGCACATGGGTATAGGCGCCGAGCGTCCACGTTTTCGGCAGCAGGTTGAGCCCCGGCTGCGCCACCTCGAATTCGGGCTTCAACGTCGTAATGACCGCCCAGTAAAGAGGGAACGCCCAGACGATGGCGATGGCGAGCGTGATCAGCGTGATCAGGCGTCCGGCGAAATCGATCTTGAGAAGATTCATCGCGGTCTCGCCCTCAGAGCCTGGTACTGCAACACGGAGACCACGACGATGATCGCGAACAGGGAGAACGCAACCGTCGCACCATAGCCTCCCTTATTGAGCTGGAACGCCTGCTTGTAGATGTACTGAACCAGCACCATCGTGTTGTTGACGTTGCCGCCCAGTGTCAGCAGATAGATCTGGTCGAAGATCTTGAGCTGCAGGATCAGCTGGATCGTCAGCACGAGGGCGGTCACGGGCCAGATCAGGGGCCAGGTGATGTAGCGGAACTGCTTCCAGCGTTTGGCGCCATCAAGAGCCGAAGCGTCATACATGTCCTGCGAAATGTTGCGCAGTCCGGCGATGAACAGCAGCACGTTGAAACCGATCGTCCACCAGATCGTCACGAAGGCCATCATCGGCATGGCCCAGATCTTGTTGCGGAAGACCGCAACCCGCTCGCCATAGAAGGCGTCGAGCGCGTGCTGAGCAATGCCGAACTGGTAGTCCATCATCCATTCCCAGATGCGGTACACGACCGAGACCGGGAGGATGTAGGGAAGAAAGAACGCCGCCAGGATGAAGCTCTGGACATAGCCCTTCTGCCGATTGACCATCATCGCGAAGACAAGGCCGAGCAGCGTGTTCGGAATAACCGTCAGCAGAACGAAATAGCCCGTATTCCAGACGGCGCTGAGATAGGCCTTGTCGTTGAAGAGCCTCTGATAGTTCTTGAAGCCGATCCATTTCCCGGCGCCGATCAGCGGCGCGTCGGTGAAGGTGAGGATCACCATCCGAACGGTCGGGTAAAGGAACAGGACGAGATAGGCGATGACGAAGGGGGCGACAAAGGCCGCCGCGACCCAGTTATCGCGTGATTTGGTGTGCATGGGAGGCTTCCAGGCTTCAAGGCGGGTGACCCGGCCGGCGAACCGGCCGGGTCGTGAAGCGTCGATAATTCAGGACTAGTCCTGAAGTCCCTGCAGTTCGTCACGCAGGCCTTCGGCGCCCGCCTGGGCATCCATGTCGCCATTCACCACCGTGGTGATGTTGTTGGCGGAGGCCTCATAGACCGGCGAGGCAACGCCAGCGAGCTTGCTGGTCGGATCGAACACGGCGGTGGCGGCCAGCGTCGAATAGGTCGCGTTCGGCTCCATCGTCTTGAACGCCTCGGTCTGGGTCACCGGGACATAGGCCGGGATGTGACCGGCATTCGCCCAGCTGATCGAGTGCTCGTTCATCCACTTGATCGCGGTCAGGACAGCCTTCAGCTTTTCCGGCGAGATTTCCTTGCCCTTACGGTCCGGAATGGCGAAAGCGTGTGAGTCCGCCCAGGTCGCGGGCTTGTCGAACAGGGTCGGGATCTGGACCGCGCCCCACTCGAAGCCGAGCTTGCCCTGCTTGGCGAGGTCGGCCATCGTCGGGACTTCCCAGACGCCGTTCATCAGGGTCGCGGCCTTGCCGGACGTGAAGAGGGCGATCGACGGATTGTAGTCGGTCTGCTTCGGCACGACGCCGTCGGAGACCCACTTGGCCATCGCGCCGGCCGCCTTGGCTG
Organism: Kaistia sp. UC242_56; assembly: GCF_044452255.1. Lineage (NCBI taxonomy): Bacteria > Pseudomonadati > Pseudomonadota > Alphaproteobacteria > Hyphomicrobiales > Kaistiaceae > Kaistia > Kaistia sp. UC242_56. Next base: position 11,892 of record NZ_JBIOAN010000002.1, read on the forward strand.
CCTTGTCGACATTGTCGCCGTCGAGGAATTTGCCGTCCTTGAAGAACTCGCCGCCCTGCTGATTGAAGAGCGAATAGAAGACGCGCCAGACACCGCCGTCGCCGGCCGTCTGGAAGGACATGCCGTAGTCATAGCCAGCATCCTTGAGCTTCTTCAGCGCGGCGTCGAAGTTCTCGATGCCATCCAAGCCCTTCGGCTTGCCGTCCTCGCCCAGGAGGTCGGCCTTCTTCAGCGCGTCCTTGTTGTAGAACAGCACGATCGAATGGATGTCGAACGGGATCGCATACTGCTTGCCGTCAACTTGGGCCGCCTTCCAGTTCGCCGGGGCGTAATTAGCGCCGTCAATGCCGGCCGCCTTGAGTTCGTCCGGCGTGATTTCGCGCAGTACGCCCGAATCGACGCCGAGCGGCAGGCGCGACAGGTGATAGGTCATGACGTCGGGGCCTTCGCCGACGGCAGCCGAAGTCTGGACCTTGGTGTAGAACGGAACGCCCCATTCGAGCGTCGTCGCCTGGATCTCGATGTCCGGGTTCGACTTGTTGAATTCGTCGATCAGCGACTTCATCCGGACGCCGTCGCCGCCCGACAGGAAGTCCCACCAGACAACCGTCTCCTTCGCCTGCGCGCCGACCGTCAGGGCCAGCAACGCCGCCGTGGCGAGCGCCTTCGTCATAAACTTCCGCATATCCCGATTCCTCCACTTTGCTGTCGCACTTCGGATCTCCCAACAAGACCCGTCCTCCGGCGACCATTCTTCTTGGATGTCGCCCCCAGGAGCGACCGCATTTCCTGTCCTGGCGCTGGCCGGCAATCCCGGCCCTTGCCTGCTCCGCCCGTCTCGGCGCGCGCTGCGCGATGGCCCGATTCGGGGGCGGTCCGTCCTTGCCGAAAAAGCATTCGGCGTCGGCCTCCCATACGATTTCCCGCTGAGCCCCCTCCCCAAGGTGGCCTCAATGGTATTATCATATACGTGGATCATGGTTTTGATCTCGGGGTTTGTCAATCGGCTCGTCGCCGGACGCACATCCCGAACCACCCCTCGCCCGGGATTGGCAGCGAGGACTTGGCCTAGCCGCGAAAAACCGCGTAAAGGGATGGCACTTGGCGGGAGAGGGTGTGATGCTGGAGCGCGAGCTTCTACCGGTTGGGACGATGAGCGCGCAGGTCGCCAATCATATTGGCGTCCGGATCGTCTCCGGCGAATTCGTGCCTGGAACGGCCCTGCCGATCGAGAGCGAGCTTTGCCAGACCTATGGCGTTAGCCGGACGACGATTCGCGAGGCGGTGAAGAGCCTGGCGGGCAAGCGGCTGATCGAGGTTTCACCCAAGATCGGCACCCGCGTGCTGCCTTTCGCCGAATGGAACCTGCTCGATCGCGACGTCCTGGCCTGGCGCCTGCAGGCGCAGTTCGACAACAAGATCGTCGAGGACATTTTTGAGATGCGCCTCTGCTTCGAGCCGCGCGCGTCGTTCCTGGCCGCGCGCGACGGGACGGCGGATGACCTCGCCAAGATCGAGCACTATTTTCACGAGCTGGTGGCGGCCTATGACCAGAAGCTACCGATCAAGGCGACGTCCGAATCGGCGCTCGGCTTCCATCTGGCCGTGATCAACGCGTCGCATAACGGCCTGTTCGTCACCATCGGCAGCGCGGTGAAGTCCGCGCTGCGGGTCTCGTCGGAAATGCTGCAGCAGCACGCAGCGCAGCCCAACGAGGACATCGCCCTGCATGACGCCGTGCGGACGGCGATTCTCGCGCGCCGGCCGAAGGAAGCCGCGGATGCGATGACCCGCCTGCTCGCCGCCTCACGCGAACGCATGCTGCCCCTGACCGTCGACGCCGCCTGATTTTCTGGACGAATTTGATCGTCTCGCCCTCGGCCAAGCGATCCGGACCCGTTGCAACGAATTTCGCGCGATCAGGCGCCGCTCTGCAGGGGATACCTTCGTCCGCGACGACGCGCGAACATCTCAGCGCAGGGATTTGGCTGCGCGCTTGAGAAAGACAGTCTGCCTCCACGGACGAGGTCAAGTACAGGTTCTGCCAGACCATCCGATTTACTGGCGTGCTGGCGATCCCGGCGGCTCAGCGCGGACTTGTAGCCGGAGCAAAGCAGCGTTCCTCGTAGGGCAATATTCTCCCGGCCGAGGAAGATTGTCACGAGGTTGGGTGAGCTGGCAGACCTGCGCCATATCCACCCGGACGGCCTTGCAACCGCTCATTTTCTCCCGGAGCCGGAGCTTTGGCGGAGGCGGGGCTCGAACGCACCGCCCTTTTGTCGGATTGACGGCGGTCTCCGAACTCGCGGTCGCATCAGGGGCTTAGGCGTTCTCGATCGACGACAGCGCTGGGGCGCCGGATTGCCTGGGCTTCTTGTGCACGCGGTTCTGCCGCTCGGCCTCCGCGTTGGTACTGGGACGGTTTTTCCGGCGGTCTGGTCTGGCGCTTTCGCGTCCTGGCCTCGGGCCGAGCTAGGCTTGGGAGCTATGACGCGGCCTTACCTCGGCCCCCTCGCGCTCCGCCATTTCCCTTTGCCTGTGCCCAGAACGACAAAACCCCGCCGGCTTTTGGCGCGGCGGGGTTTTGTGTGTTTGTCATCGTAGAGAGAAGATTGAGTGTCTCGAAGGGTTTGTTTTTTCTGTGCTTTGCAGGCCTGGCAGCGACCTACTCTCCCGTGTCTTAAGACAAAGTACCATTGGCGCAGAGGAGTTTAACGGCCGAGTTCGGAATGGGATCGGGTTCAGGCTCCTCGCCATGACCACCAGGCCGGCGAAGCACAGAAACTGGTTTTGTCATCGATGTTCATTGTCGGTGCTCTCTTGGAGATCACCTGGGATGAGCATGGATTAATGAGAATGATCAAGCCAATCGAGTTATTAGTACCGGTAAGCTACATGCGTTGCCGCACTTCCACACCCGGCCTATCAACGTGGTGGTCTACCACGACTCTCAAGGGAATACTCGTTTTGAGGTGGGTTTCCCGCTTAGATGCTTTCAGCGGTTATCCCGTCCGTACATAGCTACCCTGCAATGCGGCTGGCGCCACAACAGGTCCACCAGAGGTACGTCCATCCCGGTCCTCTCGTACTAAGGACAGATCCTCTCAATATTCCTACACCCACGGCAGATAGGGACCGAACTGTCTCACGACGTTCTGAACCCAACTCACGTACCACTTTAATCGGCGAACAGCCGAACCCTTGGGACCTTCTCCAGCCCCAGGATGTGATGAGTCGACATCGAGGTGCCAAACGATGCCGTCGATATGGACTCTTGGGCATCATCAGCCTGTTATCCCCAGAGTACCTTTTATCCGTTGAGCGATGGCCCGTCCACGTGGGACCACCGGATCACTATGGCCGACTTTCGTCTCTGCTCGACTTGTCAGTCTCGCAGTCAGGCGGGCTTATGCCATTGCACTCGACGACCGATTTCCGACCGGTCTGAGCCCACCATCGCGCGCCTCCGTTACACTTTGGGAGGCGACCGCCCCAGTCAAACTACCCACCATGCACGGTCCCGGATCCGGATGACGGACCGCGGTTAGACATTCATATTCACAAGGGTGGTATTTCAAGGATGGCTCCACACGAGCTAGCGCCCATGCTTCAAAGCCTACCACCTATCCTACACATGCAAACACGAATGCCAGTGCAAAGCTATAGTAAAGGTTCATGGGGTCTTTCCGTCTGACCGCGGGAACCCCGCATCTTCACGGGGAATTCAATTTCACTGAGTAGGTGCTGGAGACAGCGGGGAAGTCGTTACGCCATTCGTGCAGGTCGGAACTTACCCGACAAGGAATTTCGCTACCTTAGGACCGTTATAGTTACGGCCGCCGTTTACCGGGGCTTCGATTCAAAGCTTGCACCTCTCCTCTTAACCTTCCGGCACCGGGCAGGCGTCAGACCCTATACGTCGCCTTACGGCTTCGCAGAGCCCTGTGTTTTAGGTAAACAGTCGCTACCCCCTAGTCTGTGCCCCCTCGCCCTGGTTGCCCAAGACGAGGGCCTCCTTCTCCCGAAGTTACGGAGGCAATTTGCCGAGTTCCTTCAGCACCATTCTCTCAAGCGCCTTGGTATACTCTACCAGTCCACCTGTGTCGGTTTAGGGTACGGTCTATAAGCGGGAGCTATTTCCTGGAACACCTTCACTGCAGCACCAATCCAATAAGGCACTACAATACACGGCATTCGTCACTACCCGCAGGCTGAGGAATATTCACCTCATTCCCATCGACTACGCCTTTCGGCCTCGCCTTAGGAGCCGGCTAACCCTGCGCAGATTAGCTTTACGCAGGAACCCTTGGACTTTCGGCGACAGTGTCTCTCACACTGTTTGTCGTTACTCATGTCAGCATTCGCACTTCCGATACCTCCAGAAGCTCTCACGAGTCTTCCTTCACAGGCTTACGGAACGCTCCGCTACCACTTGATCCGAAGATCAAATCCGCAGCTTCGGCACATGGCTTGAGCCCCGTTACATTGTCGGCGCAGGAACCCTTATTTAGACCAGTGAGCTGTTACGCTTTCTTTAAATGATGGCTGCTTCTAAGCCAACATCCTGGTTGTTTTGGGATCCCCACATCCTTTCACACTTAGCCATGATTTGGGGGCCTTAGCTGGCGGTCAGGGTTGTTTCCCTTTTGACGATGGACGTTAGCACCCACCGTCTGTCTGCCAGATAGTACTCTTGGGTATTCGGAGTTTGGTTAGGTTTGGTAAGACGGTAAATCCCCCTAGCCCATCCAGTGCTCTACCCCCCAAGGTATTCATCCGACGCACTACCTAAATAGTTTTCGCGGAGAACCAGCTATTTCCGAGTTTGATTGGCCTTTCACCCCTAGCCACAAGTCATCCCCGTCTTTTTCAACAGACGTGGGTTCGGTCCTTCAGTGCGTGTTACCGCACCTTCAACCTGCTCATGGCTAGATCACCCGGTTTCGGGTCTAATCCGACGAACTGAATGCCCTATTCAGACTCGCTTTCGCTGCGCCTACGCCTATCGGCTTAAGCTTGCTCGTCAGATTAAGTCGCTGACCCATTATACAAAAGGTACGCCGTCACCCAGGACAAACCTTGGGCTCCGACTGTTTGTAGGCATCCGGTTTCAGGAACTGTTTCACTCCCCTTGTCGGGGTGCTTTTCACCTTTCCCTCACGGTACTTGTTCGCTATCGGTCGCTAAGGAGTACTTAGGCTTGGAGGGTGGTCCCCCCATGTTCAGACAGGATTTCACGTGTCCCGCCTTACTCAAGGATCCATGTTCGCATTACCCGTACGGGGCTATCACCCACTATGGCGGACCTTTCCAAGTCCTTCCGGTTGTCTCACATGAACCACTGGCCTCATCCGCGTTCGCTCGCCACTACTAGCGGAGTCTCTGTTGATGTCCTTTCCTCCGGGTACTTAGATGTTTCAGTTCCCCGGGTTCGCTTCGTACACCTATGTATTCAGTGCACGATACCCATCGCTGGGTGGGTTTCCCCATTCGGATATTTACGGATCAAAGCTTGTTCGCAGCTCCCCGTAACTTTTCGCAGCGTACCACGTCCTTCATCGCCTCTTAGCGCCAAGGCATCCACCGAATGCCCTTCTATCACTTGATCA